>JANWYI010000016.1:19194-67983 GCA_025055255.1 Anaerolineae bacterium | reverse complement strand
AGGTCTACCCATGTGTACTTGTCAACCTGACCGCGAAAGAAGCGGCTACGATTAGTGCCTTTCTCGCGGATGATCTCGGCACGTTCAGCGTACTGCATGTCGTTGACTAACAAAGCGCCGCCTTCGCCACAGGTGAAGTTCTTGGTCTCATGGAAGCTCTGCGTCGCCAGTGCGCCAAACGTGCCGAGATAGCGCCCGCGATACTTGCCAAACAAGCCGTGCGCGTTATCCTCGACAACAGCAAGATCATAGCGCGCTGCGATGTCTACGATTGTGTCCATCTCGCAGCCGACGCCAGCGTAGTGGACAGGCACAATCGCGCGCGTACGCGGCGTGATCAGACGCTCCAGTTGCCGTTCATCAAGGTTAAGCGTGTCAGGACGAATGTCAGCAAAGATCGGACGCACGCCGCGCAGCACAAAGGCGTTCACAGTCGAGACGAAGGTGAACGATGGGAAGATCACCTCGTCGCCTGGACGCAGGTCAAGCAGCAACGCCGCCATTTCCAGCGCATGAGTACAGCTTGTGGTCAGCAGCGCCTTTGGGACGCCAAGTTGCTGCTCTAGAAAGGCATGGCACTGCTTGGTAAAAGCTCCATCGCCTGCAGCGTGACCGTTGGCTATCGCCTGCAGGATGTACGTCTGTTCGTTGCCCATCAAGCACGGACGGTTAAAAGGAATGGTGATGCTCATGATCAATCAAACCATTTGTGGAAGGTGTAGTAAGACTGGAATGGCTCAAAGCCAAGGCGTACCCAGACTTTCTGAGGCGCAAGGTTGACAATTTGTGTAGAGACAACGGTCTCCTGAGCTTTCCAAGCCTTGCTTTGTACAAGCGCGTGAATGACCAGCTCTCTGTACACGCCGCGTCCCTGTGCAGATGGCGCAACGCCGTTCAGGACGATCTCAACTTGCTCAGGCGTGTTACGCCGCAGCGTTAGAAAGCCCACGAGTTGACCTTCCAGCTCGGCAACTAGCACTTCATCCGCCACTGCACGATCCACACAGGAACGCTCTGCCCACGAGACGTACACAGCATCGCAAGCTGCTAGATCAAGGCGCGGATCGGCGTGATAATGACCGAGATAGCCTTGAAAAGCCTGCGCCGCGATCTCGCGTACGACTGTCTCATCGCCTGTGCGTACAGGACGAGTCAGCGCTGCATTTTGCAGCTCAGGGACAGGCGTTCGAACTAGATCGCGGCGATAGTAGACTAGCGTGTCCATCAAGCGAAAGCCGAGGTCTTCCAGCTGCTGGACAAAGCGAATAGCTTGACTCGGCGTGCGCGCAATCAGCATCTTGACGGCGTGATCGCGGCAGAATTCCAACGTTTCATCAAGAGTCTCCTGCGTCAGCTCATGGATGCGCGCCACGCGAATGCCGAAGCGCATCTCATCTATCGGCGAGAGCGCTACTTGGGCAGTTTTCATGACGCCTTCACTTCCTCAGGCTCTGCCTGCTTGACGACCCGCCTGATGACGCTTTGCGGGCGCTCCATGATGCGGAAATGGATGCGTGCAAGGTACTCACCCATGATGCCAAGCGTGAACAGCTGTACGCCTGAGAAAATGGCAATGATAGACGCCAAGAATGGAAAGCCCGGCACGCTGCCGCCTTCAATCAGGTAGCGACCAACGACGTAGAGGAAAATCAAAAAACCAAAAGCAGTGAAAACGAAGCCGATCAAGCTGGCAAATTGCAGTGGGCGCACGCTGTAGCCTGTCAGCATGTTGAATGTGTGCACAATCAGCTTGCGCAGCGTATAGTTGGACTTGCCAAAGCGGCGCGGCGCATGCTGGACTGTCACAGCCGAAAAGCGCGTCGTTCCCCAAGTCAATAACACATCAATCGAGACATACGGACTGTTGTAATGCATAAAGGCGTTGCGCACCTCTGTTCGAAAAGCGCGGAAGGCGCTGACTTTGCGCGCTGCTTGCACGCCCATGGCACTTTGCAGGGCAATTTTGGTCACTTGTGTAGCGAGATTGCGCAGCAGGCTACGCTGTTCTTGGTCAGGCGTGCCGTAGACCACATCGTAGCCTTTTTCCAGCTCTGCTAGGAGCTTCGGAATCTCAGCAGGTGGATGTTGCAAGTCGTCATCCATTGTAACAATCACGTCATGCTTTGCAGCGCGAATGCCACACAGAAGCGCGTTGTGCTGACCATAGTTGCGCATGAGATCAATGCCTGTGATCCATGCGTGACGCTCGACAAGCGACTGCACAACCGACCAGCTCTGGTCACGGCTGCCGTCGTTGACTAGAATCAGCTCAAATGGCGCGCTGTAGTCCTTAAGTGCAACTTGAATTGCCTCTACAAGCAGAGGCAAGCTCTGTTCGCTGTTATAGACAGGGACGACGATTGAAAGAGATTGTGCCATAGTTCCTGAAGTTCGACCGATGTGCCGCAATTGTAGCACATTTACCGCTTTAACCTGTTGTGCCCAGACCGTTTGCAATTGCGTTGACTGTCCAGAGCAACTGCGCCAACAAATCTTCTGAGCGTGACGCACGCCACGCGCGCAGCAAGCTGATCTGCTCATCGTGCAACCGCTCCAGCAACGTCTGGCGCAGCGCAATCTCTTGCGCTACATTCGGACGCCGCTCATCAAGCGTGCCGCCATAGATGATTTCTAGCACTTGCCGTGTGCGCTCCAGCTCTGCCATGATCAGCGCCATCAGCCGTTCGCGCAGCGCTGAGTCGCTCACCAACTCTGCGTAGCGACTCATGATCGTCGGCTCAGCCAACATGACGTTGGTTGCTGCGCTGCTTAAAATGTTGTGAAGCACTGCCCAGTCAAAAGCATGGTTGCAGACTGCTGTGAAATCTTGCGGCGACTCGGCTTGCAGCTCGCTTAGCGCTGTGCCCAGTCCGTACCAGCCTGAGAGGAAAAAGCGCGCTTGGCTCCAACTGAAGACCCAAGGAATGGCACGCAAGTCAGCGAGCGTCTGTTGCCCAGTCCGCCTTGCTGGACGCGACCCAATCCGACTGGATTCGATCACGTCAATCGGCGTCGCCTGCCTGTAGAACGTGATGAAGTCATCTTCATGCAGCAGGTCCTGATAGTGTGCGCGGCTGCGTTCGGCGAGACGGCTCAGAACTGGCTCAAGCAAGTGTGGCATCTGCGAACGCTCTTCGAGCGTGGTGCGCAATGTGCCGGAGAGCAGCAGCTCCAGATTATGTGCCGCTGTCAGCCGATTGGCGTATTTGCGCGCGATCACTTCACCTTGTTCAGTCAAGCGCAGGTCGCCCTGAAGTGCCTCTGGTGGTAAAGCGCGCAAAAAGCGATGCGTTGGTCCGCCGCCACGACTGATCGAGCCGCCGCGTCCGTGAAAGAAGCGTACGCGCACGCCGCAAGCCTCGCCAACTCTGGCTAGAGCGCGTTGCGCCATGTGCAAGTGCCACAAACTCGCTGTGATGCCGCCATCTTTGTTGCTATCGCTGTAGCCGATCATGACTTGCTGCACAGGTGTCGCCGTGCCGCGTCGCTTCTGCTGATAGGCAAGGCTGCGCTGCGTGATCGGCTGTGTTAAAAACGCCATTAAGATGCTTGGACTGCGCTCCAAGTCGTCAATTGTCTCAAAGAGTGGCACAACAGGCAGCTGACAAACCAAGCCTTCAGGCGTGCTGAGCAGCAAACCTGCCTCACGGCACAGCAAGTAGACCGCTAACAAGTCTGAGACGTCGCGCGTCATGCTGACGATCAACGCGCCAATGCCCTGATCGCCGTAGCGCGCGATGTGGTCAGCAAGGACGCGGTAGCACGACAACGTTGCCTCTGCCTCTGCGCCGAGCTTGGCGTTCGGCATGGTGAACGGACGCGCCATGCGCAGCTCTGCCTCTAGGAACTCACGGCGCTTGGACTCTGCCCAGTTTGGGAAGTCAGTGTCTACAGCGCCACTAGCAGCCAGCAGCTGTGAAATGGCTAGGTCGTGGAAGCGGCTGTTTTGGCGAATATCTAGCACAGCCAGATGAAAGCCGAAGGTTTGAACAATGCGTAAAACAGGCAAGACGTCGCTGTAGGCAAGTCGCCGTGCGCCGATGTCCAGCAAAGTTTGGTAGAGGAAGCGAAGGTCGTCCGCCAATGCCTCAGGTGTGGCATAAGCCTGCTCAGGCGGCGCTTGATCGGGCAGGCGAGCCAACATCAGGTTGACAAATTGGCGCCACGGCTCTTCAGGATTGCGCTGCAGCGCGCGCGCACCTGCCTCGCCGAGTTGTTCGCTCACTTGGGCGATCCGCTCGCTGAGCGCAGCAGGCACAGGCTGTAGAAAGCGAGAAAGACTCAGCTTTTTAGCAAGCTCAGTCAGGTAGCTGCGCTGAAGGTCAAGCGCAGTGGCACGTAGCTTCTCCAGAGCTTGGCGCGTCACCTCTGCTGTGACCAGTGGATGTCCGTCACGGTCGCCGCCAACCCATGTGCCAAAGCTGAGACGTGGACGATGTTCGGCAAACTTGAGCAGCTCAGGCGCAAAGCCCGCCTCGACCCATGCCTGATACAGGCGCTGATCCAGCACGTCAAGCACCTCTGGAAAGACGTGCCGCAGGTAATACAAGACATTTTGCAATTCAGCCGTTACATCAGGCTTCTCAAGGTAGATTTCGCCCGTGCGCCATAAACGCTCTAGCGCCGCCTTGATCGATTCGCGCAACATGCGCCTCTCATACGGCGTCCACATTTGGTTTTCCAGCTGCACCATCAGCAAGTAGAGCGCTCGGTGCTGCTCTAAGACTGTGTAGCGCTTCGCCTCAGTTGGATGTGCGGTCAGCACAGGCTCGACGCGCACTTGTGCCAGAGTCGCGGCTACCTGTTCGCCTGACAAGCCGCGCTGATAGAGTGCGTGCAGGTTCTGGCTCCACAGACCTGAAAGCCGACTGATCTCATCGCGGCTCTCCAACTGACGGCGATATTGTACAGTCGCATTTTCTTCCACGATGTTAAGCAGCTGAAAAGCAATCGAGTAGGCTTGAGTCAGCTTAAGTGCGCTCGGTATTCGCGCAGGCGCTGATGATGGCTCGGCTTGCCACGGCAACGCTTCAGCCAAGTCTTGCTCGCCGTTTTCTTCGAGCACTTCGCGGAAACACTGCATCAGAAAGCGGATATCTCGATCCACTTTCTCGAAATCATTCGTCTTGGAGCTGAAAAATAGCATGAGAACGCACTCCACTTGCCTCAGACGGCAAGAGCATACCGCAGGCAGGTCAGGATCGTCAATTAAGTCACAACAGCGCTTGCTTGGGTACGCAACTGAGCCAGTGTGCTGACAACCTGCTCAAGTAATTCAGACAGTGTGCCGGTCTCGTGCGGCTGCGGCGCGCAAAGCTGCAATTGCCGCTGCAACGCCTTCCGCTGCGCCGAAAATGGCACTACCTGCCACAAAGACATCGGCGCCGCTGTGCGCCAACTCGCCAATTGTGCTGCAATCTACGCCGCCATCTACGCCCAGCTCAATCGGCTGACCGAGCGCCGCGATTGCCGTTCGAATTTGTGCTACCTTGTTCAGCGTGCGCGGAATCAAACGCTGACCGCCAAAACCTGGATTGACCGTCATGACTAGGACGCGCTCAACGTCAGGCAAAATTTCGCGGATTAGCTCAAAAGGCGTATGCGGATTGAGCGCGACGCCTGCTCTCACGCCTAGATCGTGAATAGCTTGCAGTGTCCGATGTAAGTGCGGACAAGTTTCCACATGCACGGTTAGCATGTCAGCACCTGCTTGGACAAACTGCTCAAGGTAGCGCTCTGGTTGCTCGATCATCAAGTGGACGTCTAGCGGCAAGGTCGTAGCGCGTCTAACAGCCGAGATAATCGGCGCGCCGAAGGTTAAGTTGGGCACGAAGTGTCCGTCCATCACGTCTATGTGAATGGAGTCAGCGCCATTTTCGCTGACAGCGCGCACTTCTTCGCCTAGCTTGGTGAAGTCAGCGGCTAGGATAGATGGTGCAATGTGAACGGTCATGTTGAGTTAGCTCCATCTGCTGCATCTGCATCGCGCAGCGCCGCGTCAATAGCGGCACTTTGATCAAAAGACGTCTCTTCAGGCGCTTTGTAGCGCAACCACGCTAAAAACTCTACATTGCCTGAGGCGCCGCGCAGTGGACTACGGATTAAGCCGAATGGCACGAGACCTTCAGTGCGCGCCGTATCCAGTACATCGGACAGCACGCGCCGATGGACATCCGCTGACTTCACCACGCCGCCTTTGCCGACATCACGCCTGCCTGCCTCAAACTGCGGCTTGATCAGCGGCACGACATGCGCATCCTCAGTCAGCCAGGCGCGCACCACAGGCAACACCAGCCGCAGCGAGATGAATGAGACATCAATCACAGCAAGACGCACAGGCTCTGGCAATGCCGAAAGGTAGCGTACATTGGTGCGCTCCATGACGACAACACGCTGATCAACGCGCAAACGATAGTCCAGCTGTCCGTAACCTACGTCTATGGCGTACACTCTCGCTGCGCCGTGCTGAAGCAAGCAGTCTGTGAAGCCGCCATGACTGGCGCCGACATCGGCGCAAACCTGTCCATCTACTGGCACAGCGAACGCACGCAGCGCTGCGGCTAGCTTGTCGCCGCCACGACTAACGTAGCGCGGCGCCGTCTCAACGGACAGGTCAGCATCAGTCGGCACGCGCTGACCGGGCTTGTCCACGACCTGTCCGTTGACGCGCACCTCACCTGCCATGATTAAGCGCCGCGCCAGCTCACGCGACTCCACTTTTCCGCGCGCAACAAGTAAAATATCCAAACGTTCCTTCGAATACATGGCTAGGAATTATAGCGCAAAAAGGATCGCGCCGATGCAGCAGGGCTATACCTCACGCTTTCTGAACTATCTACTCTACTTGCCTGACGATCAGCCAGCTGAGGACTTGCCGCTGATCGTCTTTTTGCACGGCAGCGGTGAGCGCGGCACTGATCTGAACATGGTCAGGCGTTACGCCTTGCCTGCACTCCTAGAGACACGCTCAGATTTCCCTGCTGCTGTGCTCTCGCCGCAGTGTCCACTGGAAACACGTTGGACTGATCACGCTGCGGCTGTTCTCGCCTTGATTGATGTCGTACGCCAAATGCACAGCTTTGACTCGACGCGGCTGTACCTGACAGGCTTCAGCATGGGCGGACAAGGCACATGGTACATCGCAGCGCGCGCGCCGCGCCTGTTTGCAGCTATTGCGCCTGTAGCAGCGCGCATTCCACCTGACCCGCACTTTCTAGCACACCTGTGCGACCTGAAAGACGTGCCAGTCTGGGCAATTCACGGCAATGCCGACGAAGTTGTGCCATGTGAGAACACGCGCAACCTTGCCACTGCGCTTGAAACATGCGGCGGCAAGGTCAAGGTGAGCCTGCTGGAAGGTGCTGATCACATTCAGACAGCGATCAAAGCCTTTGCGCCTAGTTTTGGACTGTACGAATGGCTACTGGCGCACCGACTCTAGCTCAGAGCGTATAATAAAGCTGCGCTGCCACGCCGCCTTCTGTGAGCAGCAAATTCGCCGCCTCGCCACGCACAAATTCCACTTGGCTGCCGCTGTGCAGCGCCTTGACCAGCAATTCGTCCACAATGCCCGTCAAAATTGGCGTCTCAATCGGATACGGCAAGATCAGCACGCTGACAGCGTATACGTCCAGCGCTTGATTGACGTCGCTCAAGCCAAGCGCAGCACGCTTGCCTGCTTTCGCCATGTTGATCGTGTCTTGTACTAGAATTAGCTCATGGTCGCGCTCGGCAGCATATGCGATTGAGCGAATTTGATCAGCAATTTCATGTGGTGGCGCGTCGAACGGAATTTTAGCAATGCTAATGACTTTGCGCGCTACAGATGGATGCAAGAAAGCGCGCACAGCGTGTGCCAACTGCACGTTGCCGCCTAGCACGACGCGATCCACGTCTTGGTCTTTCACAAAGACCTGGTTGATCTCATCGGCGATGTAGCGCACGAAGCGCCGATCCAGCTCATCCTGACGGCGCGCGATCTGTGCAGCGTGTGCCGTCTTACGGCTGTCTTTGCGTTGCCACGTCTGGTCTAGGTTGACAGTTACATCGCTGGCTGAGGTGCCGAGAAACAGACTGACCGCGCGCGCCTTGTCTTGAGCGAAAAGCACGACCAGATGCTGCTCATATTCGTCCAGCGCGTAGAGGAAGTCTTTGATCTGCATCCAGCCGTAGTGTGCATGGTTCCGCAGGCGTACAGGCAGTTCGTAAGCAAGCAACTCATCAGCGCTGACAAATAATACTAGCGTTTTACCCTGCGGACGATAGCTATCGAGGTAATTCTCAAGACGCAACCTTGTGCGCGCCCACTCGGTCTTCTCAGAGGTATCCGATAGGCGGACAGTTTTCCAGTGCTTGACCTGCTCAGGATCAAGCTGGTTTTCGATCTCGGTCAGAGCGTTGCGCAGATAGATTTGCCATGCAGGTGTGTCAGCTTGGTTAGCAGGATCAGCTGGGTCTACTACGAGGTAGAGCGATAGAATGCTTGGACGCTCTTCGGCGTTCTCCACGTATGCGACAAACTCTTTGAGCAGATGTTCTGCCTCACGTAGCATAAGGTCTCCTTCAGAGTGGCACAGCGCAGCAGACTCAGCGCTGCATAGATTTGACAGCGCCTATTTCAGCATAAAATGCAGTCGAGTCAAGGCTTGGCGTGCCACTTCACACATTGCTCAGAAGCGCGGCATAGCGAACTCAAGCTCTTTGGCTGTTTCAACGGCTTGTGGCGTGCGCTGCTCCGAGAGCTTGACCAAGCGGCTGGCAATACGCATAGTTGTGCGTTGCATGTAGACAAGCTGCGCCTTTGGATCGCGTTTGCGCTCACCAAGCGGACGTGCATCCACAAGACTAGTCAGCCACTCCTGCACAATGGTCACAATGTTCTCATCAAACGACCACACGCCTTTGAAAACGCGCTCATGATCAGGATCGTCCCACGTGGTCAGCTCCTCCGTAGCGAGGATGCTGGCATAGTCAGGTGCATCTGCCAACAAAAACCACTCTTTGGCAAGTTGATCGCGTGGACTGATCGTGACGTAAGTGACGTTAGGGATGTTCGGCACTGGCACATCTGGCACGCCGAAGACGTAAACTGACTCGGCGCGCTGCGCAAGGCGCTGATAGCGCTTGACTTGCGGCAAGAAGAAGCTCATTTTCTGGAAGCCCGCGAAAATACGCGCTCTAGCGCCGTCGTGCAGCACTGCATTCTCGATTTCGTAGCTGATGAGCGTCATTGTGCGGCGATGATTGATCATTGCAGCGCTATCTGCAACGCGAGCGGCAAGCGCATAGACAGACAGCGTTGGATCAATGGCAATCGGCATAGGACTCTCTCGCACTTGTCTAATGGACGTTGATCTGCAGTTTATCCAAATTTAGCAATCGCGCAACTGCATAGCAAAACCTGCTCAAGCGCTTTTAATCTAGGTGGGATCGGCAGAAAGCTGCATTTGTTCTGCAAGACACAAATTATTTGGTAGCCAACTCGAAGTCAGCAGCTCGTTGACAAGTCTTTGAAAAGATTAGCTAACTTAGCACGATTGTCTAAGGTTTGAACTTTGCTCTGCGAGCTCACAGCCTCAGGTAGCACAGGCTTGCTGAATTATTGCCTGTAGCCTGCTCTAGAGGTAAGATCGGAGAAATTGTGCAAACCCTAGCTGACCACTGATAGTTATTTTGAACGCACTCGATGCCCTTATCGCAATAGATTTAGGCACTACTCACGTCAAGGCAGCTGTTTTTGACTTGCACGGCAAGCGCTTGGCGCGCGCTGCGCGGTCGTGTCTGTTACAGCGTTTACAGCCTACTTGGTGTGAACAAGACCTAGTTGCTCTTCAAGAGACTGCCTTTGATTGCCTTGCTGAATGTGTCCGCACAGCTGACTTGCCACAACATGCCTATCGCGCGTTAGCTGTGACGGCGCAAGGCGATGGTACGCGTCTACTGCGCGCCGATGGCAGCCCTGTGCGCTCTGCAATCATCTGGCAAGATGCGCGCGCCGTGCCACTGGTTCGGCGCTGGCAGGCAGACGGACGCGCTAGACTGGTAGCACACTACACAGGCACAGCGCTCTCTGCCTCGCACCAAACAGCGCAATTAGCTTGGTTGCTAGAACATGAGCCATGCACGCTCGATGAAACTTGGCGTGTCTTTTTTGCCAAAGACTGGCTATTCTTTCAGCTGACAGGTGAGGCAATCACGGATCAGAGCGATGCTAGTCACACCTATTTAGATTGGCGGTCACGTCAATTTGAGCCGCGCGTCTTGGAAATTCTGGGGCTGAGCGAACTCGCTGAGAAATTGCCGCCTGTACGCCTGCCAAGCGAGTGCATCGCGCCACTGCGCTCTGATAGGGCTAAGGCGCTCGGTCTGCCTGCCGACTTGCCTGTTGTTCTGGCGCCTTTTGACGTGGTTGCCGAGCTGATCAGCGTGAGCGGCGGCGCGCTGAACACAGCCTGCAGCGTCTTTGGCACGGCAGGTATCCATCAGGTCAGCCTTGCCGAGCTAAGCAGCCAAGACAGCCAAATTGGCGGCACTACATACATTCCGTCTCAGCACGGCTACATTCGCTTTGTGCCAACGATGCTAGCGACGCCGAACATCGAATATTGGGCGCAGTTGCTCTATCCTGGTTTGACGCAGCCGTACGGCATGATCGGCACGGCTGAGCTAGAGTCGCAGTTGGCACGGATACCTGTTGGCGCAGAAGGCATCCTGTATTTGCCGTTTCTTGCGCCCTCAGGCGAGCGCGCACCACATTTGTTGCCAGAGGCGCGCGCGCAATTTTCAGGCGTCTCATTGCTGCATACACGCGCGCATCTATTGCGCGCCGTCTATGAAGGTGTAGCACTAGCAGCAGCACACTGTTACGCCTTTTTACCCGACTTTACGCCGCCATTGCGTCTAACAGGTGGCGGAGCGCGTAGTCCGCTCTTAGCGCAGATGATGGCAGATATTCTCAACGTTGAGGTAGTTACCTATGATAGCTTGAGCGGCGCTTTGCGCGGCGCTGCTATGTACGCTGCAACGTTGCTCGGCATTTTCCCTGACCTAGCGGCTGCCTTCAGCGCCATGCAATCGCCATGCCAAGCCTACACGCCGAGCGTTGCAGTGCATGCTGCTTACTGCCAGTTAGCTGAGCGCTATCGGCGGCAAGCAGCCATGCTCACTTGAACGCTACTTTTTCTTGGTAGGGAAGCGCGGCAGCACAACTGCTCCATCAGGCACAGGCAGTCGGTCGCCTAGTGCAACACTGGCAGGCAGAGTCGCCTCTTTACCGACGTTCAAGATCAGGAGCGGCGTCTCAGGTGCGCTAAATGCCTCTTTCACATACGCCTGACCGCACTGATAGCCTTCTGAGTCAATGCTGCACGACGTGACCATGCCGATCACATTGCCGCGCCGATCCAGCACGGCAGCGCCTGCCTGTGGCGGACGCACGCCTTTGTGTAACATGCGGAAACGCACAATGGTCGCGTCACGCTTGCGCTCGCGCTCTAAATAAGCCAATTTGCCGACGAAGAACGGCTTCCACAGCTTGACGTAGCTGCCGAAGCCTGCGTCGCCTGGTGTGAAGGCGTGTGCGCCGCCAAGCTCGTGTCCGTAGAGCGGCAAACCTGCCTCGATGCGCGTGCTATCTCGACTTGCAAGCCCACATGGTTGCGCGCCTGCTGCGATCAGCGCCTCGAAGAGCGCTGCTGCTTGGTGTGGATGCACGAACAGCTCAAAAGCGACGCGCTCACCTGTGTAGCCTGTCCGTGACACGATCAAATCGAACTCACCTAGCTTGAAGTGCGCCACAGTTGACCACGCCATGTTCGCTAGGCGCTTCTTATCTGCCTCACTGTGCGCCATGCTTTGCAAAATGCCCAGACTCGCCTGCCCTTGCAGGGCGATATCCACGCGGCAAGCGTCGCCATGTTGCAAGTCGCGCAGGTCGCGCAGGATCACGTCATCAGGGTCGTCCAGCAGGCGCGCAGACGGTCGCGTCGGATCGATCTGAACCTCGCCGCGCCGCACAGCATTCACCCAAGCCCAGTCCTTGTCGTTGTTGCTGGCATTCACCACTAGCATGAAGTGATCCTCTGCCAGCCGATAGACGTAAATGTCGTCGAGCGGCACGCCGTCAATGCCCAGCAAGTAGCTGTACTGCGCGTCACCAACTTTCAGCGTCCGCACGTCGTTCGTCGTCAGCCGATCCAAGAAATGCAGCGCGCCGCGTCCACGCACGTCCCAGACGCCCATGTGTGAGACATCGAAGACTCCAGCGGTTGTGCGCACAGCAGCGTGTTCTGCGCTCACGCTCTTGTACCAAAGCGGCATTTCGTAGCCACCAAACGGCGCCATCTTAGCGCCCAGACGCTTGTGAACGTCATAGATCGGCGTGCGCTTGAGCGGCTGATCAGTTGGCTCTTGCCACGTAAAGACAGGTAACGGCGTGCCACGCTCAGCGGATAGGCATGCGCCGCGCGCGCCGACGAAGTAGTCCTTGTCTGCGCAGAAGCCTGCTAATGTGCCAACTGGCACGTCTATCAGCTTGCTCGGCTTGCCAAGAACGTTCACTACGACGGCACCTGACAATTTGCCGTGAATGTCGAGCGGATCGTAGACCGTGAAGCCGTCTGAGAGCGCCTGCAGCCACGCTGCGGCGCGTCCACCTTCAGCGTTCAAATGTAAGTGGTACGTCTCCGCGCCGACGCGCTCTAGGATGCCGCTTGCAATCAGGCTACCGTCTTTATCCAACAGACTAGTCGGCTCAGAGTCACCGATTTGCAAGCCATAAACTCGGCTTGTGAGCGCGACGCGCAGGAAGTCGGTTGCTGCAGCGCCGCGTATGGCGAGTGAGAGTGCGCCGCGCTCTGCCATCTCATCTACCCAGAGCGAAATGTGCTGCGCGCCTTTCTCGGTCATGCGCTTACCAACTACGGGCAATGTGTAGTCAATGCCTGCTTCATCGCAGAGCGTCGCCACGGCGTGACGGGCGTCTATCAACGCTTCAAAGGGCAACTTTGCGCGCGGATCGTCCTTGCCGCCTTTGCCCGTGTAGCTGAAAGGCTGCGTCGCCTTGAGCGTGTGCGCGATGATCGAGGCGAGGCGGTCAATTTCAGGCTCGCGGAAACCGCGCTGCGTGATCCACGGCGTTCCGAGCCGTATGCCGCTCGGACGTGCCGCTGAGGTGTCGCCTGGGATGGTGTTGCGATTGCAGGTAATGCCGACTAGGTCTAGAATGCGCGCTGCCATGTCGCCGCTGAGCGGCGTGTCATCTGTGCCGCGAATTGTGCTGACATCTACCACCAGCAAATGTGTGTTTGTACCGCCGTATACGATGCGCAAGCCGTGCTCGCGCAATTTCTCGGCAAGGCGCGCGGCATTCTTCACAGTTTGCGCCTGCAGTGCCTTGAATTGCTCTGTGCGCGCAAGTTTCAGCGTAATGGCAAGCGCAGCAATGCTGTTGACGTGCGGTCCGCCTTGTTCGCCCGGAAAAACGCCGCGGTCCAGCTTCTTAGCTAGGTCAGCGCGATGCGTGATGATCACGGCGCCACGCGGTCCGCCGAGCGTCTTGTGCGTTGTAAAAGTGACAATGTCGGCAATGCCGACAGGCGACGGATAGACACCTGCTGCGACCAGCCCTGCCACGTGCGCAATATCTGCCATGAGCAGCGCACCGCAGGCGTCGGCGATCTCGCGGAACTTGTGCCAGTCAGGCGCCCAAGGGTAGGACGAATAGCCGCCGATGATGATCTTAGGACGATGCTGCATTGCTGTAGCGTAAGCAGCATCGTAGTCAATCAGCTCGGTCTCAGGATGCACGCCGTAGAAGACAGCGTTGTATTGCTTGCCGCTGCGCGCTGCTGGACTGCCATGCGTCAAATGACCGCCATGCAGCAAATCCATGCCCATAATCGTGTCGCCGGGCGTTAACAAGGCAGTGTAGACCGCGCTATTGGCAGGCGCGCCGCTGAGCGGCTGCACATTCACGTACAGCTGGTCAGCGCTCAAGCGACCTGTGGCAAACAGCTCAGCGCAACGCCGCTGCGCTAAGGACTCGATCAAGTTAACGAACTCTGTGCCTTTGTAATAGCGCGGATCGCTGTAGCGACGAAAATCAGCGAGGTGCAAGTCAAAGTCCAACAGCGCTGACTCAGGCATTGTCCGCATTTCCTCAGGCGGATAGCCTTCGGCGTACAGGTTGTGGAAGTGTGAGGTCAGCGCTTGGCGCACAGCGTACGGCACTGTGGACTCAGACGGGATCATGATCAAGCGACGGCGTTGCCGCGCTGCCTCAAGGTTGATCAGATCGGCGACATCAGGGTCGAGATCGGCGAGATCGCCGCGAAACAGAAAGTCTTGTAACATATTCTCTCCAATTGAGGACTATGAAACGGTAACGGCAATGACGCGCAATGCTCAGGCAGTGCTGCTGTGGATACGATTGCCATAGCGGGCAAGGCTGGCGCGGATAGCAGCCAGCTCAAAGCCTGTGTGCAGTTTGCCTTTGGAGTGGCACTGCATTACTTCAGCGAGCGTCCACCATGTGATATCTAGGATTTCATTGCGGTTGATCTTGAAGTTCAGGCTGCGCGGACGAGCAAAGTAGATGTGATGAGCGCGCTCGCGGTAAGTGTACATCGCCACGAAACCGATGATCTCGGCTGTCATAGCGAATTCTTCGTAAAGCTCGCGGTGGAGCGCCGCTTCAAGGTTTGGATCGCTTGCCTCAACGCGCCCTCCCGGCAAACCCCACTTGCCGATTGTCTCTGGCAGGCAGTTATGGTGTTGCACTAGCAAGAATCGGTCTTCGTAGAGCAACACGGCTCGCACAGCTGGACTGCGCACAATAGTACCCATAGTGTCTTATTCCCAAAGGCTCGTGCTGCAGAAGATTGCTTCCTCACAGAGGCAGTATTGCGCACGCTACTGCGAAACTAAGCAATCTATTTGAGCCAATGCACATACTGTTGGACGAATGCCTCTCACCTGCTATGCTAGATCGCTCCGAACGATCTGTCAAGCACGCTCACGTGACGCAGGCGCGCCGTTGAGGGCAGTACGCTACTTGTCGCAGATTTTCTTTATATTTATCTTTTTAATTGACACTTTTTTGTCAATCTGCTATACTCTCAGCCAGCTGAACTTTTCACTTCAATGGAGTTAACACACGAGGAGGCGTTTTGCCCAATGACCGCTGTTCTCGAAATCCGCAATTTGCACGTGAGCATAGACGGCAAGCCAATTTTGAAAGGCGTGAACCTGACCATACGGCAAGGCGAAATTCATGCCTTGATGGGACGCAACGGCTCAGGCAAGAGCACGCTTGCCTACGCCTTAATGGGACATCCTGCCTATACAGTTGACGAAGGGCAGATCATTTTTGACGGGCAAGATGTGCTCGAGATGGAGCCAGATCAGCGCAGCCGCGCCGGCTTGTTCCTTGCCTTCCAGTATCCTGTGGCTGTGCCAGGCGTGACGCTGGCAAACTTCTTGCGCGCTGCGATCAATGCGCGGCGCAAGGAAGCGAATCCCGAAGATAAGGGCATCAGCATTCAGGACTTTCGCCGCCTGCTGCTGGGCAAGATGCAAATGCTCAAGATCGATCCGAGCTTTGCTGGACGCTACCTAAACGACGGCTTCAGTGGCGGCGAGAAAAAACGCGCTGAGATTCTACAGCTTGCCACGCTAGAGCCGAAGATTGCCATCTTGGATGAGACGGACAGCGGTCTGGATATTGATGCACTGCGCGTGGTCGCTGAAGGCGTGAATAAACTGATCGGACCGAACTTGGGCGTCTTGGTCATCACGCACTATGAGCAATTCCTGAACTACATTAAGCCGCAGTTCGTGCACGTGATGTATGACGGGCGCATTGTGGAAGAAGGCGGCTTTGAGCTGGCTGAGAAGATTCAGCAAGAAGGCTACGACTGGGTGGCTGAGAAGTACGCGGCTGCCTGACAATCGCAAGATGAGTGCATGGATGAGGGAATCCAATGAGTGAGCAAGTGATGCAGCCTGATCCGAATCAGCAGTTGGCTGAGCTGAAGCAGAACTACGATGAAAAGTACGGCTTCCATGTGCCAGAGCGCTACGTCTTCAAGGCGCAGAAGGGCTTGAGCCGTGAAGTAGTCGCTGCAATCAGCGAGATGAAAGGTGAGCCGCAGTGGATGCGCGACTTCCGCCTGCGCTCGCTAGAAATTTTCTATCGCAAGCCGATGCCAACTTGGGGCGGCGACTTGAGCGGCATTGACTTCGATGATATTTACTACTATGTGCGCGCCACAGACCGTCAGCTGCGCTCTTGGGACGAAGTGCCAGAGGAAATCAAGTACACTTTTGATCGTCTGGGCATTCCAGAGGCAGAGCGCAAGTTCTTGGCAGGCGCAGGCGCTCAATTCGAGTCTGAAGTGGTCTACCATTCGATCCGCAAGGACTTGGAAGCCAAAGGCGTGATTTTTCTCGACACGGATAGCGCTCTCAAGCAGTATCCTGACCTGTTCCGCGAATACTGGGCAACAGTTATTCCGCCTACCGACAACAAGTTTGCGGCGCTTAACAGCGCGGTCTGGTCAGGCGGCTCGTTCATTTACGTGCCGAAGGGCGTGCATGTGGAAATGCCACTACAGGCGTACTTCCGCATCAACACGACCAACATGGGTCAGTTTGAGCGTACGCTGATCATCGTGGACGAAGGCGCCTCTGTGCATTACGTTGAGGGCTGCTTGCCGCCCGGCGAGCAGGTCAGTTTGGGCGACCGCTGGGTTAACATTGAGGCAATCAAGCCCGGCGACGCTGTCCTGAACAGTGACGGCTGTCAAGGCGTAGTGCAGAGCGTGCGCGCACGCCCATTCAAGGGCAATTTGGTGGTGATTCAGCCGCTCTCAGCCGCCAACACATTCCGCCTGACGCCTGAGCATCCTGTCTTGGCAGTCAAGCGTGAGACAGTGCGAGTCAAGCGCGACGCGCGCAAGCCAAACCGCAAGCCAGAGGTAGATAGCGCGCTGTTAGAGCGCACCACGCTGCAATTCCTGCCTGCAGGTGAGCTGCAAGAGGGCGATTTCTTAGTCTTCCCAATTGCTAAGCTCACGCGCCCTGATCCGCGCCTGACTATTGATGTCATGCGGCTGCTCGGCTATTACCTCGCCAAAGGCTCTGCTTATGTCCACAAGACGCTCAATCAGCCTGTGGTTGCGTTCAGCTTTAACGAGGCTGAGTGCGAGAGCATTGATGAGGTCAAGGCGCTGATTGAGCGCGTGGCGGGCAAGACAGTGATGGAGATCGCTCAGAAGGGACGCCACAGCGTTGAAGTGCGCGTCTACTCGCAGCCTTTAATGGACTTGTGCCTTGAGCATTGCGGCAAGGACGCCGCGACCAAGCAGCTCAGCAAGGCGGTCATGGAGCAGCCTGTTGAGCGGCAGGCGCACTTGCTGGAGACGTACTTCAAAGGCAACGGCAGCGTCTACCGCAAGCGCAAGGGCTTGATGATGCGCGCCACAACTGCCTCACAAACTCTGGCGTGGCAGCTTCAGGAGCTTTTGGCTCGTCAAGGCTATTACGCCACGATCAACGTGCGCAAGAGCGGCAAGGATACGATTCAAGGGCGCGAGGTAGCACAGCGCGACCAGTACATCCTGCACTACTCGCCCGACAAGCAGCAGAGCAGAGTGCACCGTACGCAGAATTACTTCCTCGTCCCGATCAAGCGGATCAGCCAGCAGCCCTATGAAGGACCTGTCTATAACTTTGAGCTGACTCACGCGCCGAACGCCTACGTGGTGAGAGGCTTCGCCGTTCACAACTGCACGGCGCCTACCTATAGCTCGGACAGTCTGCACAGCGCAGTCGTTGAGATCATTGTCAAGCGCGGCGGGCGCGCACGCTATACAACGATCCAGAACTGGTCAAACAATGTCTACAACTTAGTCACTAAGCGCGCTGTGGCGTACCAAGACGCAGTAATGGAATGGGTTGACTGCAATATTGGCTGTTTGGCGGAAGGCTCGACTGTGACCACGCCCGAAGGCGTGAAGCCGATTGAGCAGGTCAACGTAGGCGACCTTGTCCTCTCGTGGGATGAGCAGAATCAGACGTTGTGCTTCCGCAAGGTGCTTGCCAAGCGCTTCTCAGGCTATCAGCCTGTGCATGAGGTCTCAGCGGGTGCACGGCGCTTGCGCGTCACAGCTAATCATCCGTTCTACTCATACATTTACGATCCGAAGGCGCCGGAGAAGTTAGGGCGCTACCGCCTGGGCTATGTGCGCGCCGATCACCTCAAGAAGACGCTGATCCCGCTCACCTCACTGGACTACGGCGTCCCGTATCGCCTGAAGATGCCGTCCCTGCTGACTAAGTTCGAGTCGTCTGACCAGTACGATGACAATTTAGTCATGGAGCGTCAGCGCCAGTCGCGGTTGAGCGTCCCAGAGTACACAACGGACGACCTCATGTGGCTGTTCGGCTACTGGCTGGGTGACGGCAACCTTGAGCTAAAGATGGCACAAACGTCCGACGCGATCCGCTTTGCCAAAGTCGGCTTTTCAACGCCGCGCTCAGACCGCGCACGCGGACGCTTGGTTAGCACAATGAGCGCAATTGTTGAGGTAGAGCCAACTGAGCGCGCTGACGGCGTCCATCTGGCGTGGAGCAAGGAAGAACTGGCTGAGCTTTTTGTCCTGAACGGCTTCACGGGCGAGGCAGGCGAGAAGCGCGTGCCAAGCTGGGTCTATTCATTGCCTGAGTCGCAGCGCTTGGCATTCGTGGCAGGCTACCTCGACGCTGATGGAAGTGTGATCAGCGCTAAGCGGCGCTTCAGCTGGAAGTCCAGCAACCGCGCCTTGCTGCAGGACATGGCAGATGTGCTGACCACGCTCGGCATCCCTGCACGCCTGTACACTGAGTTCGATCAGCCACGCGAGGTGGTGATCATGGGCAACCGTGTCACAGCGCACGGCGCTTACCGCCTTGAAGCGCGTATTGACTCGCGTCTATTGCCGCACATCAGCTCAGCGCTGCGCGAAAAGGCTGAGCGTTGCACGCTGCGAACAACAGTCAACCGCAGGACTGGGCGCTCCAATATCGCCCTAGGCGACCAGCTCGAAGTGGCGAAGGTTACGGTCTCTGAAGCCTCTGTGCCTGTGCCGACGTGGGATATCGAAGTAGAAGGGACAGGTAACTTCGTCTCGCAGGGCTTCATCGTCCACAATTCAAAGCTGACCATGAAGTACCCTGCTGTCTACCTTGTAGAGCCAGGCGCGCATGGCGAGGTACTCTCAATCGCCTTCGCCGGCAAGGGTCAGCACCAAGACGCAGGCGCTAAGATCGTCCACGCTGCGCCGCACACCACGAGCCGCGTCATCAGCAAGTCCATCTCGATGCACGGCGGACGCAGCAGCTATCGCGGCTTGCTGAAGGTGAACGAAGGCGCGGTCGGCAGCAAGTCTACAGTGGTCTGCGACGCGCTGCTGATGGACGAGCTGAGCCGCACTGACACCTATCCGTCCATTGAGATTGACGAGAAAGACGTCACCATTGGGCATGAGGCGTCTGTGAGCAAGGTGAACGAAGAGCAGCTCTTCTACATGATGTCGCGCGGCATTGACGAGGATACAGCAAATGCGATGATTGTGAGCGGCTTCATTGAGCCAGTTGCTAAAGAGCTGCCAGCAGAGTACAGCATCGAGCTCTATCGCCTTGTACAGCTGCAAATGGAAGGCTCAGTCGGCTAAGCCGCTGAACCGTAGAGCAAAAATGCAGAAGGCGGCGGACAGTCCGCCTTCTGCCTGAAGTTACAAGATGGTACTGACGCGGAGAAAGTTGAACCGTGACTCTACGCACACGCAACAAACTGATCGCGCCTAAGTTAACTCGTGAGATGGTGGAGCAGCTGAGCGCTGCTAAGAATGAGCCGTCTTGGCTGCTAAATGCACGTCTGACAGCGTGGGAACTCTACGATACGCTGAACATGCCGTCTTTGCAGAGCGAGGCATGGCGGCGCACTGACTACACGACTATCCGCTGGGAACAAGCAGGCAGAGTCGTGTATGGCACGTCAGCAGGCATTGAGGCAATCCCAGCCGAGAATCTCGCGCCGCTGATCGGCGACGCGCAAGGCGGCTTGATCGCCGCTGTAGACGGCAAAATTGTGCATAGCGAGCTGAGCGACGCACTCAAGGCGCAAGGCGTCATCTTCTGCGACTTTGAGACGGCTGTCTGCCAGCACGAGGAACTTTTGCGCAAGCATTTGATGACAACGGCTGTCCATCCAAATGAGGACAAGTTCGCAGCGATGCATGCCGCGTTCTGGACGCATGGCGTCTTCCTGTATGTGCCGCGCGGCACAGTTATCGAGTTGCCACTGCACAGCGTCTTCTATAATACGACAAGCGGCTTATCACTAGGGCATGTGCTGGTCGTGCTAGAAGAAGGCGCGCAGGTCACCTATCTGCATGAGTATCTCTCGGCTGAGGCGCCTGAACATATGGCGTATATCGGCATGACCGAGCTGATTCTCGGCGAACGTGCCAATCTACGCTTCGTCTCGTTGCAGGACTGGGCGCGCAACGCCAATGATATCCGCCATGAGCGCGCGCGCGTGGCAGCAGGCGCACAGTTGGACTGGATCATCGGCACTATGGGCGGACGTTTCGTCAAACAGTTCGCCGAGATCGAGCTAGACGGCGAAGGCGCTTTTGGACGCATGTCAGGTCTATTCTTCGCTGATGGTCATCAGTTCTTTGACCATGATACACAGCAGAATCATAACGCGCCGCATACCACAAGTGACCTGCTCTTCAAAGGCGCGCTGAAGGATCAGGCGCGCACGGTCTGGCAAGGCATGATCAAGGTGCTGCCGCACGCCCAGAAGACCGACGGCTTTCAAGCGAACCGCAATCTTGTGCTAAGTCCTGAGGCGCGCGCTGACTCTATTCCTGGTCTGGAGATCGAGGCAAATGACGTGCGTTGCACACACGCAGCGACCGTCGGCAAGTTAGAAGACGAGCCGATTTTCTACTTGATGTCGCGCGGAATGACGCGCCAAGATGCTGAGCGGCTGATCGTGGCAGGCTTCTTCGACCCGATCATGCAGCGCATTCCTTTTGAAGAGGTGCGGGCGCGTCTGACGGCGCACATTGAAGAGAAACTTGAGCGTGTAGCACAACCTGTCTGACCGAAGGGAGATTGTCATGACTGAGATCGACCCGAATATCGCTGCAAAAGGCTATGTACATCCAGAGGCGCTAGTCAGCACACAGTGGGTAGCCGACCATTTGAACGATCCAAGCGTTCGCCTAGTTGAGTCGAATGAGGACATCTTACTCTACGATCAAGGGCACATTCCAGGCGCCATTCAGCTCGACTGGATGCGCGACTTGAACGATCAGCTGCGCCGCGACTATCTTGATAGCGCGCGCTTTGCCGAGCTGATGGCGAGCAACGGCATTAGCAACGATACCACAGTTGTCTTCTATGGTGACAAGAATAACTGGTGGGCGTGCTATGCTTTCTGGGTCTTCCAGCTATTTGGACACACCAAAGCGCGAATCATGGATGGCGGGCGCAAAAAGTGGATTGACGAAGGGCGTCCGTTAACGCGCGAAAAGCCGAGCTATCCGCGCGCTCATTACGTGGCACCTGAGCGCGATGATCGCACATTCCGCGCCTTCCGTGACCAAGTCCTAGCGCATAGCATGGCGCGCCTGCCACTGATTGACGTGCGCAGTCCAAAGGAGTACAGCGGCGAGTTGCTGCACATGGAGGCATATCCTCAGGAAGGCGCGCTGCGTGGCGGGCACATCCCAGGCGCGAAGAACGTGCCATGGGCAACAGCTGCCAACGAAGACGGCACTTTCAAGAGCGCTGAGGAGCTGCGCGCCATCTACGAAGGGCAAGTTGGCTTGAAGCCTGAAGATGACGTGATTACCTATTGCCGCATCGGCGAGCGCAGCAGCCACACATGGTTTGTGCTACACTATCTGCTGGGCTATCCGAAGGTGCGCAACTACGACGGCTCATGGACAGAGTGGGGCAATTTGGTCGGCGCACCTATTGAGCGTCCATAACTTAGCAAAGGCGAGTGAGCATGGATAAGCAGTTCTACATCGAAAACTTGCTGGATCACTATGAGAATCCGCGCAATCGCTACAAAATGGAAGATGCAACGGTCTCGATCAAAGGCGGCAATCCGGGCTGCGGCGATATCGTGACTATTTACCTAAAAGTGGACGCTGATGAGCGTGTGATCGCCGCCAGCTTTGAAGGCGAAGGTTGTACGATCTCACAGGCAGCTGCGTCCATGCTCACTGAGATGCTAATCGGCATGACGCTGAGCGAAGTGCGCGAGATGGACGTTGACGCTTTCATTGATGAGATCGGACGCGAGGTGGTGATCTCGCGTCCGAAATGTGCTACCCTTGCGCTGAACACTGCGAAAGCCGCTGAGCGCAAATATCGCGCTGAACACGCGCCGCAAGGCTGAGCCTTACTTTGCCAGCAGGAACTCGCGGATGTCGCGGATCAGGCGGTCAGGTGTGTCCATCATGGGCAAGTGACCTGCGTCAGGGTACATCAGGGTCTTAGCGTGTGGCACGCCTTTTTGGAGCACCTTTGCCTGATTGGGATGCACAATAAAGTCCCACCTGCCGTAGATTCCGAGCGTTGGCGGGCGAATTTTGCTCAAATGTGGACGCAAGTCCGTGCGGCGCAGTGTGCCAATGCTTTGAAAGAAAGAGTGCATGGAGACTTGCGACATCTCGGCGCGCACTTGGCGGTAAAATTGGTAGCCCGCGCGCGGAGTTGTTAAGTAGCCGCCAATCAGCGTGAAGAAATTGAGCACAGGCGGCATGCGGAAGAGCAGCGCCGCAATAGCAGGAATACCTGAGAGTTTAAGCAAAATGTTCAGCGAGCTGCCATGAATAGGCGAGCCAATCACAGCAACTTTGACAACTTTCTCAGGGTAGCGCATGGCAGTGCTGAGCGACACTGTGCCGCCCATTGAATGCCCGATTAGCGGCGCTTTGACAATGCCGAGACGGTCTAGGAATTGGTTAACCATCTCGACATAAGTGTCCACTGTGTAGCTTTTGCCAACTGATTCGCCAAAGCCCCAAAAGTCGAGCGCGTAGGTGCGGAACTCCTTGCCAAGCGCCTCGATAGTTTGCCGCCAGACCGACCATGACTCCATCCAGCCGTGCAGCAAGATGACAGGACGCCCACGTCCGTAAGCCTCATAGTGTATGATGCCCTGATCGGTTACCAGCGATGTCACCCGAAGGGTACTCCTGTGGGTAGCCTGCGCCGAGCAGCAAGCTCGGCACAGGATGTGGAGTCATGCGCAGTGCCGCAGCGGCTAGTTGTCCATCTCCTCAAGAATCGAGTAGAGCAACTCTAGCAGGACAACCTTAACTTTCTCTTTGTCCTTCGCCACACAAGGCAGCAGCTTGACGTTATCATCAATGCGGAGCGCAATGCGCAGGTCTTCAGCCGGCCAAGCATCTTCCAAGTCCTGCTTGTTTGCAGCCACCACGTAAGGCGTCGGCGCGTAGGCGCGGAAAGTTTCAAGGATAGACTTCGCCTCGCGGAACGTCTCAGGCTTGGTGCTATCTACCATCACCACAAAGCCGAGCATGCCTTCTGCCAAGATTTCCCACATGAAGTCGAAGCGCCGCTGACCGGGCGTGCCGAACAGATACAGCACCAAGTCGTCGTCAATGGTGATACGCCCGAAGTCCATTGCCACAGTGGTCTGATCTTTCACTGTAGCTTCATAAGTGCCTTCTGAAACCTTTGTGTCGGTCGAAACGACATCAATTTCGCTGATGGAACGGATGAATTCCGTCTTCCCTGATGCATAAGGTCCAGTGATGACCATTTTCACTGTTTGAACTGCCATAGTGACCGCCCTACCTGCCTAGCACAGCACTTTGGAAACGCGGACAAATGCTTGTATCAGAACTTACCCTCATTATACTAGAGACTCTTGATGCGATTAATCAACTTGTCAATGACTGGACGCTGTGGCATGTTACCGCCAACTTGTCCCGGACGGCGCCCCAGCTTTGAGGCGTCAGGCGCGGTAGGCTTCACCAGTTCTACTAAGCCTGCGCTCAACAGTCCGTAAACAATTTGGCGAATGCCCATCTCAGTCATATTGCAGGCTTTGGCAATTTGCCGAATGGTATTCCTGCCATTGATGAACGAGACAACGCGCCACTCATCCACGCTGAGCTGTACCTTGCCCTTGGCAAACTTTTCAGCAGGCGACTCTGGGAAGCGCAAAGCGAAGTCAAGATTGGGAAGCGCTTCCAGCAACATTTTGTCGCGGCTGTCACGCCGAATCATCTCAATGATCACGTTTTCGAGATCAATCGGCACAGTGATCTTGTCAGGCGGCGGCTGCTCGCCTTCCTCAAAGATGAACGGCTCTTTCGTCCAGTTGGCAAGGTCGTAGACGATCTCTAGTGTGTAGCGCTGGACACTCTGGATGATATCTGCCTGCGAGACGTAGTTGGCGTTGATCAGCAGCAGCGCTAGAGCCTTGTCGCTGGCGCGCGGCGCCTTGTTGAGGATGATGTTGTGTTGAACGTCATTCAGCTTGCCTGCTCTGTGCAACACTGTGGCAAGGTGATCGCTCTGGCTCGCCAGACGTGCGTAGATCAGTTTCCCCTCGCGGAACGCCACGCGCGCACGTTCCTCGCCGATCTGTAGCTCTGGGCGTCTCGTCTCTCCATCGCCCATGATGACCTCGCGCCCTGTTGGCACGCCTTCATAGATGTGGAGTGTGCCAGTTTTCTTGGCGAGATTGATCAGGTGCAGCAGCTGTGTGGTATGCAAATCTTGAAGGGTGCCCTTCAGTTGTCTCGGTCTTGCCATGAGCTACTTTGCCTCGCTGGATTCTCTCATTTCCCTAGTGCCATCACGCACAATAGCTTCCTCGCAAGCCCGATTTGCCTTCACATGATTCAAGCATTTGGCTTGCCCAAGCACTTTGGTGCGATTATACAACGGTCTGCTGTAGACTTCAAGTAGACTGAAACGCCGAGGAATATCTAAAGTACAACAGATTGCTGCTCGCTCGTTTCAACTCAAATTCGTCTGAAGTGCTGCTAGTAAGACCTTCCTCATCTGTAGAGAACGCCAAAATGTTACGTTCACCGCTGCAGACAGTCTCGCTCGCAGGACGCCTTGCCGCACATAGCCAAATCAGCTATAGTCATCCATATCTGAGAACGCTTGCTCTGGCAGAGTAATTTTGAGACAGACAGTTATGGAAACTTGGCAGGCTCCCTATGATGAGCGGCACTATGTGCGTCCTGAACGGCACTCAGCGCTGCTCGCATGGATGATTCGCATCCCGTTGCTCGGCGCTACAGCCGTCATTCTGCTTTTCTTGCTGGGAATGCTCTACTTGGCGCTGCATCAGCTGCAGTTCAATCAGCGAATCTATCCTGGCGTCTCTGCCTTCGGCGTAGACCTTTCTGGTATGACGCATCAGCAAGCAATGACAGCTCTGGCTGCACGTTTCACTTATGGCGAAAGCGCTGTCTTCACCTTCCGTGACGGCGAACGCTTCTGGCAGAGGACAGCCACAGAGCTTGGCGTTAGCTACAATCCGCTGCAAACAGTTGAGGCTGCTTTTAAGATCGGACGGCGTGGCAATCTACTAGAAAATCTGCTTGAGCAAGCCGATGCATGGCTGAACGGCGCTTCAGTACAGCCGATTGTCGTTTTCGACCAATCGCAAGCTGCGACCATCATCAACCAAATTGCCGCTGAGATCAACCGTCCCGTGCTGGACGCCACGCTCAGTTTGAACGGCACACAGGTGATTGCCACTGCCAGTCAAATTGGCAGACAAGTGGATGTGGACGCGACGCTTGGCTTGCTGCGGCAAGTCGTTTTGACGTTGACGACCGGCGCTGAGATTCCAATTGTCATCCGCGAAACTCAGCCTGCTGTGCGCGACGTAGAAGAAGCTGCTGCGAAAGTCCGCCTTGCACTTTCCAGCCCAATTCAACTCTACTTGCCCGCGCCTCGTGAAGGCGATCCCGGACCTTGGCAAGCCAGTGTTGAATTCATCAGCGGCTTGCTGAGGATTCAGCGTGTGGAAAATGGCGACGGCACAGCGCGCTATACGGTCAGTGCCAACGCTGAGCCGCTGCGCGCTTTCTTGGTCGAGCTTGCGCCGCAGCTGCGCATTGAGCCGCGCAATGCGCGTTTTGTCTTTAACGAGGTGCGCCGAGAGCTTCTGCCAATTGAAGATAGCATCGAAGGGCGCGAGTTGGACGTCGAGAGCAGCCTGAAAGCGTTCGAGGCTGCCATTTTCCGCGCTGAGGATCGGCGTGTACCACTCAGCTTCATCACTATGAAGCCTGTAGCGCACAGCAAGGCGACCGCAGCTGAGCTCGGCATCACTGAGAAGATCGTTGAGGCGACGACGTTCTTTTACGGCTCTACGGCTGAGCGACGCACGAACATTCAAGTGGCGGCGCAACGCTTTCACGGCTTGGTAATTGCGCCCGGCGAAGTTTTCTCGTTTAACAAGTACATCGGCGACATCTCGCCCGAAACAGGCTACGAAACAGGCTTGGTCATCTATGGCGACCGCACCATTGAAGGCGTCGGCGGCGGCGTTTGTCAGGTCAGCACCACGATCTTCCAAGCAGCGTTTTTTGGCGGCTATCCGATTGTCGAGCGCTATCCACATGGTTACCGCGTCGGCTACTATGAGAGCGGCACAGCCATTGCCAATGGACGGCGCTATTCAGCAGGTGTCGGCATGGATGCAACTGTCTACGCGCCGATCATTGACCTGAAGTTCCGTAACGACACGCCTTATCACATCCTGATTGCCGTCAACTTTGTGCCGTCGAAGCAATCGCTGACCATCACGTTCTACAGCACAAGCAGCGGACGGATCGTAGAAAAAACTGGTCCGCGCTTGAGCAACGTTGTGCCGCATGGTAAGCCGAAGTACACAGAAAGTCCAAATGTGCGTCCTGGCGAGGTGCGCCAGATAGACTACGCGGTAGACGGCGTGGATGCGCGCGTCTGGCGGACAATTCGCACGCTTGACGGGCAGATTCTGGTCAATAACGAGGAGTTTTTCAGCCGCTATGTGCCTTGGTCAGCGCAATTTTTGGTTGCGCCGGGCTATGCACCTAAGCAGCGCTAGAGAATGCCGAGTCCGCCGATCGTCTTTGGCTTTTTGCTGGCGACGCTCTACGGCGCGCTCTTTCACGTGATCTTTGGCGGCAGTGCGCGCCAACTAGCGCTCTACTTGCTTGCCAGCTGGCTCGGCTTCGCCGTCGGACAGATATTCGGCGCCATTTTTGAGGTGAACGTGCTGGCAATTGGCGTCTTGAACACCTTCACGGCGACTTTCGGCGCGTGGCTAGCGCTGTTCATTGCGCGCTTTCTATCAGGGCAAGGAACAAAAGGACAAGGATGACAGATAATCAGGTACTTTCAGATCAAGCAGCTGAGTCAGCGCCGAGCGGGATGACGCGCTGGCTGATGATCGGTATTGGTGGCTTCATCGGCGTAGTTATGGTCTTGTTCATCATTGCAATCATTGGCGGCATTGCCGACTCCGAAGGCGTGGCAAACTTTTTCCGCATCTTGCGCGACTTGTTCATCGTAATCCTCGCGCTGCAGAGCATCTTGATTGCAATGGCGCTAGTGATCCTGATCGCGCAAATCAGTACGCTGATCAATATTCTGAGCAGCGAAGTTAAACCGATTATTGAGGAAGCACAAGAGACGGTCAGCACAGCGCGCGACACGACTGCTTTTATCAGCCGCAATGTGGCAATGCCTGTCATCCGTGTGACCTCAACGGCTGTTGGCATAGGCGTCTTCTTTCGTGAGCTGCTGGCTATTCGGCGCAATTTGAGCGGCAAGGCACGGAAGTGAGATGGCTGAGCGCGGCGAAGGGCGTTCTTTCATCATCGGCGCACTAATCGGAGCTGTTATCGGCGCGCTGTGGGCATTGTGGAATGCGCCGCGTAGCGGCAAGGAAACACGCCAAGCTATTCAGCAAGCGCTAGATGAGCGCGTAAATAGTGTTCGACGCCAAATGACAGGCGAAAGTCTTGAAGACGCACTCGCTGAAGGCAAGGCAACAGCAAGACGGCTTAATCAGCGCTAAGCAGACTCTGTACGTTGCGCTAACTGGCGCACTAGCGCGCTGCGAATACCAAAAATCGTCAGAGCAACTAGCAAGCTGAGTAGATTCGGCGCGAGAGCAATCAGCGCGAACTCGCCCATGAGCAACGCCATGCTAATGGCGAGCGCTGAACCGACTAGCATTGCATTGCTCGGCAAAATGTCAGCAAGGCGCACAATTTCAGCGCTCAACGCTGCCATTCCTTCGGCTGCGCCGCTTAAGAGCAACGCTAAAACAGCCACAGCTAGACGCACGGCTATGCCACTCATCATGCCGAGTACAAAGGCGCTGCGCGGCGCAACATAGCTCAGCCGTCTACCAACCAGCAGGCTCAACGCTACCTCTTGGATACGTGCATACATTAACGGCATGCATAGCACAATTAAGAGCGTTGCCCACAGCCATGCGCCATTTGCTGCTAAGCTGAGCGCTGCAACTACTGCTGTCCCTATGCTGGACAGAGCGCTCAGCAGCAAGCCGCCTAGGATGGCGCGCCACTGCGGACGAATTGATGCAGCTGTCACAGCCGTGAGCACTTCATGCGACTCAGCAGGCGTCAACAGGAACATGTCCCAAGTTTGAGCCAAGCGCAGGCGTGAGAGACCTGAAGCTGTTAGCGCTGTGAGCGTGCCGTATGGCAGCAGGCTGATCAGGGCTGCGCTGACCAGTCCGACGCTGATAAGCGCCTGATCGCGGTAAATGAAAAATGGTACGCCGCTACTCATCTCAAGCAAGCGCAGTAATGGGAAACTGAGCAACAGCAGTAGATAAATCAAGCCAAACGGTATTCGCAAGCGGCTCGGTCGCCATGCAGCGCGGTAAATCGGACTTCGTTCGCTTTGAATGTGCCAGATCACGGCGCGCAGCAAGCGCAAGGCGACCAAGTCTTTCACAGCGCCTAGCTCTCAAACAGTTCAAGGATGTACTCAGGCGACAAGCCTTGTGCTTCCAGATGTTGGCGCAACTTGCGGCGCGCGTCGAAGATCAGCTTGTAGAGCGCGTTGCGATTGGTGTTCAACTGCTCTGCCACGATGTCAAGCGGCACGCCTTCTAAGATCAGCGCCTCGAAAGCTGCACGTTGACGCGCTGTGAGCGCCTCGTTCAAGGCGCGCTCAATGCGCAGCCAAGCGTCGCGCTTTTCAGCGCTGCGCTCAGGACTGTCTTCCTCAGCAACGGTCAGTATGTTTGCGTCAGCGGCACGATTTTCGTTGCTGTCTAGAAGTGAGTCGAGAGAGAAGTCCTTATAACGCAGTCGGCGCAGTTCGCTGATGACGAGCCGCACAGCAATGCGCGTTGCCCATGTAGTAAATTGACTGTTACCACGAAATGAGTCGAGGTTTGCTAGGATGCGCAGCAGCGCCTCTTGAGCAAAGTCTTCCGCCATCTGCTCAATTTCCTCAGGCGGATGATCGGCGAGGTCGCTGCGCTCACGGCTGAGGTAATAGAACAAGCCACGCTTCAAGCGTCCACGCAGCGCATCGAGCGCAGCGTCACGGTTCGGCGAGCCATCAGCTAGGTCGCGCAGCCATTCTTCGTTTGTGCGTTCAGGCACAGATACGCCAATCTCCACGCTCTAAATGCCTTGAAGCCTGAAGCTGAAAGTGCTACCTTGCCCAAGCGCACTCTGGACTTCCAGCTGGCTATCCATCAGCGCCAACAAGCCCTTGACCACAGGAATGCCCAAGCCGTAGCCTTTGGTGTTGGTCACTAACTCGTGATCAGCGCGGAAAAACAGCTCGCCAAGCCGTGCCACGTCCTCAGGACGCATGCCAATGCCGTTATCGCAGACGCTAATCCGCATTTCGCCTGCTCTACCCGTTGGCTCTGCTTTCAGCAGCAGCTGACCTGTGCCTTTTGGAGTGTAAAAGATTGCGTTGCGCAGCAGCAGCACGATCACTTTGACCAGTTGCTTTGGATCAGTGTTAATCACAGGCAACTCAGGCTCAATCTGGATAGTGAGCGTGTGCCCATACTCACTGACCAAACTGCTCACAGCCGCCTCTATTTCGCCGCGCAGCGACTCAAATGTCAGCATCTTGCGCTCTAGACGCAGACGCTGTGCCTGCAGCTTGTTGATGTCACTAATATCGCTCAGCAGCCAATCCATGCGCACGATGTTATTGCGGATTGTCTCCACAAAGTTCTGTTGCATCGGATTGAGCGTGCCGACCATGTTCGGTTTAGCCAGCATATCGGCATAGCCGCGAATGCTGGTCATAGGCTTGCGTAGCTCATGGACAATGGTTGAGACAAGTTTGACGTGCTGCTCGGTCTGTGCAGCGCGCTGTGACTCAGCCTGCTCAAGCAGCGTATCCAGTTGCTCTAGTGCCTGCTGCACTTCAGAGAGCTGGTTGCGTGCATCAACCAGTGCTTGGCGTGCAGCCGCTAAAGGATTTTCAGTACCAGTCATCGGCATCCCTCACAAGGTACAGAGCGCTGTTACGATTGTAGCGCGCGCGCAGCATTTATGCATTTGTGTGTCAGAGCATCACAACTTTCTCAAAGTTTCTCGAAAAGGCGCGCCGCAGAGCGCTCTATAGCTTATAATGCAGGGTGACAAGTCACACACCACAAACTGGATAGTCGAATGCGCTCCGCTGAATCCCTTTCACAGCCCGCGAGTGCCAAGCGCTCGAATAGTTGGCAGCTGCGCCTCTCTGAGCGCCGCTTTTTGTTGCTAGTTGGCGACACAGTTGCCTGTCTATTAGCAACGCTCGTGGCAATGGTTGCTTGGTCGTTGACGGCGCCTGAGCCGTTCGACCTGGACTTTGTTGCTCGCCGTGCGCATTGGTTCATCATCATGCCACTGTTGTGGCTGATTGTGGCGCGGCTGAACGGTTTCAACAATTTGCGTCTTGCTTATCAGAATGCCGCGATGTTTGCGCGCCTGCTGTTCATTAGCGTCCAAGTAGTCATCATCTACCTGTTCATCTTCTTCCTAGTTGTTCCGAGCGGTCTTGATCTACCGCGCTTGTTCACGCTTTACTATGCCGTAGCTGCTTTTTCGCTAGTCGGGATGTGGCGTGTCAGCCGTCCACGCTTATTCAGCTGGTCACAACAGCCGCGTCGTGCTGTGCTGATCGGCAACGGTAAAGCAGCTGCAGCGCTCGCCCAGACAATCGCGCAGGAAGCGCCGAACGACTACGAAATTATCGGCTATGTGCCAAGCGAGTTAAGCAGTGATTCGCGTCTACTCAACTTGCGGCAGCTCAGTCTGAGCGATGACCTAACTCAAGTTGTGCGGCAGCATAACGTCTCTGAGCTAATCTTGGCGCACAACGGCATGCTGTCTGCTGAACTGTTCCAAGCTGTCATGGCGTGCTATGAGCAAGGCATCGCAATCACGCCGATGCCGCTGCTCTACGAGCAGATCACAGGGCGCGTGCCAATTGAGCATGTTGGACAGTTTGATTGGCAATTGGTCTTGCCATTAGACGGCGACACGCTCAGTTTTCGGCTGTACTTAGCGATTAAGCGCTTGATTGACGTGACGTTAGCGCTGATCGGCTTGGCGTGCTTTGCCGTGATTTTGCCGCCTTTGGCGTTGCTCATTCGCCTCGACTCACGTGGTCCAATTTTTTACCGCCAAGAGCGGCTTGGACGCGGCGGAAAGCCATTTCAAATTGTCAAGCTGCGCAGCATGGTGCAAGACGCTGAAAAGTTGAGCGGTCCGCAGTGGGCACGCAAGGACGATCCGCGCGTCACGCGCGTCGGTCGTTGGCTGCGCAAGACTCGTCTGGATGAAGTGCCGCAGCTGTGGAATGTGCTGCGCGGCGAGATGAGCATCGTCGGTCCGCGCCCTGAGCGTCCTGTTTTTATTGAGCAGTTGACACAGAAGATTCCCTTCTACCGTACGCGCTTGCTCGTGGCGCCAGGTTTGACTGGCTGGGCGCAAATTTGCTACAAGTACGGCAACACTGAGGAAGATGCACTGGTCAAGCTGCAGTACGACCTGTACTACATCCGCCACCAGAGCATTGCGCTTGACTTGCTGATCATGCTGCGCACACTGGGCAAGATGCTCAGCTTGAGCGGTACATGAGCTCAAAGTCAGCCAAGAAGCAGTGCTCAGCTCGCTCAAAGCTACACAGACATCGTAAAGCGCATCAATATGCTATAATCTGCCACGCACCATTACATCCTGTAAAAGTCATGGCATGATATGGCGATTTACCCTGAACTGGCAGGCAAGGTAGCCGTGATCAGCGGCGCAGGCGGCAATCTGGGCATCGCTGTGACGCGGCTGTTTCACGCTGCGAACATTCGATTGGCATTGGTAGACCTGCGCGAGGACACTTTGCGTCAGCGTTTGCGCGAGGCGAACCTCGACCCTGAGCAAGCCTTAATCGGCGCTCTTGATTTGACACAGAAACGCGCTGCTATTGATGAGTTTGTCAGCCGCGTGGTAGCACACTACGGCAAAGTAGACATCCTCGTCAACATAGCAGGCGGTTTTCGCGCTGGCGGTCCTGTCCACGAGATGGACGAAGAAATTTGGGACTTCATGATGAATATTAACGCTAAGACGGCGTTTTTGCTCAGCGCAGCAGTAGCGCGGCACATGGTGGCGCGTCAAGCAGGCGGACGTATCGTCAACATCAGCGCGCGCGCAGCGCTCAGCGGCGTGCCGACAATTTCGGGCTACAGTGCCAGCAAAGCAGCTGTGCTGCGCTTGACTGAGAGCATGGCGGCTGAGTTACTTCAGTATGGCATTACCGTCAATGCGATTTTGCCTAGTGTGATTGACACGCCTCAGAATCGCATGAGCGATCCGAACGCTGACCATAGCAAGTGGGTCACGCCTGAGTCCATTGCAGAGGTCATCCTTTTCCTAATCTCGGACAGCGCGCGCGATATCAGTGGCGCAGCAATTCCTGTCTATGGCAGAGCGTAGGCAGTTCTTAGCCTATCTGTGCATCGCGCTAGTGCTGAGCGCGTGTACAACCGTGCCATCACCAACGGCGACGCCAATCAGGCCGCCGACTGTAATTGTCACCTTGCCGCCGCGCACGCCGACGCCTGATCGCGGCAGCGCTGATCATGACTTGGGCAAGGCGGACGCCTACTTGCACATTGTTCACTACGGCGACCTTCAATGCGAGCCGTGTCTAATCGTCGCGCGCGCCTTGCTGCGGCTCTATACTGAATATCCTGAGCAAATCCGCCTGACATGGCGGCATTTTCCGCAGCCGCAAAACGATAAAGCCTTCCTCGCGGCGCAAGCGCTAGAGGCGGCTGCAGCGCAAGGCGTTTTCTGGCAACTGCACGACCTGCTCTTCGCTGAGCAAGCCGCATGGCGCTCGCTGACGCCTGAGCAGTTCCGCGATGCACTGCCTGAGTACGCACGTCGCGTTGGCATTGCAGACCTTGTCGCCTTCGAGACCGCGCTTGATGCACAGACCTACGCGCCTGTGATCAACCGCGCTATTGAAGAGGCACGTCAACGCGGCTTGCGCGGCGCACCTGCGCTATTTATGCAAGGTCAACCATATAGTGGCTTGCTGGACGAGCGCGCTATTGGCGACATGGCGCGTCTGATCTTGCTGCGCCAGCGCCAATTCGCCAAGCAGCCTGCGCTGCAAATTAATCTCGACGCGCAGTACCTTGCCACGCTCTACACTGAGAAAGGCGAGGTCGAGATTGAGCTGTTCACACGCGCCGCGCCTGTTGCTGTGAACAACTTTGTCTTTTTGGCGCGGCAAGGCTGGTATGACAACATCACCTTTCACCTTGTGACCGATGACATCGTGCAGACAGGCGATCCGAGCGGCAGCGGCAGAGGCACAGCGGGCTATTTCATCGTTGATGAGCATGACAATGGCTTGCTCTTTGACCGTGAAGGCATGGTGGCAATGGCGAATCAGCGCGGCGTGCCGAACAGCGCGAGTTCGCAATTCTTCATCACGCTGGCGCCACAGCCGCAGGAAGGGTTCAACAAACAGTACACCATTTTTGGCAGAGTACGGCGTGGCATGGACGTGCTGCGCCGCTTAACCAAACGTGACCCGTCTGATCCGCTCCGCTATCCGAATCCGCCGCCTGGCGATAAGCTGCTCCGCGTCGAGATCACAGAGATTCTGCCGCCAAAGTAGGCGACCTTGAGCTGGCTCTGCGCGCTTTCCAGCTTAGCCATACTCAGCTTTTTTCTGTGCGCCTATTTTACAGCGCGTGTCTTGATACGTCCTGTGCCGCCTAGCCCAGCTGATTCACCTGAGCGCTACGGCTTGCCATACGAGCCAGTCCAATTTCACAGCCGTGACGGCTTGCGCCTTGACGGCTGGTGGATTCCTGCGCCACAACTTACGAAGCGGACTGTGGTCATTTGTCATGGACGCGAAGGCAGCCGTGAGCGCGAGCTGCCGCATGCGCAGACTCTGCACGCTGCAGGCTTCAATGTGTTGATGTTCGATTTCCGCGCGCACGGGCGCTCAGAGGGACAGCACGTCACCTTTGGTATGTATGAGAAAGACGATCTGCTGGGAGCGCTAGACTTTTTAGCTGAGCGTGGCATTTTACAAGTTGGCGTGCTGGGCTTCAGCTTGGGCGCTACAACGGCGATTATTGCAGCGGCGATCTCAGATCGGATCGCTGCAATTGTGGCAGAAGGGACAGTTGTGCGCCTGAAGCGGACTCTAGCGCGGCGCTTGCGGCGCTACAGCGTGCCATTTCCGCTCGGCTGGCTACTTGCAGCATGGGCGCTAGCACTCGCTGCAGCGATTACGCGCGGCAGGATGGATCAGACGGACGCAATCCGCTGGATCGAGCATATTCGTGCGCCGATCTTGCTGATTCATGGTACACATGATGACTTGATCAGCGCGACCGAGATAACGGAGCTTGCTGCGCGCTGCAGCTCACAGGTAGTTGTCTGGCAGGTCGAAGGCGCTGCGCACCATCAGGCTGCGCAAGTAGCGTCAGAAGCCTTCAGGCAACGCATGGTAGCGTGGTTTGACCAGTATCTGTCCAGAGAGGCTTGACAGGTTGCTACGCACAAGGCGCACAGCGTTTTGCAGGCGTTGAGTCTGCTCTTTAAGGCACGTATCCAAAGTCAGAGAGCGTCTGCCAATAGGTTAGACGCTCTCTTACGTTGAGTACAACACTTCAGCGACCCCGACGGGGTTCGAACCCGCGATCTCCGGCTTGACAGGCCGGCGTGTTAACCGCTACACTACGGGGCCGTCGCTTGACTAGTTCAACTATAGCAAAGACTGCATAGCAGCGCAAGGGTCAACTTTCAGTCTAGTATACCGTAGCTGCCTAAATCGCCTGCAAACCCAGACATGCTCTGCAGCGTACAAGCCTTGACCAAATGTTCAGGCTGCGCCACAATTAACTGCGAAGCGATTGTGTAGCGCAAAGCTATTGTGTGGAAGGAGCAGCTGTTCTGAGCGCTTCCCGCCCGCGCGTCCTGATGCTGACGCCATACCTGCCTTATCCGCCTGTCAGCGGTGGACGCTCACGCACCTACAATTTGCTCAAGCGCCTGACACGCGATTTCGCCTTCACAGTGGTCTGCTTTGGACGTCCTGAAGAGCGCACTTTTGACCTGAGTCCATTGCAGGCGCTCTGTGATCTAGTCGTGATCAGCCGCCCGTCTAGTCCAAACAAGCTGCGCGCAGCCATGCTCAGCTTAACTTCGATCAAGCCGATCACGATGCGCCTGTACACCTCAGCTGAGTTCCGCGAGACCGTCAAGCGTCTGCTGCGCGTGCGCCTGTTCGACCTAATCCACGTCGAGTCGTTCTACATGCTGCAAAATTTGCCGCCTGACTTGCCTGTGCCAGTCTTTCTCTCCGAGCCCGCGATTGAATATCTGGCATGGTGGCGTTATGCGCGCGTCGCCCCACTCTATCAGCGACCAGCTATCGCGCTTGAGGCGCTCAAAATGCGCTTCTTTGAGCCACAGGCTTGGAGCGCGGCGACGCTAGTCGGCGTGATGTCCGAGGTGGATGCACAGATTGTTAAGCGCGCTGCACCCGGCGTGCCGACTGTTCTCTCGCCGAATGGCGTGGATGTGGATTATTTCAAACCAAGTAACATCCGCCGCGATCCTGACAGCGCTATTTTCATGGGCGACTACAAGTATTTTCCCAATGAAGACGCTGTCATCTACTTTATGCGCGAGATCATGCCGCTCATCCGCGCCAAACGTCCGAATTTCACGCTCACCTTGCTAGGCAAGGATCCAACGCCTGCTTTGCTACGGTTAGCCGCTGATCCGCGCAACGGCTTGCGAGTACAGGGCTTAGTAGAGGACACACGCCCGTTTTTGAGCCGCGCAGGTTTGTTTGTCTGTCCGCTGCGCAGCGGCAGCGGCACGCGCTTCAAGTTGCTAGAGGCACTCGCGTGCGGCTGTCCTGTGGTCAGCACATCGCTAGGCGCAGAAGGTCTAGGCGCCCAAGACGGACGGCATATGCGGATTGTTGACACGCCGCGCGCCTTCGCCGACGCTGTGCTACGTCTGCTGGACGATCCGGACGAGGCGGCACGCTTGAGTCATCACGGGCGCAACTGGGTAGTTGAGCGTCACTCTTGGGCGCGCAGCGCAATGTTGCTGACCGACACCTATCTTTCACTGATCGGCAGCGAGGATATGACAGCGCCTAGTCCGTCGAGCAGGCGAGCAAGGCGGCGATAGCAGCACACAGTTGGTCATAATTCCGATGTGTCGTGCTAGAAATGGCAAAAGCTGCGGCATCAGGCGCATTGGCAAGGCGTGCTAGTAAACGGTAAAGCGGCGGTAGCGCGTCGCGTGCTACAATCACGGCGTAGCCTTCACGTCGGCGATGTTTTTTGCCGAACAGCCAACGCTCTAGCGCAGCATTGGTCTCACTTTCAGGGATGAGCGGATGGCGCACACAGCGCAGCAAGGCACGGCGCGGCACAAACTGCTCACGCCAGAGCATTGGGCGCAACCAGATGCCGTTAGCGCTCAGCCTGATCTCTGGATGTAACACGGTCTGCAGGAGCAGCGGGATGAGCAAGGTCGCTGTGAAGAGCGCGCTGAGCAAGAATAGAAGTCCGAGCGCACTGATCAGGAATGCAAGGATCAGTTGCACGATGATAGCAGCGCTGCACGCGACCAGACCAAGCGCCGTCAACCGCGTGAGCGCGCGCCGCATGTACGGTCGCGGATGAGAAAAGGTCAAAACTTGCGTCGGACTAGGAAGATCGGTCATGACCGAGACACATGCTGAACAGTCGGATGACTTAGTTGAACTAGAGCTTACCACAATGGCGCATGGCGGCAGCGCAATTGGTCGCTATGAAGGACGCGCCATTTTTGTGCCATATGCCATTCCCGGTGAGCGCATTCTAGCGCGCATTACACAAGACAAAGGACGCTTCGCTTACGCTGAAGGCGTGACGTTATTAGAAGCCTCAGAGGCGCGCGTCTTGCCACGCTGCCCGCACTTCGGACCGAAGCGCTGCGGCGGCTGCCACTGGCAACACATTGATTATGATGCACAGCTTCTCTTCAAGCAGCAGATCGTGGCTGATCAGCTAACGCGCATCGGCGGCATCGCTGAGCCGCCTGTCCTGCCGACTATTCCTAGCCCAAATCCATGGCAATATCGCACGCACGTCACCTTGCATGTGACGCCTGATGGACAGATTGGCTTTGTCGGCACAGATGACCAGCAGATCGTGCCAATTCAAGAGTGTCACATCATCCGCCCTGAATTGCAAGACTTGTTAGAGCGGCTCGACCTGCAAATGCTTGACGGCAACATCCTATCGCGCGTTCGGCTGCAAGTCGGCACAGAGAGCGATGATCGTCTGATTGCGCTCAGTACCGTAGACGACATGCCGCCTGCCATTGAGCTAGATTTGCCGCTCTCAGTCAGCTTTCTCTCGGAAGATGAGTATCCGCAGGCGCTCATCGGCACAGGCAAGGTTCATTACACTATCAAAGGACGCACTTTTCAGGTCACAGCGGGCAGTTTTTTCCAAGTCAACTTGCCAATTGCTGAGCAGCTAGTAGACCTAGTGCTTGAGTACCTCGCCTTACAAGGCACTGAGAATGTGCTGGATTTGTACAGCGGCGTTGGCTTTTTCACAGCATTTCTGGCTGAGCGCGCCGCGACTGTGACTGCTATCGAAGGCTCGCCAACAGCTGTGGACGATGCTGATGCTAACCTGCACGACCTGACCAACGTCACGCTGATCGAAGGCTTAGTGGAAGACGTCTTGCCAGAGCTAGAAGAGCGCTTTGACGCTGTGGTGCTCGATCCGCCGCGCAGCGGCATGGAAGCGTCTGCTCTCGACGCTTTGAGTGCGCTTGCGCCTGCCAAAATTGTGTACGTTTCATGCGATCCTGCCACGCTTGCCAGAGATGCTAAGCGTCTGCTCGCTAAAGGCTATACGTTGCAAGTTGTCCAGCCGCTCGACATGTTCCCACAAACCTACCACATTGAGTGTCTAGCAGTACTCGTGCGCACCTAGCATTGTGCAAGTTATTGCGCTTACACACTTCGTGCTACACTGAACGTCTCCAAGCAATCCGTTTAAGCAGAGCTATCGCTGCAGTGTGGTTAGTTGACGGAAAAAACTTCCGTCAACTCGATGTTGCTGACAGGCAGGTTGCTTGGAACTTTCAAAGCGATATCTGTGCGGCTTGGTACCTGACGGACACTATGTTGCCACTGTCGCAGAGAGTAGCGCAGTGCGCATTTGGAGCGTACGCTAGTGCAACAGATAGGCACCATTTGCCTCTATCAAAAGAGATACCTTGTAGGTCGGAGCTACTCGACCTGCTCTAGTCTTTAGTCTTTTGCCGTCTTCTAGCGCTTTATGGTATGCTTATGCCATTGTGTAGTGCGAACGAGGCGCAACGCAATGACAGACTTAGTCGGGCAGCAACTTGGGCAATACCTGATCACAGGCGTGCTTGGCGAAGGCAGCACAGCAACGGTCTATCGGGGACGGCAAGCCAGTGTTGAGCGCGATGTAGCCATTAAAGTCATTGAGACAAGGCTGACACAGAGTCCTGATTTCATTAAGCGCTTTGAGCGAGAGGCAAAGACAGTTGCCTCGCTCAGTCATCCACATATCCTCAAGCTCTTCGATTTCGGCAGCCAAAAGGACTTACTGTACCTAGTGATGGAGCTTGTCGCTGGTGGTAGTCTTGCTGCACATTTAAGAGCGCGCGGCAGGCTGGACGCTGAGGAAGTAGCGACGTACCTCGATCAGATCGGTAAGGCGCTCGATCATGCCCATGCGCGCGGCATTGTGCATCGTGACCTAAAGCCACAGAACATTCTGCTCGATCAAGACGGTAACGCGATTCTGACTGACTTCGGAATTGCGCGTATCTCTGATGAGCTGATGCGCATGACCAGCACTGGTACAGCTATGGGAACACCAAGCTACATGGCGCCAGAGCAGTGGCAGGGACAAAGTGTAGATGGACGTACTGACATCTACGCGATGGCAGTCATGGCGTATGAGTTGCTCACAGGCGAGTTGCCCTTTGCAGGCGATACACTGTTCGCCTTGATATATCAGCACTTGTATGACAAGCCACCATCTTTGCACTCAAAACGACCTGAGCTGCCACAAAGCCTTGAGCAAGTCTTGCTGAAAGGCATGGCAAAAGCGCCTGAGGAACGCTTTCAGAGTGCAAGTGCCTTCGCAAAGGCTTTCCGTGAGGCGCTGAGCGGCAAGACGCCTGTTGGTGTGGACGTTAACGTTACACGACAAGTTGCTCAGCCGCTAAGCAAGGAAGCAGTCAGCACTGAGGCGACGTCTGACAGCCCAACAGCCACGTCGCGTAAGGTACAGCGGCAACACGCTGCTCTACCGCGCGTTTCAGGGATAGTCATCGTTGTTGCTGTGCTTCTCAGTGGCGCTATCCTTCTGGTCAGCCGTGCAATCTCACCGAGACTATTGTCTCAGACTTTCACGCCGTCCCCTGTCATTGGCATGAGCGCAGCAACTGATGTAGCAACTTTGACGCCTACGTCGCCTAAGCCGACTTTACCGCCTGCCATAGCTGCACAAACAGACGTTTTTGCTGGGGCTACTTCTGCTGTACTTGTCCACACGCTGACTGCAACTGCAACAAGCGCAGCCGCACGTACGCCTGTTGCAGATACGTCACTACCTCTGGGAGCTAGGTTGTTTGTCGGTCCGATAAACGGTGTACTCGTCCATAATCCACATGACGGGCTTGTAGAAAGGCGCTATTTCGGAAATTCACGCCTGCGCGATAGCGTGATCGAGGCGCGTTTCTACGTCCCGTATGCTGGTCATGCTTGGTCACATGGTTTCTTCTTTCGAGACACAGAGCGCGGTCAGTATCGTCTGGTCATTTCTCACAGCAAGAGCTACGCACTGTTGCACGGCTATCCTGATAGCGCAGGCAACTGGATGGTTGAGACTATCAACAGCGGCTCTATAAAGAATTTGACTGTTGAACCAGACAGCAGCATCTGGGTACGCCTTATAGTGCAAGGCGAGGTAGCTGTACTGTTCGTTAACGGCGAGCTGATCGCTGAGCTAGATGTCTCGCACTACCAGAGAGCAGGTTTCGTGGGGGTTGGCACAGGCTTCTATCCTGACAATGAGAAATCGGGAGCTGTGACGCGCTACGAGAAATTCACTGTCTGGACGCTTGATGGTGCGGCGCTGCCTACGCCAACGCACACTGCCACGCCATCTCAAGCAATTACGCACACGCTGACACCTGATTTCACGCCAGCATACAGACCAACTGCCACAGTTACGCGCACTGCTGCACCACTTGGATGAGCTGTGTGCCTCAGCTGTTGCACTAACAATATGCCTGCGCTGCAGCGAGCAAGCAGCAATGTCAAGTGGTGAAGCTCAGTGTCAGACACCAGAAGACGCTCTAGCGCAATCTAGCTCATAATTGCGCAGCGACCTATCTTGCGTGGCACGCATCGAAAATTAAAGTTCTGCCATTGCAACACAGCGCTGTGGCAACAGCCTTATCAGACCTGTTTTCTTCGGACAGCGGCGAAAGAATTCAACCTCTGCAAAGCCTACTCGGTCTGCTAAAATTAAGCGTTAGTTCAGCATAAGTTTTGGAAAGGCGCACACATGACGTTCGAGTTGGTCTGGCGGCTTGTCGGCATGATTGCCCTGTCGCTAGTCGGCGCGCGCCTAGGCGCTGAACTGGATGTCCCGCCGCTCACCCGTGAAGCGACCACGCTTTTGTTTGGCATGGTCGGCGCCTTAACCGGCCTCATCTTGACGCCCTACTTCACTACACGCCCAGCGCGTCTTGCGCGCGCCGCCATCATGGAGACGCCTGCAGAGACGTTAGTCACAGCCATTATCGGCTTACTCTTTGGTCTCGCTGTTGCTGCGCTTGCCGCTGTGCCGCTCAGTTTGCTGCCGTCGCCGCTCAACCAGTGGCTGCCTGTCATTACAATGGTTGCTTTTAGCTATCTAAGCGTGACTATCTTTGCCCTGCGCGCCCAAGACTTGGTCAGGATTGTGCCGCGTCTGCTGCGCCCTGCTGAAAAAGACTCTGAGCGCTCGCTTCAGCCGACTTATATCGGCAGCACTAAGATTCTGGTGGATAGCAGCGCTATCATTGACGGGCGTATCCTTGACATCAGCAAGACAGGCTTTATTCAAGGTGAGCTGATCGTGCCGAGCTTTGTGCTGCGCGAAATTCAGCATATTGCTGATGACAGCAATACGCTGCGGCGCAATCGCGGACGGCGTGGCTTGGAAATCCTTGAGGAGCTTCAGCGTGAGAGCAAAGCGCCTGTGCAGCTGCTCGATGTGGACGTGGAAACTGCCCGCGAAGTGGATCACAAGCTGATCGCGCTCGCCAAGCAGATGAACGCGCTGTTGCTCACAACAGACTACACGCTTAAGCGCACTGCCAACTTGCAAGGTGTAGAGGTGCTGAATATCAACGAGCTGGCTAACGCTGTCAAAGCAGTTATCTTGCCAAATGAGGTGATCACGTTGCAGATAATTGCTGAGGGACGCGAGCCTGGGCAAGGCGTCGGCTACCTTGATGACGGCACAATGGTAGTGGTCGAAGATGGTCGCCGTCACCTCGACCGAAAGGTAGACGTGGTGATCGTGCGCATGATTCAGACTTCAGCAGGCAAGATGTACTTTGCACGCCTTGACGACACTTCGAGGAAATAATGAGCGAACACGGTTTTAATCCTGCGCGTACGCGCTACGCGCCGAGTCCTACAGGACGCACACACTTAGGCAATCTGCGTACAGCACTTTTTGCATGGCTGTGGGCGCGGCACACAGGCGGTCAGTTCATTCTGCGCATTGAGGACACTGACCGCGAGCGCATTGTGGCAGGTGCTCAGGAAGAGCTGATGGATGCCTTGCGCTGGCTTGGCTTGACGTGGGACGAAGGTCCGGACACAGAGAACGGCTCGCGCTACATTCAATCACACAATTTGGCGCGCTATCATGAAGTCGTTCAGCAACTGCTCGACTCTGGTCACGCTTACTACTGCGACTGCTCGCCAGAGCGCCTTGAAATTGTGCGCCGCACGCAGCAGGCGCGTGGTCAGAAGCCACGCTACGACAATCATTGCCGCAAGCGTGCATTGAGCGCAGCTGAACATCATGTTGTGCGCTTTGTCATGCCTGAGAGCGGTACAACGCTTGTTCGTGACGTTTTGCGCGGCACAATTCACTTTGAGAATGCCGACCACGGCGATCCTATTATTTTGAAGTCTGACGGCTATCCAACCTACCACTTAGCGTCTGTAGTGGACGATCACGACATGCGCATCACGCACGTTATCCGCGCAGACGAGTGGTTGCCGTCCACACCAATTCACGTCAATTTGTATGCAGCGCTTGGCTGGCAGGCGCCACAGTTTGTCCACTTGCCGCTCGTCACAGATCATGAACGCCGCAAGATTAAGAAGCGCGATGATGCTGAACACTCAGCTGAGTACGCCGAGTACGCTGAAATGCTTCGCGTAGCGACCCTGCGTCAACGCGGCTACTTGCCACAGGCTATCTTTAACTATCTCGCCTTTCTGGGCTGGCATCCAGGCAGCACTGAAGAGATCATGACGCCTGAAGAGATCGTGGTGCGCTTCACGCTGGATCGGCTCAGCACCAGTCCTGCCGTCTTTGACGTAGATCGGCTCAATTGGTTCAATCAGCAGCACATGAAGCGGCTCTCAAATGCCGAGCTGAGCGCGCTCGCCATGCCGTATTTGCGCGCTGCTTATCCTGAAGCAGCGCAGCTCTCAGATTCAGCGTGGTGTGAGGCGCTCATCGCTGCTATCCGTGATGAGCTAGTTGCCATTGGCGACGTAGTCAAAGTGGCGCGCTTTGCCTTTGAGCCGCCACAAACCTTTACACCTGAAGCATTGGCACTCTTGCAAGCTGAAAGTGCCGCCGTAGCGCTCAACACACTGAGTGCAGCGTTGCCTCAAACGCTGCAATTGACGCACGCTGAAGCAGAGGCATTGCTAAAAAGTGTGCGCGATCAGCTAAAGCAGTCACACAACCTGAGTGGCAAGCAAGTTTTGCCGCCAATTCGTGTCGCGCTGACAGGCGCAACTGGCGGCGCGCATCTCACGGACATCCTAGCGCTGCTGAGCGTGGCTGAGGTACGTGAACGTTTGCAACGTGCTTTACTCCACACACTGGCAGCCTGATTGCGCTATAATCCAGCTCTGCGTTTCAACTTTTACGGGAGTGGAAGGTGCCAGAATGCGTACACATGCTCAAGTTCAGCCGCTCAAGGCAATTTTGACGTTATTTTTGCGAATCAGCATTGCAGTGCTTTTGCTGAGCCTGTCTGCCAAAGTCACAGTCACTTTGCCGAACACGCCTGTGCCGATTACTTTTCAAGTGCTGGCGGTCTTGCTGCTCGGTCTGACCTTAGGTAGCCGTGAGGCAGCGGCAAGCGTAGGTGCTTATCTAGTTGCTATTGCCTCAGGCTTGCCACTAGACGCGCGCGGGCTTGGCACGGCTGCCTTTGCAGGTCCAACAGCGGGCTACTTGATCGCTTTTCTGCCTGCTGCAGCCCTAGCAGGCATTGGGCGTGGACGCGGCACATGGAGCGCGTTTGCGATCTGCTGCGTGTCTGTTTTGGTCATTTACATTGGCGGCGCTCTGGTCATGCTAGGCTTTGTAGGTAGCTGGGAACGTGCTATCGCGCTTGGCGTGGCGCCATTCATCCTCGCCGACTTTGGCAAGGCGCTCTTGGCAGTGTCGCTCATTCGTCTTGGGCGCGCACTTCGTATCAGCTGGATTATGTAGATCGGGGCGCTGAAATCAGGCGAAAACAGAGCCTCTGAGAGGATTTTTAACGTGGCTAGACCTATTACTCTATTCACTGGGCAATGGGCAGACCTGCCACTGAGCGTCCTAGCGGAGAAAGCGGCTGCGTGGGGCTACGATGGGCTCGAATTGGCGTGCTGGGGCGATCATTTTGAAGTCTCGCGGGCGCTGAGCGAAGATGGCTACATCCAATCGCGCCTAGATATCCTCGCCAAGCACGGCTTACGCTGCTTTGCAATCAGCAATCACTTAGTTGGGCAATGTGTCTGCGATCCGATTGATGAGCGCCATAAGAGCATCTTGCCGCCGCACGTCTGGGGTGACGGCGAGCCAGAAGGTGTGCGCCAGCGCGCTGCGCAGGAGATGATGAACACGGCGCGCGCTGCGGCTATGCTTGGCGTGAAAGTAGTGAACGGCTTCACGGGCAGCAGCGTTTGGCACTTGCTCTACCGCTTTCCGCCGACCAGTGATGCCATGATCGAGGTAGGCTACGCCGACTTTGCTGCGCGTTGGAATCCAATCTTGGACGTTTTTGACGAGGTCGGCGTGCGCTTTGCCCTTGAGGTGCATCCAACTGAAATTGCGTATGACATTTTCACGACGCATAAAGCGCTGGAAGCAATTAATCGGCGACCTGCCTTCGGCATCAACTTCGATCCGAGCCATCTCAACCACCAGTTCGTTGATCCAGTCGCCTTCATCGAAGAGTTCGCCGACCGAATCTATCACGTCCACATCAAGGACTCGCTTAAACGGCTTGACGGACGGCGCAGCATCCTCAGCTCGCACCTTGCCTTTGGAGATCGGCGACGCGGCTGGGATTTTGTCTCGCCAGGGCGTGGCGAGATCAACTTTGAGCAGATCGTGCGCAGCCTGAACGCAATTGGCTACACTGGTCCGCTCTCGGTTGAATGGGAAGATAGCGGCATGCAACGCGAGGCAGGTGCTGCCGAGGCAGTCCAAGTGGTGCGCCGCGCCGACATTGCGCCGTCTGCCGCTGCTTTTGACGCTGCTTTCCAGAAACGACGAGAGTGATCAGCGCTGCAGCAGCGCCTGATAGGTGCTAGGCAGATACGGCGTCAAGATGTCTGTGAAATAAGGTCCCATTGGTAGGTCATTGCCGCCAAGATTGGGCAGGGCTGCGCCGCGCAGAATGACCACGCCTTTCAAGCACGCGCCGATTGAGATGAACGAGCCATCGGCGCGTGCGATCAGAAAGCGCACATGATCGGGACAGGTCAAATCAGGCGCTACAATTGCTTGCGCAATGTTGAAGGCAGTGATGAATTGCTGCATTTCCAGTGTATTGGCACTAATAGGTGCGCTGCGCACGTAACTGCCAGTGACTGGGTCTAGCACTTCGATGACAAGCACCTGCATGCCTTCAAGATTGGCGTCAATGAAGGGATTGAGGAAACTGCCAATCCGCGAGGTATCGTAGAACGGCACAGGCGAGGCTTCAGGCGTAGCGGTCACAAAGATTGGTGTGACTGTGGCAACTACAGCGAGCGTTGGCGTGCTTGGGCGCGGGATAAGGCTCTCAGAGAAAGTGATGAGCAGACAGAAGCCGAGCAGACAGAGACTGCCAGCCGTGCCTGCAGTTATCAGTGCGCCTATGAGCAGCAGATCGCGTGGCAACCAAGGCGGCAACTGTGCTATCAAGATATCATACAAGTGGCGCATTGGTCGCTCAGGTTGAGACGTACCGAGATAGTCCTCAGGCTTGTAGCTGCGCGGCGGCTCGGGCTCATGCGGCGGTTGTTCAGGTGGCTGGTTGCGATAGAATTGACTCATAGCTTGGCAGTACTTTTCCCAGTCGGCAAATTGCGCTGAATATGTCGTATTTTAGCACGCGGAGCGGAGTGAGCGATGACACCAGAGCAAATTGAGCGTCATTTAGACCGTCTGTTGCTCTCAGTTGTTAAACCAGGGCGTTATGTCGGTGGCGAGTACAACAGTGTACGAAAAGACTGGGAGTCAGTCTCTTTCCGTGCAGCGCTCGCTTTCCCAGACATCTACGATCTCGGTATGTCCAACCTTGGGCTGATGATTCTCTATGATATCTTCAATAAACAGCCCAACATGCTGGCAGAGCGTGTCTACTGCCCATGGCTGGACATGGAAGCGCTGATGCGCCAACACGGCATTCCGCTCTACAGCCTTGAGAGCAAGCGCCCGATCCGTGAATTTGACCTGCTCGGCATTAGTTTGCCGTACGAACAGCTCTACACCAATGCGCTCAACCTGATTGACCTCGCAGGCATGCCTGTGCTCTCTGCTGAGCGCGATGAGCGCTATCCGCTAGTCATCGCCGGCGGACACGCCTGCTACAATCCAGAGCCAATGGCGGACTTCATTGACGCTTTCGTGATCGGCGAAGGCGAGGAGATCATTCTTGACATTGCGCGTGTAATCATAGCAACGCGCAGCAAATCGCGCGAGGAGCAGCTGCGTGCTCTAGCACAAGTTCAAGGTATGTATGTGCCACGCTTCTATGACGTGCGCTACTATGATGACGGCACCATTGCCTCAGTGACGCCGAACGTGCCTGAGGCGCCGCCGCGCGTGCTGAAGCGCATTGTGCCAATCCTGCCTGAGCCGTTCACGCGCTTCATCGTGCCAAATGTGGATACCGTTCACAACCGTGCGCCAATTGAGATTATGCGCGGCTGCACACGCGGTTGCCGCTTCTGCCATGCCGGCATGGTCACGCGACCTGTGCGCGAACGCACTGTTGAGGAAATTGTAGCTGCCGTAGATCAGATCGTGCGCAACACAGGTTTCGAGGAAATTGGCCTGCTTTCGCTCTCCTCGTCAGATTACACGCACGTCAAACGCTTGGTGCGCGAGATTGGCGACCGTTGGGGCGCTCAAGGTTTGAGCATTGGCTTGCCCAGCTTGCGCATTGAGACCATGAGTGCTGACTTAATGGATGCTCTACGCGATACGCGGCGCAGCGGCTTCACACTGGCGCCTGAAGCAGCGACCGAAAAAATGCGTGACATCATCAACAAATACGTGCCAGATGCACAGGTGCTGGAGACGGCGCGCGAGATTTACAAGCGCGGTTGGCGCACAATCAAGCTGTACTTCATGATTGGGCATCCCAGCGAGACGCTTGAAGATGTCAAGGCGATTGCCGATCTTTCGAAGGCAGTCTTGGCGCAAGGGCGTCCATTTCACGGCAATAAAGCTAATGTCAACGTCGGCGTCAGCACGTTCATTCCCAAGCCGCATACGCCGTTTCAGTGGTCGCCGCTGGATAGCTTAGAGCAGATATACGCCAAGCAAGAGCTGCTCAAACGCGAGCTGCGTGGCAACGGTCTGCGCCTGCGCTGGAACAATCCGCAGGAAACGCTCTTTGAGGCTTTCCTCTCGCGCGGCGACCGTCGTCTTGGCAAGGTGATCCTACGCGCATGGCGCAACGGCGCCAAGTTTGACGCTTGGCAGGATCAGCACAAGCCAGAGCTGTGGCGCGAGGCATTTGCCGCTGAAGGCTTGAGCATGGACTTCTACACACATCGTCCGCGTCCGCTTGATGAGGTTTTCCCGTGGGATCACATTGACGCGGCTGTCAAGAAGAAGTTCTTGCTGGAGGACTATTTGATGTCTCAACGCGGCGAGACGCGCGTAGATTGCCGTCACAAGTGCTTTGCCTGCGGAATTCTGCCCAAGTTTGCCGAAGTGCGCAGCCAGACGCCTGCTGAGGCATGGGAATGTCCACCTGTGAAGCCAAAAGCAGCGCGCGGCGCACAAGTGCCATCAGCTAATGAGATTATTCCGCTCTTGCCTGTCAGTCAATAAAGACTCAGGCACAGCGCTCAGTGCGCTGCACATACTACATGCATGAGGAACACACGCAAATGTGGCATGATTTTGCTGCGCTGCCTTCGGAGAGCGCCAATCGTGCAGCGCACGAAAATAGGATGTTATCTGTGCCAGAGCAAGTCTCAACGCCTGCCAACGAGTCAGATCGTCCGTTTCTCTCGATCATTATCCCAGCTCTGAATGAGGCGCTACGTCTGCCTGAGACTTTGCGCAAAATAGATGCTTTCCTGCAGCAACAGCCGTACAGCGCTGAGGTGATCGTAGTTGAGAACGGCAGCACAGATGACACGGTTGGCGTGGTACGTGCCTTCATGCAGGATCATCCTTATGTGCGTCTGTTCGCAGGTGAGCCGCGCGGCAAAGGTCGCGCTGTGCGGCGCGGCATGTTGGCGGCGCGCGGCGTCTACCGTTTTCTATGCGATGCTGACCTTTCCATGCCTATTGAGGAACTCAGCAAGTTTTTGCCGCCTGCGTTAGAAGGTTACGATGTGATCATCGGCTCACGCGAGGCAAAAGGCGCGCGTCGCTACAATGAGCCATGGTATCGGCAC
>JANWYI010000016.1:11301-19006 GCA_025055255.1 Anaerolineae bacterium | reverse complement strand
CGAGGTGCCGATCAACTGGTACTTCGATCCAGATAGCCGCATGCGCCTGATCAAGGACTCGCTTGGCATCCTTCGTGAGATTCTTGCGATACGGCGCAACTGGCGTAACGGACTCTACACCAAGCGCTTTTGACGTAGTCAAGCGCTTTCGCGCGCAGTACATTCCGTTTGCTCCTCTCTGCGCTTATTATGCGGCTGTGATGCTACTGTAAAGAAAGTGTAGAAAGATCGTACGTTTTCTAAAACAATGTCTCATCTTTACAAAATTCGTTTTATACTCTACCTTGTGAACTTTGTGCAGAAAACCACACTGGAAAGCGTAAAAAACTCACTAGAGAGGAGCAGTGCGCAGATTAGCAAGGCGCACAACGTAAAAACCATGAACCACAAGCGACTGTATGTAGGCGATCTTCCTGCTGAGGTGACTGAGGAGCATTTGAGCCAGCTGTTCGCCGAGATTGGTGAGATCGAGTCGATCAATCTTGTGCGCAACACACCACAAGGACTGCATGGCTTTGCCTTTGTAGAGATGGCTGATCCACAAGCGGCGCGACTTGCTGCACAGCGTCTGAATGGGCGCACTTTTCGCGGCTCGCGCTTGATTGTCTACACAGTGCCGCCGCGCAGCCGTCCGCGCACAGCATCGCGCGCATAACAACACTGTCTGGTCATCAGAGGCGGCTGCAGCATGCCGCCTCTGTTCGCAAGCTATTCATCGCCGGGCAAGCCAAAGATGTAAACGCGCTTTTTGGCATCTAGCGCGTGCTGCAGCTGTGTTGTGCCCTCTGACCAGCCTTTTGAACGGCGCACGCGCCAAGTCGTGCGGATATCCTTCACAAAGCTCGCCAGAAGTTCAAAGGCGAGGTACTCAAAGTCGGTTGAGGCAGTTGCATCTGCCATGCGCGGCCAGCCATAACCCCAAGCGAACCACGAAGCATCCGAGAAAATCAAAAAGTCATAGAACGACTCGCTGGTCGGCTCATCGCCGATGAAAAGCGCAATCCGACCGCACAGCTCCTTGAAACGCGCGTTTGGTAGGCGCGCCTCGTCGCGCACATTTGGACGTGCTGCGCCCACCAATGGCACGATGATGACGAACCAGTCCTCAATTGGCAACTGGAGCGCTTGCCGCCAGCCGCCAGCAGGATGCGGAATGCGGCGCGGCTTGTGCAAGCCTTTTACGCCTTCCCTAATAGCAATTTCTACAGCGCGCTCAAAGCCTGTGTAGAGCTTTTCAGTGAAATCTTGGAGCAGTTGCTCAATTTTTTCGCGCTGTCTGCGCAAATCGTTCAATTCTCTGCGCAGCGTGTGCAATGGATGACGTTCATCATCAAGCGTAGGCAGTTGTAGCGCGTCTGACATACAGGCACTTCTCCGCACAGATCGAAACACATGATTGCCACTAAGTCTATCATAGAGCAGAGGCTTGAGGCAGTGCAGGCGCAATGTGTTCAGGTTGACTTGTTTGTAGACAAGATTCGTCCTGTGTCAAAAAACTCCAGTCGGGCAAATCGCAAAGTTGAACGTTGCCCAAGCTCTGCCGACTCAGTCCGAATTGACTTGATCTGATACGGAGCATTTGCTAGAATTGACGCGGATAAAGTGCCACTTCCTTTTTTGGAGGATAAAGTTTATGCTCAAGCGTTTTCTCAGCCTAGCTATTGTGTTTGTGTTGGGCTTTGCTCTGGTCGGCAGCGTTGCTGCACAGGGCGGCGGCAAGCTCGAAATCTTCTCGTGGTGGGCAGGCGACGAAGGTCCAGCTCTGGAGGCGCTCATCAAGCTCTACAATCAGAAGCACACTGGTGTCGAGGTCATCAATGCGACGGTTACTGGTGGCGCAGGTGTTGCGGCGCGCGCTGTGTTGAAGACGCGCATGCTCGGCGGCAATCCGCCTGACTCGTTCCAAGTCCACGCCGGTCAAGAGCTGACAGGCACATGGGTAGTTGCCAACCGTATGGAGCCGCTAACCGAGCTGTTCCGCAGCGAAGGCTGGCTAGACAAGTTCCCGAAAGACTTGATTGACCTGATCACTTACAACGGCGAAATCTGGACAGTGCCAGTCAACATCCATCGCTCAAACGTGATGTGGTATGTGCCTGCTAAGCTGCAGGAGTGGGGCGTGGAAGTGCCGAAGACGTGGGATGAGTTCCTCGCTGTCTGTCCGAAGCTCAAGGACAGAGGCGTGACGCCACTGGCAATGGGCGAGAACTGGACAGCTGTCCACCTGTTTGAGAATGTGCTGCTGGCGCAGCTAGGTGTCGAGGGCTATCGCAACCTGTTCGCTGGCAAGCTGAGCTGGGAGGATGGCTCGGTTAAGGCGGCATGGGCGCTGTTTGACAAGATTCTCAACTGCACGAACCCTGACGCCGCCTCGCTGAGCTGGCAACAAGCTAATGACCTTGTCATTGAAGGCAAGGCGGCGTTCTACGTCATGGGCGACTGGGCTGCTGGCTACATGACCACGACTAAGGGTCTGAAGCCGGGTGAGGGCTACGGCTATGCGCCATCGCCTGGCACAGCAGGTGTTTTCAACATGCTGAGCGACTCGTTCGGCTTGCCGAAGGGCGCGCCAAACCGTGAAAATGCTCTGAACTGGCTGCGCCTAGTTGGCTCGGTCGAAGGACAGGACACCTTCAATCCGCTTAAGGGCTCGATCCCAGCTCGCATTGACGCCGACGTGAAGAATCCGAACCTCTATAACAGCTACCTGCAGAGCGCAGCCGCTGACTTTGCCAGCAACGCGCTCGTAGGCAGTCTGATGCACGGCGCCGCTGCGCCTGAGGCATTCCTGAACGACTTCCAGACTGTTGTCTCAGTCTTCATCGCTACGCGCGACGTTGATCTGGCAGCCTCTGCGTCACAGGCGCTGGCAGAAGCAACCGCTGTGCGCTAACTCCGAGCGCTAGACCACAAGGCGGATCGTCTTACAGGCGATCCGCCTTTTCCTGTTTCATGAGGTGACCCTGCTTATGCGCCTAAACATTGACCGCATAACCGCATTGGCTGTCCTAGCACCTTCGGTCATTTTATTGGCTATCTTTGTTTACGGCTTCATTGGTCAGACCTTTTACATTGCCACGACCAACTGGCAAGGCTTGGGCGCGGTAGAGATCAGCTCTGTTGGTTTACAGAACTTCGAGCGGCTGTTTGCAGGCAGTGGATTGCCGTTTTTCCGCTTCCGCGAAGCGCTCGTCAACACAGTGGTCTTCACTGTGCTGTTCATCGCCGCCTGTCTGTCGTTAGGACTGTTCCTAGCTATTCTGCTCGACCAGCGTATCCGCGCTGAGACGCTTTTCCGCACAATCTTCCTGTTCCCAATGGCGCTCTCATTTGTAGTGACGGGCACGGTCTGGCGTTGGCTTTTCTCGCCGCGCAGCGGCTTGAATACGTTGCCGACGCTTTTCGGCGGCGCGCCGCTACCGCCTGATCAATGGGCGTGGTTCACGGATCGACGGCAACTAGTGACCTTCACATGGGCAGACGCCTCACGAATTGTAGTCATCCTGATCATTCTTGGTCTCTTTGCCTTCGCCGCGATAGCTGCGCTGCGCCGTCGCCCAGTTCAAGCGCTGATTGCAGGCATGATTGGCTTGAGTCTGGTCGGCTGGTTTTTTCTGGGCGGCGCATTTGAAACATTGGGCAATGTGGTGCGTCCAGCGCACGGCGTAAATCTCGCCATGTTCTCGATTGTTATCGCCGCGACGTGGCAAATGTCAGGCTACACTATGGCGATGTATCTAGCAGCGCTGCGTGGCATTCCTGAGGAACTACGCGAGGCGGCGCGCGTGGACGGCTGTAACGAGCTTCAGGTCTATCGCTATGTTGTCTTGCCGCTGCTGCAGCCGATCACGCTCAGCGCCATGATCATCTTAGGACATATTTCGCTGAAGATTTTCGACCTCATTTATGTCATGGCAGGCGGCGATAACCTGCGCGTGGATGTGCCGGGCATCCATATGTACCTGACGGCTTTTCGCGGCAATAACTTTGCGCTTGGCGCTGCAATTGCTGTCATCATGCTGCTGCTCGTGGCTTTCGTGATTGTGCCCTACTTGATCAACGCCTTCCGCACTGAGGTGAAGCGATGAGCGTCTTAGCATTGCCTCGACAACGCGATATAGCTTTGCAACGGCGCACTGTGACGCGCTTAGTCATCTATGCCACACTCACCTTTTGGGCAATTCTCTACCTGATACCGATCTACTTGGTGTTGGTCACCAGCTTGAAGCCAAGAGCAGAGGTCTCGCTTGATCAAGTTTGGGCATTGCCGCGCCAAGTTTCCACAGACGCTTTCATTGCCGCTGTGGAACGTCTGAGTCCTAATTTCATGAACAGCGTCTTGCTCACAGTACCTGCCACGCTGATCTCAGCAATGGCTGGCTCACTGAACGGCTACGTGCTGAGCAAGTGGCGTTTTCGCGGCGCCAATGTAATTTTTCCATTGATGCTGTTCGGCATGTTTATTCCGTATCAGAGCATCTTAATTCCGCTCTTCCAGCTGATGAGTCAGCTGCGCTTGACAGGAACGCTCTGGGGCTTGATTTTGACGCATGTTGTTTATGGTCTGCCGATCACGACGCTGATTTTTCGCAACTATTACACTGAGATTCCAGACGAGTTGATTGAAGCGGCTCAAATTGACGGCGCGAATTTCTTCAATCTCTATTGGCGAGTCGTTTTTCCGCTCTCGTTACCCGGCTTCGTAGTCGTGATCATCTGGCAGTTCACTCAGATTTGGAATGAATACCTGTTTGCAGTAACCCTGACCGATCCTGTCTCTCAGCCGATCACAGTCGCGCTCAGCCAGCTAGCAGGCGGACAGGCTATTGACTTCAGCTTGCAAATGGCAGGCTCGTTCCTCGCTGCGTTGCCGACGCTGCTGGTCTACATCCTGCTGGGACGCTATTTCATTCGCGGCTTGTTGGCAGGCTCTGTCAAGGGCTAGGCGCCGCTGAACGAGTCAAACTCGCGCTCTTCAATTGGTTGCGGCGTGTAGGGCGCAGGTGTGCGCGTTGGCGTAGGCGGCGGCGGCGTGAAGTCCTTCGGGATAGGCGCATAGCTAGGATGCTCAATGATGGCGATATCAGGCAGAGGCCAATAGCGAACCCATGCTTGCCCAACGATTAAGCTGCGCTTGATCGGACCAAACGAATGGCTGTCGTGGCTGCTTGGACGATTGTCGCCTAGCACGAAGTATTCATCCTCGCCAACTTGCCACGCACCGTTGCAGCTGGTGCAAAAGCGCTCGATGTAAGGCTCTTCTAGCAAGACGCCATTGATGTACACGCGCCCTTCAATGATCTGGACATATTCACCGGGCAAGCCGATGACGCGCTTGATGAAATCTTCTTTGCCATTGCGCGGATTGTGTAGCACGATCACATCGCCGCGCTGCGGACTGCTAAAAAAATAGGCAAAGCGGTTGACAATCACCAACTGTCCAGTCTCAAAGTTCGGACGCATGCTGCTGCCTTCCACAACGGCGCGAGCAGTGGTCAGGTTGACGAAAGTGTAGATGATGGCGATCAGCAAGGCAATTTCGCCCAGATCGCGCCAGAATGGGCGACGTTTCAATGGCGGACGCGCATCGTTGTTCAACGAATGCCGCATAGATGCACACTTTCAGGTTCGATAGGCTTATTTTTCATTTTAGCATATGCCAGAGAGAGTGCGAAGACTTTTCGGCTTAAGACGTAGGCACATTAAACAGTTGCTCACCATGCTCAGCATTTGAGCCAATTTCAGTGTTTCGTGACGGTTGTCCAGTCCAGCTGTTGCTCTGGAGCTAAAGTCCTGCTATAATGCCGAATGAAGTGACTCTACTTGACCAACAAGCCTTGCGTTCGGCTTGTTTCGGTGGCAGAAAGGCAGTGAACGCCATGGGTTTAGGCAAGAGCGAAAAAGCGGAAATTCTCAAGGCTTTTGCGCGTCACGAGACTGATACAGGCTCACCAGAGGTACAGATTGCTCTCCTTACGACGCGCATCAGCCAGCTGACCGAGCACCTGAAGACGCACAAGCATGATGAGCATTCACGGCGTGGCTTACTTAAGCTAGTGGGTCAGCGCTTGCGGCACTTGAAGTATCTGAATCGGCGCAATCCTGAAGCGTACAAGGCGCTGATCGAGCGGCTCGGTTTACGCGACTACGTACGGCGTTAGAGCGCAGCGCAACCGTCGAGGTTGCTGCGTAGATGTAGCCTTAGCTTTCTTTCCAAAGGCGCAGCGCACTGCGCCAACTTGTGTTGTATACTCAGTGTCCTCTAAGGAGTTATTCCCAAGCTATGAGCAACGGCGAACTTGTAGCGAGTCATCGCTTTACAGCCATGCTCGGCAAGGAAGAGGTCATCATCGAGACGGGTAAGCTCGCCATGCAAGCAGGCGGCGCCGTCACGGTGCGGCTCGGCGATACGGTTATCCTTGCCACTGCGACCATGAGCAAGAATGTGCGCGAAGGAGTTGATTTTTTCCCATTAACAGTTGAATATGAAGAGCGCCTCTATGCTGCTGGACGGATTCCCGGCTCGTTTTTCCGCCGCGAAGGGCGCCCTGCTGAGCAAGCCATTTTAACCAGCCGCGTCACTGACCGTCCTCTACGTCCGTTGTTCCCTAAGGACCTGCGCAATGAAGTGCAGATCATTATCACAGCGCTCAGCCACGACCAAGAACACGCAACGGACATGCTCTGCATTATCGGCGCCAGCGCAGCCTTGATGATCTCCAACATCCCTTGGGACGGTCCAGTCGGCGCTGTGCGTATCGGCTTGATTGATGGTGAGTTAGTTGTCAATCCATCGTTCTCACAAATGACTAAGAGCGCGCTTGATCTGCGCGTTGCTGGCACGAAAGACGCCATCATCATGGTTGAGTGCGGCGCCAATGAAGTTGATGAGGCGACAATTGTGCGCGCGCTCGGCTTGGCACACCAAGCCATGCAGCCTGTGATCGCTATTCAAGAGGAAATGCGCGCCAAAGTTGGCAAGCCGAAGTCAGAATATGTGCCTGCTAAACCGAATACCGAGTTGATTGAGCGCGTGCGCACGCGCGCTGCTAGTCAGATTGCCAACATTATTGCGCAGTACACTGACCGTGACTCGCGCGCTGCGGAGCTAGGCGATCTACGCGATGAACTAGTGGCTGAGTACAGTTCATCGCTAGAAGCAGCCGCTGAAGCAGGCGGCTTCAGTCCACAAGAGATCATGGCAAGCTACGAGGACGTTGTGGCTGAAGAAGTGCGCCGTCGTATCCTTGAGGAAGGCATTCGTCCTGACGGACGCACGCCGACCGAGATACGTCCGCTCTATGCTGAGGTCGGTTTGTTGCCGCGCGTGCATGGCTCAGGCTTGTTCCAGCGCGGCTTGACACAGGTGTTGAGTGTGGCAACGCTCGGCACGCCTGGCGATGTCCAGCAGCTCGACGGACTCGATCCTGAGAATGAAAAGCGCTACATGCACCATTACAACATGCCGCCTTTTGCCAGTGGTGAGACGACAGCCCTGCGCGGACCAAAGCGGCGTGAGATCGGTCACGGCGCACTGGCAGAGACAGCGCTGCGCTATGTGATCCCTGATGAGGAGACTTTCCCATACACAGTGCGCGTGGTCAGCGAGGTGCTTTCCAGCAACGGCAGCACTTCTATGGCGTCGGTCTGTGCCAGCACGTTGGCGCTTATGGACGCCGGCGTGCCAATCCGCGCGCCTGTAGCG
>JANWYI010000016.1:5529-11240 GCA_025055255.1 Anaerolineae bacterium | reverse complement strand
GGCTGGAAGACCACATTGGCGACATGGACTTCAAGGTTGCTGGCACAGCAAAAGGCATCACGGCGCTGCAAATGGACTTGAAGATCAAGGGCATCTCGGACAAGATGATGGGCGAGGCGCTTGAGCAGGCTCGCGTAGCACGCCTGAAAATTCTTGAGGTGATGAAAGCTGTCATCAGCGAACCGCGCAAGCAGCTCAGCCGCTACGCACCGCGCATGCTGGTCACCAAGATTGACGTGGATAAGATCGGCACGCTAATCGGACCGGGCGGCAAGAATGTGCGCAGCCTACAGGACAAATATGGCGTCAAAATTGACATCCAAGAAGACGGCACGGTCTACATTTCGTCTGAGACGGGCGCCAACGCCGAAAAGGTCCTTGAAATTGTGCAGAGCATGACCGAGGATGCTGTACCGGGCGGCATTTACACAGGGCGCGTCACGCGCATTGAGCCGTACGGCGCTTTTGTCGAGTTTTTGCCGAACAAGGAGGGTCTTGTCCACATTAGCCAGCTCTCAGATCGGCGCATTGAGAACATCGAAGACGAAATCTCTGTCGGCGATGAACTGATGGTCATGGTGACCTCAATTGACGCAACGGGCAGAGTGCGCCTGAGCCGTCAGGCAGTGCTAGAAGGCTGGACGCTTGAAGAGGCGCGTGAGCGAGACCGCGGCGCGCGTCCGAGCGGCGGCGGCAGCGGACGCAGTGGCGGCACTGAGCGCAGTGGACGCAGTGGTGGTGCTGAGCGCAGTGAGCGTAGCAGCGGCAGCGAACGTGGTGAACGCAGCAGCAGCGGCGAACGTAGTGAACGTGGCGGACGCGGCGGTCACGGCGGCGGAAGACGCTGAGAAGTGCTGATCATGCAGCCTGTTTTGCATCTGCCCGACTCGACTCATCCTGAGTTAACCTTCCGCCGCGTCACAGCGGCGGATCGTCCTGCGCTAGAGGCTATTGCGGCGCAAACGTGGGATGGTAACGACTACCTGATGGATGTTTTCGAGGCGTGGATTGCTGATCCCTGAGGGCATGTTTTATGCAGGCTGCCTGCCAGACGGTCGCCTTGCAGGCGCTGCAAAGTTGACACGCTTTGGCAGTGGAGAGTGGTGGCTAGAAGGCATTCGCGTTGATCCAAAGTTGCGCGGACAAGGTATCGGGCGCGCGATTCATGCTTATGGTGTAGCACTTGCAGAGGCGCTACATCGTGCTAGCGGCGAGAGCACTGCAGAAGTGCGCTTCTGTACTGATCTGAACAACACAGCTGTCCATCGCATGGCAGCAACGTTCCAGTTTCGCCAAGTGGCACAGTTTTGGCGCTACAGCGTGCGCGTTCAGCCCAGTGCGGCGTACGCGGAGACTTTTCAGCGCTGCACACTTGACCATTTGCCTGCTCTGCGCACCTTTTTGGATCAATCGCCACATTTTGCCAATGTGCAGCAGAGCACAATTGAGGCGCGTTGGCAGTGTCGTCGCTTGACCGATGCGCGTCTACGCGCTTTGATAGAGCAAGGCATGGTCTGGCTATGGCGCGGCATCCATCACGACTCTGCGCGGATAGACGGCGTCTTGATCGGCTATGTTGGCTCGCCTTACCGCCAAATGCAGCCTGAGTTCAACGTCACATATCTTGACGCGCAAGTTGGCGGCTTAGCGTCCATTGCGCGTGCTGCGCGTGCGCTAGGCGCTACACTTGACGTGCCGAGTTTGCGTCATATGATCTTGGCGCGCGGCGAACGACTTGTCGCTATTGAGCAAGCTGGCTGGCGGCGTCCTAAAGATGATAGCGGCAAAGCCTGTCTTTTCAGCCGTCCGCTCAGCCAAACAATTACTCTCATCAGCTGAACATTTCAGAAAGGATATTCAACATGCCACGTACCACTACAAGCAACCGTGCGCGCAAGGCGCGCATCCGCGAGCGCGAAGTGCGCCGTCTGCGCTTCCAGCTCGCCATGCTAGAAAACATCAGTCCTGCGCAGCTGAAGGCGCTGCAGCAAGCCGCTGAGGCAGCTGAAAAAGGCACGCCTCTGTCTGCTGACTCTGCCTACGCAAGTGACCTTGTCAAGATGGGCGTCCTGCGCGTTGCTGAAGATAAGCTAGTGCTGACCAAGCTGGGCAAAGAATACCTCGAAGACCTTGCTGAGTCGGAGTGACTAATGACCAAGAAAGACAAACCGCGCTCCGAAGGCACTCAGCCTGCCTCAGAGCCGTCAAAGGCGCCGAAGAAAGAGCAGCCGCGCGCAGCGGATGTCCAGCCTGAGATTGACATGCCGACTGAGGTTCTAGCTGAGACGGAGAACTACACAGTCTGGCTTTCGCAGGAGCCAGATGGTGAAATCCAGTACCACATTGAGCTCGGCACAGGCAACGTCACCATTCACTTCTTCCAAGAAGAGTGGGATGAGTTCATAGCGCTCATGCGCGAGATCGTCAGTCGTAGCTGAGAGCAATGCTGCCAGACGCGCTGTGGCATACTGCACTATGTGAGCTGTTGCGCCATTTGCCGCCAAGTGGCAGCACATTGCACCTGCTCTACGTCGGTGCGCTTGAGCAAACAGCAGCCGTGGCGTCTGCACGCGCCGACTTAGCTCTGACTGTGTACGATCCAAGCAATGGTGCGCCATTTCAACCTGAGTCGAACCGCTATGACGCGCTGCTTGTGCAAGGTGTTTGGCTCAGCGACCGTGTGTCATTCCTGCGCACTGCGCTTACAGCGCTGCGCCTAGGCGGACGCCTGATCATGCTCGATGCAGCGTCTGACGCGCCTGAGTCGTGCGACAACTGGCACGTCGGCACAGCGCAGCGCGTCACGTTGGCAGAGATGGTGCAGATTCTAGAGCAGATCGGCTACGTGCGCGTGCTGACCGAGCGTCTGCTAGATGGCTGCGCAGTGTTGAGTCGTGGTGAGCGTAACTACACTTACCTCAGCACTCTGGAGCGCATACAGCACGTTGCGGATCGTGACGAAACGCCTGAGCAAGCGCTCATGCCGTTAGACTCTGCTCGTCTCTTTGAAGCTGTGCGCGGCAACTTCATTTTTGTCCTAGCACGCCAAGACTCGCGCCGTCCGCCATGGGAAATGCACAGCCAAGTCTGGCAGGCGCTTACACTGGCTGAAGGGAGCAGGTGTGCCTGCCAGTTTTCAGTGCCTTGCCCAAGGCAGTTGCATTCATGCAAGCAGCGATCAGGGCAGGCGTCTTCAGTGACGTGAACAAAATCGGCAAGTTTCACAAAAGCGCTGCGCAGAGCTGGCAGATTGCAGTCCTGCTCAATCCAACTTTTGAGGCGCTGCGCCAGGCAGGACGTTTTCAAGGCGAAGGTACGCCGCTGACGCTCGACCCGCGCAGCGCTGTGACAGGCGAAGAATAGTCAGCGCGCCTTGCGTCTCTGTTGACAGCGGCACAGGTTATGTTATGATTAGAGATAAGTTCCCGCGCAGCGCTCTGCCCTGATCGGTCTTTTAGCCAATCCACATAGGCACATCTGACACAAGCTGCACGGCTAAGGCTTGCTACTTCACAGCCTGTAGTCCCTTAAATCCCTTCAGAGAGTTTTACGCAAACCTATCACTTCGGAGACGCATATCACCTATGGATATCGCAGAACTTGAACAGCAGACGTTAGAGTCGCTCCGCGCTCTCGCCCGCGATGTCGGCATTGCTGGCTACAGCCGCATGAAGAAGCCCGATTTGATCTTGCGGCTGCTGCGCGACAAAGCAGAGAAGCAAGGGCATGAATTGCGCGGCGGCGTGCTAGAAATTGTTGACGAAGGCATTGGTTTCTTGCGCTCTGAGCACTACTTGCCCGGTCCAGAAGATATTTATGTCAGTCAGGCGCAAATTCGGCGCTTTGGCTTGCGCACAGGCGACATGGTCATTGGGCAAGTGCGCCCACCGAAGGAAAATGAGCGCTACTATGGTTTGTTGCGCGTCGAAGCAGTCAATGGACTAGACCCTGAGACGTCGCGCTCACGTCCGCTCTTTGAGAATTTGACGCCGATCTTCCCGAATGTCCGCTTCAACCTTGAGACCAATCCGCGCATTCTCTCGACGCGCTTGATCAACTTGATTGCGCCAATTGGCAGAGGACAACGCGGCTTGATCGTCTCGCCGCCGAAAGCAGGCAAGACAACTGTGTTGAAAGAGATCGCCAATGCTATCAGCCGTAACTATCCTGATGTCCACTTGATGATCGTGCTGATCGGCGAGCGTCCAGAGGAAGTGACCGATATAGATCGCTCAGTCGAGGCAGAGGTCATCAGCTCGACCTTTGACGATCCTGTCACCAATCACGTGCGCGTGGCAGAGATGGCACTAGAGCGTGCTAAAAGGCTTGTCGAGATCAAGCGGCATGTGGTGATCCTGCTGGATAGCATCACGCGCCTCACGCGCGCCTACAACTTGACTGTGCCGCCGTCTGGTCGCACTTTGACAGGCGGTCTCGATCCGTCGGCGCTCTATCCGCCTAAGCATTTCTTCGGCGCAGCGCGCAATGTTGAGGAAGGCGGCTCACTGACCATTGTTGCTACCTGCCTCGTGGATACTGGCAGCCGCATGGATGACGTGATCTACGAAGAATTCAAGGGCACAGGCAACATGGAGCTGACACTCAGCCGACGCCTGCAAGAGCGGCGCATTTTCCCTGCCTTTGACATTGAAAAGTCATCTACGCGCCGTGAAGAGCTGTTGCTCGGACCAGACGTCCTAGCGCGCGTCTGGACAATGCGCCGCATGATCAGTCAGATGATCGCCGATCCGCCTAACGGCGCAGGTCTAGGTTTAGTAGGCGCAATGGAAGCCTTGATCAGCCGCCTGCGCATGACTGAGAGCAACGAAGAGTTCCTCGACTCGCTTGAAAAGGGCTGATCTGCTGCACAGACAACGCAAAGCGCTTGTTCATGCCATCTTGTCTCTTAGACCGTGCTACACTGCAGCAGGTGCCTTCATGCCGTGACTCGATAGGTCTCTCACGCCGCGCGCTCAGGCGCTCTACAGACGTCATGCGTAGGCATTCTGAGGCTGAACGCGCTAAAATTGGCAAGGTGTTCGGGGCAAGTTCGGGAGCAATCTACCATGTTTCGTCCGCCGCTTACGCTTGGCGTTGAAGAAGAGTACATGATCGTAGATGCACAGACGCGAGCGCTTTCGCCTGCTGTGCGCGATGTCTTGGCGCGCAGCCGCCAAACGCTTGGCGATCAGGTCAAGGCGGAGTTCATGCAGTCGCAAATCGAAGTCGCCACGAGCGTCTGCCACACAGTCAGTCAGATACGCGAACAGCTGATCTATCTGCGGCGCAGTGTCAACGCGGCAGCGGAGGCATTCGGCAAGCGCATTGTTGCGGCGGCAACTCATCCGTTCTCAGAAGTTCACGGGCAGCCTATCAGCGAAGGTGAGCGCTACAGCGAACTAGCAGCTGATATGCAGTACGTGGCACGACGTCTGCTCATTTTTGGGATGCACATTCACATCGGCTTTGGCGAGGGCGACGAGGCGCGCGCTTTGCTGATTGACGTGATGAATCAACTGCGCTACTTCCTGCCACAGCTCCTAGCCATCTCAACAAGTTCGCCGTTTTGGCATGGGCGCAACACAGGCTTGAAGAGCTATCGGTGCGTCGTCTTTGAGAACTTGCCGCGCACGGGTATTCCGCCTGTTTTCAGCAGCTATGAAGAATATGACCGCATGGTGGATATCTTCGCCAATGCAGGCTCACTCAGC
>JANWYI010000016.1:3185-5490 GCA_025055255.1 Anaerolineae bacterium | reverse complement strand
GTGCGTCCGAATCCACGCATCGGCACGCTGGAAGTGCGCGTGCCAGACGTCTGCAGCACAGTTGATGAGGCGGTCTGTATCACAGCAGCTGTACAAGCGCTAGTGGTCAAGTTGCTCAAGTTGCGCGCGCGCAATCAGTCATGGCGCTTGTACCGCACAGAGCTACTGCGCGAAAACAAGTGGCGCGCGCAGCGCTACGGCATTGAGGGCGAGCTGATTGACTTTGGGCGCGGCAAATCAGTGCCTGTGGCGCAAATCTGGGAAGAGACGCTTGAGTTCCTAGACGACGTGCTAGATGAACTTGGCACGCGGCACGAAGTGGAGTATGTGCGGCACATTTTGCAGCATGGCACTAGCGCTGACCGCCAGTTAGCGACCTACTATCAAGCGCTTGATGACGGTTGCACCAGCCAAGAGGCATTCCGCTTGGTGATGGATCGCCTGATGGATGAGACAATCGGCAATTAGCTGCCTGACCTGTCTACTTGCTAGCTCTGCCAGACGCGCACATGCGAGCGTTTATAACAGCGCTCACTCAAGTTGACTGAGCGGCAAAGGCGCAAGAACGGACTGCGGAGCAGCTTTCCTGCGGCGTTTCTGCGGCGCGGTCAACTGTGGTGGAAAGAGCTTTGCTGCATCGCAGTCGCGGATGCTCTGAATCTTGCCCAAGAAAAGTGAGACAGGCACGCCTTCATAGCGCGTTGGCTGCGCTTGCGCAACTTTATCGCGTGCCACCTGCGCATAGAGCGGATCGAGTTCAATGCCGATGTAGTGGCGGCTCAGACGCTTAGCAGCAATGGCTGTAGTGCCTGTGCCGAGAAACGGATCAAGCACGAGGTCGCCTTCATCAGTCGTCATCAAGATCAGGCGCTCTAGCAGGTGAATTGGCAACTGACACGGATGCGGATCGCGGCGCTTGTTGTGCCGAATCCGATGGATGTCTGTCCAGACGTCGCTGACCAGCATGCCGAACGGATGCATTTGATCCTTTTTGCCGCCGTAATCTTTCAGAAAAGCGCCACACTCACGGCAAGTTTTGTGCGGCGCGCGCACCTCGTAGAACTTGGTGCCGTGCGCCTGCTTGCTGTAGAACAAAATGCCATAGTGCGCCGGCAAGAGCGTCTTGCCGAGCGGCGCGCTCATAGCGTCCCATGCAATCCAGTGCCGAAAGTGCGCAATTTGGTTCAGAATGCCTGCGTAGTAGGTCAGCCACTTGGGAATGTTGTGGACAAAAATGCTACCTGTTGGTTTGGTGACGCGCACTAACTCGCGCAGCCACTGCTCACACCATGCTAGATAGTCCTCTGCAGCGCGCTGATCCTTGTAAGTGCTATATCTCTTGTCAAGGTTGAACGGCGGATCAGCAAAGCACATATCCACTGTATTATCAGGAATCTGTGCAAGGATTTCGAGGCAATCGCCGTTGATAACTTGGTCAAGCATTGTAACAGTCAAGATTGGCGTGTTGGCTCAGCAGGCGACGTAATTTCGCTTGCTGTTGGACGAGCAGTCGGCTGAGTCGGCGTCAGCGACTTTAGGAAACGATTGAGCAACTGGATCACAATGTTCTGTTGCCAGCCGACGATGAACGCCAGCAGCCAAATGACAAGCGAACTCTGCAGTTCGTTCTCTGGGCGCGTGATCAAGTTCGCAGTGAACGTCGAGGCGCTGACCACAAACAAAATGAAGACAACTAAGCCTAGCATGCCGCCGATGATCGGATTGATCAGATACCACGTGATATGCATCGGATCGAAGTCGCGGCGCACAGTGGTGTGCTCATGAATTGCCATCATGCCGTTGAACAGCGCGCCGAAGACGCCGCTTAAGATCGGCAACCATGCCAACTTCATGATTGAGATGCTCTCTGGGATCAGAGCGCGGAAACGCTCGTCCAAGCCGATTGCCAAAATAGTAAGGACGAGCCAGATGAGGTGATATAACACAAGCGGAAGCCGATAGCGACGTATATCAGCGGCAACGCGCGCCTCGCGCTCTAGGTCAGCTTTGACAAGGTAATAAACCTGATAGGCTTCCTCGAAATTAGCGTCTGATTCGAGGAGTAAGGTACGTGCATAGAGCAAATCACGTTGATATGCATCAGTATTAGTGCGGTCGGCGCGCACGCTGCTCACCACGCGCTCCTGAAGCTCGGCGATCTTTGCCCAGAGGTCAGTTAAGTCTTCTTCTTTGATGTAGCGTTTCTGAAGTTCAGGGCTGCCGGGCTTGCTAGGCGTGATCACTTGACTGGCAGGCAAGCGCGCAAAAGGCAACACAGCAAATGGCTCGCTTAAGCGACTGAGAC
>JANWYI010000016.1:0-3114 GCA_025055255.1 Anaerolineae bacterium | reverse complement strand
ACGTTGTTTTGCTCAGGCAAGTTAGCAGTCGGCTCGGACATCAGCTTTGCTCTCAGTCTGAGAATAAGGTTGGGACTATTTTAGCATAGCGGCTCTGCATCAGGTCGGTCGCGGTAAGGCAGGATAATGCTAAAAGTTGTTCCTTTGTTCTGCCAAAGTGTGCTGAAAAGCGGCAACTCGCTATAGACTGTGACGCGCCCTTTGTGCTGCTCGACCACGGACTTAACAATTGCCAAGCCTAAACCCGTGCCAATGGTCTTGTCCTCGACGCTGCGCACGCGATAGAAGCGGTCGAACAGATGGCGCTGTGCCTCGCGCGGGATGCCCGGCCCATTATCTTGGACTTGCAACACTAGCTCTGGCTTACCTTGCATTGTGCGATGCTGCGCACGGACGATGATCTGTCCGCCTTCTTGTGTATACTTGTGTGCGTTGCTGATCAAATTCATCAGGGCGCGTGTGAGCCAGCGCTCATCGCCCATGAAAGGCGGTATGTTTTCCTGAGTCTCAACGATCAGGCTCTGTTTTTTGTTGGCGAGCATCGGACGCATGTCGTTAGCGCAGCGCATGACCATTTCGAAGACGTTAATCGGCTCGAAGCGCATCCCTACGCCTGACTCAATATGTTCAAGGTTTAGCAAATCGTCAATCAAATCCTGCATTCGTCCAATGCCGCGAAAAGCAATCTCAAAAATCTCTCTATCGCTCTCGGTCAGCCGATCTTCCCATTGCTTGCCCAGCATGTGCAGCGCGCTGAGCGTGACACTGAGCGGATTGCGCAGCTCATGCGCCGCTGTTTGAATGAAGTCCAAGCGCGCTTGCTCGGCTCGCTTCAAGTGCGTGATGTCGCGGAAAACGACCACCCAGCTTGGCTCAGCACCTTGCTTATTAGCAGGAATTGGTGCTACCTCACACAGCAGGTACTGCTTATTGCTCAGCAGCACCTCAAAGTTACGTCTCGGTCGCATTGAGCTGTATCGCATTGCACAGACGCTCTCGGATAGCTGGCAGGAAAGCCGCTTCACAGAGCGACTCGCCAAGTAACTTACTATTTTCGCCGAAGAGTCGGCGCGCGGCATGATTGACGACATTGATCACGCCACGTTCGTCTGTGGCGATGATAGCGTCACCAGTGGCGTGCAAGATTGCCTCTAGGCGTTGCTGCTGTGCGCGCACGGACTCGACCAACAGTGCATTGTCAATCGCTAAGCCAACTTGATCGGCAATGACTTGTAATATGTTAACTTCCGAGTCACTGAAGTTATAAGGTGAGCGACTCATGACGCTCAGCACACCGACAACTCTGCCGCGCGCATGCATCGGCAAGAGCGCCATAGCTTTCACGTGCTCTTCAAGGAATGCTTTGACTTGCAGGCGCGGCTCGTCGCTCAAATCACCTGTGATGACAGGCGTGCCGTTGTTGATCACTAAGCCCGAAAGCCCTTCGCCTAGCTTGACGCGCATTGGCTCAGTCGTGAAGTCGCGCCGCCAGCCGCGCTGTGCATACATGACCAGCTCATTTGTCTCGTGATCGATCAGACTAATACCGCTGGCATCCAGAGGCACTACTTTCAAGACTGCCTCAAGCGCTGCGTTTAGCGTATGCTCTAAGCCGGGCGAGTTTGCTGCTGCAGTGATGACGTTGTTGATTGCCAGCAGCTGATCGGTCTGGCGCTTGAGCATCTCAAAGCTGGGCGAGTCTTGCGGCTCTGGCGAAGTAGCTTGTTGAGAAAGCGCTGATGTGCCGTTCATAGGCATAAGCCTTTACACTCTGAAAAAACCGAGTAGCCACGCAACCAAGAAGGCAACCGCTAGCCATGCCAGTAAGGTTAGCCACGCACGCCCACGCCCACTGATCTTTAACAATGGTGCGTACTGGCTATCCTGTTCTTGTGGTAGAGTCGGCGATGAATCCACAGGCGACCTTTCAGGCGATCCATGCTCGCTCATAGTTTTAAGAAAAGGACATGGCGGCGCGTCTTGCAGCTGCCACCATCAACGCTAGTTATACTCTGCACTCTTGCCGCTCAACTTCTATTTTACTGTAATTTCACGCTGCGCTACAGTCTTGCAACACATTTAACCAAGCCATTCCAAACGTTTGCCACGCTGAGCCAATTTGCGCCTGAAGGCGCTTGGCTTTACGTTTTGACCTTCGCCTTGACCTTTGCGCTCTACTGGCTTGGCTATCGCTTTGGCGCTGCGCGCCTGCGCAAAACGCGCTGTCTGTGGCTCATCGTATGCCTGTCTGCCTTAGGACACGCTATTTTATTGCCGATGTATCCGCTAGATGCAGCCGATGTCTACGATTACATCATTCGCGCGCGCATGACGGCTGTCTACGGCATGAATCCGCTGCGTGACGTGCCGCGCCAATTGCCTGATGATCCGTTTTATCGTTTTGTCGGCTGGAAGAGCGTGCCTTCTGCCTATGGCGGCGCATGGGAACTACTGGCTGCGCTCACAACGCGGATAGCAGGCGATGACGTGCTGGCAAATGTGGTCGCTTTTAAGGTGCTTGCTTCAATGGGCAGTTTGATCGGCGCGCTAGGCGTCTATGCTGCGCTGCGAGCAGTTGCGCCGCGTCGCGCTATCAGCGGCACATATCTGTTTGCGCTCAATCCGTTGCTCCTCTACATGACGGCAGGCAGGGCGCACAACGACTCGCTGATGGTTGCTTGCGTGGCTTGGGCAATGGCTTTTCTTGTGCATCGCTGGTATGTGCTGAGCCTGCTCAGCCTGATTTTAGGCGCGCTGATCAAGTTCATCCCGTTGATGCTTGCGCCTGTAATTGTACTAGCTGCATGGCAGCAGCTGCGCGTTTGGGAGCGTCTGCGCGTCTTCGCGCTGAGCGCTGCGCTCGGCATAGCGCTGTGCATCGCGGCTTACGCGCCATTCTGGTTTGGCATTGAGACGCTGCGCGTTGAACGGCGCGCTTCCATGTACAGCGGCTCAATGCCAACAATCATCCGTCAACTGATTGCGCCAATCTTAGACGGCAAAAACGCTGAGTCTTGGGTAATTCCGACGCCGAATACGAACGCGCTGTTGGCAAACAGTACACTGGCACTTTTCGCAGCTTGTTACCTCGTTTTTTTGTGGCAGGCGTGGCGT
>JANWYI010000169.1 GCA_025055255.1 Anaerolineae bacterium | reverse complement strand
GCCGCGCAGCGCGCCTTCCATCATTTTCACATCATCTAGCTGGTCAGCGCGCACGAAAGTGCGCTTGATCAAGTTCCATGCTTCCCAAAACGGCGCGAAAGTGCGCTCAAGGTTACTGGGCGTGCCGCCTTGCGCAGAGACAATTGGTGTCTGACTGCCGACAAGAACACCTACGCCAAATACTCCGCTAATCAAAGCAACGAGGCACATGATATGTAAGAAACGTCTCATGGCAAAAGCTCTCACTTCGGCTTTACTTGCGTGCGATATGCCTAATTGTACAGCATTCAAAGCACATAGGACAACTTGTATGCTTGCTGCCGATATCATGCTAATTCCAGTGATGCTCGTCAAACGCGCAGCAACACACCTAGCGCGCCGAGCGTGCGCACAACGCAGAAAAGCCAATCCACGTTTGCGTTCGCCTCAAGACAGAGTTTCTCTGCATGCACAGGATGAGCAGCGGAAAGGTCTGACACTGCTGTGGATTTGACTGAACTGCAACTGGTTTTACATCTCTGGGCACCTGTAGATAGCGCAGCTGCCTGCAAATGAGGAATTCTCTAAAGTTATTCTCCAGTCGAGTTATACTAGTCTTATTTCTAGCATAGTAACCTTCTCAGTGCTTGACGAAAAATATCCTAATATGTATAGTATGTGAAGTAGAGATTCTAGATGGAGCACAAGCT
>JANWYI010000168.1 GCA_025055255.1 Anaerolineae bacterium | reverse complement strand
AGCGCAACATCCCCTCAGAAGGCTTCACGAGTATGCTTTTTATGCTGCTGCTAGTGCCTGCTGAGATAGCAAAAATACATCCTGCCTTTGTAGCTGCCTCGATTAACATTGTGGCGCTTGCGCTATCAGTAGTCTGGATTGGGCAGATGATACGATCAGTTGGTATTTTGCCGCCGTCGCTCTCTACTCTGTCCACGCTCATGTTAGCTGGAGCAACTGTAATCGACCATAACATTCGGGCATTAGCTTTCTCAGGTTTTGAAAGCGTATTTGGTTTACTATGGATAACGGGCATGATTGTCAGCGCAACCTATGTGCTTCATGATCAGCGCACCATGCAGTCACGTCGTCGTTGGTTAGCTACCTTCTTTATATTTATTTTCTTTGCACACTTAGTCCGACCAGAATATCTAATTATAGGCGCGTTAAGCACTATTATATTAATGTTTTGCAAAAATATTCGAAGAGCCGTGCTTCGCTATTTAGCTATTTTTGCGCTTGTTGTAGCAGCATACTACATAGCTAAGTTTATAATTTTTGGCGACCTATTCCCAACAGGATTTTATAGAAAAGTACGTCTAAATAGTAATGCCCTAGACTACATAAAAAACTGGGCTAGCGAGTATCTTGTAATACTTGTGCCGTGTGTATGCATTATCGTGGTAACGCTACGTAAGCTAGTTAGCTATAAGAGTCTAGCA
>JANWYI010000167.1 GCA_025055255.1 Anaerolineae bacterium | reverse complement strand
TCGCTTGCGGGGCGGGGACTGAGGGGTGGGGTTGTGTATGTACCCTCAACGGGTCGTTCACGGTTGCAACCTCTGGGAACGCCGTTGCTTGGCGTACCCCCCAGAGTGGGTTTCAATACCCTCAACGGGTCGTTCACGGTTGCAACGCAACGGATTGTGCGAGCAGGCGCGCGTGGCGACTTACGTTTCAATACCCTCAACGGGTCGTTCACGGTTGCAACGGCGCACGGAGCGCATTTTGCTCAAGTTTCAATACCCTCAACGGGTCGTTCACGGTTGCAACCGATGTGTCGCGCGCGGCGTCTGCGCGCCGCTGTGGGTTTCAATACCCTCAACGGGTCGTTCACGGTTGCAACGCATGAACTTTCTACCCGCGCCGCTCAGCCTAAAAGTTTCAATACCCTCAACGGGTCGTTCACGGTTGCAACCGCGCAGGCGTGCGCGCAGGGCGCAGCTGAAAATAGGTTTCAATACCCTCAACGGGTCGTTCACGGTTGCAACATACCGCTTTCGCCGCTTGGATTGGTCGGCGTGTAGGTTTCAATACCCTCAACGGGTCGTTCACGGTTGCAACAAGCTGGACGCCCGCCATTTTGGAGCTTACGGCGAAGTTTCAATACCCTCAACGGGTCGTTCACGGTTGCAACGCCGCTACCAAGCTGGGACGTTCACTGGCTCAAAGAGGTTTCAATACCCTCAACG
>JANWYI010000166.1 GCA_025055255.1 Anaerolineae bacterium | reverse complement strand
CGTTCACGGTTGCAACTGCGCATGCTCACCTTGTTAGAGCCGCGCGCGATTGAGTTTCAATACCCTCAACGGGTCGTTCACGGTTGCAACCCCAGCGGTTGCCTCAGACCCATGCGGAGCTTCTGTTTCAATACCCTCAACGGGTCGTTCACGGTTGCAACCTTTGTGCCAACGTGCGCTAGGACAGCCCACTGTGAAGTTTCAATACCCTCAACGGGTCGTTCACGGTTGCAACATCTTACTAGCCATTCTAGTGGGCGCCTTGGCGAAGTTTCAATACCCTCAACGGGTCGTTCACGGTTGCAACCGCACTGACACAGCCGCTTAAAACGTGCATCGTAAAGTTTCAATACCCTCAACGGGTCGTTCACGGTTGCAACGACCACGGCGGTCGGAGTGACTGTTTACTATCACGGTTTCAATACCCTCAACGGGTCGTTCACGGTTGCAACTGTTATCCCGCCCAGCGGGAAGTTTGCACGCGTAAGCACGTTTCAATACCCTCAACGGGTCGTTCACGGTTGCAACGGCGTGTTATGCGCCGCCTTCGCCCACACGGTGTGGTTTCAATACCCTCAACGGGTCGTTCACGGTTGCAACCGCATTGTCTCCCTGCCCATCTGCATCCATATCTGGAGTTTCAATACCCTCAACGGGTCGTTCAACGTTGCAACACACGTGTCAAAAACCCCAGCGCGCCAGC
>JANWYI010000165.1 GCA_025055255.1 Anaerolineae bacterium | reverse complement strand
CCAGCTAGACTGCGCTCAGATTGCTAAAGAGTGCTTGTCGCCTTTAGCAAGCGACGTCGTCGCGCTCATTAACCGCATGGGCGGCGTCGCCAACTATGACAACATCGTCTTAGTTGGTGGGGGCTCGCCTCTTGTTTTCGAGTACCTACGCGCGGCTTTGCCAGACGCCAACTTGCTCATGGCTGACAATGCAGAAGAAGTGCGATGGGCGAACGCGCTAGGTGGCGTTAAGGCGTTGCGCGCTCTTGCGGCGCGCGGAGACTTTTAGCTATGCCGCGCCGCAAGACGGCTGTCTCGCTTGTCTTGTCTGTGCGCATTAATCCGCGCGCTAGCCCATTGCACGCCCGTGCTTTTGAAGCGTGGCAACGGGCGCAGGCGCGCGGCGTAAGCGCGCAGGCATTCCTTTTGCAGGCGATTGTGCGCTCGGCGGGCTACGATCCCGTTGCGCTGCATGACAACGATCCGCTAATGCGCGTCCTAGCGCGCATTGACGACCTGCCTGATGTCATGCGCGTTGTTCTGCAAGAGGCGCTTAAGGGCGTTGTTTTGTCCCAGCACCAAGACGGGCGCGCGGCGCGCACGACGCGCGCGGTTGATGCAGGACAAGACGCGCTCGTTGAGCTGGACGAATCGGCTCGCTCGTTTGTAGATGCGCTCAGTCGGCGCGCGCGTCGCGCCACATTGACATGACTTGAGCGCTCATTTGTTTT
>JANWYI010000164.1 GCA_025055255.1 Anaerolineae bacterium | reverse complement strand
TGTCCTTACCGGCGCTGGAATATTCTTCCCAGAAGACAAACCCACTATTGTTGATCGATGTATCGCGATGATGATCAAACTCATTGATCCCCACCGGTTCTCCGACGCAAAAACCATGTGCCAACGCATTCAAGAATCATCAGTTGATTGGACCATCGTGCGAACAAACATTCAACATGATCGATGTTCACAAAAACCATACAAAACAGGTATGCTAGGGATGCCCGGCGCAACTTCTGGAATCAACAGAAAACTTCTTGCGCAGTTTATTGTTGATTGCCTTGAAAAAAATCTTTTTATCAACCAAGCACCAGTTGTTTGGGGATAAATGGTATGCGGAGAGGGTGGGATTCGAACCCACGATCACCTTGCGGTGATACGAGCTCTCCAGGCCCGCGCACTAGACCAACTATGCGACCTCTCCGTTATTGATGTGTTTTTCCAACACATTATATCATGTCTCCACTATTGATTTTTTGATTTTCAAGTAAATAACGTGACATATTTATTATTGATCTATGATTATTTTACATAAACTCTTTATACTCTTTTTAATTCTTCTCACCTTTCCTCTTATGATCATTATTGGACTGTTAATTTATCTAACAAGCGGCCATCCGATACTATTTTTCCAAAAACGAATCGGAAAAAATGGAAAAGAATTTACCATCATAAAGTTTCGAACTATGATTCCAAACGCGCACACACTGC
>JANWYI010000163.1 GCA_025055255.1 Anaerolineae bacterium | reverse complement strand
CGACCCGTTGAGGGTATTGAAACTAGTGCGCCGCTGTGTGTGACACAGGGCGTGTCAAAGTTGCAACCGTGAACGACCCGTTGAGGGTATTGAAACTCTTTTACGGACAGAGCGTGGCGCGCGGCGTGTGGTTGCAACCGTGAACGACCCGTTGAGGGTATTGAAACGTTACAAGTGTAACCGAATGCGGAGTCAAATTGAGTTGCAACCGTGAACGACCTGTTGAGGGTATTGAAACCTGTTCGCCCGCTCGGTACAGCCAGAGCTTGCCGGGTTGCAACCGTGAACGACCCGTTGAGGGTATTGAAACACGCCGTGTCAGATGACGCGCCCGTGTCAGAGGTAAGTTGCAACCGTGAACGACCCGTTGAGGGTATTGAAACTCAAGCGCGCGCGGCTCTAACAAGGTGAGCGTGCGCAGTTGCAACCGTGAACGACCCGTTGAGGGTATTGAAACGGGACTGCGCCTTGTCGATCTCGTCGAGGCACAGTGTTGCAACCGTGAACGACCCGTTGAGGGTATTGAAACTCGCAGTCTGGTTGCCCATACGGGCTGCGGACTGCGTTGCAACCGTGAACGACCCGTTGAGGGTATTGAAACATGACGTTTGGATGCCACTGCGGGCGAACCCAAACATGTTGCAACCGTGAACGACCCGTTGAGGGTATTGAAACAGCGAAAAACGCGCTTGCGCCAGTAGTTCGGCATCTGTTGCAACCTGGAACGACCCGG
>JANWYI010000162.1 GCA_025055255.1 Anaerolineae bacterium | reverse complement strand
CGCAACGCTTTCCTGACCGACTTCGGCATCGCCAAGTTGCTCAGTGAAACCAGTGCGCTGACTCAAAGCGGCATGGCAATGGGAACGCCAGCCTATATGTCACCAGAGCAATGGCGCGGACAAAACGTGGATGCACGTGCCGACATCTACGCACTTGGCGTCATGCTCTACGAGATGCTGGCAGGCAGAGTGCCCTTCGCAGGCGACACGCCCTACAGCATGATGCACATGCACGTCTTTGAGCCGTTGCCGAACGTCCGCTCAACACGCCCAGATTTGCCTGAGGCGGTCCAACATGTGTTAGCAAGGAGCATGGCAAAAGACCGCGATCAGCGCTTTGCCACAGCAGGTGAAGTTGCTTCTGCCTTCAGAGCAGCGCTCTCCAGCGCGCCCTTACGCCTCAGCTCAGCCGATGATTCTGTTGATCTAACTGCGCCTGTACCTGCCGTGGCTAAAGGTCTCGACGTGCCGACTGTCCAAGCGCCGTTGCCTTCCACACCAGCGCGCGCTGCAACCACACAAGGCGCTACGCCACTTGGACTTGTGGCTGAGTCGGATCGCAAATCCGCCAATCGTTTGCCGCTGTTACTTGGCATAGTAATTGTGGCACTTTTCGGCGTGTTTGTTGCTATCCTAGCGCTTGGTGGTAATCAAGCAGACAATCTAGCACAAATCGCTGTTACTCAGACAGCTGCTATCGTGCTGACTGACACTCAAGCGCCTACTCAGACGGCTCTAG
>JANWYI010000161.1 GCA_025055255.1 Anaerolineae bacterium | reverse complement strand
GGTCAGCACGTGCCTGTCCGCGTCGTTGACCGCATCAGCGGCGAAGGCATACCGATCTCGCCACAAGGCACGCTGCTGGTCAGCTTTGCGCACGGTCAGACCATTCGCGCGCTCTTCGGCAACGGCACGCCAAGCGGCGCTCTGTCGCTGCAGCCTGAGCAGCCGATCTTCTTGACCAAGCTAGTCTATCCGCCATCTACACAAAATCCTGACTTCGCGCCTGAGAGTGCCAGCCAGTTTGAGAATGGTGCGCGCATTCTGGGCGCTGACCTAGTCGAAAGCAGTCCAGAGGCTATCGCGCTGAAGTTGCACTGGACGCCTACGCGCAATAAGCCCGCGGCAAGTTACCACTTCTCAGTGCGCGTGGTCACTCAAGACGGCAAGACAATCGGTCAGCATGACGTGCCGTCGCTCTCGCGCGAGCTGTGGCGCGCAGGCGACGTGGTCATCTCGCCGCTGCGCATTCCGCTCTCAGAGCCTGTCAGCGACCTAGCGGCTGTGCGCGTGCAGGTGATCATGTACGCCTATCCAAGCATCCAGAACGTGAACGTGGTGGACGAGGGCGGCAACGCGCTTGGTCAATGGCTCTTCCTGAGGCATAACAGCTGTCAAGCGAGCCGATAGCGCCTTCAGCTCAACGCGCCGTACAGGTCGGCGAGGCAGGTGGCGGCGTTGAAGCGCTCCCAAGTGGTGTAGAGGAAGGCGAGCGAGCGGCGCGTCGGATTCAGAATCGGCGGCTG
>JANWYI010000160.1 GCA_025055255.1 Anaerolineae bacterium | reverse complement strand
TGTTCGTTCCTGCTGATCGGCTTCTGGTTCGATAAAAAGCATGGCGAAGGCTGGAAGAACAGCAACGCGGCGCGCAAGGCGTTCATCGTCAATCGCGTGGGCGACTTCGGCTTGCTGATGGCGATCTTCTTGATCTTCTGGACGTACGGCACGCTCGACTACTATAAGCCGAACGAAGTGCTGCACGTCGGCGGCGCGAAGAAAGCCGTGGACGTGCCAATCGGCGAAGGCGGCGGCGAGTCGAGCGCGCAGAAAGGCGTCTTTGCGCAGACTGAGGAATGGCTCGCCAAAGGCGGACACACGGTCTCGTTCGGCGGCGTCGCATTGCCTTTTGAGACGGTCGTGACGCTGATCACCATCTTCATGCTGATCGGCGTGACAGGCAAGAGCGCGCAAATTCCGCTGTTTGTCTGGTTGCCGGACGCCATGGCAGGTCCGACGCCTGTCAGCGCGCTGATCCATGCAGCGACAATGGTCACAGCAGGTGTCTACCTGATCACGCGCAACAGCGTGCTGTATCACGCGGCGCCGCTCTCAGCCGCGCTCGTGACCATCATCGGCGCGGCTACTGCGCTGATGGCAGGCTTCATCGCGCTCGGTCAGTGGGACATCAAAAAGGTGCTAGCGTATTCAACGGTCAGCCAGCTCGGCTTCATGGTCGCTGCGGTCGGCATTGGCGGCTATGCAGCAGGCATGTTCCACTTGATCACGCACGCTTTCTTCAAGGCGCTGCTGTTCTTGGG
>JANWYI010000015.1:4995-69293 GCA_025055255.1 Anaerolineae bacterium | reverse complement strand
GAGCTGGATTTCTCGCCCGAAGTCTACGCTGCTGAGCAAGCCTATCGCACTGCACCAATGGCTGCTTTCGTCGAGCAAATTTCAACGTGGCTGGATGCCAATCGGCGTGTCATCCTGTGCGACGTCGCCTATCCGAACGGAAGCGATCCATTTCTCATGGAGCAGCTCTTCGCCAAAGTTGACGTTCGGCGGCTTGCCGCATACGGTGCATGGAACACTGCTGGCAACACAATTGGCACGGCGTTAGCGCAAGGTGTTGCCAGCGCCACTGTCCAGACGCCGCACCAAGTCCAAGCGCAGCAGTACTTCCTCGCCCATCGTTTTGTGGAAGACTACCTGTATCAACAAGGCGTGCGTGCTGAGGTGCGCGCATGGCTTGAGACGTATACTGGTGTGCCTGAGGCAACGCCACAAGTTGAGGCAGAGACATGCGCCTACATTGAGTGGGCGCTCAATCGGCGCCTTGCCGCCTTGCCATGGCTTGGCGCACAGTGGCGCGTGGCGAAGGGCAGCGTCCGCCTGCCTTGGCAACGCACTTTTGAGGTGGATTTCGATCTGGAGGCGCTATGAGTGAGCGTGCGTATGATGTGGCGATCATTGGCGGCAGCACAGGCGGCACAGCAGCGTACCTAGCGGCATGCGCGCTTGGCGTAGATGCTATCCTAGTCAGCGAGACGGAGCGACTAGGCGGTCAGTTCACAGTGCAAGGCGTCTCAGCCTTTGATGAGCATGAGTACATTGAGACATTCGGCGGCACAGCTAACTATCGGCGTCTGCGCCAGATCATCCGCGCCATCTATCAGCGCGAGTACGGCGCGCCTGCTCTCATGCGGCACAGCGTGCTGGGCGAGGATGTACCGCTCAATCCGGGCAACGGCTGGGTGAGTCGGCTGTGCTTTTTGCCTGAGGTCGGCGTGATGGCGCTCGACCAGCTGATCGCTGAGACGCCGTACACACTGCCTGTCATGCGCTGCTGGCGACCCGTGAGTGTACAGCGCAGCAACGGACATATTCAAGGCGTACTCGTGGAAAATGGGCACGGCGAACAGCGCACCATTCAGGCGCGCTACTATCTGGACGCGACCGATGCAGGCGACCTGATTGCTCTGGCAGAGTTGCCGCACGTCACAGGCGCCGAGTCGCGTGCTGAGACGAGCGAATCAGGCGCGCCTGAAGTTGCAAAGCCACACGAAGTTCAAGGCTTCACCTATTCGTTCGTTGTTGAGTTTTGCGCAGGCGAAGATCACACCATTCCTAAGCCCGAAGGCTACGAATACTTCCGCGACCATCAGCCATATACGCTTGCGCCGCTCGGTCGTGACGGTAAGCCCACAGTTTACTGTATGTTCACGTCAAATGGCGACAACTTGCCATTCTGGACGTATCGGCGCATTCATGACGGCGCACTACTTGGCGGCAACGACCTGGCGCTGATCAACTGGGTCAGCAACGACTATCATAGCGGCGACATCCTCAACGCAGATGCAGCGGCGCGCCGATGCTACCTTGATGAGGCAAAACGGCTCTCGCTCGGTTTCCTATACTGGCTGCAGACTGAATGTCCGCGCGATGATGGCGGCAAAGGCTACCCCGAACTGAAATTGCGTCCAGACGTGATGGGCACAGTTGACGGCTTAAGTGAACTGCCTTACCTGCGCGAGGCACGGCGCATCCTGCCGCTGAGGCGCGTCTTGGCACAAGATATCGCAGCTGAGGCGAACAAGGGCGCGCGCGCGCGGCACTTTTGGGATAGCGTCGGCATTGGCTGGTATGCAATGGACTTGCATCCATGTGTCGGCAATCCGAAGGCGTCGCTTTATGCACCTACTCGACCGTTCCAAGTGCCGCTCGGCGCGCTCATCCCACAACAGCCGACTAACCTACTCGCTGCTTGCAAGAATATTGGCACAACGCACCTGACCAACGGCGCCTATCGCACGCATCCGACTGAATGGGCAATCGGCGAGGCGGCGCTGCACACAGCTGCTTTCTGCCTTCGCAATCATCTGACACCACACATGCTTTACGCCGACTCGTGGCAAGTATTGCGGCTGCAACATCAACTGGTGCGCTACGGCGTGCCAGTTGCTTGGGCAGTTGACGTGCCGCTTGAGCATCCGCACTTCCATAGCACGCAATTGCTTCTTGTGAACGACGTGATCGCGCCTGACAGCCTGCGTTGGCACTCACTGCACATTGCGCCTGATATGCCGCTTGGCGAGAGCATTTCTCTACCGCATGTGTGCGCCTTAGCAGAGCAGTTAAACGCGCATGGTGCAGCGCTAGATATAAGCGCTCTGAAAGCTAATTTGACGTGGTCAGCGCTGTGCAACCTGTTCGACTCGGCGTGGCACGTTCTGGCTTGACAGGAAGTTTTATGAGCCAATTCCCTGAGGTTATGGACAAAGAAGCCTTCATTGCACAAGTGCGCGGTCAGCTGATCGTCTCTTGCCAAGCCTTGCCTAATGAGCCGCTGCACGGCGCAGAGATCATGGCGCGCATGGCAATTGCGGCACAAATGGGCGGCGCCAGAGGCATTCGCGCCAACGGCGTCGAGGATATTCGCGCTATTCGGCGCGCTGTCAACTTGCCAGTCATCGGTCTGTACAAAGACGGCACACAAGGTGTCTACATCACGCCGACTGTGCGGCATGCGCAAGCCGTGATCTCAGCAGGCGCGCAAGTGGTCGCTTTTGACGCTACACGCCGTCCGCGCCCGAACAGTGAGCGTGTGGCAGACTTGATCGCTGCAATTCATGCTCAAGGTAGGCTTGCTCTAGCAGACGTTGCAACGCTTGATGAGGCGCTTGCGGCACAAGCCGACGGCGCCGATTTTGTCGCGCCGACGTTGAACGGCTACACAGAAGAGACGGCTGATAGCGCCACGCCCAATTTTGAGCTGATTCGTGCAATGGCAACGCAACTATACGTGCCAGTGATTGCAGAGGGTCACATCAACACGCCACAACAGGCGCGCTACGCACTAGAGTGCGGCGCATTGGCAGTTGTGGTCGGCTCTGCTATCACGCGCCCACAGGTCATCACTGCCAACTTTGTGCGCCATTTGCATACGTGAGCGCTGTAAGATTTGGCGCACTCAAGCGTTCTGCTTACAATTGAAAGTTAAGACTTGAAGACTGAGGGAGTGTCTGCTATGAAGCGCAACGTTGGAAATGTGGATCGCGTCATTCGTCTAGTGCTAGGCATTGCGGCAATTGCCGTGGGCGTTGCTGCAGGTGGCTCAGGTCCGATCATTGGCGGCATCGTCGGCGCCATGCTGATCGGCACAGCATTGACAGGGCGTTGCATGGCATATGTGCCGTTCGGCATCAACACTTGCAGCGCTAAGGAGCGCAGCCAAGCCTAGCTTTTCGCCATTCGGTGTGTGGCGCGGTCAGCTGCTGAGCGACCGCGCCTTTTAGCTCCGCGATGCTCACGCTGTAGCGTCCCAGATCAACGCAGTGGTGCCTAGCGATTCATCATTGTGGTACAATTGGGAAGACACTGTCATCATTTCAGCAAGGAGTCCTTATTCATCATGGGTAACCTGACGCTTGAGCGCTTTTTGCAGAACCTGAATCCAATTTCGAACGATCCTTTTACCTTGCTCTGGGGTATTTCGCTGTACTCAGTCTTCTTCCTGTGTCTGATCATGCTCTTCAGACAGCGCCGTCCGCAGCTGCCTGTGCAATTTTTCTTGGTGGGCGCTATGATGCTGGCAGTGATTGACAAAGTAGCGACAGGCAATGTACCAGGCGCACTCTTCCGCAACAACGAGCTGATCACACTTTTCTTGCGTGTAGGCGTCTTTTCGTTGCCACTACTCGCCGTAGCAATCACCAAGACTGAGAAATCGCGCATTTGGGGCATTTTGGCAGTCGGCATCGGCATGGTCTACGTACTGTTGCGCGGCGTAACAGAAATGGGCTGGTTTGGCTCAATTGAGACGCCGGGTCGGCGCTAAGCCGAGTTGGCTTTAGCACCTTGGCGTTCTAAGCTACAAGCCTGCAGCCTTAGCAGCGTTCCAGAGCGCGTCCATCTCAGCAAGCGTCATGCTCTGGAGAGCTTTGCCTTGCTGAGCGGCTTGCTGCTCAATGTACTGAAAGCGGCGTACAAACTTGAGCGTGTTCTCGCGCAGTGCAGCCTCAGGATCGACCTCATACCAGCGCGCCAAGTTGACCAAGCTGCTCAGCAAATCGCCAAACTCCTCACGGCGACTGTCAGCCTCTGTAGCTTCTAACAACTCGTCAAGCTCTTCGCGCACTTTGGCGATCACATCCTCAAGGCGTTCCCACTCAAAGCCGACGCGCGCTGCACGCGCGTGGATCGCAGCTGCAGCAGCCAGAGCAGGCAGTGCCTTCGGCACGCCGTCTAGCGCTGAAGGCGGACTCTCTGCTCGACCTTCGGCGGCACGCTCTTGGCGCTTGATTTGATCCCAGTTGGCATGAACTTGCTCTGGGTCATCTGCTTTGACGTTGCCCCAGACGTGCGGATGCCGCCTGATCAGCTTCTGGCAGACGTGCGCGATCACGTCTGCCATGCTGAACTCGCCGCTCTCAACAGCGATTTGGGCATGGAAGACGATTTGTAGCAGCAAGTCGCCTAACTCGCGCTTGAGCAGCTCAAGATCGCCGCTATCAAGTGCCTCTAGCACTTCGTAAGTCTCTTCAAGCAAGTATGGACGCAGCGACTCATGCGTCTGCTTGCGATCCCAAGGGCAACCTTCGGGCGAGCGCAAGTGTGCCATAATTTCTTGAAAGTATTCAAAGCTGCCCTTCGGCTGAATCGGTGGCACGAACAGTGACGTCAGATGATCCACAGCTTGCCGATCTAACGCATAGAGCGGCACGCGCTCAAGACGCTGCGATGCTGTGCCTGCGCTATGCACTAAGATCACTTCATGCGTCTCAGGATACTGATTGGCGAGCGTCAACTTTACATCACTGGCAATAGCGCTGCTGTAGAGTTGCGCGAGGAGGGCTGGTACATCAGGATTGAGCGGCGGATGATGCATGTGCGCGATGTTTTCTGCATCATGGATTTGAATGCCATCTAGCGCATCCACACTGAGTGCGCTGAGCAGCGGCTCGATGAAGCTCAAACCGTCTACGACCTCAACAGGCACGTTACGCGCGCGCGCGAGTTGCATGATCAGCGTCACAGTTTGCTCACCAACTAGCGGATGTCCCGGCACTGCATACACCACACCTTGCGGACGCTCTCCGAGCTGCAAGATTTTCTCAGCAATGCGCTGATAGAGCGTGTCAAAATCCTCAGCAGCGTCGTACCAAGCGTCGAAACTGTGCAGCGTCCGAATAGGTAGCTCTGCCACGTTTGGATGGCGTGCCGTGCGCAAGTAGACTTCCTCAGCTTCGCTCAGGATGCGCCAGGCGCGCCGTGTTAGCAGCTCAGGGTCGCCTGGACCGAGTCCGAGAATTATGATGCCCATACTTCCTCGTCACCTTGTGTATCCGCTAGAGATCGTTGGCAAAGGCTCGTAGAGGCGCGCTCGCACCATGCGTAATCGGCGCGCCATGACCGAAGCACAGTGTCTCAACGTCAAGCGCCGCTAATTTCTTGATGCTGCGCTTTGCTTGTGCCATGTCAGACGTGAATGCCGCTAGCGGCAAGCTAAGCCGACCGCCAAAGCGTACTACAGCATCGCCGCAGAAGAGCAGTTTACGCGCAGGTGAATAGAAGGCTACTTGTCCGTAGGTGTGACCAGGCACCTCGATCACTTGCAAATCGGGCAAGACTTCAGGCAAGCTATCGCCTTCGGCGATGATACGGTCAACCTGAGCCGAAGGCATACCGCGAATGCCAAGCAAGGCGGAGAAAAGACGAGTAAAAGCTGTGTCCCTGTAGTTGGGCGCATAAGTTACCGACTTTTCGCCGCGAATGATAGGCGTCTCAAGAGCATGTGCATAGACTTGCGCACTGCTTGCTCGCACGAGCGCGGCTAACGCGCCGACGTGATCAGGATGTGCATGCGTGATGAGAATGCGGCGGATATCTTTCAAAGTGTAGCCTTTGTGAGCAAGGTCGCGGGCAATGCCATGTTCAGCGCCTTCGACGCTCGTGTCAATCAGTGTCAAGCCATCTGTGCTTTGGATCACATACACGCGACCGACGCGCAGCCCTTGAATTGTGTATATGCCGTCTAGAATTTTGTGCATGAGCCGTGTGTCCAACTGACTGAGCAGTCACTGAGTATAGCACCACGTGCTAAAAAAAGCAGTCAGTGGCAGTGTGCTGTGCCTTTCCCTCTAAGCAATGATTATATATAATCTGGTCACATAAGAGCCGTTCAAAGCTAAGAAAGGTTTTAATCATGGCAAAGCTGCCAGATTTCAAAAATGAGCCGCTGACTGACTTTAGCCAGCCCAGCAATCGCGCCGCTTTCCAACAGGCATTGGAGTATGTGCGCAGCCAGCTTGGCAAGCACTATCCGCTGCGCATTGGCGCGAACACGCTGAACACACCTGAGACCATCCAGTCTATCAATCCTGCGCGTCCCGCTGAGATTGTCGGCACGGTTTCTGCCGGGCGTAGAGAAGACGCTGAGCGCGCCATTGAAGTCGCTGCTGAGGCATTCAAGCACTGGCAATATGTGGACTTGGAAGAGCGCGCACGCTACTTGCTGCGCGCTGCTGCTGAAATGCGCCGCCGTAAGCATGAATTCAGCGCTTGGATGGTCTTTGAGATCGGCAAGAACTGGGCAGAAGCGGATGCTGACACTGCTGAGGCAATAGACTTTTTGGAGTATTATGCGCGGCAAGCGATTCGGCTCAAGCATGCCAGCGAACAGCTCTACACTATCCCAGGCGAACAATCTGAGCTACAGTACATTCCACTTGGCGTCGGCGCTGTAATTCCGCCTTGGAACTTTCCCGCTGCGATCATGGTCGGTATGACCAGTGCAGCAATTGTGGCAGGCAATACGGTCGTGCTGAAACCTGCCAGTATTACACCTGTAATTGCCTATAAATTCTGCGAGATTTTGTGGAATCTAGGCTTGCCAAGTGGAGTGTTGAACTATCTACCCGGTCCAGGCGGCGCTATCGGCGATACGCTAGTGGACCATCCGAAAACTCGGTTCATCGCTTTCACAGGCAGCAAGGAAGTCGGCATGCGCATCTTTGAGCGCGCTGCAAAAGTCCATCCAGGTCAAATTTGGCTCAAACGCACTATCCTTGAAATGGGCGGCAAAGACGCGGTCGTGGTGGATGAAACAGCCGACCTTGAAGCAGCTGCAAACGGCATCGTAGTCAGCGCATTTGGCTTTCAGGGACAGAAATGCTCAGCAGGTTCGCGTGCGATCATTGTCGATTCGGTCTATGAGCAAGTGGCAACGCGCGTCGTAGAAAAAACGCGCCAACTGACCATTGGTGCACCTGATCTCGGTCCAGAAATTGACCAAGGTCCTGTCTCAGACGCTAAGGCGATGCAGAAAATCCTTGAGTACATTGAGATTGGCACGCAGGAAGGCAAGTTGCTGTGTGGTGGCAAGGCAAAAGTGACACCTGAAGGTGGCTACTTTATCGAGCCAACTATCTTTGGCGACGTATCGCCAACTGCGCGCATTGCTCAGGAAGAGATTTTCGGTCCAGTCCTAGCGTTGATCCGTGCGCGTGACTTTACGCATGCGCTTGAGATTGCCAATGGCACTGAATATGGCTTGACAGGCTCTGTCTACAGCCAGAGCCGCGAGCGCCTTGAGCTGGCGCGGCGAGTCTTCCATGTTGGCAACCTGTACTTCAACCGCAAATGCACAGGCGCACTGGTTGGCGTACATCCGTTCGGCGGCTTCAATATGTCTGGCACTGACAGCAAAGCAGGCGGACCGGACTATCTATTGCTCTTCACACAAGCAAAATCCATCAGCGAAAAGCTCTAGCAGCACTTACACGCCGCGCAATGGACGCTTCAGGTGGTCAATTGCGCGGCAAACCTTGAAAAAACTCAAATCTACTGAGCCTATGCTATAATCGCCTTCTGAAGGCTCTTTGAGTTGACTATCACGCGCTGTAAAGTGCTGATGCAAGTCGTGAGCTGGTTCATAGTACCTGCTTTGTCCGATGCTTGAAAACGTAACGATCCGTAGTGAGGTGCAGGCGTGTCTTCTGCGGAAATTAGTGAGCAAGAGATCAGAGAACGATGCAGTCAGTTGCTGCAAGCTGCCAGCGATGAGGCAACACGGCTACACCATACCTTCATCGGCACGGAGCACCTATACATTGCGCTTACCCAAGTGGAAGGTAGCCTTTCGCAGCGCCTGCTCCTGACAGCAGGACTTGATCCACGCAGTGTCCGCAACGACATTCGGCGTGATGCAGGTATGTATGAGGCTGAACAAGACATGCCAACCAAGTTACCGCTTACACCGCGTGCTTATCGAGTCCTGAGCGAGGCAATTCAAGTTGCCGAAAGACATCAGCACGAACTAATTGATGAACGTCACGTCCTGTGTGCCTTGCTTCGTGAAGGACAAGGCGTTCCCATGCGCCGCCTATCAGTGCTTGGCGTAGATTTGTCAGTTTGGCTCAGCCTTGTAGAGGAAGAGCTGGCAAAGCCGACGCATGTTATTGCTGAAGACTCACTCAGCCATGATTACGATGTCCCAGTCTGTGAAGCAGAGGTTGAATACCTCAGCAGCGACACTGAAAGCGCGACGCCAATGCTCGATAAGTATGGACGCGACCTTACTCAGCTGGCCCGCCAAGGCAAGCTCAGTCCAGTGATCGGACGTGAGCGCGAAATCCGCATGGTTGCGCGCACGCTCATGCGCACCAAAAAGAACAATCCGCTCCTTATTGGCGACGCAGGCGTTGGCAAAACAGCTGTGGTTGAAGGACTCGCCTATAACATTGTGCAAGGTAGCGTCCCTCAGCCACTGCGCAATCGGCGCATTGTGCAAATTGAAATTGGGACGCTTTTGGCAGGCACTAGTCTACGCGGCGAGTTTGAAGAGCGCTTGGTCAGCATTCTAGGCGAGGTGCGCCAGAATCCTGAGATCATCCTCTTCATTGACGAGATTCACACGATTGTCGGCGCAGGCGACACTGTAGATAGCAATCTTGACGCTGCTAACATCCTCAAGCCTGCGCTCTCGCGCGGCGAGGTGACCTGTATTGGTGCCACTACTCATGAGGAGTACCGCACTGCCATTGCTCAAGACCCCGCTCTAGAGCGACGTTTCCGCACCATTGAAATTGGCGAGCCTTCGCCTGCTGACACCTTGCTGATCTTGACACATGTGCAAGATCGCTACGCTAAGCATCATGGCGTGCAAATTCAGAGCGACGCATTGCAAGCAGCTGTGACGCTCTCAACCAAATATCTACACAACCGCCGTCAGCCTGATAAGGCACTTGACCTACTTGATGAAGCCTGCGCGCGCGTCGTGACGCAGACAGGATTGATCGCCGACGTGCCGCGCATTGTCACGGCAGAGGCAGTTGCCGAAGTGCTTTCCGAATGGACAGGCATTCCAGTCGCACAGCTCACTGCTGATGATCGGCGTAAGTATGCACGCATGGAAGAAGTGCTGCGTGCGCGCGTGATCGGGCAAGATCACGCTGTGAGCGCTGTGGCAGGCGCAGTTCGTGCCAGCCGTGCAGGCTTATCCAATCCGAATCGTCCTATCGGCGCTTTTCTCTTTCTGGGTCCGAGCGGCGTAGGCAAAACTGAGCTGGCGAAGGCATTAGCTGCATTCCTATTCGGTAACGAGAACGCGCTCTTGCGCTTTGATATGTCTGAATTTCATGACGAGCACACTGTAGCGCGGCTGATTGGCGCGCCGCCCGGCTACCGCGACTCACAGCGCGGCGGTCAGCTGACCGAGGCGCTGCGCCGCCGTCCCTACTGCGTTGTCTTGCTGGATGAAGTAGAAAAGGCTGCGCCACAAGTCTTTGACCTATTCCTACAAGTTTTTGATGAAGGACGGCTGACCGATGCGCGCGGCGGTACAGTAGATGCGCGCCATGCTGTCTGGATCATGACCAGCAACATCGGCACAGCGGAACTACAGCGCGGCAGTATGGGCTTCACAGGCACAGCAGCTGTCTCAGCAGATTACCAAGCAGCCTTGCAACGTTTCTTCCGCGCGGAGTTCCTCAACCGCCTCGACGAAATCATCATTTTCAATCCGCTCGATGAAGAGACGCTGTCCCGCATTCTCGATCTGCAGCTGAGTGACCTGCGCACGCGGCTGCTTGACCAGCATTTACAGCTGCACTTGACGCCTGAGGCACGCGCTTTCCTACTGCAGCGCGGTTATAGTCCTGCCAAAGGCGCGCGTCCGTTGCGGCAAGCTATTGAGCGTCTGCTCACACGACCGTTGAGCGCACAACTCCTTGAGCAGCCAGACTGGCAAGATGGTACAGTCTACGTCAGTGTCTCAGCCGATCAAACGCGCTTGACCTTTACCTTACAGTCGCACTTAGCCAGCCATGAGGCATAGTGACTGAGTTATGAGCCTTTGGCGCGCGCCACAAGTCGGACTACAACCTGCGCTTCTCTCGGCGGGTGACGAACAACTGCTGCTGGCTGCGCCGCATCTCGAGGATGATGTTGATCTCTTCGCTGCTGATCCTGATCCTGACATTCGGCGTCTAGGGCGGCTCGCGCTGCGGCGTGTGCCATCACAAGCTGCTGACTACTTCGCTCTGGGCGACCTGTGCGCTCAACGCGCCTATGAAGGCGAACGGCTCAACATTCTCTACGTGGCAAAAGCACTGCAAGCCTATAAGCGTGCTGGTCGGCTTGCCTCACAGCCTACTGATCAGGCGTTAGCAGGCGTAGCACAGGCAAATTTAGCTGCTTGGATTGTGAATGTGGCGCACAGCACGCCAAGTCCCAATAACATCGGCGTGGCACTCTGGGCAGTAGCTGAAGTCTCTCTAGAACGCTTAGACGCTGAGTCGCGCGCTGCTGCGCTGGAATTGGCGCAATGGTATGCAGCAGCGTTGCGCGCCGTGGCGCCACCTCAAACAGCGTATGCAGAAACAGTGCCGTCTGACTGGCTAGAGAGAGACGAGGAACTGCTAGAAGACGATGAGACAACAGAGACGAAGATAGAGTTAAACACTGCATGGCAGCTAGGTCGAACAGGTGCTCCAGAAATAACTAGGAGCGAGCTAGTCTCTGAGTTCGACTTGGCGAGCAGCGATTTTCAGCGCGGCGATTTGATCGGCGAGCGCTACCGCGTTCGGGATATCCTCGAAGGCGGCATGGGTATCGTTTATATTTGCCTTGATGAGCACTCTGATACATTTGTAGCGCTCAAGACTTTTCAGGCGCGCTTTCTGAACGATGAAACAAGTAAGCAGCGCTTTGAGCACGAGGCATGGCTCTGGGTTGAGATGGACAAGCATCCTAACATTGTGCGTGCCTACAAAGTTGCCTCATTCGGCAAGAGCCATGCGAGCGAACGTCCACACATTATCCTTGAGTATGTGCGCGGCGCCGCAGATTTAGGTAGTGATCTGCGCGGCTGGATCAAACACAAGCGCCTGACGCCACAACTGAGCCTTGAAATTGCGCTAGGCGTCTGCAACGGCATGTTACACGCTGTCACCAAAAAGGAAGGTTTTGTCCACCGAGATTTGAAGCCCGGCAACATCCTCGTGCGCCATGACGGCGTCGCTAAAGTGACTGACTTCGGACTCGGACGCGCACGAGATAGCTTCACAGAGGTGCAAGGTGTGCCGTCTCTCTCGACTGAGTCTCAGCGATTGGATGACAGACGCTTCACGCAGCCGGGCAAAGTCGCTGGTACGCTTGCATACATGGCGCCTGAGCAGTACACGCCGAGCTTGCAGCCGCTCGACGCGCGCGCCGACATTTTTGCCTTTGGTATCATCCTTTATGAGATGCTGACAGGCATTCAGCCGTTTAGCGGCGCAAGAAGTATACAGGCTCTGCGAGAGCTTCACAGCCGTCCTGTGCGCTTTCCGCCTGAGCTTGCCGAGCAGTTGCCCGCTGATTTATGCGATCTCATACTACGCTGCCTGAAACCGCGCCGTGAGGCACGTCCACAGACTTGGCTAGAGCTGCGGACAGAGTTAGCGCAGTGCTACCAAGCGCTCACTGGTAATCCGCCGCCTCTAGAAGATAGCCCAGTCGCCCTTGAGCGTGACGAGCTGATGGACAAAGCCTACAGCCTGAGCGAACTCAAGCGCCATCAAGAGGCTTTGAGCGTTTATGACCAAGCCTTGGCGCTCGATCCTAACTCGGCTTGGATATGGGCGCGCAAAGGGCGTGTGTTGCGCCAAGTCAAACGCTATGACGAGGCGCTGGCAACTTTTGAGCGTGCGCTAGCATTGAGGCCTGACTTTGCTTGGGCATGGTACAACAAAGGCATTGTCTATGAGCGGCTGAAGCAATATGACCAAGCTCAAGCCGCTTACAAACGTGCAGCAGCGCTCAATCCGCGTGATATCTGGGCGACTTACAATCATGCGCGCTTGCTGCTGCAGCTCGGTCAGCCTGAGGCAGCCCTTGAGCAGATTCAGTCTGCCCTAGCCATTGATCCTGAACATGCTTTGAGCCATGTCCTGCGTGGACACATTCTCATGCGCTTGGCGCAAGTTCACGAGGCACTGGCGGCTTTTGAGCGCGCTCTGCAGCTCGACCGCGAGCTAGGCGAGGCATTTGTCGGGCGTGGCAAGGCACTCAAGGCGCTCAGACGGCACTCTGAGGCAATCAGCACCTTTTTGAAGGCTTCGCGCCTGTTGCCAAAGGACTTCTCTGTGTGGTTGAGCCTTGCCGATATCTACCTGATCAGCGGCAACCTGCCTCAGGCGCTCACAGCGCTGGAGCAAGCCAAACGTCTGCACCCTGAAAGCGCGAGCGTCTGGCTGAGGCTTGGACGCATTCATCTGCATCACAACCGTCCAGCTGAGGCATTGAACGCCTACGAACAGGTTTTGCAGCGTCATGCGCAGCACATAACAGCACTGACAGGCAAAAGCCTAGCTTTGCTCGCTTTGAGGCAATACAACGAAGCCGTTGATGCTCTGCAAGCTGTACTAAAACAGCGCCCTGACGATTTCATAACGCTAGTGCGTCTAGGCACTGCTTACTTGCGAAATGGTGAGGCGGCAAACGCGCTTGACGCCTTTGACCGCGCTCTACAGCAGCGCAGCGACCAAGCGTGGCTGTGGACAAGACGCGCCTTTGCGCTAGAGCGCCTCACGCGCTATGATGAGGCTGTCTCGGCGTGGCAACGCGCCCTGACCTTGAAACCTGCGCAGACTTGGTATCAAGTCCAGCTGGCGGCACTACAGGCACGACGCGGTCAGCTGGCTGAAGCGCTCTCGCTTTTAGAGCCTGTCAACACGGCTGAGGCGCACGCGCTGCGCGCTACCGTCTTGCGCCGCCTCAAGCGTTACCCTGAGGCACTTGAAGCCTGTGATCGCGCTCTTAGTTTAGCGCCTGAATACGCAAAAGCGCATAATGAGCGTGGCATTCTCTTGGAGCGCTTGGGACAGGCCTCTCAAGCGCTTGAAGCCTTTGAACAAGCGCTACACTATGCGCCGCATGTCACGCGGTATCGCCTGAATGTGCTGAACCTTTTGCATCGGCTAGGCAAACATGAAGAAGCACTGCGGGTATGTGTTGAAAGCTTAGCCGCCTTGCCTGCCAACTCACAACGTGCTGCACAGCTCTGGACACAGCATGGCGAGAGCCTGCGCCGCTTGCATCGCCACGCGGAAGCGCTAGACTCGTATGCCAAAGCGCGCGAGTTAGCGCCGCAATTGCCACTGGCTTGGGAAGGTGAAGGCTTGGCATATGCGGCGCTCGGCAGGCGCGCTGAAGCCTTGCAGTCGCTCAAGCGCGCTACCGAGCTACACAGCCGAAATGCACGGTTCTGGTACAATCTCGGCGAGGTGCTGATTGAAGACGGCAACTATCCTGAAGCAATCAGGGCGCTCAATCAAGCGCTCGCCTTGAAGCCTGACTACTCCAGAGCCGAGTTGAAGCGTCGTGAAGCACGCCAGAAACTCAAAAATAGGCAACAGTAGTCAATCGAACTATGCGTCAAACAGTCTCAATCACGTACATGAGCGGTCCGCTCGACGGCAAGACGCTCTCATGGGAAGTGCCGAGTGACAGCAAGGCGATGACTATCGTGATCGGGCGCAGTCAAGGCGCGCACATCAACATTGAGTATGACCAGCAAGTCTCGCGCACGCATGCGCACTTAATCTGTGAGCTGAGCTCAGGGCGCTGTGTTCTTGTTGACAAGAACAGCCGCAATGGCACTTTCATCGGCTTTCGCAACGACAAAGTCGCTGCTGAGCAGCCTCATGAGATCGCGCCGAACACGCTCTTTCGCGTTGGGCGCACATGGCTACGCTTTGATGGTATTCAGAGTGGTTCAAACCTTGAGGCACTGGACGAAGACGGCGCATGAGAATCTCCAGCACAGCGCACAATCAGGCTATCAATGGACAAACGCTTTCAGGACAAGGTTGCAATAGTCACAGGTGCAGGACAGGGCATTGGCGAGGCAATAGCGCTGCATTTCGCTGAGCAAGGCGCGCACATCGTGATCGCTGAGATCAATCCTGAGACGGCGCATCGCACAGGCGAGAAAGTGCGCGCTCTCGGAGTGCAGGCACAGGTACATGTGCTAGATGTTGGCGATCATGCAGCAGTGCGCAGCATGGTTGCTGCGGTAGCTGAGCATTTCGGGCGCATTGACATTTTGATCAACAATGCAGGCGTCAACGAGCGCGTGGATTTGATGGAAATCACGCCTGAGCAATGGCGTTGGCTGATGCACACCAATGTGGAAGGTCTGTTTTTCACCTTGCAGAGCGTGGCGCGGCAAATGATCGCTCAAGTGCCAGAGGCAATCAAGGCGGCAGGACGCGCGCCGCGCAGCTTTGGCAAGATCGTCAATCTGTCCTCAGTGACGGGCAGGCGTGGCAGAGCCAATGCGCCGCAATACGCCGCCTCAAAAGCAGCGGTTATCAGCATTACACAGAGCGCCGCTTTGCGCCTCGCGCCTTATAACATTAACGTCAATGCAGTATGCCCTGGTCTAGTGCAGACACCAATGTGGGATTACATAGACCTGGTCGAGGGGCAACAGCGGCGTGGTCTGCCTAAAGGCGCTTGGCTACAGCAGCGCGTTGATGAGAAAGTACCATTGCGCCGTCCAGCGACCTGCCAAGATGTGGCACAGGTGGTCGCCTTTTTGTGCGCCCCTGAGTCAGATTACATCACAGGGCAAGCCTTGAACATTGACGGCGGCTATGAGATGGATTAGCGCGCTGATTCTGCTCAGTATCTTGTTGAGCAGCAGCATGACCAGCCACGCCAAAGGTCGCTTGCTGATGACGTGGAGCGCGACAAATAACATGATCGCGCTTGGCGTTGAGGATCAAGTGCGTCTGTACGATGCACACACTCAACAGCTTCTGGCAGTGCTAGGTGGCAGAGGTGCAGCGCTGACAGCTCTGGCATGGCAACCTGAAGGCGTCCTGCTTGCCACAGGCGACGCCAACGGACGCCTATGTTTGTGGTCTGTGCCAGATTTTAGACAGGAATGCAGCACAGCAGAGTCTTCTGACATTCGCGCTCTTGCATGGCAAGCTAATGGCGCACGGCTTGCCGCTGCAGGTAGTGATCGTGTGCAGATATGGCAAACTAGACCGCTTGCGCTCATAGCTGAATGGTCAGCCGAAGGTATTGTGACAGCTCTGGCATGGCAAGGCGATAGGCTAGCCGTTGGCGGCGCCTTGCGCGGCACGTACGAGCAAGGTTTCCTAGTGCGCTATGACAGCATCGGCAATTTACAAGATCGCTACACAGCTGAGCTACGTCCGCCGCTCAGCCTACAAAGTCTGGGCGACGATCTGCTCGGAGTCGGCACGCTGTTTGATGTCTTCATCTGGCAAGTAACTTCGCGCCACTACAGACCGCTCTATTTGCCGCTAGGCGAAGGTGAGTTTGTCCACCAAGTGACGTGGAGTCCTGACGCGGCGCGTGCCCTTGTATTGCTCGGCAATCGCTTGCTGTGTTTTTCAGAGACCATGCCGCACAGTGAGCTCAAGCTCACTGTGCCAGCAGAGGCACTGATCTGGCACGTTGAGGCAGGTTACATAGTGCTTTTGACAGAAAATGGCAGCCTGTCGCTGATTGAAGCTGTCAAGTGCGGTTGAGGTGTCTGTGGGCAGGCGCCTGCAAAATGTTGCGATTGGCAGTCTGATAGCCTTTTTGATTGTCGCGCTAAATTTGACCTACTGGAGCGTGATTGAACGCGATAGGCTGCGCACACGCGCCGATAATCCGCGCCGCATAGAAGCTGAGCGCGCTACTGTGCGCGGACGCATTCTTGACCGCAATAGCGTCGTTTTGGCACGCTCTGAGCCGAGCGGACGCATGCTCTCTGGCGCAGTTGCGCAGCGCCGTGTCTATCCGCATGAGTCTGCTTTCAGCGTCACAGGTTATTACAGTCTGGTTTATGGGAGCAGCGGCGCAGAGTTCGCCTTTGAGGACGCTTTGCGTGGCACGGCGCGTTCGGATGCTTGGTCGGCTGCGCTCGATGAGTTGCTCAATCGTCCACTACGTGGTGACGATTTGCGCCTGACAGTAGACGTACAGCTGCAAGTCGTTGCGGCACAAGCCTTTGGTGAGCACCGCGGCGCCGCTGTGTTGCTGGAGGTGCCGAGCGGCGCTGTGCGGCTGCTCTACAGCACGCCGATCTACGATCCGAATACCCTTGATGCGGATTGGGAACGGCTGCGCAACGATCCGAGCGCGCCGCTGCTCAATCGCGCTCTGCAAGGCACTTACCAGTTAGGCGGTGCACTACAACTCATCATTTACGCGGCGATGTTAGCCAATCCTGCTGGGCAACCACACACATTCGCGTCGGCTGCCTTGCCTCTTAGCCTCGACGCGCTGACCGTACGCTGCGCTGTTGAGCCATCTGCGCCAATCAAAGGCTTAGAAGACGCGCTTGCGTACGGCTGTCCGCGCCTTTTCGCTGAGTTTGCCCTTGAATACCCTGCTCAGGTGCAGGAGAAAATCGCCGCCTTCGGACTGCTGAGCGTCTCGCCTTTGGACGGCTATCCAGTCGCTGCTGAGCGGCGCGTTACGCCACTTAACGAGTTGACCGCACCAACAGATCGTCTGCGCGCAGGCGTCGGACAAGGTGACTTGACTGTTACGCCGTTGCAAATGGCGCTTGTAGCGAGCGGAATCGCCAACTACGGCAACCTAGTGACGCCGTACATCGCAGACGCACTGCGCGCACCTGACTCTGAGACGTGGCAACCAGTGTCGCGCCTTTCGATAGAGCGTGCAGCGATGACTCGTGAAGCAGCTGAGCGCATGCGCGCTGCGCTACGCGAATCTGTCTTGAGCGGCAGCGCTCAAGCCGCTCTAACATCTGACTTGCCGCCTGAGGCGACGCTCTACGCACATGCCAGCCTCGCTTTCTCAGGCAACACTCAGCACGGCTGGCTCATCGGCTTTGTAGCGCTCCCCGACGGACGCGCTCTGGCACTTGCTACAGTGGTCGAGTCTGTTGAGGATGTGCACATAGCAGCGCGCATTGGCGGTCGGCTTTTGGCGAGCGCAGCACAGCGCGCCCTGCAGGATTGAGCGTTTGCACAAAGCGCCTTGCTTCACTATAATGACGCCAAGTGTGGCGCTCAAAAGCGCATGCAGAGAAAGGGCGTGGCGCATGGCAAACGAAACGCGCAATCAATTAAAGCAGGCATACACATACATTCAGCAGGAACGGCTTGATGAGGCAATCACGATTTTGCGGCGCGTCCTCAACAACGATCCTGACAACGCAGATGCATGGTGGCTGATGGCAAACGCTGTCAGTGAGCCAGCAGAAGCAGCTGAGGCACTCACAAATGTGCTGCGCCTGCGCCCTGATCATGCCGAAGCGCGCGAAGCCTATCAGCAGCTTATCGCGGAATATCCTGATCTTGCGCCGAGCCAACCAATTGCGCCTGCCTTTGATCCAAGCTCCTTCAGCTTCACAGACTATCCTGAGTTCACGTCCAAGCCGCCTGCTGAGCCTGCTTTCGATGTTGGCGATTTCAACATTGACGACCTGCTGGCACGGTCGCCTGCTCCTGAGGCACAAAGCGTGACTTGGACGCCTGCCACAGACGACTTCAGCGTCACGGCATGGTCAATGCCTGAGACTAGCGCTGCGCAGAGCAACCTCGACCTTGATGAGCTCTTCGGCGGCAAAGCCAGCGTGGATGTGCCGAGTACGCCTACTGAAGAGGATGATCTGAGAACCGTTTTTGGCATGACCGCTGAAGCACAACAGATACGCCGCCAAGGCGCGCCTGATTTGCCTAGTGAGCGCTCACAAAGCGCGCCAAGTGAGCCACGCTCTGACCATGCTGAGACAGTGGCTGGACTTGAGGCGCTCCTTGAGGCAAGAGCCGAGCCGCAAAGCGCGCCTGCTGAGCAAACGCGCTCAGAGGCAGAGCTTGATGCAGAACTTGACGCAATTTTCAGTAGCGAGCCTGCTTTTGTCGGTCAAATTGCTCAGCAAGAGGAGAAACAACGCGGTAGACGCGGACGCCGCAAAAAAGAGCAACAGCCAACGACCTTTGAATATGGCGAGCCTGAGCCTGCAGCGCCGACTCAGCCAACTGTGCCTGAGCGCGAGCGTGAGCGCCGTCCCAAATCAGGTCGCCTTGTGGCTGAGGCGCCTGCCTATGATCCGTTCGCCACAGAGCGCCGTGCTAACCGACGTTCGCCTATCTGGGCGCTGCTCAGCTTGTTAGTGATTGTGATAGCTATTCTAGCGCTCGTGGCGCTGATCGTACCTCTCCTTGCGCCTGATCCTGTGACGCAAGCGCTGCGCAATGCACAACAAAGCCTTGCCCAGCGCGGCTTTGCACAGCCTGCCACCAGCCGCGAGGGCGATACTTTCCGTTTGACCATTTGTGGCAGCTCAGGCAGGGCGCTACAAAGCCGTGTTTATGAGGCAATGGAGCTGGTAGCCGATCACGTGGTGGCTGCTGGCGAGCCGATCAAAGCAGTCCAGTTGACTGTGGTAGATTGCGCAGACGCGAATGTCATCCTTTATCGCGCCACAGCGACTGCCGAGTCAGTTCGGCGCTACCTTGAAGGCGGCAAGGCAGACGTGCGCACTTACAGAGCTAGTTGGCGGTAATGCAACCTGTACAACATTCTTCACAGACAGACCAAGTTGCGCTGAACGCGGTACGTCTTGCTACTGAGGAAGACATCCCTGCCATTCAGCGCCTGATTAATGCTAACCTCGACAAACTCTTGCCACGCACTGATGATGAAATCCGTGAGCTGTTGCCGACGTGGTGGGTCGCCGTTGAGGGTGACGAGATAGTCGGCACGTGCTGTCTGGAAATTTACAGCCGCAAGATTGCCGAGCTGCGCTCGCTGGTCGTCTCTGAGAAGGCACGCGGCAAAGGTTACGGCGCTGCACTGGTCAAGGTCGCCACACAGACAGCCGAAGCGCTCAACATCCGCCAAGTGCTGGTAGTGACCTCAACGCCTGAGTTTTTCGAGGCGCTCGGCTTTGGCACAGCGCTAGATGAGAAATACGCGCTTTTCTGGCACGGCAGCGGCTCTGTTAAAGCACGCGCTGACTCAAACGGCTGAGTTGCTTCTCAAGCGGTCGCTTTCAGGCAAAGTTGCGCCGCGATCCTGTGAAAATCAAGTGGCGGCAAGGTCTTTTTAACGCATGACACTGATCCTGATCGGCGGCATGGCGCTCTGTGCGCTGCTCATACCTCTGTTCAGCGCGCTACGCTTGCCGCTGCTCTTGTTTGCCAGCGTCATCTTCCTAATTTTGCTGCAATGGGATGTCTCGCCAACGCTCTGGCTGCCATTAGCGTCCGTTGCGTTGACTGCTGGTGTCTGGTGGCTGACTCAGCGCGATACGCCTGCGCGTCGGCGCATGGCGCTGATGGCGATGTTCTGCATCATCGGCATTTTTGCCCTTTTGAAGTTACCCGCTTTGCAAATGGCAAGTGGCGACGCGCTGAACATCGGACAAACGTTTGCTTGGATCGGCTTCTCTTACCTCGCCTTTCGGCTGTTGCACGTCCTGCTGGACTTCCGCAGCGGTAGACTGAAACAACTGCCACTGATGCAGTTTGCGCTATATGCGCTCTTTTTCCCCGCTATCGCCGCAGGTCCGATTGCGCGCGTAGAGCAGTTTGCACAGGCGCTTGAAGTGCCGCTTGCTCCAGAGCGCTTCAAGCACGGCGCCTTGCGCTTGATGCGCGGCTTGTTCAAGAAGTTCGTCTTAGCCGACTCACTAGCGCTCGCGGCGCTCTCGCCACAGCTGGTCAACGACGCGCAGACAGGCACGCTCGTCAGTGCAGCGATGTTCTGGCTGATGCTCTACGCCTACGCCTTTCGACTGTTCCTAGATTTCAGTGGTTACACTGACATCGCCATTGGCATCGGCATCTGGGCAGGCATCAAACTGCCTGAGAACTTTGAAGCGCCGTACCTCAAGCGCAATTTGCAGGCATTTTGGAACAGCTGGCACATCACGCTCTCAACATGGTTCCGCCTGTACTTTTTCACCCCTGCCAGCCGCGAACTGTTGCGCACGCCGCTCAAAGCATGGCGCGAGGGCGTGGTTTTGACCGCACAACTCGGCACAATGGTCTTGATCGGCTTGTGGCACGGTGCGACGCTCAACTTTGTGCTGTGGGGCATTTGGCACGGCGTCGGTCTATGGCTGTTCAGGCAATGGTCAGTGCGTGCAGCCAGTTGGGACGCCTTCGTGAAGGCGCGTCCGCTCTTGGCGCGTCTGATCAGCGTCCTGAGCGTCTTAGCGACGTTCCACTACGTAGCGCTCGGCTGGATTTTCTTCGCTCTACCAGAGCCTGAGTTGATCGGCAAAGCGTTTGGAGGTCTGATCGGCAGATGAGCGACTCTGTTCGGCTGTGGCGCGTCCTAGTCAAGGCAGCAACACTGTTTGTCTTGTTCAACGTCCTTTGGTACGCGGCACAGCCGCTGGACTGGCTCAATCGGCTGAGCGTCTACGGCGTATTGTTTCCGCCGCGCGAGCGCTTCCCATTTGCCGAGTTCCCTGAAGTGTCTTACGCCGTGACTGTCAACAGCCTTGAGCAGCTGTTTGCGTCACATGCGATTGCGCGTCCAAAAGCAGCGGACGAGTTCCGCGTGGTCATGCTGGGCGACTCGGCGATCTGGGGCTACCTGCTGCGCGCCGATCAGACGCAGGCTGCTTGTATCAACGCGCTTGAGCTACGCACTGAAGACGGACGTCGCGTGCGCGCTTATAACCTCGGCTATCCAACGTTGACCGTTATCAAGGATTTCTTGATTTTGCGCCGTGCTCTAGTCTATCAGTCTGACCTGATCATCTGGTCAACGTCGCTTGCTTCGCTCTATCCGTCTGATCAGCTCGACTTTCCGCTGATTCTGGCACACCGTGAGGAAGTCTCAGCGCTGCAGGCGCAGTACGCCTTCAAACTTGACCAATATCCGTTGCCGTCTCGCGCGTGGCAGGAACGCACGTTCTTTGGACAGCGTCGTGACATTGCTGATTGGCTACGCCACCAGCTCTACGCGCCTGCATGGGCGAGCACGCGCATTGATCACGTCTTGCCGCGCTTTGTCGCGCCGCATCCTGTCAATTTACTGCCCGACGACAACGTGCTTTCGGTCAACGTGCTGCGCCTGCGCGAGGCAGGCAAGATCGCGCCTGAAGACCTGAATTTTGACGTGCTAAAGGCAGGCGTTGAGCTTGCTGCTGCACAGGGCGTCCCAACCGTCTTGGTCAATGAGCCGATCTACCGTAACGAGTCGCATCCACTGCGCTATAACACTTACTATCCACGCTGGGCATATGATGGCTACCGCGTTGCCTTTCAGCAGGTCGCTGAGCGCGAAGGTTGGCGCTACTTTGACTTGTGGGACGCTGTGCCGCCTGATCAGTTCACGGATACCGACTTTCACATGACACCATCTGCCAACTGCGCCTACGCCGAGCAGCTCATTTACCTCGCTCTTGACGAACAACTGCCCTAAAAGTGCCACTTGCTCTGCACACTGACCTGTGCTATATTCAGAACAAACGTTCTTTTGGCAGAGAGAGCGCTGCTATCTTATCATTCAGTCCGTTTGGGATCAGAAGCATGCGAGAAAAATGCCCGTGACGACACCAACTATTGGCTCGATCAGACCTGTGAACATTGATGAGCAAATGCGCGAGGCATACCTCGACTACGCCATGAGCGTGATCGTCGCCCGCGCCTTGCCCGATGCGCGCGACGGCTTGAAGCCTGTTCAGCGGCGCATTCTCTACGTCATGCATGACATGGGCTTACGTCCAGAGGCGCCCTACAAGAAGAGCGCACGTATCGTCGGCGAAGTGCTGGGCAAGTTTCATCCGCACGGCGACCAAGCCATCTACGAGGCAATGGCGCGCCTTGCCCAAGATTTCTCTGTGCGCTACGAGCTGGTAGATGGACAAGGCAATTTCGGCAGCATTGACGGCGACTCGCCTGCCGCCATGCGCTACACAGAGGCGCGCCTGACGCCGATTGGCATGGAGCTATTGACCGATATTGAGCGCGACACGGTTGACTTCGTGGATAACTTTGACGGCTCACTGAAAGAGCCAGCTGTTTTGCCTGCTGCGATACCTAATTTGTTGGTCAATGGCTCAAGCGGCATTGCCGTCGGCATGAGTACGAACGTGCCGCCACATAACCTTGGCGAAGTATGCGATGCACTGGTCTATATGCTCAGCAACTGGGAACGTCTCGATGAGATAGATGTCCATGACCTGCTGCGCTTCATCAAAGGTCCGGATTTTCCCACAGGCGGCTTGCTCTTTCGCGGCGGCGACGGCAAAAGTGCCACTGAGTACGAAGATATGCTGGTCGCAGCCTATGCCACTGGACGCGGCAAGCTGACTGTGCGCGCTAAAGTCCACATAGAAAGTCTGGAGCGCGGCAAGACGCGCATCGTTGTCAGTGAGATTCCATATCAGATCAACAAGAACAGCTTGCTAGAGCGCATCGCTGACCTCGTGCGTGACGGAAAAATTGACGGCATCAGCGATTTGCGCGATGAGTCGGATCGGCAAGGCTTGCGCGTCGTAATCGAGTGCAAGAGCAATGCCGATCCTGCTGATGTCCTTAAAGACCTGTTCAAACACACGCCGCTGCAGAGCACTTTCGGCGTGATCATGCTGGCACTGGTAGATGGTGAGCCGCGCATGCTCACGCTCAAGCAGGTACTGCGCGTCTACCTTGACCATCGCCTAGAAGTTGTGCGTCGGCGCTCACTGCACGACCTAGCGCACGCACGCGCACGCGCGCACGTCCTCGAAGGCTTGCTGATCGCCTTGCGTTTTCTGGATCGAGTCATCAGCGTTATCCGTGAGAGTGAGAGCAGCGACGAGGCACGCGGCGCGCTGATGTACCAATTCGGGCTCTCAGAGGTGCAGGCGAGCGCAATCTTGGACTTGCAATTGCGCCGTCTCGCGGCACTGGAGCAAGAGAAAATTCAGGCTGAGTATCGTGAAAAGCAGACACAGATCGCTCACCTTGAGCAGCTCCTTGCGAATCCAAAGCTGATGCGCAAAGCAATTGCTGAGGAACTGCTAGACATTAAAAAGCGCTACGCCGATCCGCGCCGAACCACGATCTTAAGCGGCACTGCATCAGACGTGCGTCCTGAAGACCTGCTGGCGCACTCTGAAAGCACTTGGGTCGCCTTGACGCACAGCGGCAAGATCAGCCGCACCTATCAAGACGCGCCGCCGAAGATCACGTCACAGACTCAGGATCCGCCGCGCTTCCTGCTGCGTAGCAACACAGCTGACATCCTGTACCTGTTCACTTCTGACGGACGCGCTGCAACTGTCCCTGTCCAGACCTTGCCGCTGACTGATGAGCCAAGCGAAGGCGGCGACGTTGTCTCAATGTGCGACTTGCGCGAGAGCGGGCAGGTGATCGGCGCGCTCAGCTTGTTACCCAGCTACAGGGAAAGCTACCTGTTCTTGGCGACCGAAGGCGGCGCGGTCAAGCGGCTGCGCCTTGCCGATCTGCCTGCGCTCTCGGCGCGCGCTGTCACCATCATCAACCTAGGCGAAGATCGGCTGATCGCAGCGCATTTTTCGCGCGAGGAGGACGAGGCAGTCTTGGTCACGGCTGAGGCGCAAGCCATTCGCTTCAGGCTCTCAGAGGTGCGTCCGACAGGCTTAGCGGCAGGCGGCGTGCGCGGCATTCGGCTGAGTGAGAGCGATAGAGTAGTGAGCGCGCAGATTGTACGTCCTGATGGTGCGCTTTGGACAGTGACCGAGAGCGGCACTGCGAAAAGCTCACCAATGGCAGAATATCCTGTGCAAGGGCGCGGCGGCGCGGGCGCACTGACTATGCGTCTCAGGCCGGGCGACCGCGTTGCTGCGGCAACTATCGGCACTTTGAACGACCTTGTGATTGTGCTGACAGCGCAAGGGCGCTTCCGCGTGGTCAAATTCCGCGACGCACCACACGGCAGGCGCGACCTCAACGGAGACTTGGTCGGCGTCCGCTTGAGCCGTGGCGACAAGGTCTGCGCTGTTACGCAAATCGTGCCGCGTCCAGAGCCATTGCCGTCACAAGGTTCAAACGGCGCTAATGAGCCAACAGCTTAGAGCGGTTTTTTGGCAGGTATGCCGGGCTTGCGCGGATAAGCAGGCGGCGTCGGCGCAACTTTCTCAACGATGACCAAATGGTGCGTCTCGGCGACTTTGGGCAGCTGAATCGGCACGATCCGTGAAACCTTGCCGCCGAGAATGCGCAGCGCATTAGCTGCCTCATTTGTCTCGCGCTGGGCGCTCTCGCCTTTCATCGCTACACACACGCCGCCGACGCGCGCCAAAGGCAGCAGGTATTCCATCAAAATTGGCATCAGCGCCACAGCGCGCGCCACAACAACATCGTAGCTTTCGCGCTGCTCAGGCATGTGACCTGCCTCTTCAGCACGCGCGTTCAAGAATTGTATGTCAGAGAGCTGCAGAACGTTCGCCAAATGCTGCAAAAAGGCGATCTTTTTGCCCGTTGCCTCTAACAAGGCTAGACGCAGGTCAGAGCGCACAATTTTGAGCGGCACGCCGGGAAAGCCGCCGCCTGTGCCAACGTCAACTAGGCGCGCGCCATGCGGAATGTCTAGGGCGCTCAAAAGTGAGAGCGAGTCGAGAAAGTGGCGTACTTCAATCGCCTCGGCGCCTGTGATCGCGGTCAAGTTAGCGCGCGACTTGTTCCAAGTCTCCAGCTCAGCCGCATACCGCGCAAACTGAGCCTGTTGCGCCTCTGAAAGCGTCAAGTTGAACAGTTGCTGCGCATACGCTGCTAAGCGCTCAGACATGGTTACAAGTGACGCTGCGCAGCCGCCTTTAACACTCTAGCGACGAGCGGCGCGCTGTAAAAAGTCTCGCGCAGCTGCATATCGCCGATGCTCTTAGCGATCTGCTCAAGGATATCAGCAGCAATGCTGTAGTGCATGGTAGCTGCCTCAGGCTGTGTGTGGCTGAAGACATCAGCCAGAGCAGCATGTGCGCGCCAAATCAGCGCGCGATCCGACGTCGCCTGTGACTCAACGAAGGCTTCATGGAAATAATCATGCGCCTTTGCGTAGTCGCTCGCCGCGAGCGCGCAGTAGCCAAGCACCAGCTCAGCGCGCAACAAGTGGCGCCTAGCGTGACGCTCTCGCGCCAGGGTGAGCAGCTCAAGGGCAACGGGCTTAGCTCGTTCGTAGTTTTCGAGTTGCCAATAGGCTTCGGCAAGGCTGGCAAGCGCTTGCAGCAAGTTATCCATTTCACCATTGCTTCTGGCAATCTGCACAGCGCGCTCAAGATGCGCCAAGCCTTCCTCAACGCGACCAGTGGCGACTAAATCTACGCCTAGATTGCGCAGAATGTCGCTATTTGCTTTGCCTTCCAGCAGGTCAAGAGCGCGTTGATGATAGAAAAGCGCTGTACGCATGGCGTACAGCTGCTGATAGGCTTCGCCAATGTTGCTGCAGACGATGCTCAAGCCGTGCCGCTCATCAAGAGCGTCGTAGAGCTGAATAGAGCGCAGCCAATGCACGATTGCTTGATAGTAGTCGCCCAGATAAGTGTAGCCAATGCCAAGCGTGTTGAGTGTGCGCGCACGTCCTTCAGGATTGTCAATACGCTCGAAGAGCGCTAAGGCTTGCTGCGCCGTTGAGATGGCGCGCTCAACTTCGCCTGATAGCCACAGCACATCGGCGCGGAAGCGCAGCACAGTTGCCAGACCTGCTGCATAGCCACAACTCTGTGTCAGGCTTGTAGCTTCATCAAGTGTGCGAAATGCCTGCTCATACTCGCCACGCCGATAGTACATCCGCGCCCAGAGCGCCAAATTTTCTACTTTTCCCTCAGGGCGTTTCGTCTCGCTCGCCCATGCCTCAAGCGCTTGCTGCATCTGAGCAAAGTCTGTGAGCCGATCATAGCATTCAACAATGCGCTTGTGCGCTTGGTCAAGCAGCAGCGCCCAACGTGGCTCGCGCTCTAGATTTTGACGAATCAGCTGTAGCGCCTCTTGTGTGTGTGTCAAAGCGTCGAGGTAGTGCGCAGCGCGGTAGGCAGCTGTGGCGCGCCCAAGCATGACTTCTGCACGTCCGTAATCATCCGTCGGTTGCGACGTTTTCCGAAGCATAACTTGCGCAGTTTTTAATCCATACTTGCACACTCATTTTGACTGAAAAAAACTTGTCCTGCAAGCGCTCCTTGAACAATACTTTCAGTAAATTTAACAAGTGTCGCCTCTACGCTGTTGACCAAGCGGCACACTCAAGCCTTGTGATAGCTCTGTACGGCACTGCGGTGCACAAAGGCAAGCTGTGTAGCAGGAATAATACCCTGCCGCGCTTGAAAGAGCGTGTAAATGCGCGCGTTGCTCACAGGCAGGAACTGTGAAGTCGTGGCGTCCACAAAGTCTTGGACGCGCATATCTGGCGACATATGCCAACGTCCCATAATGGCGTACTGCTCCGTGTAGAGCATGAGCGACTCGCTACGCGGCGAGAGCACGACTCCCGAAGGCGGCGCGCTCTCTAGTGCCAAGACCTGGATAGCGCGCTTCATAACGATCATCTCTGGCTGCACCATTTGTGCAGCTGGATTGCTGGCATGTACACCTAGCACAACAGCATTAGTGACTGTGAGTGTCGGCTTCTGGTCATCGTTGATGAACGTCAGGAACGTGCCGAAGGTCGGCATTTTGCCGCGAATCTGGAAAGCAGCGGTTAAAATGGCGACGTTCACGTCTACTTGCTGCGGTCCGCGTACTGAGCTGCTCATAGACTCTCTCCTGAGGATGTCTGCGCTACGCGCTCACCATTGGATATCATATTGAGAGGCTTGTCAAGCCAGTGATGCTCGGCTGATCACATTTTGACGAGCTAGATGGCAGCACGCTTGCCCAATTCTGCCTGCGTCTAGACACCTTCAACTGTTAAGGCGTATACTTGAGCCAATCAAACGACTATTCAGAAAGATTGAGGCTTTCAGTGAGCAAGCAAACTGGTGCTGAAAACGTGATCTGGGACTTGAGCATCTTTTATGCCAGTCCTGATGATCCTGCTTTAGAGCGCGATCTTATCGAAGTACAGGCACAAGCTGAGCGCTTTGCCGAGCGCTATCGCGGGCGCGTGACGAGTCTGAGCGCTTCAGAATTGGCTGAGGCGCTGCATGAATTAGAGGCAATCTACGAGACAATCGGTAAAGTCAGCTCTTTTGTAACCTTACACTGGACAACTGATACAGCCGATCCGAAGCGCGGCGCATTGCTACAGCGCGTGCGCGAGGCAGACTCAAAACTCGACCAGACTCTGCTCTTCTTCATGCTGGAATGGACACAGGTCAGCGAGGAAGGTGCTAAGGTTAGCGATGATCCTGCGCTTAACCGATACCGTCATCATCTGCGCAAGCAGCTGCGCTACCGTCCGCACCTGCTGAGCGAACCTGAAGAAAGAATCCTAAACGAGAAATCTGTCACCGGTTGGCAAGCCTGGACGCGCTTCTTCGAGGAGACTGTCAACAGCATTCGCTATGAATGGGATGGTCAGCAAGTGCCACAAGCGGTTGTCTTGCGCCAACTCTACTCGCCTGAGCGCGACGTGCGCAAGCGCGCCGCTGACTCAGTTACTGCAGGCTTGCGTCCACATTTACGCACACTCAGCTACATTTTCAACACACTCCTAGCGGACAAAGCCAGTGAAGATCGCCTGCGCAAGTACCCGACGTGGATCAGCGCGCGTAACCTTGCTAACGAGACGACTGATGAGGCAGTTCAAGCTCTCGTGGACGCTGTGACGAGTCGCTACGACATCGTGCAGCGCTACTACCAGATCAAGCGACGCTTGCTCGGTCTAGACGAACTCTTTGATTATGATCGCTACGCTATGTTGCCTAGCGCCGAGTCATACTATGCATGGGACTCGGCGCGTCAAATCGTACTGGACGCTTTCAGCGCATTCTCGCCGCGCATGGCAGACATTGCACGCGAATTTTTCGACAAGCGCTGGATTCACGCGCCTGTCATGCCGAATAAAAGCGGTGGCGCCTTCGCACATTCCAGCATACCGAGCGCACATCCATTCATCTTGCTCAACTACACAGGTAGTGTGCGCGACGTCATGACACTCGCTCATGAGCTTGGTCATGGCGTCCATCAGTATCTCTCACGTCCACACGGCGTTTTTGGCGCGCACACGCCGCTGACCACAGCTGAGATGGCGTCTGTCTTCGGCGAGATGTTGGTTTTCAATGACTTGATGGTGCGTGAGAGCGACCCTGCTGTACGCTTAGCGATGCTCGCTAACAAGATCGAAGACACCTTTGCCACAGTCTTCCGCCAGATCAGCATGAACCGTTTCGAACACGCCATTCATACAGCGCGCCGCGAGGAAGGCGAACTCTCAGTCGAGCGCTTCAATGCGCTGTGGCTGCAGACTCAGCGCGCCATGTTCGGCGAGAGCTTGACATTGCGCGAAGATTACGGCATCTGGTGGAGCTACGTACCGCATTTTGTACGAGTGCCGGGCTATGTCTACGCCTACGCCTTCGGCGAGCTGTTGGTCTTGGCGCTTTTCAGCAAATATAAGCAGGAAGGTGCACCTTTCGTGCCGCGTTACCTAGAGGTGCTGGAGAGCGGCGGCTCGGATTCGCCTGAGCGCATCCTTGCTAAAGTAGGCGTTGACTTGACCGATCCAAGTTTTTGGCAACAAGGCTTGCGGATCATTGATGACATGGTCAGTGACCTTGAAACATTGGTTGTACAAATCTCGTGAGTATGAATCATGCCATTACAACGCATTTTAATTGACCAAGCGCGTTTCAAAGCGCTCGCGCCTGAGACTGAGTTACACAGCGCTCTTGAGTCAGCCGAAGGCTGGTTGCCTGCGCAGCTGCCCGGCTGCGTGCACCTCGACTTGCTGCGCAACGGACAGATTCCTGATCCTTTCTTCAGCTTGAATGAAGAAGCTGTGCAATGGATTGGCGAGAGCGGCTGGCTCTACGAATGCACTTTCAGACTGAGCGCCGAGCAGCTGGCTCAGCCGCACATTGACTTGTGCTTTGACGGCTTGGACACATTCGCTGAGGTCTATCTGAACGGCACGCATGTGCTGAGCAGCCAGAATATGTTCGTGCCGCAGCGCATAGCAGCCAAAACGCACTTGCGCGAAGGCGAGAATCGCGTGGTTATACGGTTTGAGTCAGCCTTGCGGCGCGGCAAGGCGCTTGAGGCGCAGTATGGCGTTCGCAGCGTGTGGAATGGCGATCCAAGCCGTGTATACGTGCGCAAGGCGCAGTATCACTACGGCTGGGACTGGGGACCGACGTTGCTCACAGCAGGCATATGGCGACCTGCCTACCTGGAAATCTATGAAGCGCGCCTTGCTGAACTGTACGTTCAACCAACGCTGAGTGATGATCTGACCTACGCTGAGCTAACTGCGACTGTCCACATCGAAGGCGAGGCAGAGGCAGTCCGCTTGGCACTTTACGATCCACTGGGCATGCTGATCGAATCTGTGCAAATTGCGCCTGATAAGTCACAAGCGCGGCATGTTTTCGCGCTCAGGCAGCCACGCCTTTGGTATCCACACGGTTACGGTCAGCAGGCGCGCTACCACGTTGTGGCAGAGCTGATTGGAGAAGCAGGAACACTAGATCGGCGTGATTTGCGCTTGGGCATACGGCGTGTGCGCCTTGTCCAAGAGCAGCTTGCCGACCAAGACGGGACGTCGTTCTACTTTGAGGTCAACAACGTGCCGATTTTCTGTGGCGGTGCCAACTGGATTCCAGCTGATAGCTTCACGCCGCGCTTAACAGTGACACGCTATCATGAGTGGCTGCGCTTGGCAGTTGAGGCAAACATGCTGATGCTGCGCGTCTGGGGCGGCGGAATCTATGAGGATGAGGCGTTTTACGAGCTGTGTGACGAGCTAGGCTTGCTTGTCTGGCAAGATTTCATGTTCGCCTGCGGCTTGTATCCTGCTCATCCAGAGTTTCTGGAGAATGTGCGCGCTGAGGCAACGGCACAGCTCAAGCGGTTGCGGCACTATGCCTGCATTGTGCTTTGGTGCGGCAATAACGAGGACTATCAGATCGCTGAGTCGTTCGGTCTCTACGATCCCGACTTCAACGGCGACTTCACACAGACCGCTTTCCCTGCCCGCGAAATTTATGAGCGTCTATTGCCGCAGTTATGCGCCGCGCTCGATCCGACTCGCCCTTACTGGCAAGGCAGTCCATATGGCGGCAAGAGCGTGTTCGATCAGACGATTGGCGATAGGCACACATGGGAAATCTGGCATGGCAACATGGCAGACTACCAAGATTATCCGCACTACAGCGGACGCTTTGTCAGTGAATTCGGGATGCAAGGACTGCCAATCTTGCCGACTATCGAGGCATTCACGGTGCCTGAAGAGCGGACGCTTGAGAGCGCTGTGTTGAGCTATCACAACAAGGCAGGGCAAGGGCAAATGCGCTTGGCTCACTACCTTGAGCGCAACGTCGGTCATGCCGAGTCGCTACCTGACTACATCTACCTGACTCAATTTGTCCAAGCTGAAGCTGTTGCCGCAGCCTTCGAAGGCTTTCGGCTCGGCTGGCGCGGCGAAAGCAGGCGCTACATCGGCGGCGCCCTGGTCTGGCAACTGAACGACTGCTATCCTGTGATCAGCTGGTCACTAGTAGACTATTTCCTACGTCCCAAGCCTGCTTACTACCGTGCTAAGCGCGCTTTAGCGCCGTTGATGCTCATTTTGCGGTCAGAAGGGCAAAAAGTGACCTGCTGGGCAGTCAACGCGCGTCTGGAGCCGATAGAGGCTGACTTGACGCTTGACTGTTGGTCGCTAGACGGCACTTTGCTGCATCAGGTGCGGCGCGCTGTGCAGATCGGTGCTAATCAGGCAGTTGCACTGCTCGATCAAGAGTCTCCTAGTGACAGTTCATGCATTTGGTCGGCGCGCCTGTGGCAAGGCGAGCAGCTCATAGCGCGTGCAGCGCGCTTTCCAGAGCCGCCGCGCAGCGTTGACTACAGCGCGGCACGAGTCAAAGTTTTGGCGCTCGGCGATGGACGCTATCAAGTCAGCACAGATCGCCCTGTGCGCGGCGTCTGGCTTGAGGCAGAAGATGCCGAAGGGCGCTGGGACGACAACATGTTAGACGTGCTACCTGACGATCCGCAGACAGTCTGCCTTGTGGCAGGCATAGGTGGCGTGCGGCAGGTCCGCTGGTATGGTGGCACTTTGTCTATCCATTGAACCAGCTTTGCACAAATGTGAATTTCTCTTCACATTCTCCCGATTTGCTTGACAGCGTTCTCAGAGTTCTCTAGACTTTAGTAAAGGCTCTGGGAACGCTCTCAAAAGAATGGTATAGTGAGAGCGCTCTCAAATAGACAAGTTCATTTTAGGCTGATTTACGATGAAAGAATCGTTGGACTTAGAAAGCATTGCACGCAAAGCAGGCGTCTCACGCTCGACGGTCTCGCGCGTCATCAACGACTCGCCCAATGTCAGTGAGCAGACGCGCCAGCGCGTGCTTGCCATCATCGAGCAAGAGAACTTTCATCCGAATGCAGCCGCACGTGCTCTAGTCAAGCGCCGCACGGACATTCTTGGCGTCGTCATTCCGACATCATCGAATGTCTTCCTCAGCGATAACAACTACTATCCGCTGATTCTGGCAGGCTTGAATGACGCTATCCGTCAGCTGGACTATGCCATGCTGATGTGGCTTGGCGAGGTAACGCAAGACGATCAGCACCTCATGCGTAAGCTCTCCAATCCGCATCTGACCGACGGGCTGATCTTTGTCTCATTGCCGAGCGATCATCCGCTCTATGCTAAGCTCGGTCGCCTGCGCCAACCCTTCGTGATGATTGACCGTCCATTTACCGACGTAGAAAGCACGAACTACGTTAGCGTGGATAACGTACGCGCTGCTGAGATCGCCACTGAGCATCTGATTCGGCTTGGCAGACGGCGCATCGCACACATCACTGGCGACATGACCATCACAGATGCTTACGACCGCTTGACAGGCTACAAAAATGCCTTGCGCGCTGCCGGCTTGCCTGTAGACGACTCTCTAATCATTGAGAGTACCTTCAATCGTGAAACGGGCTATTATGCTATGCAGCGGCTCCTGCCACACAAGCCAGATGCTCTCTTTGCGGCTAGCGATACGGTAGCTGCAGGCGCACTGCAAGCCGTTTTAGAGGCAGGACTGCGCGTGCCAGACGACCTCAGCATCGTGGGTTTTGATGACGTGGACGTTGCAACGCAAGTGACGCCGCCGTTGACAACGGTTCGGCAGCCAATCCGCGCCAAAGGCGAAGCAGCAGCGCGTCTGTTGGTTGACCTAGTCAACCACAGAGTCAGTGCGCCACAGCATGTTATTTTGCCAACGGAGCTGGTCATCAGGCGGTCATGCGGCGCTACAGCAACTACTTCAAGGGAGGTGATGTCCGCTCAATAGAAACAACAACGGTTCAGTCAGCTTTTGAGGCTTGTAGTTTTTTGGCATTTCTAGCGAACAAATTCCTTAGGAGGTTTACGATGTCTCGCAAAGTGATGTTGGTTCTTTTCCTCGTGGCGGCAATCGCCTTGGTGCCGGCGCTCTCAAACGTGAAGGCACAGAGCCGCACAGTGGTCACGTGGTTCGTCGGCATTGGCACGGGCTCGCAGCCCGCTCAGATTGAGGTACAGAATCGTGTTGTCGAGAAATTCAACGCTAGTCAGAATGAGATTGAGCTCAAGATCAACATTGCTGCCAGCTTTGAGACAGCCTATGACGTTCTTGCCACGTTGATCGCCTCTGGCGACGCGCCTGACATTGTCGGACCAGTCGGCTTTCTCGGCGCGAACAGCTTTGCTGACGCTTGGCTTGACTTGACGCCGTATGTCGAGAAGTACAACTATGACCTGAAGCAGTTCCCAGAGAGTCTTGTCAACCTGTATCGGACTGAAGAAGGCTTAGTTGGTATTCCGTTCGCAGTTTTCCCGTCGCTGATCTTCTACAACAAAGACCTGTTCGATGAAGCAGAGCTGCCCTATCCACCTGCCGAATTCGGCAAGCCCTACGTCTTGAACGGCGAGGAGCGCGAGTGGAACTGGGATACTCTGGCTGATCTTGCAACTGAGCTGACTGTGGACGTTAATGGCTTGACGCCAAATGATCCCGGCTTTGACCCGAATCAAATTCGGCAGTTCGGCTTCATCCATCAGTGGGCGCTTATGCGCGCTGAGCTGACCACTTTTGGCGGTCATCCTGTCTACGATCCTGAGCAGGGCAAGGTAGTAATCCCAGACTACTGGCGTGAGAAGTTCAGATGGCTGCACGACGGCTTGTGGAAGCGTCATTTCATCCCGAACGCCACCTACGAAGGCAGTGAGCTGCTCCAGCCGAGTGCCTTTGCCTCTGGCAATGTGGCTATGGCGCGCGTGCCGCTGTGGTACACCTGCTGCATTGGCGATCTGAAATCCAACTGGGATTTGGCGGTCGTACCGAGCTACAAGGGTCAATATCATGTGCCGACCGACGCCGACACTTTCCGCCTGACCAAAGCTAGCAAGAATCCCGATGCGGCGTTCAAGGTGCTGATGTACTTGTTGGGCGAGGCGGCACCAGAGCTGCTCCTAACCTACGGCGGCTACCCAGCACGCCCTGACTTGCAAGAGGCGGCGACCAAGCTGCGTCAAGAGGCTTTCCCATCAGTTACTAACTGGAGCATCGTGCCAGCCAGCCTGGCGTACGCAGCCTCGCCACACCATGAGTCGTTCTTCCCGAACTTCTCAAAGGGCATCCAGCGCTTTGCCGATTTCCGTAGCCAACTCTACGGTGACACGGGCAAGACAATGGACTTAGAGGCAGAGATCAACAAGCTGGAAGCCGACTTGCAAGCGATTGTTGCAGAGGCGCTCCGTTAAAGTAGAGATGCCCACTCGTCTGCTAGCTTGGTAGGCGCGTGACGAGGGGGCACTGCCCGAAGGCGGGTCAATCTTACTACCCGCCTTCGTTTCTCGCAACTTGAGTGATGAACAGGGGTGTATTTATGACAAGCGTGCCGACACCACTTCGCGTCGAACAGGTAACTACACTGCGCCCGCGCCGACAGATGAGCATTTACGCGCAGCAGAGGCTCTGGGGCTGGCTTTTCCTTTCGCCTTGGCTGATTGGCTTTTTCGTCTTCACTTTCGTGCCGATTGTCGCCTCGCTGATCTTCAGCTTCACAGATTTCACGCTGACACGCCCTGACCAAATTAATTTTGTTGGGCTGAATAACTGGATAAAGCTTTTTAACGATCCACTAGCGCTCAACGCGCTGCGCGTGACCTTCGGCTTTGCCCTTATCTCGCTACCGATAGCGATTGCTTTGCCGGTTTTGCTAGCCTCACTCCTCAATTCAAAATACTTAATTGGCAAGCCGTTTTTCCGCCTGCTGTTCTATTTGCCGTATATGGTGCCGGCTATTTCAAGCATTTTCATCTGGCAGGCATTCCTGAATGGACAGACAGGCTGGCTCAATCGCTTGCTGCGCCTGATCGGCATTGCCGAGCCACCAAACTGGCTAGGTCACGAGTTCTGGATTGGTCCAGCTATGGTCTTGATAGGCGTCTGGGGCGTGGGCAATGCGATGCTGATCACATTAGCAACGCTGCAAGGTGTGCCTCAAGAGCTTTACGATGCGGCTAAAGTAGACGGCGCTGGCGCCGTAGCTGCCTTTTTCAAGATCACCTTGCCGATGATCTCGCCTGTGATCTTCTACAACTTGATTCTGACTGTAATTGGCTTGCTGCAGTACTTCGTAGTGCCTTACGTGCTGACACGCGGCACAGGCAATCCGAACGGCGCCGCGTATTTCTTCAACATGCACCTATATCGCACGGCATTTCTGTTCCAAGACATGGGCTACGGCGCTACAATGGCGTGGTTCATCTTCATAATCGCCATCGTCCTGACCATCATCCTGTTCGCTACATCGCGGCGCTGGGTCTATTACGCGGGAGGCGAGTAACATGGCTGCGATCTCACATCCGCGACCGTCGGTCGTTCTTTCGCCGCACTTTGTTAAGCAGCTCAGAAAGTTCACAGCGATCTCGCTTGTAACGCTCTTCACCTCGCTGGCTGCGCTCATCTTTCTGGCACCGTTCGGCAACATGATGGTCGTCGCTTTGCGCGACCAAGAGTCATTGGCAGGCGGACCGGACTCGCCGATTCTGCCAATGAAGCAAGTCTTTTACGATTACAACGACGGTCAGCGCACACAGCGCTTGGAAGTCTTTAACGTGCCGATTGACGGAGAAGTGCGACAGCTCGCAGCGCTCCAGAAACGGCGCACCAGCGTCGTGTTCATTGACCCAAATAATCCAACTGCTGAGCCAATCACATGGCAAGGCAATTGGCGTTCACTGCAACCTGCCTATGCGTTCTACGCGCGCTGGGAAAATTTCCCAGAGGCATGGCAGATGATTGATTTCCCGCTGCTTTTCCGCAATACGTTCATCATTGCCTTTGTCGGCATGATCGGCACGCTGCTCTCGTCAATCTCAGTCGCTTATGCCTTTGCGCGCTTCCCAATTCCAGGCAAAAACTGGCTGTTCATCGTGCTGATCGGCACAATTATCCTGCCTGGTCAAGTCACGCTCATCCCAACCTATGCCTTCTTCTCATCCATTGGCTGGACAGGCACGTGGTTGCCGCTGATCGTGCCACACTTCTTCGCTAATGCTTACAACGTCTTCTTGTTGCGGCAATTCTTCATGACCTTGCCACGCGAGCTAGATGAAGCGGCTATGATTGACGGCGCCGGTCCGTTCCGTATTCTGACTCACGTGATCGTGCCGCAGTCATGGGCAGCGATCATCACAGTCGGCTTGTTCCACTTTGTCTGGGCATGGAACGACTATTTCGGTCCGCTGATCTACTTGCTCGGCAAGCCTGAACTGCAGCCGATCTCAGTTGGCGTGCAGCTGTTTAACTTCCGCTATGCACCGCGTCCAGAGCTGGTGCAAGCGACTTCGCTAATGGCAATGTTACTGCCAATCGTCCTATTCATCTTAGCACAGCGCTTCTTCATGCGCGGCGTTGTCATCACAGGTGTGGAGAAATGAGCATGCGTCGTTGGATATCTTTGATCTGCTTGCTAGCACTTGCATGGACAGTCAGCATAAGCCATGCTACTGAGGCGACTATCAGCATTAAGACAGAGCCGCTAGGCGAAATTAGTCCATACGTCTTTGGCGCAAACTACGGACCATGGGCAGTCTTGCCTGTAGGCTTGTGGGATCAAGCCGCTGAGAGCGGCATTACCTTCCTGCGCTTTCCGGGCGGCGCCTGGGGCGATCAAAACGACTTGCAGTCCTATCACATTGACCCGTTCATCAAGTTTGCGCGCCGCCTGAACGCTGAGCCACTGATCCACGTTCGGCTCTCTGGCAGCACGCCTGAGCGCGCCGCAGCGACTGTGCGTTATGTCAATGTTGAGCAGAAATACGGCGTGCGCTTCTGGAGCATCGGTAACGAGCCAAATCTGTACAAGGATTATCCTGCTAGCCAATTCGCCAAAGATTGGCGCGCTTTCGCGCTCGCCATGCGCGAGGTTGATCCGAACATCATCCTTGTCGGTCCAGATATCAGCCAGTATCCACCGAGTCCGACTGACTATCACGCGCCGCTGCGCGAGTGGATTCGCATTTTCATGCGAGAGAACGGCGACTTGGTGAACATCGTCTCGATTCATCGCTATCCGTTGCCGCGCGTCTTTAACGCGCCACCTACCACTATTGCGCAGCTGCGTGAGACAGCGAAAGAATGGGATTTCATCGTCAATGACCTGCGCAAGGTCATCCGAGAGGCAACAGGGCGTGACTATCCAATCGGCATTCTCGAAGTCAGCTCGCACTGGAGCAAGACGTTAGGCGGCGAGGCGACGCCAGACTCGTTCTTCCACGCCATCTGGTGGGCAGATGTGCTAACGCGCCTGATCAACTATCGTGTGGACATCGTGGCGTACTTCATGCTGGCAAGCTACGGCGGCACAGACTTCGGACTGTTCGACCGTTACCAAGCACGTCCAACATTCTATGTCTATCCGCTCTACAAGCGCTTCGGCAAGACTTTACTGCCTTCGCAGAGCAGCGATCCGAAGCTAACCGTGGCGGCTGCGCTCAACGAGTCAGGTCAGCTGACTGTGATGGTGGTCAATCCGTTTGAAGAAGAGCGAACGGCAAAGGTCGAAGTGAACGGCAAAGCTGCTTGTTCTGTCAAAGGTGCATGGCGACTTGACGCTCAGCACAAAGCAGAGCCTGTGAAGCTGGAGACAGAGGCGCCGCGTCTGGTTCTGCCTGCCTACTCTGCCACGCTGTACCTGCTGGAGACAGGTTGCCGCTAAAAAAGGCGAGGGAACATGCGTCGTTGGTTGCTGTTGCTGTGCTTAATAGCATCTTTGTGGGCATTCGGCGTCAGCTATGCCGACGAAGCAACTATCAGCATCAGGACAGAGCCGCTCGGCAAGATCAGCCCATACGTCTTTGGTGCAAACTACGGACCATGGGCAGCATTGCCTGCGCGTCTCTGGGACCAAGCAGCAGAGAGCGGTATCTCTCTCTTGCGCTTTCCGGGCGGCGCTTGGGGCGACGAGAACGACTTACAGCCTTACCACATTGACCCGTTCATCAAGCTCGCGCGCCGCCTGAACGCCGAGCCGCTCATTCACGTACGCTTTCTCAACAGCACGCCTGAGCGCGCTGCAAGGCTCGTCCGTCACGTCAACGTTGAGCGCGGCTACGGCGTGCGCTTCTGGAGCATCGGGAACGAACCTGACCTATACAAAAGCTACTCGCCTGAGCAATTCGCCAAGCAGTGGCGTGCCTTCGCGCTTGCTATGCGCGCGGTTGATCCAAACATCCTCCTTGTTGGACCAGACATCAGTCAGTATCCCGTCAGCCCTGATGACTATCATGCACCGCTGCGCAGGTGGATTCGCGCCTTCCTGCGCGAAAATGCTGACTTAGTGAACATCGTCTCAGTCCATCGCTATCCGTTGCCGCGCACGCTCGACGCGCCGCTCGCCACCATCAGCCAGCTGCGCGAGACTGCTAAACAGTGGGACTATCTCATCAACGATCTGCGCCGCGTCATCCGCGAGGTGACAGGGCGAGACTATCCAATCGGCATTTTGGAGGTAAACTCACACTGGACGAGGACAATTGGTGGTGAGGCAACGCCCGACTCGTTTTTCCACGCCATCTGGTGGGCAGACGTGCTGACGCGTCTGATTAATCATCGCGTGGACATCGTGGCTTACTTCATCTTAGCGGGCGGTGACGGTCCCGATTACGGTCTGTTTAACACGCGCGGAGCCTATCCGACTTTTTATGTCTACCCGCTCTACAAGCGCTTTGGCAAAACTTTGCTGCGCGCCCAAAGCGGCGATGGACACTTGACCGTAGCTGCTGCGCTCGATGAAGCAGGTCAGTTGACACTGATGGTAGTTAATCCATACAAGACAGAGCGCAAGGTGAGACTTAGAGTGGACGGTAAGACTGCCTGTCCAATCAAGGGCGCATGGCGCCTTGATGAGCAGCACAAGGCAGAGCCTGTGACGTTAGAGACGAACGAGCCGCGCCTAGTCGTGCCGCGCTACTCTGCCACGCTCTACGTGCTGGACGCTAAATGTCAGTGACCGAATTTTACACAGGATGACACATTCTATGAACTTTCCAACGGACTTTCTCTGGGGCGCTGCCACTGCCAGCTATCAAATCGAAGGTGCAGCACTAGAAGATGGGCGTGGTGAGTGCATCTGGACGCGTTTCTCACACACAGACGGCAAAGTGAAGCACGGTCACACAGGTGACGTCGCCTGCGATCACTATCATCGCTACGCTGAAGATGTAGCACTCATGCAGCAACTTGGACTGCGCGCCTACCGATTCTCGATCTCATGGCCGCGGCTGCTGCCTGAAGGCACAGGCGCGCCCAATCAGGCAGGCATTGATTTCTATAACCGCTTGCTTGATAAGCTGCTAGAGGTAGGCATTACGCCGTTTGGCACGCTCTACCACTGGGACTTGCCGCAGCGCCTTGAAGATCGTGGCGGCTGGACAAGCGCCGACATGCCTGAGTGGTTCGCTGAGTATACGGCGTTAGCTGCCAAGCACTACGGCGACCGCCTCAAGCACTGGATCACGCTCAATGAGCCGTGGTGTACTGCCTTTCTGGGCTACTATTTTGGCATTCACGCGCCCGGTATCCGTGATGAGCGCGCTGCCTTCCGCGCTGCGCACCATACACACCTTGCGCACGGACGCGCCATTCAAGTCCTGCGCGAGATGTTGCCACAAGCTCAGCTCGGCATCACCTTGAACTTGGCAGTCGAGCAGCCACTCACAGACGATCCGCGCGATCAACAGGCGGCACAAATTGCCGACGGCTTCCAGAATCGTTGGTTCCTCGACCCAGTCTTCAAGGGACAGTATCCCGCCGACCTGCTCGCTCTGTTGCGTGAGCGCGGCACACTTGAAGGAATTGACCCTGAGGCTGTCCGCCTTGCTGCGCAGCCACTCGATTTTCTCGGTATCAACTACTATACGCGCCAAATTGTGCGCCACGACCCGAACAGTCCGCATGGCTTTACGGTTGTCCTGCCTGAGAACGTGCCTGTGACCGACATGAACTGGGAAATCTATCCGCAAGGACTGCGCGACCTGCTGCTGCGCGTCCACCGTGAATATGCTCCACCTGCTATCTACGTCACAGAGAATGGCGCGGCTTTCCCAGAGCCTGAGCATGTTGAGGGCGACTTGTTGGACGATCCGCAGCGCGTTGCCTACTTGCAGAGCCACTTCGCCGCTGCTGCTGAGGCATTGGCGCAAGGCGTACCGCTCAAAGGCTACTTCGTCTGGTCGCTGCTGGATAATTTTGAGTGGGCAGAAGGCTACACTAAGCGTTTCGGCATTGTCCATGTGGACTTCACCACTCAAAAACGGACGCTGAAGCGCAGCGCGCTCTACCTCAAGCAAGTCATCCAAGATAGTGCGGTAGGTTGACTCTGCATATACTCTTTCGCAGAGAGCAGAGCGAGTGATCTTGAGCGATCATTCGCTCACTGTTTTTATTAGCGCAGAGATTGGCACTGCGTCGGCGCTAAGTTCGGGTCAGTCTAAACATCCAGTTATTTTTATGGTAAAATTTAGAAAAAATCTTGAGTGGAGCGCGTAAGCGAGCATGACAAAGCGCGTGGTGGTCGCCATGAGCGGCGGCGTGGACAGCTCAGTGGCAGCAGCGCTGATGGTGGAAGCGGGCTACGAGGTAATTGGGATCATGATGCGGCTGTGGGCAGAAGACGGCGAAGGCGCTCACGGCTACAATCGCTGCTGCACGCCTGACCAAATGACCGATGCCGGCAGAGTGGCGCGCAAGCTGGGCATTCCGTTCTACGTGCTGGATACGCAGGCTGTCTTCAAGCGCCAGATTGTACAATTTTTTGTCGAACAGTATGCGCGCGGCGTAACGCCGAATCCGTGCCTAGAGTGCAATCGGCATATCCGCTTCGAGTGGCTGCTCAACCATGCGCTCTCGCTTGATGCTGACTACCTTGCCACTGGACACTACGCGCGCGTGCGCCAAGTGTCTGACGGCACTTTCCAGCTGCTCAAAGGCGTGGATGAGAGCAAAGATCAGAGCTATGTGCTGAGCGTGCTCGGTCAAGCGCAGCTCTCACGAGTGCTATTTCCAGTCGGCGAGCTGCATAAGACGCGCGTACGCCAAATCGCTGCTGAGCTAGGTCTAGACGTGGCGTCCAAAGGCGATAGTCAGGATTTGTGCTTCCTTGCCGACGGCGACTATCGCCGCTTTCTGCGCGAACACAGTCCAACGATGCTAGGTGTGCAGATCAGCCACGAAGGCGAGATTAGGACGCGTGACGGTCGCGTTTTGGGCAAGCACACGGGCTTGCCAAACTACACCATTGGTCAGCGCAAAGGGCTCGGCATTGCCAGCACAGAGCCGCTTTACGTTATTGAGCTGGACACAGCAAACAATGCGCTAATTGTCGGCACAAAAGATGAGCTAGGCAAAACACAGCTGACAGCAGCGCGCGTGAACTGGATCAGCGGCGTGCCGCCTGACTCGCCCATTCAGGCTGAGGTCAAAATTCGCTATAAGGCGCAGCCCGTGCCTGCAGTGATCACGCCGTTGCCTGATCAGCGCGCTCAAGTGGACTTCGTTGTGCCACTGCGTGACATCACACCTGGTCAAGGCGCCGTCTTTTACCAAGGTGAAGTTTGCTTAGGTGGCGGCATTATCGAGAAACCTAGCTCAGCTTGACAAGCATGTACAAATTGCCGAACTGTAACAAGTCGCCTTCACGCACGCGATAGAAACGATTCGGCTGCAGCAGCTGACCATTCAGGCGCGTGCCATTGGTACTGCCTAGATCGCGTACGTGCAACTGCTCATCTATAATCGTAAATTCAGCGTGCCGCCGCGACACACCTTTGTCGCGCCCATGAAACGGCGTCGTGTCAATTTCAGGCATGAAGCCGTCTACCTCATCGGGACGACCAAGAATGGCGCGCTCACTCACAGTTAACTGTAATGGCACGCTGCGTTCATCATGCACGAGCAAGGTTACTTGCCAGCCTGAGCCAGCTCGACTGGTGTGGAATGGCGGAACAGCAGCTTGTGACGGCACTGAACTCTCGCTGAGGCGCATTGTGCGACGTTCAGATGCTATATTGGACAATTCAGCCATAGATGACGGTCTCTCGAAGACAGCAAGGAATTTGCTATGCACGGCGCGGCACACTTGATGACGCCAATAATCATACTCAAAAGTAACGAATGAACAACGGCATTTTTACAGCTTTTGCTTGTTTTCTGGTCTTGTCGTGGATCGTCCTCTCGGCAAGCTGCACAACAACTGATCGTTACATAGGTATACGGCGCTTTGAGTACGATGTGACCTCGCAAAGTGCGCTAGGATTGCTGGCTGTGCGGCACGGCGTATGGATTGCTTGGTCAGGTGGACTAAGCGCGCCCGATCTGTATGTGCAGCCAATCGGCACGGCGCAAGTGTGGCGCTTTCCGATCAGCGGCGCGCCGAATCAGCTACGTTTACTACCACTAGCAGAGCGCCGTCTTGCCTTGCTCTGGTTAGAGAGCTCAGCAGGCACAGTGCCGCGCTTACAAGTTGCCACTGTAGAAGCCGACGGCACTTTACGTCGCGCGCCGTTCGAGATTGGCGCAGCACAGCGCTACACAGCTTTGCCTACACCTTCAGGCGGCATTTTAGCTTTCACCATCAGCGACGAGTCGCTCTCAGTAGCGCAGCTAGATCGGCTTGGACGACCTTATGGAAAGTTCCGCGTAGCTGAGTCAGCACATACAGTTGCAGCGACGTTAGATCAGCGCAACCAGCTACATCTACTCTGGTTGGCACCAAGCGATGGTCAGCTGTGGCAGTTACTCTATGTGAGCTTTGATCTCGGTTTGCTCGATCAAAGCGCGCCGCGCTTGCCTGCGCCAACGCTGCTAGCCGTCTTGCGCCTTGCTGATAGCGAATACTTCGAATCGTTCAGCGCTGTTGCCGATGCCGAGCATGTTTACGTTGTGTGGAACGTAGTCAGCGTCAGCCGCGAGAGCGAGTCAGCGCGCTTAGAAGGACTCTTTTTCCCGCTGAACACGCCGCTGCGCAGCCGTTCGCTAAATCTGAGCGCTTTGCCAACAAATCTGCGCCATGTCAGCTTGCCTTTGGCTGACGGCGTCCTGAGTGGAGCGCCGACATTAGTTGGCAGCCGAGAGGCGCAGCATATTGTCTTTGGTGCGTTGGCTGTGCAGGGCATTTTCCGCCTACAGCAAGTGGCGGCAACATCTGAGAACGAGATATTGAGCAGCGATGTGGCTGCAGCGCTCAGCGCAAACAATGCGCTGCACTTGGCATGGCTCGTTCAGAGTGCGCAAGGCAAAGCAGGACTGCGCTACGCTGTCTTTCCACGTCCGCAGCCTGCTGTAGCGTCCAACTAGCCAACGCGTTCCCAGCGCCCGAAGCCTTCAGCGCTCTCAATTAAGGCGAAGGTTTGGCGTCCTAGCGTGGTGATAAAATGTTTGCCTGGACCGGGCACCCAGTTGCCATTCGCGTCAATGAAGCCGCCTGGCTGGTAAACGTAGGGCGTGTTTAGGGCAAACTCAGGCGTGGTTGCCCAGCCAAGCGCCTCACGTAAGCCGGGCGTTGTCCGCCATAGCTTGCCGAAGCCGCGACGCGGCTGAAACAGATTCTCGCTAGGCGGCATCAAGTTAGGATCGAACTCAGGCTCGCCGTCTACGAATGTATCAGGGTAGATGCGCCATTCACCTGTGTTTGGATTGCCGGGCGTATTGATCAGCACCCAGATCACTCGGCGCGTGCTGATCCAGAACATGTAACCATTCTGAAAGTCTTGCTGCGCGATGAACAGCTGCGCACGAGTCTCAGTCGGAAAGGCACTAAGTGTTGGTGTCAGGCTTGGCAGAGGTGACTCAACTGGCTGTGCGACCGCTGTCGGCTCCGTTGGAACAGGTGTTGGTGTTTCGGTGACATTAGCAATCGGTAGCGGCGGCGTGACCGTGATGATGATGGTATTTGGATCGGGCGTCGGCGAGATGATCACGACCAGCTGCATTGGCGGCAAGCCGCAGCCGATAAGGGTGAGCAAGACAAGCGTCAAGATCAGCAATCTGCTGGGATAGTTTTTCTTCATAACAGGTCTCCGCTCAGCGCTAAGATGAGGTATCGTCAAGCGCAGCGGATTGTACCACGCTTTGCATGAGCAGGGCGCTGATGCGCCACTACGATTACGACACGAATTGCCTACGCTGTTCGAGCCATTGCGCCTGTAGCTCGCTTGCTTGCACATGCAGCGCTGTACATCTAGAGATCCTCAGTCTGAAGATTGGCTTGACAGAGCACTCAACTTGATATCCAATCAGCGAGGCAGGCTACCGCTGCGCATGAGAGCCGCTAATCATGCCAATTCGAGTCGACCTAGTCACGCCTGAACGCCATCTTTTCCACGAACCTGCTGCTGAGAGCGCCCTTGTGCCGACTGTGCAAGGGCAAATTGGCGTGTTCACTGGGCACGCAGCGCTCATCGCGCTCATCGGCATAGGTGAGCTGCGCGTGCGCAAGGCTGAGGCGGAAGAGAGCATTGCTGTCTACGGCGGCGTTGTCCACATTTGCCGCGATCAGGTCATACTTCTCGCTGACTCAGCTGAGTTTGCCCACGACCTTGACCTTGAAGCCTGCCATCTGGCGCGCCTTGCCGCTGAAGCCGATTTCCAGAGCGCGCCCTCGCCTGAGACGCGCAATGCCTTACGGCGCGCCATGCTGCGCGAGCGCTTGGCACGGCGCGTTCGGCAGCTAGGATTGCCGCGTCTTCACACAGCGCCGCCACCAGTAGACGGTAGACTGCCTAAGATCGCTACTTTTGCGCCTCAACCGCCTTTTGTGCCTGATCTGCCTGATAGGCTGTTTGCCGAAAGGGATTAATGCTGCTTAAGTTCCCTTTGCGCTATAATTTCTACAATTGGTATCTCTAAAAAGGAGCTTCCCATGAGCCAACAGTTGCACAGCGCTGTAATGAGAGCGCTGAGTACCGTGATTGAGCCTGAGCTACACAAAGACATTGTGACACTGAATATGGTGCGCGACCTGCGCATTGAAGATGGCGTAGCACACTTCACTATCATGTTGACCACACCTGCCTGTCCGCTGAAAGACGTAATCTACAAAGCGGCTGAGGCAGCCGTGTTAAAAGTAGAGGGCATCCGCGCCATTCAGGTCAAGTGGGACGCTGAGGTGCCATCTGACAAGCGCGTTCACGGACGCATCAGCATGCCGATTCGCAACGTGGTCGCCGTCGGTAGCGGCAAAGGCGGCGTTGGCAAGACAACAATTGCAGTCAACCTAGCCGTTTCACTAGCAAAGGAAGGCGCGCGCGTCGGCTTGATGGACGCTGACATCTTGACACCGAACGTGCCAATCATGCTCGGCTTGACCGCAGGGCGTCCGCTTGTGCAGAACGGCAAAATCGTGCCGTTCGAGGTCTTTGGCGTCAAAACGATCAGCATGGGCTTCCTGATCGATCCTGACAAGGCAATGGTCTGGCGCGGACCAATGCTCAACAGCGCTATCCGCCAATTTTTTAACGACGTGGACTGGGGAAACAACATTGACTACATGATCGTAGACTTGCCGCCCGGCACTGGTGACGCGCCGCTGAGCCTTGCCCAAGCCGTGCCATTGACAGGCGCTGTGATCGTCTCACAGCCGCAGCCAGTGGCAGTTGGCGACGCGCTGCGCTCAATCAGTATGTTTGAGCAGCTGAATGTGCCGATCATTGGTATCGTGGAGAACATGACGGGCGATCTCTTCGGCGAAGGCGGCGGCGAACAGCTCGCTCAACAGCGCAACGTGCCGTTCCTAGGGCGCATTCCGCTGGACGCTGAAGTGCGCAAAGGCGGCGATCTTGGGCGTCCGATTGTGATTGGCGCGCCTGAGTCAGCGACCGCACAGGCTTTCCGCCGTCTCGCGCGCGACGTCGCTGCGCGTGTCAGCGTGATCCAGCTGCAGAGCAGCGACTTCATCCCACTAGACATCATCGGCTAGGCACTTGAGCGCCTGTGCCTAGCACGCTCTGGCACATGGCGCTACAATTTGCCGACATGAACACTTTCAACACCAAAGTCCTTGTCACAGGCGCTGCAGGCTTCATTGGCAGTCATCTGACCGAGCAACTTGTGCGTGCTGGTTACGCTGTGCGCGCTATGACGCGCTATACGTCTGCGGCTGACAAACGCGGCAATCTTGCCGACCTGCCTGCTGATGTACTCGATCATGTCGAGCTGTATTCTGCTGACCTGCGCGACGCTGAAGCTGTCAGCAAGGCTGCTGCTGGCTGTGCCGTCATTTTTCACCTAGGCGCTATCATCTCGATTCCGTATTCCTATCAGCATCCTGAAGAGACGCTCGCTGTAAACATCAATGGCACGCTGAACGTGCTACAAGCCATGCGTCAACATGGCACGCAGCGCGGCGTGATCGTCAGCACGAGCGAGGTCTACGGCACGGCGCAATACGTGCCGATTGACGAGCGCCACCCGCTACAGGCGCAGTCGCCGTATGCAGCCAGCAAGATTGCCGCTGAGGCGATTAGTCTGAGCTTTCAGCGCACCTATGGCACGCCAATTGTTGTCGTGCGTCCGTTTAACACCTACGGCGAAAGGCAAAGCGCGCGCGCCGTGATTCCAACGATCATCGCGCAGGCACTGACGCGCGACGTGGTGCAACTAGGCGCAATCCACACTTACCGCGACTATACGCATGCGGTTGACACGGCACGTGGCTTAATGCGCGCTGCTTTCGGAACGGAGGCGGCAATCGGGCAGGTTTTCAACCTCGGCACAGGCGAGTCGCACACGATTGGCGAGATCGCCGAGATGATCATCAGCTTGATCGGTCGTCCTGTAACCGTGCAAGCGAACACCAGTGAACGCCTGCGCCCAGAGAAAAGCGAAGTGCTGCGCTTGCAGTCCAACAACAGCCAAGCGCGCAACGTTTTAAATTGGCAGCCTGAAATCTCGCTGGAAGACGGCTTAACGCGAACTATCGCTTGGATTCAGGCGCACCTAGAGCGTTTCCAGCCTGATCAGTACCAAGTATGAGCAGCTCAGTGCAAGCAGTCCTAATGTGCGGCGGACTTGGCACGCGGCTACGACCGTGGAGCTATGTGATTCCCAAGCCAATGTTTCCAATTGGTGAACGTCCAATCCTTGAGCTGCTCTTGGCACGCTTGCACAAGTATGCCATAGACGAAATCTACCTTGCGCTTGGCTACAAAGCAGAGCTGATCGAGACGTATTTCAAAGACGGCGCACATCTAGGCGTTCGGCTGCACTATGTGCGCGAATCCGAGCCGCTTGGCACAGCTGGCGCGCTGAATTTGCTGCGCAGTCAGCTGCACGCGCCATTCTTGATGATGAACGGCGACTTGGTCACACGGCTAGACTTTCGCGCCTTTTACGCCTTTCATGTGGCACAGCGCGCTGCAATCACGGTCGGCGTCAAGACGTATGACGTGCCAATTCCGTACGGCGTCGTTGAGAGCGAGTCGGACGTCGTGGTCGCGCTGCGCGAAAAGCCGACGCTCAGCGTGAATATCAACGCCGGCATTTACGCAATCAGTCCTGAAGCACTTGCGCTTATGCCACAAAGCGGACGCTACGACGCCACACAGCTGATCCAAGCGGCAATGGACGCAGGTATGCGCGTCTGCAGCTACCCAATCAAAGAGTATTGGATGGACATTGGTCGCTTCGAGGATTATCATAAGGCAAATGAAGATGCCGCAACATGGGTTGATGAAGAATAGCACAATGAGTGCTTACGCCAAGATTCCAACGCCGAGCGGCAAACTGGCACTTAAAGCCTTGCGGACAATTGTACAAACGCGCAGTCCGTTGCCAGCGCTGGAAGTTTTTCACGGCGAGTTGGGCAAAGTTTTTCGAGCCAATCTGCCCAGTTTCAAGCCGATCATGACTGCAGGCGCTGAGTGGGCGCGCTGGCTGCTAGTCGAGGCACGCGAGTCATTTCTATGGAAAGCGCCGAAGGATCCAATTGCACGGCTGCTGCGCGATGGCTTGCTGGTCGCTGATGGCGAGGTACACGACTCGATGCGTCGGCTGATGAATCCAGCTCTGCATCGCAACGCACTGACCGGCTACGTCCAGTCCATGTGGCGCGCCACAGACCGCATCGCCGAGCAGTGGCAACCTGAGCAGACCTATGACATGCTGACTGAAATGCGCAAGATCGCGCTGCTAATCGTCATGGAAACGCTCTTCAGTGTGGACTTCATGCCGCATATTGAGCGCTATTGGTCAGCAATTTTGCACATGCTACGCTACATTTCGCCCGGCATCTGGATTTTCTGGGCAGATGTGCCGCGTCCAAACTATCGGCGCGCGCTGCGGCGCATTGACGACTACTTGCATCAAGTCATCCATCTGCGGCGTCAGCACTTAGCGCAAACAGGCACACAACCAAAGGACTTGCTCGGCATTTTGGTGAGCGCGGAAGGTGTGGACGATGACATGGTGCGCGACCAAATGCTGACCATGATCATCGCTGGTCATGACACCAGCACAGGCTTGCTGGCATGGGCGATGTACCTGCTCGGCGCGCATCCTGAGGCGGCAACGCGCATCCGCGATGAAGTGGACGCCGTGCTTGGCGATTCGCCGCCGACAATGGAGCAGCTGGCACAGCTGAAATACCTTGACCGCTTCATTGATGAGACGTTGCGTCTGTATCCGCCAGCACATCTCGGCTCGCGTATTGCCGCACAGGACTTGACGCATGACGGCTACCTGATCCGCAAAGGTGAGCGCGTCACTTACTCAATTTACGTCACGCATCGCATGGCGGAATACTGGGAAAATCCCGCTGAGTTCTATCCTGACCGCTTCTTGAAAAAGCCCGTGCCGTACAGCTTCTTGCCGTTCGGCGGCGGCGCGCGCAATTGCATCGGCGCCGCCTTCGCACAAGTCGAGGCAAAGGTGATCCTCGCACGCCTTGCGCAGCGTTTCACGTTCACGCTGCTTAAGCGCGACGTACACATGCATATGGCGGTCACGCTGGAGCCGCGACCGGGCGTTTTCATGCGCGTCAAACGTCGTTAGATGACCGAGTTTGAAAGGGACACTATGCTGAAAGAACTCACGCCGAAGCAAGTCCAGCAGCGCCTGAAAGATGGCATGCCGCTGACCATCATTGACGTGCGCGAGCCGTGGGAACTGCAGATTTGCCGTCTAGAGAGCGCGCTGCACATTCCGATGAATGACATTCCAGACGCGCTAGAGCGCATTCCGCGCGAAGGCGACGTCGTCATCATGTGTCACAGCGGCGGACGCAGCGCACAAGTGGCGCTCTGGTTGACCATGCAGGGTTTCACGAACGTCTACAACATGGCAGGCGGCATTCATCGCTGGTCAGTTGAGGTGGATAGCACTGTGCCGCGCTATTGATGAAAAAGCTGGCTCATCCAATTAGATGAGCCAGCTGTGCGAGCTTAGAGTTTCTCCGGGCAGGCTTTCCAGCTGCCGCCCTCGCGCTTCATCAGCAACTCACCCAGACCTATGTCTTGAATGTTTTGCTCCTGCGACATGCCAGATATGCTTATCTTGATCGTGCCGCTAATACCGACCTTCCCTGTATCGCCGCGCTCTTCTTTCACCTCATATTTAAGCGCAGAGAAGTCCACACTAAAGCCCTCAGGGCGCGGTATGGTATCGAGCGAGGCAGCCTGTCCTTTGATCGCCTCGCAGGCAACAGCAGACCACGCTTGCTTATCGCCCTTGAATGTGCTTTCTACGAATTGCTTGGCAGCATCGGTCATGCTCATGCCGCCACCTGCTCCGCCGCCACACGCCGCTAAGCTCAGCGCCAACACTAAAATAACTATCGCTCTCATTAGCCTAGCTCCCTTGTTGGATGTATGAACCATGAAACATTATAAAATGACTTTTCTACTTCTGCTTATGCTAAACTTATTAAATACTTATAAAAATGTCGAAAAAAAAGGCGTCGGATTGACCTTGACGTTCACCGTGTACCGTGCCTTGCCTCGCCGTAGAAATCTCGCAATGAGAGCAATTTAGAATGGCGCTGTGATCGCCGAGAGCGATCAAAATCGTAGTAGAGGATAACCACTACCTCCCGCTCGACTCAGTCAAGCGCGAATATCTGTACGAGAGCAGCACACACATAGTCTGCTCGTGGAAAGGCGTTGCAAGCTACTACACGCTGGAAGTGAACGGTAGGACCAATCCTGATGCGGCATGGTACTACCCTGATCCAAAGCCTGCTGCTGCGAACATCAAAGGCTACATCGCCTTTTGGCGCGGTGTACAGGTGCAAGCCTGATAAGCGAGCGGCGCTCTCACTGCATCTAAAACTTCGGCAAAACTGTCTCAATCTCGCCTTCACGCTGTCAATGACCCAAAAGTCTGTGTCTGACTGTCTCTGACGCTCGCGTTGCTGCGCGAGCGTCCATTTTTCAATCTATGTCCAGTGTGCTACAATGCAAAGCGAATTGCGCTGTGCTGGAACGCCTCACCTTGGATCGCCTCTGAGTCGTTAGTGGATCGCTTCTAGGTGCGCCGTTCAAAAACGGGTGCCAATTTTTCGCATTCGTGGCAAGTGATGCTACAATATGCGCAGTTTGTCACAAGAACGAAATGTGGGGAAAGTAAAGCGGAAGCACACGGTCGCCTGTGAGCGCGTTCGCTGTGCTTAAGCAAGGAGTCCTTTATGCAGCCAAATGAGTGGTTGTTCATCGGAATATTCTTCATCGTAGCGCTGATTCTGCCTGCAGTGCCAATTTTCTTGGCACAGCTGCTGAATCCGAAGCGTCCGAACAGGCTGAAGCAGGAAGCCTACGAGTGCGGCATTGAGACAGTAGGCGATGCTTGGGTGCAGTTCAAGGTGCAGTACTACCTGTACGCGCTTGTCTTCCTGATCTTCGATATCGAAATGCTTTTCTTGTTTCCTTGGGCAGTTGCCTACAATCAGCTTGGTCTGTTTGCACTGGTAGCAATGGCAGGCTTTGTAGGTATTCTGGGCGTTGCTCTGATCTACGCATGGCGCAAAGGTGCGCTAGAGTGGCTCTGAGAGGTGACAAGCCATGGCGGAATTCTTGATTAACTCTGGCTGGAATGCTACTCTCGCTCAGATCGTTGCCTCAGCGCTTGGCGCAGTTGTGCTTTCTTCGTTCGGCTTGGTCTGGATCATCTTTTCGATCTGGTTAGAGCGCAAATTTGCAGGGCGCGTGCAGGATCGTATCGGTCCGAATCGGACAGGTCCGTACGGCTTGTTCCAGACCTTTGCTGACCTAGGCAAGTTGCTGACCAAAGAAGACATCACGCCTGTAGGCGCTGACAAGCACGTCTACAATTTTGCGCCGATCTTGGCAGTGGCAGGTATCCTCGCCATCTTCGCTGTGATTCCGTTCAACCATGCATGGATTGGCGCGGATTTGAACGTCGGCGTGCTGTACTTTGTAGCGGTCGGCTCATTGGCGACGCTCGCAATCTTGCTCGCAGGCTGGAGCAGCAATAACAAGTACGCGCTCTTGGGCGCCTTCCGCGCCATTGCAGCGTTAGTCAGCTATGAGGTGCCGATGATCCTCTCATTGGCAGTGCCAGTTATGCTGGCAGGCTCAATGAGCATGCAGGACATTGTCAAAGGGCAAAGCATCGCCTACATTTTCGTCGTGCCAGTCAGCGCGCTGATTTTCTTCATCTCGCAGCTGGCAGAAGTCGGACGTTCGCCGTTTGACCTGATCGAGGCGGAGTCGGAGATCATTGCCGGTTTCAACATTGAGTACTCTGGCATGAAGTTTGCGATGTTCTACGCCGCGGAATTCATCCACGCTTTCGTCATCTGCATCTTGACGGCTGTACTGTTCTTGGGCGGCTGGCGCGGCTTGGGCGCAGGCGAGCCGGGCTATGAGCTGTTCGGTTTCTTCATGCTCATGGCAAAGTCTGTAGCGGTCTACGCTTTGGTGATGTTGGTGCGCAGCACGTTGCCGCGCATTCGCATTGATCACATGATGGCGTTCAACTGGAAGTTCCTCGTGCCACTCTCCATCGTCAACTTGCTCGTTGTGATGTTCTTGGCGCGTCCGTTCGTGCCAGATTACGCAGCAGCTGAGGCACTTGTGGCACAGGGCGGCTTAGCAGGTCTGATCGGCGCGATCTTCGGCGCAGGCTTCATCGCAGAGTTGCCGCGCGCAGTCGTGCTACTCGTGGCGAACGTGATCATGTTCATTGTGGCGACGCAGTTGCTGCATCGCTACGGCGAGGCACAGCGCGCTAAACTAGGCATGCGATCCGTGCAACCTGTGCGCGCTGCAGCCATGGCATCGGACTGAGCAGCGTAAAAACTGACATCGGGAGAAACTCATGGAAGCTGAGTTCGGACAGTGGTTCATATTTGGCTTGTTCACGGTCTTCATCATTGGCGGCGGCATTGGAACGGCTACAAGTCGCAACTTGTTTCACTGCGCGTTATGGCTGATCATCAGTCTGTTCGGCGTGGCAGGTTTCTTTGTGTTGTTGGCGGCGCCGTTCCTTGCCGCTGTGCAGGTCTTGGTCTATATCGGCGCGATTGTAGTGCTGATCATCTTCGCTATCATGCTCACGCGGCGGCTGATGGGCTTGCGCGAGGCGCCGAATAGCCAATGGATATATGGCTTGCTCGGCGCGATTGTCACGTTTGGCGTGATTGTGTTGGGCTTGGTGCTGGCAAGCACTGGCAGCGCGCCGCTCCTGCCAAGCCAGCCGATCAGCCAGATCACAGGCGAGAGTCTCCGCGATCTAGGCATCGCGCTGGTAGATGTGAACCAGTACGTTGTGCCGTTCATTGTCGCGTCGCTTTTGCTAGAGGCTGCAATGGTTGGCGCGATTGTGATTGCGCGCGAAGACGAGTGAGGAAGACGGAATGTTACCGCTAAACGCTTTTCTAATCGTTGGCGCACTGCTCTTCTGCATCGGCATGTACGCTGTCCTAGCGCGCCGCAACGCAGTCGCCATTTTGATGGGCATTGAGCTGATGTTGAACGCCGTGAACATCAACCTTGTCGCCTTTTGGCGCTACCTGACGCCTGGCACAGCTGCGACCGCTGAAGGACTACAAGTCGGCATGGCAGGACAAAGCTTTGCGGCGTTCGTCTTCGTAGTGGCAGCAGCTGAAGTCGCTGTTGGCTTAGCATTAGTCATTTCGGTCTACCGCAACCGTCGTACTGTGATCGCGGAAGACGTGGATACGCTGCGCTACTAGAAGGAGTGATCAGTTGTTCGCAAGAGTCTCAACTTTTCAGTATCAGCGCGGTGCACTCGATGAGCTGGTGAAGCTATTTAACGAGTCGATCATCCCTGCTAATCGCGCACGTTCAGGACATCTGCGCACATACTTCCTAGTGGACGCGGCAGCTGAGCAGGCAATGGTGATCTCGGTCTGGGAAAGCCAAGAGGCGCTTGCAGCAGGCGATCACGACGGCTTCTACCAAGCGCAGCTCGGCAAGGTGCAACACTTGCTTGCAAGTGGCGTCGCGCGTCACATCTATGAACTCAAGGCACAGAGCTAACCGTTAAGGATTCATAGGCTTATGGACTGGCTAAACGCAAATTTTCTGCCTTGGCTGATTCCACTGCCGCCATTCATCGCCTTTGCAGTGATTATCCTGCTGGCAGGGCGCAGCCGTGTGGCAACACAGATTATTGCGCTCGGCGCAATGGCGATCACGTGGTTTCTCAGCTTCGCGCTTGTGCTGCGCGCCTTCGCCATTAGTGATTTGGGTAAGTACTCGCGCGGCATTTTCGGCAGCAGCCTGAGCGACATTCTGGGCAGCAACGGCTGGCTGGTCAATGGCACAGGCAACGGCGCGCTGAACATTGGCGTAGCCGTTGATCCGTTGACAGCTGTCATGCTGTTCATGGTGCCGCTTGTGATGATGATGATCTTCATCTACACGCTCGGCTACATGGCGAATGCAGAGCGTCATACGCGCTTCTTCGCCTACTTGAGCCTGTTCGCCGGCGCCATGCTCACGCTTGTGGTCGCCGACAACCTGCTGTTGCTCTTCATCGGCTGGGAAGTGATGGGCTTGTGTTCGTATCTGCTGATCGGCTTCTGGTACGACCGCTCGCCTGAGCAAGAGGTTGACCGTGTGGCGCCGTATCAAGCGGCGATGAAGGCATTCATGACCACGCGCATTGCCGACGTAATCATGCTGATCGGCATTGCCTACCTGTGGGCAACCACTGGCACGCTCAACTTCCGCGAGATTTTCTTCAATGAGGCGACGCTGCAGAGCCTTGCCACGACTCCAGCGCTCGGCGGCTTTCTCGGCTTGAGCGCGGCAGGACTGATCGGCATTTGCATCGTGATCGGCACGGTCGGCAAGTCAGCGCAATTTCCGCTGCACGTCTGGCTGCCCGATGCAATGAAAGGTCCGACGCCTGTCAGCGCGATGATCCATGCTGCAGCTATGGTCTCAGCAGGCGTGTACCTGATCATCCGCATGTTCCCAGTGCTTTCAGCAGGCGCCAACATCGAGGAAGGTCTGCTGAGCGCGCCGATGGTCTTCATGGCAGTTGTTGGCGGCTTCACAGCGATTTTCTCTGCCAGCATTGCCGTAGCACAGAACGACATTAAGAAAGTCCTCGCCTATTCAACGGTCAGCCAGCTCGGCTTCATGGTTGCCGTGCTAGGCGTTGGCGGATTCGCGCCTGCGTTTTTCCACTTGATCACACACGCTTTCTTCAAAGCGCTCTTGTTTCTGGGCAGCGGCTCGGTCATTCACGGCATGGAGCACGGTCACCATGTGGCGCACGGACATCATGAGGCGCACGGTCATGACGCTGCGCACGCCAAACACAGTCACGAGGCGCACACTGAGCATGGTCATGAGACACATGCTGAACACGGTCATGAAACGCATAGTCAAGCACATGGCGAGATGTTCGATCCGCAGGACATGCGCAACATGGGCGGCTTGATCCGCACCATGCCTGTCACAGCGGTCACGTTCATCATTGGCGGCTTGGCGTTGGCAGGCGCGCCGCTGATCACAGCAGGCTTCTGGTCAAAGGATGAAATCCTGTTAGAGGCATGGCACTTGATGGGCAAGAATCCAATTGGCTTGCTCGTGCTAGTGCTGCTCTCACTTGCCGCTGTGCTAACGACGCTCTACACCTTCCGCCAAATCTGGCTGACCTTCTTCGGCGAGCCACGCACAGAAGCAGCGCGCAATGCGCAGCATTACAATCCTGCGCGCGGCGACGGTCGCCATGAGGCATTTAACTCCGCCACAATGACCATTCCGTTGATCGTACTAGCGTTCTTCGCCATTTTTGCAGGCTTTGTCGGTGTCAATCCGTCTTTCCCGATCATCGGTCCGTTGCTCAAGAGCTTTGGCGTTGAGAAGCCGCTGATCCTCTACATCAAAAATGCGCTGCTGGAGCCGCCGCCACTGCCTGACTTCAACATCCTGCCCGTCTTGCTCTCGTTTGCGATCTTCGGCTTTGGCGTGTATGCAGGCTATGTGCTATACGCGCGGCGTCCATACGCGCTTGGACAGCCCGATCCTGTTGAAGGGCTGATCGGCGCGGACGCTTACCGTGTGCTGGTCAACAAGTACTACATTGACGAGTTCTACGAGCGCGCTTTCGTCAAGCCGATGCAGCGCATCGCTGAAGGCTACAGCCGCGTGGTAGATCGCGGGATTATTGACGGAATCTTGCACTTGATCGCCACAGCTGCAGGCTACATCGGCGATGTGTTCAAGGAATTCAACCGTGTGGTCATTGATGGCGTCGGCGACGGCATTCCAGAGGCAATTGGCGACGCAGCGCGCAGCCTGCGTCCTGTTCAGACGGGGCGCGTGCAGCAATACTTGCTCTTCACGCTGCTTGCAGCGCTCATAGTTGGCGCCAACTTGATCGTGTTGGCAGTCGCGCCGAATCTGGTGGTGCCAGCGTTGATTGTGCAAGGCGGCGTCGCTGTTGTACTGGTGCTATTCTTCAGCACAGGTGGCGCACAAGCCACTGGCAGTGGTGACTAGGAGCGAAACCAATGACGCTAGACTTTCTGACCTTGCTCACATTCTTGCCGATGATCGGCGCAGGTGTAGTCATGCTGCTGCCGCGCAGCCAGAAGAACTTGGCGCGGCTTGTGGCACTCGCCTTCAGCGTCGTTGTGCTAGGCATGGCGATTGCGCTGTTCGCAGCGTATGCAAACGGCACTTGTCCAGAGGGCAACGTGCCGCAAGAGATGCGCACTGCGGCTGCGAACGCGCCGTTCACGTTTGTCTGCCAACATGTGGCAGAATTTTTCCCACTGCTCAACTCGAAGTGGCACGTTGGCGTGGACGGACTGAGCGTGTCGCTGATCCTGTTAGCGGCAATTTTGACGCCTCTGGCAATCCTGATCAGCTTTGAGGTGACCGACCACGTCCATGAGCACATGGCGCTCTTCCTGTTCCTTGAGATGGGCGTGATCGGGCTGTTCGTGGCGCTTGACCTGATCATTTTCTTCATCTTCTGGGAAATCGGCTTGGTGCCGATGTATTTCTTGATCAATTACTGGGGCGGCAAGGATCGGCAGTACGCCTCTTTCAAGTTCTTCCTGTACACTATGGCAGGCTCGCTCGGCTTGCTGCTCTCGCTCCAGCTGATCGGCATCATGGCAGGCACAATGGACATCCCAACTCTGCTGGCGACCTTCCCGCGCGGCTTAAACGCACAAGGTCAGCCCTTGACCTTCCCGTTTGGCGCTGACCTCGGCTTGGTCAAAGCCTTGATCTTCGTCGCGTTCTTCATTGCCTTCGCTATCAAAGTGCCGATCTTTCCGTTCCACACATGGCTGCCTGATGCGCACACTGAGGCGCCAACAGCTGGCTCGATGTTGCTGGCAGGCATTTTGCTCAAACTTGGCGCTTATGGCTTCCTGCGCTTGGTCGTGCCAATGTTTCCAGCTGAGGCGCAAGCCTTCGCGCCGTTTCTCGCAGCGCTTGCCGTTGGCGGCGTCATCTTCGGCGCATTGGCTGCATGGGGCATGAACGACTTCAAACGCTTGGTCGCCTATAGCTCAGTCAACCACATGGGCTTTGTTGTGCTGGGCATTGCAGCCTTCAGCGCGGTCTACAACGGACTACTGACAGGTGCGCAGTTTGAGAACGCTGAGATTGTGCAGCGTTCGGTCACAATGGCGACTAACGGCGCAATTCTGCAAATGTTCACACATGGACTCAGCTCAGCGGGCATGTTCTTGCTGGTCGGCGCACTGTATCACAAGGCGCATACACGCGATCTGCGCGAGTTCGGCGGTCTGTATGCCTTAGCGCCAGTCTATGGCGGCTTGCTGATCTTCACAAGCATGGCGAGCCTCGGCTTGCCGGGCTTGGCAGGCTTTGTGAGCGAGTTTCAGGTCATTGCCGGCAGCTGGTGGATTTTCCCATTCTGGGTTGCCGTCGCCATGATCGGCTTGTTCCTAACAGGCGCCTACATCCTGAAAGGCATTCGCGCTGTGCTGTACGGTCCAACTAACGAGCATTGGCGCGGACATGCTCTAGAGATTGAGTTCCGCGAGGTTGTGGCGCTCTCGCCACTAGTCGTGCTGATGCTGATCACAGGTTTGTATCCGAACTGGATCGTCGAAATTATCAACCAAACCGTGACGCGGCTTCTAGGCAGTTGACTCAGGTAGGGAAAGCATGTTACTGACAGCAGTTCTCGTCGTCCCGATTGCAGCAGCGCTTTTCATGCTGCTGGCGCTCAAAGATGAACAAAAAACAGAGGTGCGCCTGCTGGCTGCTTTTTCCACAGGCGTTTGTCTAGTGCTATCCTTCCTCGTCTACATCGAGGCGAGCACACCAGCAGCGCTTGCAGCCGCTGCTGAGCGCGGCGCGCGCGGTCTCTCATACTTCGTGCAGGAGATCAACCTGCCATGGGTGCCGGCACTGGGCATTTACTATCATGTCGGCGTAGACGGCACAACAGCGCCGATGGTCTTGCTGACAGGCTTGGCGGCGTTCACAGGCGTGCTGATCTCGTGGAAGATCGAAGAGCGCGTGCGCGAATTCATGGCATTCTTCCTGCTCTTGGTGGCAGGCGTATATGGCGTGTTCGTCTCACTGGACATGTTCCTGCTATTCTTCTGGTACGAATTCGCCATTTTCCCGATGTACTTTTTGATTGCCGGCTGGGGCTGGAAGCCGACGCGCGAATATGCCGCGATGAAGCTGACACTCTACATCCTAGTCGGCTCGTTCGTGGCACTAGTCGGCTTGCTTGTGATGTATTTCTCAGCAGGCTCGTTCTTCGCCGAAAATGCTCAGCGCCTAGAGCGGCTGCGAGAAGTGTTGAACAATCCTCAAGCGCCTGCCTACAGTTTTGACTTCTATCACTTTGAAGCGGCGTCGCGTTGGCGGCAGCTGACAGGCGCAATCGGTCCGTTCGACCTCACGCCTGCAGGCGGACTCAGCGTCGCTAAGCTGTGGTTCCCATTGATCTTTCTCGGCTTCGGCGTGTTGGCGGGTGTCTTTCCATTCCACAATTGGTCACCTGATGGTCACGTAGCGGCGCCGACGGCTGTCTCAATGATCCATGCAGGCGTGCTGATGAAACTCGGCGCGTACGCGGCGTTGCGAGTCGGCGTGCAGCTCTTGCCTGAAGGTGCAAAAGTCCACTTGCCGTGGATCATCTTGCTGACAGCTATCAACGTGGTCTACGGCGCTTTCATCGCCTACCGACAGCGCGACTTCAAATACGTGATCGGCTTTTCATCAGTCAGCCACATGGGCTTGGTGATGATGGGCATCAGCACAATGAGCGTGCAAGGTCTGACCGGCGCCGGACTACAGATGTTCAGTCACGGCGTGATGACGGCGCTGTTCTTCTCGTGCGTCGGTATGGTCTATGACCAAGCGCACACGCGCGACATACCGTCACTAGGCGGCTTCGGCAAGCGGATGCCGTTCGTAGCGCTCGCCTTCATCATAGGCGGCTTGGTCTCAATGGGAATGCCAGGCTTGAGCGGCTTTGTGGCAGAGTTCCCGATCATGCAAGGTCTCTGGGCAGGACCAGTCTTCGCTGATGGTGCGACATCGCCGCTGCGTCTCGCTTACTTCCCAACTTTCGACTACTTCCCGATCTTGGCGATGATCACGGTCTTGGGCATTATCCTGACAGCAGGGTACGTGCTCAAAGTGACTCAGTTGGTCTTCTTTGGCGAGTTCAACGCTCAGCGCTTCCCAGAGGTGCGCGACGTGACAATTCTTGACAAGACGGCATTGGCGCTACTGGTCTTCTTCCTGATCCTGCTGGGCGTCTTCCCGCGCTTCATGACAGGAATGCTCGAAGGCGGCATGCAGCCTATCCTGACTGCGCTGGCAGGGAGATAAGCTATGGAAACTGTGACGACAAGCATTGTTCTCAACAGCGATCCGACCACTAACTTGTTAGCGGCGCTGCCTGCGCTCCTGATGACCGTGCTGGCAGTGGCGAGCGGCTTGATGGATGCTTTTTTCCCTGCCAGTCGCCGCCGACAAATTGGCTTAATCGTTGGACTAAGCCTGTTCGGTATTGCGCTCGTTGCGCTGATTGTGCCGCCGCCGAGTCAAGCTAACCAGCAACTCGTCTTAGGCGGTATGTTCCGCTTTGACGGCGTGACGCAGATTTTCACGGTCATCACGCTGCTCGCTGGCGGCATTGTCTGCCTGATCACGCTAGACGCGCCGCAGATCGGACGCATGGGCGAGTTCTACGCCGTCTTGGTCGTGGCGACGCTCGGCGGCATCCTCATGGCAGGCTCAGCTGACCTGATCATGGCGTTCATCGCCCTTGAGACGCTCTCAATCAGCCTGTACATCCTCTCAGGCTTTCTGGTCAAGAGTCCACGCTCGGCTGAGGCAGGCATTAAGTACTTCCTGTTCGGCGCCTTCACATCGGCGATCATGCTCTACGGCTTCAGTCTGCTCTACGGCTTCACAGGCGCTACAAACTTCTATGCTATTGGCGAGCGCATGACGGCGCTCTCAGCTGGCTCGCCTGCGCCTGAGACGCTCGTGCCGATCTTGATCGCGCTCGTCATGATTTTGGTCGGCTTTGGTTTCAAGATCAGCGCTGTGCCGTTCCACTTTTGGACGCCTGACGTTTACGAAGGTGCGCCGACGCCTGTGACCGCTTACATCAGCGTGGCGAGCAAAGCAGCTAGCTTCGCGCTGTTCGCGCGCTTTTTGATTGTGGTCTTTCAAGGCGACGATCCAACGCGTTTTTGGGTTCAGAGCGTCGCTATGATTGCTGTGGTGACCATGACCGTTGGTAACCTGTTCGCGCTCGTTCAGAGCAATATCAAGCGCTTTTTGGCGTACTCCTCGATTGCACAGGCAGGCTATGCGCTGATCGGCGTGGCAGCCATTGCGGCGCAGCCGGGCGTCCCACCGGGCTTGGGCATTGCAGCGGTCACGTTCTACATGGCGATGTACATTCTGACTAACCTAGCAGCCTTCGGCGTGGTGATCGTGTTCGCCAGTGCAAGAGGGAGCGAGAAAATCTCAGATATGGCAGGCTTGGCACGGCGCAATCTCGGCTTGGCGCTCGTCATGACGGTCGCACTGCTCTCCTTGGCAGGCGTGCCGCCAGCAGCAGGCTTCTTCGGCAAATTCTTCCTGTTCCGCGCCGCTGTGGACGCAGGCTTGGTCTGGCTGGCAATTGCAGGCGTTGTCAACTCAATGGTCGCGCTCTACTACTATCTCGTGGTGATTAAAGTCATCTTCGTAGACCGCAGCGAGGCAGACGATCAGCCTGTGCCAGTCGGTCAGCCAATGGCATGGGCACTTGGTTTGACTACGCTCGGCGTGATCCTGCTCGGCACATTCTTCGCCACGCCAATCTTCGACTGGGCAGCAAGCGCAGCACGACAGCTCTTCTAACGCACTGCGGCGCCTGCTCTGGTCGAGAGCAGGCGCTTTTTGTTCGCTCAGCCTGCGCCTCAGAACTCAACTCGCCTGATTTGCTGATAGCTGCTAGACTAAAAGCGCGGAAGAGACTTTTTGGTCAGTAGGAAAGGGTGAGCTGCTTTGCACCACAGGCACTTATTTAGACAACTACTGGTCGTGATCCTCTTGGCGCTTGCCGTTTTCAGCGCAGCCGTGCCAGCGGATCAGCGCGCAGCGGCGCAGGGCAACCTGCTGCAAAATCCCGGCTTTGAAGGCGAGTATCAGCCGTTCAACGGCGATGTCACGCGGCGCGTCGCGCCCAGCTGGACGCCTTGGAATGTGCCACGCGGCGCAGGCGACCCAACTTGGGCGAATATCACGCCACAATATCGCAACGCGAGCAATCCAAAGCGTATTCGTAGCGGTAGCGCTGCTCAAGAGTTCTTTGAGCTCTTCGCAACGTTCACAGGTGGCGTTTATCAGCGTGTGAACGTGGCAACTGGTGCACCATTGCGCTTCAGCGCTTTCCTCAACGTCTGGTCTACCACGCGCGATAACCCTGATCAGAGCCTAGAGCCTGCGGCTATCAGCTTGCAAGTCGGCATTGATCCTACAGGCGGCGTTGACGGCACAAGTCGGAACATCGTCTGGTCAGCGCCTGAGCGTTTCTATGACGAATACCGTCAACTCTCAGTGACCGCCACAGCCGCTGCAAACACGGTCACGGTCTTTGTGCGTGCTATTGCCCTTGAACCTGTGCGCCATAACCACGTTTATATTGATGACGCCTCGCTTGTGGTGACTAGCGGCACATTGCCGACCTCAACGCCTGTGGCGATTTTGCCAACTGCCACGCCTGAAGGCGTGCTCCCGACCGTTGTGGTAGCCACGCCCACGCCGACGCCTATTGGCTTCATCGCTTCGCCGACGCCTGAGCGCACGTTGCCGTTCACAAGCACGCCCGGCGGCATTTTGGTCACGAATACGCCCTTTGTGCCAACACCGACCTCAGACATCCTCAGCAACTTGCCGGGCAGAGTCAACTACACGGTTGTGGCAGGCGACACGCTGATCGGCATTGCTGCACGCTTTAACAGCCGTGTGGACGCTATCGTGCTGCTGAACAACTTGAATATTAATGCTTTTCTGCGCATCGGACAGCGTCTGGTCATCCCTGTGCCAGCTGTGCAGCCTACGCCAACACAGGCGCCGCTTTTTGGCACGCCGACTGCACCTGTGGACGTAGCGATCCTGAACGGACCGACCGTTAACGGCATTGGCACGTACATCATGCAGCGCGGCGATACGCTTGAGGCAATTGCGCGCCGCTACAACACGACCGTGCAATTTCTGATTCGGCTGAACGGCATTGTCAATCCGAATGCCTTAGTAATTGGTCAAGTGTTAGCTGTGCCTGGACCGGGCAACAATCCGCCAGGCGGCACAGTCGCGCCGACAATCATTCCGAATGTGCCAATCGGCGCACGGACGCATGTGGTGCAACCGGGCGAGAATCTATTCCGCATTTCGCTGCGCTACGGCACGACGATAAACGTCTTGATGGCACTGAACGGGATTACCAATCCGAACCGCATCTTCGCAGGTCAGGTGCTGCGCTTGCCATGAGCGTCTTCTACGCCTTGCGCAACGAAAAAGATGAGGTGATCCTAGCGCGTGCTAAGTGGTGCAGCGGCTTTTGGTGCAAGCTGCGCGGCTTGATGTTCCGTCGCAGCTTGCCTGAATCTGACGGGCTGATCTTTGTCTACGAGCGCGAGAGCGTCTTGGAGACAACCATTCACATGCTGTTCATGGCGTTTCCGATTGCAGTGATTTGGCTCGACGCTGAGCAGCGCGTAGTGGATAAAGCATTAGCCAAGCCGTGGCGCCTCGCTTATGCGCCACGTCGCGCCGCTCAGTACGTGATTGAAGCGCATCCTACTTTGCTAGAGCGCGTCCAGATTGGCGAGAAGTTAGTTCTCAGCGCACAAAGATAGCTATATGCTGTGTTAGATCGAATCGAGTGGCTCGGCTACGCTAGTTTTCGTCTGATGGGCGATCCGATCATCTACATTGACCCATGGCGCATCACGCGCCCTGATCACGTCGCCGATGTCATTCTGATCTCACACGATCACTTCGATCACTGCTCACCAGCCGATGTAGCCAAAGTCTGCGGCGAGCGCAGCCAAATCATCGCAAGCCGCACTGCTGCTGCACACTTTGAAGACGCTGTCTGCGCGCGTCCTTGGCAAGTTTTCAACATCGGGCGCGCCTCGATCCGCACTGTGCCTGCATACAACGCTGCACATCCGCAGCCTCTTGAGAATCTCGGCTTCATAATCAGTGTGGAGCGCTACGACTTGTACTACGTCGGCGATAGCGGCGTCATCCCTGAGATGGCGAAGCTACGACCAGATATCGTGATTCTACCTATCGGCGGCAATCATACGATGACGCTGAGCGCGGCGCTAGAGGCAGTGCGCCTATTGCGTCCGCGCTATGTGATTCCCAGCCACTGGGGCAGCTCGCACGATGGCAGCACTTACCTTGAAGTACAAGCATTTGCCCAGCGGGCTGGTGACCTAACTCAGGTGATCATCCCTCAACAGGTGCGCTAAGAGCTTGATTGGCTACTCTCGCTGAAACTGAGTGATTCGTTCGGCAGCTCCTTGCCTTGATTGTTTACCTTGATCAGAGCGCTCTCGCTAACTGTTGTGGAACAGTGTGGGCAACTCCATAGTCCTATCGCGCTTGGCAAGCCCAGTCTGGACGCTACAGCCTCAGGCACGCGCTGCTCGCCGAGCCAGACAAAACGTCCTTGCTGCCCGCAAGATGGGCAAGTGGCAATGACATGTTTGGTCAAGAGCGGCTGCCTTTCCTAAGATCACTTCTGTATGGCGCTTAAGACCTTCAAAAAAATCGGAGGCACGACCGTCTATTACGTAGTACCCCAAGTATAACACAAATTTCCGAATTCTTTAACAGATGTTCTGTGACGCAGTTTATTTTCATACCTGACTTGAAAATGCGCAGTTAGGGATAGCCTGTGCTACAGTCTATCTCTTTTTTGTCAAGACCTAATTTTGTAGGTTTTAGCCGATCTGAGCGCCATACATATAGAATCAGTCTGTGTGAAAGGCAGATTCCATGACGCTTGTGAAAATTTGCGGTATCACGAACCATGCCGATCTTTTAGCAGCAGTTGAGGT
>JANWYI010000015.1:0-4896 GCA_025055255.1 Anaerolineae bacterium | reverse complement strand
GTGAAAGGCAGATTCCATGACGCTTGTGAAAATTTGCGGTATCACGAACCATGCCGATCTTTTAGCAGCAGTTGAGGCAGGCGCCGACCTACTCGGCTTCATTTTCTATTCCGAAAGTCCGCGCGCTGTGACGCTTGACCAGGTTGCTAGCCTGACAGCGACCTTGCGCAGCCTTGACGTGCCGCGCGTGCCGCTGTGCATTGGTGTTTTCGTCGATCCTGAGCCCGCTGAACTGCCTGCCATCATGAGCATTTGCCGACTGAGCGCAGCCCAAGTTCATCGTACTAGTGCTGAAAAATTGCGCCAAATTGCTAGAGCGCTCAACGGAGCTTGCTATCCTGCTGTGCAGGCGCAGACTTTTGATGAGATTAGCCAAACTTTGGCAATCTTTGAGTCTGAGACGCCAAGTGCGCCGCCATGGCTGCCGCAGCTGCTCTTAGACGCCTATCATCCGCGCTTGGCAGGCGGCACAGGTCAGCTCGCCGATCTCGAACTAGCGCGTCGCGCTGCAAGCGCCGTCAATCGCTTGATGTTGGCAGGCGGCTTGACGCCTGAGAACATCGGCGAAGTGGTGCGGTATGTCCAACCTTGGGCAGTGGATGTCTCTAGTGGCGTGGAAGCTGAGCGCGGACGCAAAAATCACGCCAAGCTGCGCGCCTTTGTACAGGCAGTGCGCGCTGCAGCGACTGCCTAGTCTTGTGCACGCTGACTGAGAATGTCAATAAAGACCTGGCGCGCGCTCTTGATGTGATGGTACATAGCGCGCTCAGCTGCTTCGGCGTCGTGTGCTTCGAGCGCGCCGAGAATCTGCGCGTGTTCGGCGTTATCTTGTTCTTCAAGCCCTACCAGAGCGCTGTCGGGTAGGAATTGGCTCCATAACATCTTAGGAAACCAAGTCCAAATGGCGCGCACAGTGCGGATCAAGTAGGTACGCCTAGACGCCTCAGCAATTTTCAGGTGAAATTGTTCGTTTAACTCGCGCGCTCTAGCGAGTACATCCGCGCCGTGCAATTCGCACATGCGCTCATACAAGTCGCGCAGAGCAGCCAACTCTGGCTCTGTAATGCGCTGCGCTGCACTGTAGGCTGCCTGCGGCTCTAAAGCCATGCGAATGGAGTAGACATCGAGGATGTCGTCCGGGCGAAACTTGACGACGCGCACGCCACGATACGGCACATGCTCTACCAGACCTTCAGCTTCTAACTGCTTCAACGCCTCACGGATCGGCGTGTAACTGATGCCCAGCTCAGCCGCAAGCGCTGCTTGACGCAGCCATTCGCCGCCGCGCAGCCTTCCTTGAGCGATCATGGCGCGCAAGCGCTCGACAGCGATGTCACGCAGTTGCTTTGGTTGAGGCACTTCCGAGACGCTTGAGTCAGTCACAGGTCAACATCCCATAGCTATGAATCCAGTGCTTAATCATATATATAATATTTTAGAAGTCAATAGTCTGAAGCACTGGACGTTCGAGAGCAGGTGCTCACAGCAGCGCCTGCTTGAATTGGCACGTTGAGGCAGTCCACCAGCACGGCGTGGTTACAGTTGCGCTTGAGATGCTTGACTCGGAGTCTGATTGCACTGATCAATTCTTCGCACGCTTTCTCAGCAGCACACAGCGTAGCAGCAGAACCAGATTGCGTTGAGCATTTTCGCAACTTGCCCTTGCCTTGCTGCGTAGTGATCGCAGCATAGGTCGAGTAGTCAAAAGGATGAAGACATATGGCTGAGCAAGGCAGTGGACAGACCTTCGATCTCTTCAAAGGGCTAAATAGCCTGCGCGAGACAGTCGCGCGTACAATCGAGGACAGCATCTCAGCGCTGAGCGGTACGCAGCTCTTGCCGCTGGATATCTACGAGACTGAGACACATATCGTCGTTGTGGCAGGTCCGCTCTCAGGCATTCAGGCTGAGTCTATCGACGTTTCCGTCACAGGCGACACGCTGACCATCAAGGGCGAGACCAAACCTGATCTAGACGTGCCAGCAGAGCAGTTCATACGCCGCGAGCGACGCTTTGGCGCCTTCGCGCGCACGATCAAGCTAACTCAGCCTGTGCGCGCTGATCAAGCCGATGCTGAGTTCAAGGAAGGCTTGCTCAAGATCATGCTGCCGAAGGTCGAGTCGCCCGATCCAAAAGTCATCAACATTCGCTCCGTTGAGGCGTGAAGTTGAAAGCGCCGTTGTGCCGTCTAGGACACAGCGGCGCTGTTCGCGCTCAGCGTCGGCGCAACGGCACAACTAAGTCATAGGGAAAGTCGGTCAAGCGCTGCACCACGCCTGACTCGTCAATGTAGACCGAGTCTTCCACGCGCACGCCAAAGCCGCGCTCTGGGTAGTACAGACCTGGTTCAACAGTGAAAGCGTTGCCGATCTGCAGCGTGTGCTTCGACTTTTCGCCGAAGGTCGGCGCCTCATGGATGTTCAGTCCAATGCCATGTCCTAGGCTGTGGACGTAGCCTTCCATTGTGCCGGGCTGGCTGCGCTGTGTGGCATGTCCATTCGCTTCAAAGTAGTCCAGCACCATGATTTGATAGCGGCTAGTTGGCTCACCAACAGCGAGCGCGTCCATGACCATGCGAAAAGCAGTCATCACTTGGTCATGAGCAGCTTGCACGTCTTCAGCAGCGCGACCAAGACACCACGTGCGCGTCATGTCGTGATAGTAGCCGTTCCTGCCTTGTGGAAAGATGTCAAAGACAATGGAGCGTCCGACCTCTAGCACTTGCTCATCTTCGCCGACGCTGTGCGGCACGCCGGCATCGCGCCCTTGCGCAAAAATGAAGCCTTGCGCATCTACTAGGCCCAGTGCTGCTTCCTGTGCCTGTATAAAGCGCCGCACAGCGCCAATGGTCAGCGGCGCACCTGTCTCATCCACCACTGGACTGCCAACTGCGTCAGCACTGGCATAATGGCTGCTCAGGAAGTCCCACGCGCGGCGCACCACTTCGCAGGTCAGGCGCGCCGTCTCTTGGAGCGCGGCGATCTCAGCTGAGTCTTTGGTCTCGTACATGTGGCTGAACAGCGAGAGCGCGTCCTCATCAAGGGCGAGCGTGATGCCGAGATCGTCTTCGGTCAGCGCAAGCAAGTTCGGCAACAGGTTTGAGATGGCTGCTGTGCCGTAAAAGCCGACGCGTCCGCGGATGTCCAGCTTGCGGAAGTAGTTCAAAAATAGCTCGCGGCGCAAGCGCGTCGGCTGATCGCCGAACTGATCGTAGAGCGCCGCGAAGTCAAAGTCATGGTAGGTCATCACGCGCAGACCGCTCTTGGCTGCTTCGTCTACTTCCATGCCAGAGACGACGATAACGGCTTGTTCGCCGCGCTTTTTGAAGATGTTGCCGCGCGCCTTAGCACGCCCTGTCAGATAGTCGCGGAAAGTGTTAGGCGTTTCATCGCTCAGCACAACGATAGCGTCAAGGTTATATTCGCTCATCAAGCGCTCAAGGTCAGATCGCATCGCTACACTCCTCATTCTCCGAGCGTCAAATTGACGCGCACCACGCCTGCGCGCTCATGACGTGCAATTAACTCGACGTTGCCGCCGCTCGGCGCGCTGATCACCCACTCTGCCTTCAGACGGTCTGGTGTGCCGCCAAGCCGTAAAATTGCCCACGGCGTAGCCGACGTGCCAACGTAAGCGCGCCCTTCCAACTGACCAAAATCGTGGCGCTCCTTGCCGCTGAGCAATTTTGCGCCTTCAGGCAGGCGCACCTCACAGATCACGCCGCGCACCACTTTGCGCTCCAGCGCTTTTTTAGAGACGTAAGTCGGCAGCCAACCTGTGTTTTGCACCACAAGGCGCACCAGATAGTTGCCTTCGCCGAGCGGCGTCACTTGTGTGCTGTGTAGCTCCAAGCGCGGCGAGATCAGCACATGCCAAGTCAGCCACTCAGGGAACGGCGCGATCTCGCGCTCAAGGTACTGCGGCGGCGGATTGCGCCATGCGTACTGCATATTCCAGCCGCCTAGCTCGATCCTGCCCAGCTGCGGATGCTCAAACGGATACCAATCCACATAGCCCTTGCCATCTAGCTTTTCATCGCTCCATTTGAGCATTTTGAGCGCGTCCTCGACTGGATGCTCACGATACCAGTCAATATATTTGTAATCGGTAATGCCTGCTTGCCGCTGCGGACTCCAAAGTTCGACTGTCCAAGCGTACACGCCGAGATGATCGTACGCCCAGTCGTCAAAGGTACCTGTGATCACTTCCTTCGGATGATACTTGAAGTCATGGAAGCCAGAGATAGCAGGATAGCCTGTCAGCTCTGTGCCTTTCTTGCCGATGTGCTGAAACGTCCACAGGTCTTCCGATGGTAAGGTATCGTCAGGCGCTACACCTGAAGGGCGCAGCAAGACGCCGCTCCAAGTGTGGAAAGTGACTGCGCCAGTGATGTTCGGATGTGCCACGATGAAGGCGACTGCGGCGCGCACCTCTGGCTCGCTCGTTGGATATTCGCCTGCGCCTTTTTGCTCTCCCTCTTGCCGCCAATGGGCAGGAAAGTTGCGATTGAGGTCGAGTCCTTCTTTGTTAGGCATAATGCTCAGCGTGACGCCGTCATAATTCTTGAGCAAGCCTTCGGGCAGAATGCGGTAGTACGTGCCGCCAACTTCGGTCGGATCGCGGCGGATCATCAAGCGCGGCTCATCAGGATGCGGCTTCCACTGTCCGTTTGGATCAGGGATGCGCATTTGCAACATGCGTCCGTCGCCGTCAACGTCCTGTTCGATCAAGCCTTCCAAGCCTTCCTCATCATAAGGGTACGGACGAGTGCTGGAGCGGATGATCTTAGGCTTATCAGCAAGGGCAAGTTCAGCACCATCAGGATTCAGGCGCGGACAGACGTAGAACGCGCGTGTGTCGAGCGCGCGCGTGAAGTCAGCGTGCTTGCCGTAGCC
>JANWYI010000159.1 GCA_025055255.1 Anaerolineae bacterium | reverse complement strand
GTGCGCCATTTGAGTCTCGGTCCGCCGCTTGGACCTGATCCACATTACGCTATCGAACTATTCGGGCGCAACGTCATCCCGCGCTTTGCACGCCACTAGACAGCGTAAATTGCTCTGGCGTCAAGTTAAGCGCTTTCGAGTTTCAGTACCCTCAACGGGTCGTTCACGGTTGCAACCTTCTAAATGGACATTCGTCAGCGCATGTGCTGGCATAGTGTCAAAAACCAAGTTGCGAGACGCTCTCAAAAACAGGCGTCTTTCTGCTCCTCATATTCGGCGGTCTCGTCCAGCGCATAAACCTCAGCGCGTTCCAAGTCGATTTGCGCAGCAACTCACTCAGCAGCAAGGCTGCCGACTATTCGCGCAGCGCTGCGCGCACTTGTGCTGCAGTCAGCGCCTGCCTTACGGCTCAGCGTGCCGCAAGAAATGCTTGCGATTGGGCAATTCGTCTAAGATTGCGCGGACAAGATGCTTGTCGTGCAAAGTTTCATATCATCAGAACTCTTTCTAGCGCTCCTCAACGTAGACAGGTACGTCTAGCTCACGTCCAATCCAGCCGCCGATGTGATGCGCGGGCGACTCTAGCTCGTCAAAGTGCAACGGACGTCTTTCAGTGAATGAAACGCCCTCAGCAGCACGTCCTTCCACGTCATTCAGGTGAGCCAGCAGAATGAAACCGCGTCGTCCTGCATAAACGTGCAGCCAAACTTCCAGCCACACTTTCTGAACGCCTGTTGCCTGCTGAGCAGGCTT
>JANWYI010000158.1 GCA_025055255.1 Anaerolineae bacterium | reverse complement strand
CTAAGCGAGACAACTTGTTACTCCTGCTTTCTGCCAATTGACCTGAGCTGGCGCGAGCATCAGGAGTGGCTACAAGCGCACGGCTATCCATCTATCGGCTGTCCGATCAGTCCAAACGAAATGGCAATCTTCGATGCAAGCGGCAACGGTGTCCAACTTGGCGAAGGCGAGCGCGGCGAAATCTGCATTCGCGGTCACAACGTGATGAAGTACTACTATCAGCGACCGGAGTCAAATGCTGAGACCTTCAAGTTTGGCTGGTTCCGCAGCGGCGATGAAGGCTTTTTCTTGCGCGATTCGCGCGGCAGGCAGTTCTTCTTCATCACTGGGCGCATCAAGGAGCTGATCAATCGCGGCGGCGTTAAGTTCTCACCTTTCGACATTGAGGAAGTGCTGCTGAGCATCCCGGGCGTCAAAGTTGGCTTAGCCATTGCCTTCGAGAACGTCTACTATGGCGAGGAAGTCGGCGCATACGTCGTGCTGGAAGAAGGCGCTCAGCTCACTGAAGAGCAAATTCTTGCTGCTTGCCGCGCCAAGATGACCTTTGAAAAGTCGCCAAAGGTCGTCGTCTTCGGCACAGAGGTGCCGGTCACAACAACGGGCAAGTATCAGCGCCTGAAGCTGCGCGATCTGTTCACGCCATGGCGCAACGTGCAGTTTCGTCCGCAAGGCTGAGCTATGCCGTGTCTAGAGCCGCTCACGCACACTTGGATTGTGCGCACGCCGCTTTTTCTACGCGCGCGCGCCGAGACGCAGCGCGCC
>JANWYI010000157.1 GCA_025055255.1 Anaerolineae bacterium | reverse complement strand
GGTTGCAACGCGTGCGGAATCCCCGCTCTGTGGCGCACGCCGCAAGGGTTTCAATACCCTCAACGGGTCGTTCACGGTTGCAACAGGGAATGTGCGCCGTTCGCGCGCGCTAGAGGTAGCGTTTCAATACCCTCAACGGGTCGTTCACGGTTGCAACCTAGGAACCGTTCAGAGCCAAGTATGGCGTTTTGAAGCGTTTCAATACCCTCAACGGGTCGTTCACGGTTGCAACAACTCAGCGCCGCACCTACCCGACTGAGCGTCCAGTTGTTTCAATACCCTCAACGGGTCGTTCACGGTTGCAACGCTAATGAGCGCAATTGAGGAACTATGCACAGAGTGGTTTCAATACCCTCAACGGGTCGTTCACGGTTGCAACTGACGCCGTTCGGCGGCGCTCCGCAAAGGAGCCTCTTGTTTCAATACCCTCAACGGGTCGTTCACGGTTGCAACTAAACCCTTGACGCCGCGTTACGCGCTTACGCTTCCGTTGTTTCAATACCCTCAACGGGTCGTTCACGGTTGCAACGGTTTGGAATGCGATCTGCGCTCAAAATCCCTGAGAGTTTCAATACCCTCAACGGGTCGTTCACGGTTGCAACAAAGCCCTGAGCATGGCTTAAAACTGCTCCGTCTACGTTTCAATACCCTCAACGGGTCGTTCACGGTTGCAACGTGATTAAGCTGTCGAGCGTTGAAGCAACAATTGAGTTTCAATACCCTCAACGGGTCGTTCACGGTTGCAACCGCTACCTACGAACTC
>JANWYI010000156.1 GCA_025055255.1 Anaerolineae bacterium | reverse complement strand
GCAACCGTGAACGACCCGTTGAGGGTATTGAAACCAAAAGCCGCGCGAGCTACAAGAGCCTGAAAAGCCGTTGCAACCGTGAACGACCCGTTGAGGGTATTGAAACTCTGTTGTAAACCGGACGTATGCGCCCGGTCCCACGTGTTGCAACCGTGAACGACCCGTTGAGGGTATTGAAACACTAAGCCTGCGAGCTTCCCGCCGCCAAGAAGTGTGTTGCAACCGTGAACGACCCGTTGAGGGTATTGAAACCGCCTTGCAAGCTCACGAACGTGCCGTTCGCGTCGCGTTGCAACCGTGAACGACCCGTTGAGGGTATTGAAACTGAAAAATTGCGAACGTATACATTCAAAATAGCCAGTTGCAACCGTGAACGACCCGTTGAGGGTATTGAAACGTTGTGTACTGCAGCGTAACACGAAAAATGCGTGCGCGTTGCAACCGTGAACGACCCGTTGAGGGTATTGAAACTTCCAAACACCACACGGCGCGCAAGACGCGCTCGTGTTGCAACCGTGAACGACCCGTTGAGGGTATTGAAACGCTCTTCGCAGGCCAGCATTGCTGTCAGGTACTCGAAGTTGCAACCGTGAACGACCCGTTGAGGGTATTGAAACCAGCCATGCCGAGCACGCTCCACATGAACTGCACGCGTTGCAACCGTGAACGACCCGTTGAGGGTATTGAAACATAACTGCAGCAGTCGGACTGACAGTTGCGCCTGCGACGTTGCAACCGTGAACGACCCGTTGAGGGTATTGAAACT
>JANWYI010000155.1 GCA_025055255.1 Anaerolineae bacterium | reverse complement strand
CACATTCGCGGACGTGACTATACCATCATCACGGATGAAGCGACGCTCGCTGCGCCACGTTACCTCATCTAAGCCTGCGCCGAGCCTTGTTTTTTAAGCACAGCTATGCCATAACTGACTCGCTTATCTCACAGAAGAGAAAAGTGGCACATGGCAGTCAATCCACAATTGGTAGAGCATTTTATTAGCAATGAGCTGGGCTTGACCGCAGGCGACTTATGCAGGCTCTATGGCGTGGAGCAAAGTGCGCTAGGCGCACACTTGACATCGCTCGGCAAAAGCGCAAGTGAAGTCTCTCAACGCGTGCTATCAGACATAGATGCAGTGCGCGTCGGCTACCGCCAAGTGCAGGTGAGCGATGAACAGATCGCGCAATTTCGAGCGCTGCTCGACAGCTATCCGTTTCATCCGCCAGTCAGCCTGATTATGTGGAACGGACAGATTGGTTGGCGGCTGAGCACAGATGACGCGCAATACGTGGCATTTCGTGCTGCAGATATCGTCGGGCTGAGCTTCGAGGCGGGCGATCTGCTGCGCCAACGGCTGAATACGTTAGTGATCTGGCAGATGGAGACGCCGCCTAACTTTGACGACCACTTTCGAGCGCGTCTAACTGATGTCACGTTTTACCTGATAGAGCTAGGCAGCGTCTTGTAGCGCAGCAACACACTGGTAAGTCGGGCGCGGCAGCTCGTTGAGGTGATCAACGCTGCTGCTGCACCTCAAGCATGTCCTGATGAATTAGGCAACATCACAGTGATAGTGCTGCC
>JANWYI010000154.1 GCA_025055255.1 Anaerolineae bacterium | reverse complement strand
GTCATCGTGGCGTTCAATCGCCTGTTTGCGCGCAATCGCAGTCGCTATGGCGGCTACTTCATCCATCTCGCCGTTGTAGTGATCGGCATCGGCGTCGTAGCGAGCACGGTCTACCAACAGGAGACGCAACAGACGCTTGAGGTCGGGCAGACCATCACGCTAGGCAACATGACCATGCGCTATGACTCAGCGTTTGAGGCAGTTGCCGATGATGGACGCACAATGGTCATCGCTAATGTGAGCGTCTTCCATGATGGACAGTACGTCGGCGAGATTCGTCCGCGTAAGGATTTCTTCGGCGAGCGCGGTACGCCGATGAGCATCGCAGGTCAGTACACCACATTGGAGAGCGATTTCTATGTGCTGCTAACGAACCATCAAGGTGATAGAATCACTTTCAAGGTGTACCTGAACCCACTGGTTAACCTGATCTGGTGGGGCGGAATCTTGCTGATCATCGGCACAGTCTTAGCAGCCTACCCTGATCCGCAGCGCGAACTCGCCGAAAAAGTGGCAGAGGCGCGTGCGCCGGGCAGTCTGCAGATTGCAGGTGATTAGTCAGCATGAGGCGAAAAAGGTGAGGATTCTATCTATCCAACACATTGTCAGTGACCCTGACAAACACAACGGCAAGCCGCGCATTGCTGGCAAAGGCATCGCAGTCCAGCATGTTGCAAGAATGCATCGGCATGGCTGGACTGCTGAGCAAATTGCAGAGGCGTATGACCTGACCATGAGCGAAGTCCACGCAGCGCTCTCATACTACTTTGACCACAGAGCTGAGATTGATCATGC
>JANWYI010000153.1:263-807 GCA_025055255.1 Anaerolineae bacterium | reverse complement strand
TGAGCGAGCGCGACTACCGCTCCTTCCGCGTCGTGTTCGATTTGGTGGTGAACGCGCTCCCCAGGCCGGACCTGCTCCTCTACCTCCAGTGCCCGGTGCCGGTGCTGCTGGAGCGCATCCGCAGCCGCGGGCGTAGCATTGAGAGCGGCATCACCGCCGAGTACCTGTCCCTGCTCGAATCGTTCTACGAGGAATGGCTGCGCAGCTTTGACCTGTGCCCGGTGCTCACCCTGCGCACGCACGACTTGGACTTCGTCCATAAGCCCCAGCATCTGGACATCGTCGTCAAGCGCATCCAGGACAAGCTGGCGGGCAGGGAGGTCATCATCTTCCCCGACGACCCAGATCGCTGAATCGCTGAGGGCGCTGAGTGGGTTACTCAGTGAAATCAGTGAGTTCAGCGCTTCAGTGGTTTCAGAGGCTTAGACCGCTCCCCGGTGGTAAAATCACAAGCGAATATCGGAGGCAACTATGGAAACGCAAAACGGAACGCATGCTGCAATTTCCGGCACAGTGGCGCAGAAGCGCGGCCTGGCGCAGATGC
>JANWYI010000153.1:0-253 GCA_025055255.1 Anaerolineae bacterium | reverse complement strand
GGAGGTGGTGACGCCCGAACAGGCGAGAATTGCCGAGGACGCGGGCGCGTGTGCGGTGATGGCGCTAGAGCGCGTGCCGGCGGACATTCGCGCCGCGGGCGGTGTGGCACGCATGAGTGACCCGGAGATTATCCTGCGCATCATGGACGCGGTCAGCATCCCCGTCATGGCCAAGTGCCGTATCGGCCACTTCGTGGAGGCGCAGGTGCTGGAGGCGCTGGGCGTGGATTACATTGACGAGAGCGAAGTGCTC
>JANWYI010000152.1 GCA_025055255.1 Anaerolineae bacterium | reverse complement strand
CTCGGCGCGCAGCTCACGCAAAACATCAAGTCCAGAGGTGTGTGGTAAAAAGAGCTCTGTGATCACGAGACGCGGTTGATACATGCGCACAAGCGTGAGCGCGTCGCTTGCACGCGATATACAGGCAGGAACTGCTCTGTGACCAAATAACTCAAGCATTTCACAGAGCAGTTGGGCGTTCAACTCTGTGGTCTCAATCACCAGAATGCACACCACTGACGGCTGCCACCACAAAACAGAAAACGTACGCTAAGTCTATCACGAAATAGCTATTGTCTACTAGTCCATGTGCAAGGATGTTTGCCATGGCGCCGAGCGCGCCTACCACACACGCTGTCATCAGCGAATCGCGTCCCTTGAGCGCGCGCCATGCTCGTAAGCCGCGCCGCCAAAAGGCAATTTGTAGGGCTATAAGCAACACGACGCCGCCTATGCCGAGCCGTATCCAAAAGTCGAGCAAGATGTTGTGCGGATGTGAGAGATCAGGCTCTTCCCACGCCTGCGGCAAGATGTAGCGGCTGCGATACAGGTATAAAAACTGATCCAAGCCTGCACCTGTCAGCGGACGCTCTGCAATCAGGCTCAGACTGGCTTGCCAGAGCTGTGTGCGCATGAGCGATGACGCACGCGAGAGGTCGAGTGCGCCTTGTAAGCGCGGAATCTGTGCTGCAAACGGCAAGGCGACCAGTGCAAGCGCCGCTATGCTGACCAAAATCGCGCCACCACGCCGCCAATCCCATAGCAGCAAGGTGCATGCCAATGCCGCTGGCACGCCTAGCACTGCTGCGCCCAGACTTTGCGTCAAGGCGAGCG
>JANWYI010000151.1 GCA_025055255.1 Anaerolineae bacterium | reverse complement strand
GGAGACCAAGCTACAGCGGAAACGCCACCTCTGCTTAGACTGAGTGTGCGGACGAGACGACCACTTTCCGCTTCCCATAGACGTATTGTCCCATCGTCCGCTCCTGATGCCACAAGACTCCCAATCGGCGACCACGCCACAGAGCGTACAGTGCCTGCGTGTCCTGCCAACAGGCGCGGCTCGCGCCGAAGGTCGTTGACTTCGTACAGCCAGATGCCAACACCGCTCGCCGCTGCTAGGGTCTTACCATCAGGTGAGAAGGCAATTTCTAGAATTGTGCCGCGCCCTATGCGTCGAAGCTCTACCACGCGCTTAGCGTTGCCCACGCCAATAGTTGGCACAGGCGTAGGTGTGGCTGTGTGTGCCAACGTGCGCGTAGCTGTGAAGGTTGGTGTGAAGGTGCGTGTCGGCGTGCGTGTGGCAGTCGCCGTGAACGTCGGCGTGAAGGTGCGTGTCAGCGTGCGCGTGGCAGTCGCCGTGAACGTCGGCGTGAAGGTGCGTGTCGGCGTGTGCGTAGCAGTCGCCGTGAACGTCGGCGTGAAGGTGCGTGTCGGTGTAGCGGTTGCCGTGAAGGTTGGTGTGAAGGTGCGCGTCAGCGTGGCAGTCGCCGTGAACGTCGGCGTAGAGGTGCGCGTCGGCGTGAAACTCGGCGTGGGCGTCTTCGTCCAATGTGTGGCGGTCAGCGTGGCAGCTACGGCGGTCAAGTTCGCCTCCAGCGTCGCTTGATAGGCTGTGGCGACGGCAACGCGCTCCGCCTCTGCTGTCTGTTCGGCTGCTTGTGTTAGCGTCGGCGCAATAACTAACGCTGTGGCAC
>JANWYI010000150.1:357-820 GCA_025055255.1 Anaerolineae bacterium | reverse complement strand
GGGCGCGGGCGTAGGCGCGCAGCAGGCTGTGCTGGCTGTAGCGCCCGCGCTCGTCGCGCTCCGCCAGCGCTAGGTTCACAAAGATGTTCAGTTTCTTCGTCGCTTCCTCGACAGGCTCTTCCCACACTGCAGCGACTGCAGCGGCGTCGAAGGTGCCGTTTGGCGCGAAGACGCCCAAGAGCCTCAAGCGGCGCTGCATCGCCTCGTTCAGATCGTCGTAGGTGACCTTCAGCGAAGCCGCTAGGTTCGCGTCAGGGTCGTTAAGATCGGCGTAGGGATCGTCAGGATCGGCGAGCGCGAGATGCTCGAACGGACTCTCAGCCGCCTTCAGGCGCTGGAGGTATGCCTCAGGCGCGATGCCGTCGTTCCTGATCTTATCAGCGGCTATGCGCACGGCAAGCGTCAAGCCGTTCAGGTGGCGCGAGATATCTTCGCAGGCAGCGCGCCTATCCTCTCTCCATTC
>JANWYI010000150.1:0-347 GCA_025055255.1 Anaerolineae bacterium | reverse complement strand
TGAGGATCAGCTCGCCGCCTTCCTCAGGCGTCAGCACGTCCACGCGCACGGCGCGTCCGAGCGCGTCAGCGAGGTTGACGAGCCGCGTAGTGACCACAAACTTGACGCCGTCAGCGCCGCACTGCAGCGCTTCCACAACGTCTTTATTCCAGATGTTATCGAGGATGACCAGCACCTTTCGGTCGCCAATCGCTTGGCGCAAGAGCGCCTTGTTCGTGGCAAGGTCTTCTTTGAATTGATCGGGCGTCATGCCGAAGAGCGCGCCAAACTCAGCCTGCCGCTGCACGAGTTTGGGCTTCTTACCGACTTCAATGAAGATGATTCCGTCAGGGAAGGCGCGGCGCGTC
>JANWYI010000014.1:68807-69524 GCA_025055255.1 Anaerolineae bacterium | reverse complement strand
GCGACTTTTGGCATTGCCATGCTATGTTACGCTACAGGCTCAGCGCTGATCCTCATAGCGCCGCTGTTGAGCAGCTTGAACTTATCAGAATATGCGCTTATCCTAGCTGGACGTGCTATCACAGGTCTAGGTGCTGGCGCCGTGCCTGCCATTGCTATCTCGACCATGTGCGATTTGTTCTCCAAGCCGCTGCGCTCGATTGGTATCATCGGCGCGGTGGACGTGATCGGCGTGCTACTAGGCGGCTTGTATGGTGCGATAGTTGTTCAGGTGTTGCCGTGGCGCAGTCTGTTCGCTCTCAGCCTGATTATCGCGCTTAGCGCGCTCTTGCTCACTTTTCGTGCCTTGCCGAATGCCCGTCAGCAGACTTCTAGTTTTGATTGGCTCGGCGCGCTCGTGTTAGCAGGCGCACTCATCAGCTTTACTCTAGGCGTAGCGCGCATCGAGCAATTGGCAAGTCAAGGTGCTATGTTGAGCGACGTGCTGGGCTATTTCGGCATTGCGTTGATTGCCTTGACGCTCTTCGTCGTGGTGGAACGCATGAAGTATCGCGCGCCGCTGCTTGACCTGACAATTTTCCGTAGCTCAGGCGTTGTGTTCAGCCTGCTGATCAGCACTTTGACTAGTCTTTCACTGTTTTTGATGTTAGTCGGCTTGCCGCTGCTGGCAAACGTGAATGCGCTGGGCAGCATAGGCATAGGCGCATTGCTACCGCCG
>JANWYI010000014.1:33000-68775 GCA_025055255.1 Anaerolineae bacterium | reverse complement strand
GACAGCTGGCACTCTACTGTTGCTGTATTCAGGCGCTCTGGCGCTCTTCACGGCACTCGGCGCACGTATGCAGGAACGGCTCGGCACGCCGCGCACTATTTTGCTGGGACTCGGCGTCGCTCTAATTGGCTTTGTCGGCTTGGGACTGAGCGTGCGCAGCGAGATCAGCACATGGGTCGGCGCGTTTAGCCTGTTGGCAGGTGCAGGAATTGGCACGGTCTTTTCGCCGATCATGGCAGTGCCTTTAGCGGCTACACAATCGTACGGTATGATGGCGTCGTTCCTGCTCGGCGTACGCATGGCAGCTGGTTCGGTCGTGATAGCATCGGTCAGCACACTGTCAGAGGCGCGCATCCGCTTTCTAGTGCGCAGCCTGGAGGCAGGTCATCTGCCAATTGAATTGCCGCCTGAGGTCACCTACAAATCGTTTGTGCTAGCTTCGCAGCAGATGATCAGTGAGTTGGCGCTGATCGCAGCGCTGATCGTGCTGATCGCGCTTTTGCCGACGTTTGGTCTGTGGAGAGCAAGCGCTCAGGAGCGCCTATGAAGAAATGGCTATTGCTGTTAATGTGTTTGGCGCTGAGTTTAGCAGGTGTGCCGAGCGTCGCAGCGCGAGGCGACTTTCTGGACGTCATGTCAGTCGCTGCGCTCTTCCCGCCTGCTGAATTTTTCGTCGCGCTGCGCGCCGATCAAGCCTTTGCCGAGCGTCTAGACGCGCTCAGCGTCGCTATTACGGCTGAGTTTGCTGCTGAGCGCGTGAGACTCTCACAGCTGGTAGACGCGCTCTTTGGACAAGGTATTTACAGCCTCTCGCGCTTGGTCAACGCACGCTTTGTTGCATTCAGCATCAACGGCGTTGAGTACCTAGTAGACGCTGAGCTAGTCAATGACCAGCGCGCTGAGCTGCGCGCCGTAATTGGACACGGACTCGGTCGCTTAGGCAGGACGATCTTACCTGCGCTGCAAAGCCTGACAGGCTTGCGCTGCCAAGCAGAGATGCAACAAACGGTCTGCCAGTTTGAGCAGGCGAGCATTTTCAAAACGTTGAGCATTGATGAGCAGCACATCGTCCTGCTCAGTCAGCCAACTATGCCGCTGTATCCACTTGAGACGCTCGCCACGCAACCTGAGTTCACAGCGGCACTCTCAGCACTGCCTGAGAGTATGTATGACGGCTTTGCCTTTGTTGATACGCCGCACTTAGCTGCTGGCATTCGCTATGAAGGCATTCGTGAGATGTTGGCAGCGCTCGGTTTCCCGCCTAGTCAACTGGCAGCTGCAGCGCTCGGTTTGCGTCTACAGTCCGAAGGTCTGCAGCTGGACGTTGTGCAGCGCCGCTTGATGTCGCCAAATATCTCTGAGGCGTCGCTTGACCTGAACTTCGCACGCTTCATCCCAGAGACAGCAGCGATCTACCTGCAGACGCGCGATCTCAGTCGGCTGACCGAGATTGTGGCAGGCTTGCTCGGCTCTCTGAGCGCCACACTTAGCAGCCAAGAGGCGTACACTAGTTTGCGTCAACTTTTCCGCAGCTTGTTCAGGCTCGACTTGGAAAGCGACTTGCTCGGCTGGGCGCAGCAAAGCGACTACGCCGTCTTCATAGACGCGCCAAGCAGCAGCGAAGGACTGCTCTTCGATCAGCTGGAGATCGGCTTCATTCTGAGTGGCACTGATCCACAGCGCATGGCAACCGTAGCTGAGAGCATCGCCGACGGTCTGGAGCGCCAATTGCGCAATCAGGCAGGCTTCACTTTTCAACGCTTGACGTTGCCTGCGCTCAGCGCGCCTGTCAGGCAGCTCAGCTACCGCGATCCGCAATTCGGCACGCTCGCGCTGCTGATCGGCAGCACTGACCAGTTTGTCTTCTTCAGCACGGCGCGCGCGCTCACATACATTTTAGAAGGCAGGACGTTTGAGAAACGCTTGGACATGGCGCGCCTGTCTCGCTATCTGTTGCCGTTGCCAAACGTCTTAATTCATGCCGACGCTGACAACGCTACGCGCTTTCTCTCAGCTTTACTTGAGACGCTCTCGCGGCTGAATGGCACGCCGATGAACAATCTGCCTGCGCTGCAAGCTGATGCACGGCGCTTTGAGCGCGCTGTGTTGAGCGTAGACGAAGGTACAGAGGCGCAAGTGCGCCTGCGGCTCTTCCTGCTGATCGGCAACTAGACTCAGTTGCTGTGTCGCTCAAAAATGGCGCTGATTGCGTCGCTGTACGTCTCACGCCAATCGGGCGCCTCGCGCAGGAGCGCTGCAAGCACGCTCTCGCGCTCAAGGACAACCAAGCCGATTGACCAACGCGCGAAGACCTCGCGCCATGCAGCGCCTGTGTACGCGCGCAGCCACTCAGTCAGCAGCTCGTCATCGTACAGATCAGTGCGTCCGTCTACGAAGACGGGAAAATCAGGCGCGGCGAACAGCAAATAGCCGCCCCAGTTATAGCTGTTGAACATAACGCCTTGTGGACGCGCTGTGTTCAAATACATAGCAGCGCCGAGCGGCAAGCGCTCTGCTTGCGCGCGTTGAACGGCGCTCGGCGATAGTTCAGCGACGATCTTCAGCGCAGCGCCGCTGACAATCAGGACTAAGATCAGCCAATTGAGGAACAGTGCAGCACCTTTCGACGGACGCGCCTTCGGCAAGCGCCAGCCGCGTAACTCGCGCAAAGCATTGACGTGCTGCGTCAAGACTGGTGTGGCGACTAGCGCAAAAAGCGAGATGTTGCGCGCGGCGTAGAACGCCATGAACGCCGTGCCGCAGAACAAGAACAGGTCGGTAAGGTCATGCCGACGCTGCGAAAAGCCGACGAATATGAATGTGCCGAAGAACAGTGCGAGGAATGCCCATGTCCCGCGCTGATGGAAGTCAGGCGATGCCCATTCTTGGATGTAATTCTGCAGCACGCCGATGCCAAAAGTGCGAAAAGCGTACGTCCAAGTGGCTGTGCCAGCTGGATGCAAGGCAAGCGCGGCATAGCTGAGCGCTGTGATGGCGATCAGCTTGCCAATCTTTCGCCATGTGAGCGCAGGCGTCTCCAGAGCCTTGAGCAGCTTGCCCAGCACCTCGCCTAAAATGAAGCCGCCAAGCAGGATGAAGGCGATGAAGTAGCCCGGATGCGTATTTGCCCAAATTACGGCAAGTGGCAGGATCAGCCATAACCGATCTTCGCCTTTGCGCTTGAGACGATGCAGCAAGTAGAGCAAAAACGCCGCAAAGACAAAGCTGAACATCTGTGGGCGCGCTGACCAGAAAATCGCAGCCGCTGTCGCGCCAAGCAAGACGGCAAAAGCGCGCGTGAAGACATCGCCTTCGCACATCTGCCACACTAGCCACATGCCGAGCGTCGCTAGAGTTGCCGTCAAGAGCGCTAAGCCTGCGTCGCCTAGCGCGCGGTAGCTGAGCGCCAACGCTACCTGTGCGATCCAGTTTGGATTATCCCAAGTATGTCCAAAGCGCGTGTGTGAAAATGGGTCTGCGCGCGGCAGCGTGCCAGTCTGCAAGATCAGCTCGCCTGTCCGCAAGTGCCACCATGTGTCAGTATCTGTTGGCGCGCGCGTAGCCAGAGCGAAGAGCAGCACAAAGAATATCAACGGCACGAGGCGTTGCGTGCTGAGCGAGGTCAGCAGGCGTGGCGCATGACGGCGCGCTGCGATCATTGTGGATCGCCTTCACGTGGCACGTTTGGCAAGTTATCCACAGCTGCTTGAATGGCTTGGACTTGTTGCGTGTCAACCTCAGTCTCGATCAAGCGCACAGCGAAGCGTTCCAGTTCGTTTTTGACCATCTCTTCATCGCCTTTGCGCGCTAGGACAAAGATCGCTGAGGTGTTCGGCTGGATTTCCTCTGCCACGCGCCTGATGAAAGTGTTGTCAATGCCTGTGTCAATCAGCGCTGCGACGAGCGCGCCGACTCCTGAGCCTGCTAGCAGTCCAACGGCTGCGCCGCTTGCCAGTATGCCCCAGCCAAGCGGTCCGCCTAGAATGCCGCCTACGATCACGCCGACTGCTGCACCGCTGAGCGCGCCTAGCTCAGGCGTGACGTCGTGCGTCTGGTAAATTCGCATCTTGCCGCGCTGATTTTTGGTGACCACAACAGCATCTTTCAGGTCAATCAGCTGCTCCAGCTCCATGTCCTGCAGTTCTTCCAGAACTTCATGTGCGCGGCGCGTATCTTCGAAAAATGCTACAAAAAGTTTTGTCACAAGCCGACTCCTCGCTATAGGTTGACCTTTTTGAGTCTAGCACGAGCGCAGCGCACGTCAATTGCCTCTGCATCGCCAAAACGCGCTCTTGTGGGCATAATTAGCGTGCGGAAAAACTGCGCTTGCAAAAGATGGAGGTCTTCTCGTGCTGGATTTGCTCTACACGCTGTCCTTGATTGTGCCGTTACCTTTCTGGGCGTTGATGATCTTGTTTCCGCGCCAACGCCTTGCGCAGCAGGCGATGGAGAGCTACTTGGGCGTGTTGATCTTAGGTGGTATGTATGTGCTGACACTTTTCGGCGCGCTATTGAGCGGCATCGGTCGCGTGCCATTTGACTTCGGCTCGCCGACAGGCTTAGCTGCCATGTTTGCCGATCCTGCTATGGCGCTTGTGGTCTGGTTGCACATGGTTGCGCTCGACCTCGCAGCAGGCTACTGGATTTACACTGATGGACTGCGCCGCAACAAATCCACGCGCCTGATCTTAGTCTTGACGCTTTTCGCGGCGCCGCTTGGTCTGTTTGTGTACTTCATGAGCCGTCTGTTTGAGCGCGCCGCTGAAGCTGCGCTGCGCCAATCAGGCGAGTCATCCTTGATCGCGCAGTGATCCGCTGTGTCGCCTTCTGAGCTTGCCGCTCTGCGCGGCGAACCGAGCTACGTCTGGCGCAGCGGACAGGAGCGCCGTCTGCAGATGATTGCAGCGGCAGCGAACTTACACGGCGCCACAGTGCTGGTAGACGGCTGTGGCGTTGGAAGTTATGCAGCACAAATTGCTCAGCGCTTCGGCGCGCACGTCGAGGCAATGGACATCGAGCCAGAGCGCGTCGCTGCAGCGCGCCGACAAGTGCCGCGCGCGCTCGTCGCTGCTGCAGAGCATTTGCCATACGCCAGCAACGCTTTCGATGTCGTGCTCTCTAACGAAGTGCTGGAGCACGTGCAGGATGATCGCACGGCAGTCTGCGAAATGGTGCGCGTGACCAAGCCGCATGGCGTCATCGTCATTTTTTGTCCAAACCGCTGGTATCCTTTCGAGACGCATGGACATTACTGGCGCGGCAAGTACTACTTCGGCAATACGCCGCTGATCAATTACCTGCCTGACGTGCTGCGAAACAAGCTGGCGCCGCATGTGCGCGCTTACACAGCGCACAGCGTGCGGCGACTCTTTGCAGGCTTGCCTGTGCGCGTCCTGCGGCATACGCGGATTTTTGGCGGCTACGATAACATCGCGCAGCGCGCACCTGCCCTTGCAAGGCTGATACGCGCTGCGCTTTACTTCGCTGAGCGGACGCCGTTGCGCTTTTTCGGACTTTCACACTTCCTCGTGCTGCAAAAGTTGGCTTAGGCGACTGCCTCGCGCTCGATTGCCTCAAAGTCCGTGAATAGGAAGTGATCGTGATAGTAGTGAATCCACAGGAAGCACAGGATCGCCGTGTAGTAAGCTGTGTCAAAGCGCGCATTCAGGTCGCGCAATGGGTCAGCAATGCCGACAACAATGTACACTACAATGCCCAGCATAATTGAGCCAATCAGCATAGCTGCGCTGAAAAGGTACAGCCGCCACGGCGTGCGGGCGCTCGCCAACTTGTCAATTTGCGGATTAGAAGCCGCCAGATCGCCGCTCTGATGGCGCAGCTGGATGATGTAGAAGGTCAAGGCGAGATACTGGAAAGAATGCCATGTGTTCAAGCCTTGGAAGGCTGTGTCAAGGTTTTCCAGCGCAGGCATGGTGCAGGCGACTGGCACTGTGACCATGATGAAGACGAACTTAGGCAGGTGCAGCACGCCATTGCGCCACTCATAGTAGCTCTTGATCAGGAAAGCGACCAGTGCGACGCCAAAGACCACTGAGGCTGCTAAAAAGAACCACGTCTGCTGGAAAAAGTCTGGGATGACGCGCGTCAGGTCATTCGTGCCAATCGCAAAGTTGCCCTGACTGATCTTGAGCGCCGCAATTGGGAACAGGCAAGTCAGCACGAGCGCATAGTCAATCAGGCGTGACCACCACTGCAGCGACGTCTTGTAGTTCGCCACGCGCTCGCCGCGTTTGTTGTACAGCTCCACAATGTAGGTGACCTGATGCAGCACGTGGATCGCTGCCCAGAAGAAGAAGATGGTCAGCAAGAGCGTCAAGTTGAGGAAGGCGAGCGAGACCACGACAATTGGAATGATGATCGAGGAGCGAATCAGCATTGGATAGCGCTTGACGAACTGCTTATCGAGCGCTGTGCGCATAAACGTAGCGTACATATGCGGTCCGCCGACCAGCACTGCCACCAGCAAGTTCACAGCATTGCGCGAGACATCAGGATGCAAGCCTGCCTGTGTGCCGATCAGGTACAGGACGTATGGCAACGGCACGAGGAACACGCTCATGGTCATGAAAAGCGTGTCCCAGTTGCGATTCCGCAGCCATAAGCCTTCCGGTTTGATGACCTCTGGATGCGCAAACGATGGACTGATTGAAGTAACACCCATGGCGCAATTGACTCCTATTCCATAAATTTTGAGCTAAGCTCTCGGCTGATGTAACACACAGCGCTAAGGCTAGGTTACGGAAGCCGTGCCTCTATCCCAAGTGCTTGTGAAGGATAGCGCAAATCGCCTCAGCTATCAAAGGCTTGTGCGCTCTGCACTAGCAGGAATGGCTGTGGACTTTCATCGTAGCGCGCTGAGAGAGTGATGTCAAGCACATGCCGCTATTGGCGGCAAATGTGGCAACTCTGAGAGAAAATCGTGCAGACTACTTGCGTTTTTCCGCTGCAGTAAACGTAACAACGCTGCTTGACGCGCTCTGAACATGCCCGACTAAGTCGTAGAGCATGGCGCCTGTGATCTGCACAGGGATGATTGGACGACCGACTGGCGCGTCGCCTTCAATGATCACGTAACCGTCTACTTCAGGCGCGTCACGGTAGCTGCGCCCAATTGTCAGACCGTCACCTTGTCCTTCAATCAGTACATCGAGCGTCCTGCCGACGAAGGTCTGGTTTTTTGCCAAGCTGATCGCCTGTTGCACTTGCATTAGGTGATCGCGGCGTGCCTGCTTGACTTCCTCAGGCAAGTGGTTCGGCTGTTGAGCGGAAGGTGTATTCTCTTCAAAGCTATAGGTGAAGACGCCGACTCGGTCAAACTGCATCTCGCGCACAAACTGGACAAGTTCTTCGAACTCTGCATCGGTCTCGCCCGGGTAGCCGACAATGAACGTAGTGCGAATGGCTAGATCGGGCATGGCAGCGCGCATTTTCTCCACTGTGCGGTAGACCCAGTCCGTGTTGGCAGGGCGACGCATCCGCAGCAAAGTGGCGCGACTGGCATGCTGCAGCGGCATGTCTAGGTACGGCAAAATTTGCGGACGAGTCGCCATAATTTCGATCAGACGGTCAGTCACAGCGCCTGGATAAGCGTACATCAGGCGAATCCATGCGATGTCAGTCTCAGTGGTCAACCGATCCAACAAATGCGCCAAGCCGTCGCGCAGACCTAAGTCGTGACCGTAGTCCGTTGTATCTTGTGCGATCAAGATCAGCTCTTGGACGCCTTGCGCACTCAAGCGCTGCGCCTCAGCGATGATCACCTCAGGCGGACGGCTGACAGCTGTGCCTTTGATCAGCGGAATGGCACAAAAAGCGCATGGACGGCGACAGCCATCAGCAATTTTCAGGTAGGCGCTGTAGCCTTGCACGCTGGCACGCAACGTGCCGCGCTCATCACTGCCAACAGTGACCGCATCCGTTGGCAAATGGTAGAGCGGCTCTGGATGTTTGCGCGCGCGCAGCCGACGGACTAGCTCCACGATGTCCATCCAGCGCCGTGTGCCAATCACGCCGTCTAAGCCTTGCACTTGTGCAGCTAGCTCGGCGCCGTAGCGTTGCGCCATGCAGCCAGCAGCAATCAGGTATTGATCAGGGCGCTTGCGGCGCGCTAACTCGCGCAGCGTCTTCAGACTCTCGGCTTTAGCAGCGTTGATGAAGCCGCAGGTATTGACGATCAGCACTTCAGCATGTTTTGCATCCTCAAGAGCCGTCATGCCGCTCTCGTCGAGCAGTTGCGCCATGCTCGCTGCGTCTACTGCATTCTTGGAGCAGCCGAGATTGACCAAGTAATAGGTATTCTGCGCTGTGCGCCGCTTTGCCATATACACTCAACACTTTCACACGAGAAAATCGCTTCAGGCAAATCTTAGCGGCTCTGAGTGCGCACAGCAAGGCACAAAACGCGCTAAAATTTATCGCACAGGTCTTCAAATTACGCTTTGTGAGGCAGTGTGCTGTGAGTACCTTAGTGCAAGACACAATTCCTGTTGGCTTGATTGAGCAAGTCGCCATTGAGCTGAACAAGAAAGCAGCAATGGCTATTCCTGCAGACGTGATGGAACGATTTGACCAGCTGATTGCGCAAGAGACCGAGCCGTTGAGCTTGCTGGTGCTGGAGCAGATCAAGGCAAATGCCGAACTCGCTATTAAGAGCGGACGTCCGATGTGTGGCGACACAGGCTTGCCGCGCTATTACGTCAAAATCGGTAACGAGGCGCCGCGCATTCAAGGCGGTATGGTCGCCTTTGAGAATGCCTTACGCCGCGCTGTGGCGTTCGTCACCAAGACCATGCCGCTGCGCCCGAATCGTGTGCATCCGCTGACGCGCGTTGACCATGACAATAACGTCGGCATGCACGCGCCAGAAGTGACCTACACCTTCGAGCCTGACGCTGACTGGATTGACATCATCGCCGTGCACAAAGGCGGCTTGTTCGGCAGCGACTACCGCATGTTGTTTCCAAGCGACGGTATCAAGGGCATTAAGCGCTTCTTCTTGGACGTGGTAGCTGAGTTCAATCGGCGCGGCTTAGCCTGTCCGCCGTCGGTCGTCGGCATTGGCCTAGGCGGCACAAAAGATACGTGCTTCCGCTTGGGCAAAGAGGCAGCGTGTTTGCGCTATGTGCCAGATCGCAACCCTGATCCGCTTGTGGCAGAGTTGGAAGAGGAGCTGACTGAGCTAGGCAACCGCGCAGGTTTCGGTCCAATGGGCTTTCCGGGCGCAACGGCGATCACAGCCGTGAAGATCGAGTGCGCCTATGCACACACTGGTGGAATGCCGATGTCAGTGCATCACTTCTGCCATGCCACACGGCGCGCCGTTGTGCGCATTTTCCCAGATGGCAGCTATGCCTACCGCGACGATCCGCAATGGTTCACGCCGTATTATCGGCGCACAGTGGTCGAGTGGTAGCCATGCCGACGTTCCGCGAGCGTCTAGAGGCTGCTCAAGCGCGCAGTAGCGGCAACTTGGCGATTGGCATAGCGCCTGCATTGGACAAGTTGCCTGCCGCGGTTGCCAAGATTGACGATCCGTTCTTGCCGCTTGGCAAGCTGATCATCAACGCGACTGCTGACTTAGTCTGCGCGTATGTCTTCCACTTGAGCGCTTATCTCGCCATCGGTGCAGCAGGCGTCATTGCGCTTGAGCGCACGCTCGCTTACGTGCCGAGCGGCATCTTGAAGATACTGCACGCGCCATTTGCCAGCACGGAATACGTCCGCGCTGCGTTTGAGGACGCGCTTGGCGCCGACGCTGTCACACTCAGCAGCTCTGAGTTCGCAGCGCCATACCTTGTGCAAGCACGATATGGTGCATTTGTGCCACACGGCACGGCAATAGCGCCTGAGTTTGCAGAGCAGCTCGGCACGTACATACAGCACGGCAATGGCACAGGCAGATTCTATCTTGCCGAGCTCAGTCTGGACTGGCACTTCGGTGCGACTATCTATCAGACGCGCACCTTTGCCTTTGAAGAGACGCTGCGCGCTGCGGTGCTCGCCTTACGCAACGCATAAAAAGGCGGCTGAACACCGCCTCTTCATCCTTCGGAAGTTGAGCGACGTTATCAGCCGCCGCAACAGCCGCCGCCTGAGCCAGCAGCGCTGTTCTCGCCTTTCGTCTTGAAGGACGTGCCGCAGCCGCACGTTGAGATAGCATTTGGATTGTCAATACGGAAACCGCCGCCCATCAAGCTGTCCACGTAGTCAATCGTTGCGCCGCCGACGTACATCAAGCTGGTTGGATCAACGACAAGGCGCACGCCGTCTACCTCAACCACTGTGTCGTACTCTTGCGGATTGCCCTCAAACGCCATGCCATACTGCAAGCCTGAGCAACCGCCGCCTGAGACAAATACGCGCAGCGCATGGTTCGGGATGTTGCGCGCTACCAAGAGTTCCTTAATTTTTGCGATTGCTGCAGGTGTGACGATCAACGCAGGCGACTCAGCGCTCTCAGGCTCAACTTGCACGTTCGGCTGTTCCAGCAGGTCGGTCATGGCTCTTGCCTCTCTCAGTTGAAAAACTTGCGATCTTAGCCGAGAGTGTAGCACAGGCTCTCAGCGCTGTCAATAAAACAGAAGTACGTTTTAGAAATTGCTCAGCGCTGTCCGTAGGCGCATTTCCAGCTCAGAGAGGATGCTGGCAGTAGCGCCCCAGACTTTGTGACCGAACAAGTCATAGTATACAATGCGAAACGGCAAGCCGTAGCGCATCGTTTCCTCAGCACCTTTGAGTGTATCGTCGAAGAGCAAGCGCAACGGCACTTCAATCACCTCTGCCACCTCGTCATGCTTTGGACGCCAGTGTGGCTGCGCAGCGCATGTGCCGACTATCGGTTGCACGAGATAGTTACTCGGCGGAATGTACAGTTGAGCCAGTGCGCCAAGCACTTGCACGGACTCAGGCAGGACGCCGAGTTCTTCGTGCGTCTCGCGCAGCGCTGTTTGTATGTACGACTCATCCGCCTCGCGCCTGCCGCCTGGAAAACTGATTTGTCCGCTGTGAACTCCAGTGTGCTCAGCGCGGCGCGTCAACACAAAGTGCAGCTCTGCCTCACGCTCGTAGAGCAAGAGCAGCACAGCTGCCTGCTTTGGCGCTGCGCTAGTTGGGAAGGCTTGTGGCACACGCACGGTCGGCATCATGCGGCGCTGCGCAGCAGCCGTATCAAAGTCGGGCAGCCCTAGCGCTTGCTGGACGTGCACGAGGCTTAATAGAGCGAGATCAAGCATACCATGCTCGTCGTTTGCGCAGCGAGACGCCCGGATCGTTTTCGTCGCGCCGATTGACGCGAATGCGCCCGCGCGAGTCGATGTTGATTGCGCCGTGCTGCTGCAGGCGCGCAAATTCCTCAGGCGAGATGTCCGGCGCAGGCTCGCCGCTCAGACGGCTGACGCGATCTTGGATCATGCCTGCCTCAGCTGCCTCGTCGCCGCGCTGATCCTCGTCAGGCAAAGGCGGCAGCGGCGGCTGACGGCTCACGCTCTCATCAGATGGTGGTTGACGGGTTCCTTCAGTCATCATCCCTCCTCACTGATCACCTTGCCCATGCTCTGAGTTTGGCGCTTTGCCTGTGCGCGCTCCTCAAGGCGCTCGATCATGCGCTCCTCATCTGCCTCTGAGTCTATATCAGCTATTAGGTCGCCGGCAAGCGCTTCAAGTGAGAGCGCGCTCTCTGCTGGGATGCCACACACTAAACAATGCGGATCGCGCGGGATGTTGAGCCATTGCGCGCTGTAAGGCGGCACAGTAATGCCCTCAAAAATTTCTAGCGGCACATTTGCCAGCACGACCGTGTTAGCAGGATATTCACGGTAAATTGGCTGACCTTTCAACAGGAAGTTCAGCGCCATGTCCGCCTGAGTGGCTGCAACCCGCACCACGTGCAGATACAGTCCCGGCTCAGCTGCAATCGTGCCATCTTCGCCGATCATGCCGTAGTCCAGCTCAGGCTCGCCTGAGTCGGTCTCAGCGCTCTCAGCGGCTGTGATCTGCGCGACGTCGGCGCGCAGTTGCTGTGCCCAGCAAGCGTAGCACGGACCGTCGCCGCTTGGATAGATGATCGCCACGTCGCCGCCTTCGCCGCGCTCATAGACGCCGGCGTAGATCGCCACCTTGTTGTTAGCGCGGCACACCTCGTTGATGGTGTACTTGACGAGTTCGCCGTCTACTCCTACAACGACCAAATCTACGTCGTGCAGCGCCGTAGTGTGATTTTCGATGCGTCCGATGATCGTCTGTATGTCTGCTTTTGGATTGCGCGCGCGGATTAAGTCGGCAACGGCTTCCACCTTTGGACGCCCGACATCGCGCAAATCGGCGACGTGGCGCACGACGTTAGTAATCTCAACTGTGTCGTCATCAATCAGGACAAAATGCCCGACGCCGCTCATGGCGAGCGTCAACGCCACAAAGCCGCCGCCAGAGCCAAGTCCGACAACAGCGACTTTCTTGCGCCCAAGCTGTGCAAGCGCGTCTTCACCCAGATAGCGCTCAACCCGATCCCATTTTTCAGTCATGTTGGCTTCTCCTCAGCAAGGCGCGCCTCAACCTCGCGCACAAGGTCAATCAGGCGATGGTTCTCCGTCCAAGACCAAAGTGGATAGGCGCTCTGCGCTAGTGGCTGTGAAGCGCTCCAAAGGCGGTCAAATAGGTTCGCCGTTTCAGGCAGGTCGCGCAGCGCGCTCATCGGCGTCAAGCGAATGCGCGGCATGTGAGCGGGATAATCAGGCTCAGTGATGGCGATGATCACGTGCTGGCTATCGCGCCGCGCTAGTGAGAAGCAAATTTCAAGTGGCGGCACGTGATCTGTGTCATACTGCTCGATAGAGACAGCGTAACCTGCCTGTTTCAAGCTCTCAACTTCGCTGCGCAGGCGCTCTGGCTGAGCCAAGTGCCAGCTGATTGGCGGTAGCTCTGGCAGTTCAGTGTTTGGCACAACGAGCGGCGTTAAGCGCGTGAAGCGCCGAATAGAGCGGCTCATGTACCACACATCAATGCGCACCAGCCAGCGGTCATCTACAGGCACATAGATTGGCTGCGCTTCGCCGCCTTCAGGCTTGAACTCTTCAGGCGTCTCTTCATCGGTCTCGGTCAGTTCATCAGCCGATTGAGACAGGTCAAGGTAAGCGCGTTCCCACAGCGTCGCTAGGACGACCAGCAGCTGCGGCGTGCCTGCACGACGGTCGTTAATATGCTCACGCGCCGTGGATGTATCGCCCCAAGATGGCTCAACTAGCGCGCCCGGATGCTTGTGCCAGTCGCCCAAGTAACATAGCGGCACATCCCACTTAGGCAAAGTGCCGTGACTGTTGATAGTGCGCATGCGCACGCGCATAGTTTCCCAGTTATCGTAGAGCCAGTTGAAAATGTCGCCCTGTAAGTCATCACCTTGCTCAAAGTAAGAGCGCGTGCGCACGGCGCTGGCGTCTGGAGCAATCGTATCCAGCACGTACAAGTCCGGCTCAGAGCGCCCGACTTGGCGCAGCGCAAAGCCGATCAACGATTCGCCTGTCTCCGTCTCATAAATGAGCGCGTTGGCGACGATCTTATCAACGACGCGCTGCGCAAAAGTCACACGCGGCAAACTGGCAGGATCAGCGTTGCGGATAAAACGCTTGAGGAACATCTAGCGGACGCGCTCCTCAATGCCAGGCCACGTGCCTGTCATTCGCCAAGTGTAATAGGCATACAGCCACTGGATCGCCCAAGCCGCTACGGTCACAGCTGTTGAACGCGAAGGATTCCAGCCGTAGCCCGTGCCGTCACGCGGATTGAACAAGCACAGCTGCCCATCTTCATACTGATGCTTCTCGCTGTATATTCTCGGCTTGACTACATACGCCTCAGGCGGACGCTGTGGATAATCGCTTGGATAGACAATCTTCAGTGTGTGCTCACGGACAGGCACGCCTTTCATGTTGATCTCGACCGTGCCGAGCCAGTACAGCACGCCGCCGGGCTTCACCACAAAGCGGAACGTATCGCCAAAAGCGGCGCGCATCGCCTCTACCTCAAGGCGCAGCCGCATCGAGACGTTCTCACGAGTTCCCCACCATGCCGTCATGCCTTGCTTTCTCCTCGCACACCTTTTACGTTTCGAATGTGCTGAACGTTGCGGCAGCTGTTGATTTATTCACAATGTATCACAAGAGCGATATGCAGCGCAAGACGCGCTCAGCACACGCTCACTTTCAGCGTTGCGCGAACTTGTGAAGGCGATTACAATCTGAAGGGTATAGCTTGAAAATCAGCGCAATTTTGGGCAGGAGAGACTTCGTTGAAACGGCTCATTTCTGTTGGACTCGTGCTGGCGATAATCATTGGGCTAGGCGTTGTGCTGAACGCCATTGGGCAAGGCGGACAGTTACCCGGCGTACGTCCACAGACGACAAATCCGAATGCCTCGACTCTTGTGATGACTCCTGAGCAGGGCGTGTGGCTGCTGATCTGGACTGTCTTTGTGACGCTCGGTCCGCTAGTCACTTTCGCAGCCTTCCTGACTTTTCTGATGTGGTGGGGCAACCGTCAAGTGATGCGTGCACGGACTGAAGCTAAGCAGCCACTTGAATTCTCACTTAATCCTGCAAAGCCGCGCACGCTTGGCTACGTGCTAGTGCGCAGTCCGCGTCTAGTAATTGGCTTGGTCATTTTCGTCTTGATCGGTAGCGCTGTTTTCCTAGCGCTGCTTGGCGCATTCACGCCGCGCTAGGCACAGACCAAGCGTTGACAGCGTGCTGCAGCCTGCTATAATGCGCGCATACGCGCCTTTGAGCCGTCAAGCGCTCATATGACGCTGTGGCGCTCATGAATTGTGACAAGGAGTCTTATACTGTGGGACCGCTGCCAAAGCGAAAGCTCTCGAAAACGCGCAAACGCACGCGCCGCAATCACGACAAGCTGACGCTACCACATTTGGTGACGTGCGATAACTGCGGCGAGCCGAAGATTGCCCATCGCGTCTGCCCAAGTTGCGGCTATTACGGCGGCGAGCAGGTGCTTGTCCTCGACAAAGACAAGAAAGAGAGCTAGAGCGCGCACCTAGCTGCGTAACACCTTGAAAAAAGGCTGAGCGTTAAATTGGTGTCAGTGAACTGCGCTCAGCCTTTTGCGCCGTTGCGGTAATCTATGGCTGCTGCTAACTCTGCGTGTTCGGTTCATCTTCGAGCGCTATTCATCAATCATCTTGACGCTATTCTGCTGACCTTTGTGATTGGCGCGCTGTGCCTTACGCTGCACGACGCGCTGAGCGGGCAGACTGTCTTTCTGTTGGTCGGCATGGCGCTTGTGGCATGGCTTGCTTTCGCCTTCAATGACCTGTGTGACGCGCCTTACGATGCACAAGACGCCAAAAAACGCCGTCGTAACTTTTTCACGCAGCAAGGCAGTCTACGCTACTGGTATATTGCAGCGCCGCTCGCCTTGAGCTTGGCGACGCTCTCTTTCCTGCAGTTCGGCGCGCGCGGTCTAGCGTTGCTTGGCGTAGCACTAGTAGCGCTCTGGGCGTATTCCGCGCCGCCACTACGCCTGAAGAGCCGTCCGATTTTAGATTTAGTCACCCATGCGCTCTTCGTGCAGACCTTTCCATACTTCACCTGCTTGTCCTTAATCGGCGTGACTTGGCAGCCGATGGATTACCTGCTCTTGACGCTGTTCCTACTCAGTTCGTTCTCAGCACAGCTAGAGCAGCAAGCGCGTGATTACAAGGTAGATCGGCGCACTGACCGCAACTTTACGACTCAGGTGGGCTTGCGCACAACGGTCTACATGCTCAAGATCAGCACAGCACTTCTGGTCATCATCAGTGTCGGCGGAGCCATTCTCGGCATTATCCCGCCGATTTTGTACCCGCTAGGTATAGTTGCTGTGCCGCTGATCTGGCATCGCTTCGCACGGCGTGGCGCACAGCCGCGCAGCGAACGTCTGGTCTGGGCAGTGGGCATTTTAGCAGCAGTCTACGCTAGTGGTGTGTGCGCCTACTGGCTGATCGCCAATCTCTAGGCAGGGCGCGGCGGCACATTCAGCGTGAATTCGTTGCGGTAAGTGACCATGCCTATCTTGCCGCCTTTGATCTTACGTACATAGCGGCGCTCAGTCACGTCTACAGGCACGTAGGCTTCATTGCGCGCAGCGCTGTAATAGGCGGCAAGGCTCGCCGCGCGCTCTAGGACGCTGTTTGGTACGTCGCGTCCGCTGCTTTTGACAATCACATGTGCGCCTGGGATGCCACGCGCGTGCAGCCACAGGTCGTCTGGACTGCCTTTGGTGAAAGTGACCTCTTCATTTTGACGCGCGTTGCGTCCTATCCAGATTACGAAGCCTTCAGGCGTGCTGACCTTCAGCGGCGCCGACTTGCCGCTGCGCGGACGCGCCGTTGGTGTGCCGCGCCAGTAGCCGTTTGCTTGCAGTGCGTCTTGCACCTCACCAATCTCAGGGTAGTTAGCAGCAAGCGCAAGATCGGTTTCCAATTGGCGCAAGAAGTCCAGCTCTTGCTCAGCTGCGGCAATTAGACTCGGCAACTCAGCTGCTGCGCGCTTGGCTTTTTCATACTGCTCGAAGTAGCGCTGTGCGTTTTCAAGCGGCGTGAGCATAGGATCGAGCGCGATCTCCAGAGGCGGCGCATCGAAGTCGTACTGTGCGCTGAAAGATGTCTGTCCGCGCGCGATCTGGTACTGATAAGCTAGGATCAGCTCGCCGCATTGTCGCAGACGTTCACGCTCTGCCTCATCGCGCTGTGAGCGCTTGAGCGCGTCCAAACGGCGCGAGACTTTCTCAATGGCTTCTTGGAGCTGCGCTTGGACAGGTTTTTTAGCATTGGCGTATGCAGCGTCGCCGATTGGCGCACCGTAGAAAGCGTTCAGCGCTGCGCTCATGCTCTCAACAGGCTGTGCGTTCGGTAGGTGCGTGATTGGATACGCAGCGTAGGCGATGACCTGTCCGTCTTGCTCACAGATGTGCGGCGCAAACTGCCCTTGTGTCAGCGCGCTGACCAAGCCCTGAATCTCAGCCAGCAGTGCGGACGCGCTGCAGTCCTCAGCGCGGCAATTCAGCTTGCCTGTGGCACGAAAAACGGCTTCTTTTGCCAGCATTGGACTGAAGCCGAGCAGCTTTTCAGTCAGCAAGCGCCATGTGAGCTTGCTCGGCTCAGCGCTAAGTATGTCGGTCAGCAGAGACAGCGTTAGCGTTGATGGATCGCGCTTGGAAGTCTGCGGCGGCGGCGGCACATACGGATGAGCAGGCAAACTGACGCGCATGCGGTTCTCATCAGCGCCGACGCGCCGAATGCAGTCTAGAATTTGCCCATTTTGCACTAGGAGCAAGTTGCCACGTCGTTCCATTGGCTCAGCGATCAGCGTGAACTCGCCTTCGCTACTCAGGAACGTCAAATGCACAACCCGCTCCCAAGCAGGCTGCGCAGCGCCTACAAAGCGACTGCCTTCGATGTAGCGACGCAACATCAAGCCAAGCGGCGACGGATTCTCTACGCCACGCCGCAGCCGATCCGGCACCAGATGCAAGCGCGCTTGCTGTGGATGCGCGCTCAGGTACAGATAATGGCGGGCGTGGTTGCTGTAGATTTCTAGCCCAAGCGCGTCATCACCCAGCTCTAATGTGTCCTGCACGCGACCGCCGCGCAGCAGGTTGTTCAGCTCAGCTGTGATAGCGGCAATGGTGAAGACATCAAAATTCATACCATAACGCGAACTATCAGCGGTTAGTTTGCCGCAGTGAGCGCCACAGCGCCGCGATTTGTGCAGGCGAGAGCGCGCGATACTCGCCGACACGCAAACCGTCTAGCGTGATGTTGCCAATGGCGACGCGCACTAAGCGCAGCGTCGGGTAGCCAATCGCAGCGGTCATGCGGCGAATTTGGCGCTTTCTGCCTTCGGTCAGCGTGATCTGCAGCCATGCAGTCGGCACATTCGCGCGATAGCGGATAGGCGGCGTGCGTTCAGGCAAGTCAGGCGGCGTTTCCAGCAAACGCACCTTAGCTGGGCGCGTTAGACCGTCTTTGAGTTGAATGCCTGCGCGCAGCCGATCTAGGTCTGCTTCACTTGGCACGCGCTCAACTTGGACGAGGTAGGTCTTGGGATGCGCGTAGCGCGGATGAGTCAGACGCGCGATCAGCTTACCGTTGTTAGTGAGCAGGAGCAAACCTTCGCTATCAAAGTCGAGCCTGCCGACGCTGTAAACGTCCTTGACAGGGATGTAGTCAGCCAGCGTCGGGCGACCTTCAGGATCAGTGAACTGAGTCAGGACGCCATACGGCTTCCAAAAGCGCAGGACGCGCGTCGGCTCAGGAGCGCGAGTCGCCGCCATTGCGCAACCACTCAGAGAGCGCATTGAACAGGTCGTCTACGCTCAATTCGTCCCAAGGCGAATACGGGATGCTTTGTGCTGCAGAGGCAATTTCAGCTTCCGGTAGGTCTTCAAGCAGACGGCTCAAGTAAGTGCGCAGCAGCTCTAGCGGCGCGCCACGCTGAGTGAGCAAGACCAAATAATGCCTCCTGCCTGCGGGCATCAGCAACAGATGTCCATCGGCTGTGCTGATCTGTAGCAAGGTCACCTCGCCGCGCCCAAGTTCACTGGCGAGACCGTCTGCGAGCACTTCAGCAGCACGGAGCATAGCGGCAACGCGGCGACTCTCTGTGGTCGCTTGCTGCGAGGTAGCGACTAGGTAACCACTGCTATCCATCAACAGGGCTACATCAATGTGTGGATTAGCAGCAACCTCTTGAAACCAGCCCATTGTGGCACTCCACTCCGTCACTTTCTCGGAAGCGCCCCTGGAGGGATTCGAACCCCCGACCTCGTGCTTAGAAGGCACTCGCTCTATCCTCTGAGCTACAGGGGCTTGCCTGCATTGTAGAAGATTCGCATTCTAGCGTCAAGGTTGTTATAGAGGGCATATGACTTCGCAAGTGACAGTCAGTTTTCTCTGTGTAGAAACCAGACTTGTCTGAGTGGAAGGGTGTTCAGGCGCACCTATTGGTCAGACGAGGTGACTCTTGCCTCCATGAGGCGCATTCGACAATCGTTGTGCGTTTGACCTTTGACAAAACATGATTTCGACGGCTATACTCAGGGCGATTCGGGCTAGGACGCGCTTGACTACTGCTCCACAAGTGACCGCTACGCTCTGCATAACCTTTGCGCGCACTTGGCGTTATTTAATCAGCAACGTCTGAGCGCCGTCCCTCATGCGCGGCGACAGACGTAGTAAGCGCGCCCTAGGCGAGTCAAAAATACCCTCAGGGGGTCGGAGAAACATGGAATCATCGGTTATCGGAGTAAGTTCAGAGACGGACTTTCGCGCCTTGTTGGAAGAATCGTTCAGCAGCCTAGAACAGCCTGAGCGCGGCGATCTGCTGATGGGGACGATTCTCGCCATTGACGATCAAGGCATCATTGTAGACGTCAAGATGAAGCGCGACGCCGTTGTACCGCGCGCCGATCTTGAGCGCTTGGAAGGCGTGAAGTTCGAAGTTGGGCAAGAAGTGCCAATCGTCGTTGTCAATCCTGAGGATCAAGACGGCAATCTGATCGTCTCAATTGCTCAGGCGCGCCAGAGCGAAGATTGGCTGCGCGCTGAAGAGCTGATGCAGAGCGGCGAAGTGATCGAGGCAGTAGTAGCCGATGCTAATCGTGGCGGCATTATCGTGCCATTCGGCAATTTGCGCGGCTTCATTCCTGCCAGCCATGTAGCAGACTTGCCACGTGGCTTGAGCGAGGACGAGCGCAAGGACTTCATGGCAAATCTGATCGGCAAGAAAATTTATATCAAGATTATTGAGGTCAATCGCAAGCGCCGCCGTCTAGTGATGAGCCAGCGCGACGCACAGCGCGGGCAGCGTGACCAGAACAAGGAATCGCTCTTGGGAAACCTGCAAGAAGGCGAAGTGCGGCGTGGTGTGGTCAGCGGACTGCGCGACTTTGGCGCTTTTGTGGACTTAGGCGGCGCCGACGGCTTGATCCACATCAGCGAGTTAGCGTGGCACCGCGTCAAGCATCCGCGTGAGCTGCTCTCAGTTGGTCAAGAGCTGGACGTTTACATCTTGCGGCTCGATCAAGAGACCAAGCGCATTGGTCTCTCGCTGAAGCGCTTGCAGCCAAATCCGTGGTCGCTCGTGGACGAGATGTACCATGTTGGACAGCTGGTGGAAGGCACGATCAGCCGTGTGGCGCAATTCGGCGCGTTCATCAGCTTGGAGCCGGGCATCGAGGCGCTCTTGCACACCAATCAGATGAGCGACCCGCCGCCTGATGATCCAACACAGGTGCTGCGCGAAGGCGATAAGCTGCTTATGCGCATTATCAGCATCGAGAGTCATCGGCAGCGTCTAGGCTTGAGCTTGAAAGATGTGACCGATGAAGAGCGCGCCCGTTGGACGGAAGAACACGGCACGATCTTGGCAGTTGTGCCACCCGGCACTGGTAAAAACACGGCAGCTGCGGTAGACTATATACAAGACTCAAACGTCGAGGTGGCAGGCTGAGTTTGCAACGTCCGATTGCAGCTGTGCATAAATTGCTCACAGGCGGTCTGACAAAGGCAGGGCAGGCAAATCAGCTTGCCCTTGCCTTGTTTTGCGCGTTTAGATTGGTCAGGTGACTTTCGAGCTAGAGAGGAGGTGATGAGAGCGTGACATCTGTGACATTGCGTCCGAACGAGACACAGGATCAGCTGCTGCGGCGCTTCCGCAAGCAGGTAGCAAAGAGCGGCATCCTCAGTATTGTGCGCCGTAAGCGCTGGCACGTCTCCAAGAGCGAGCTACGCCGCATTGCCAAGAAGAAAGCGATTCGTCGTGCGCGCCGCAAGCAACTGCGCAACCAAAGCGGCTGATCATCTAGCCTCAAGCTCTCATCCAAGCAGCACTTGGATGAGGGCGCCATGTAACAGATTATCCAGAAAGGACGGCTATGCCGAAAGAATCAGAGTCGAAAATTGAAGTCGAAGGTGAAGTGATTGAGACCTTGCCGAATGCCACTTTCCGCGTGCTGCTGGATAACGGACACGAAGTTATGGCGTATCTCTCAGGCAAAATGCGCAAGCATTTCATCCGCATTTTGCTAGGTGATCGCGTGCGCGTGGAGCTGAGCGAGTACGACCTCAAGCGCGGACGCATCACTTATCGCTATGTGCGGCGCGGCGGCGAAGGCGAGGGCGTCTGAGCTGAGGCATGTGACGTGCTTGGTCGCGTGTCGCTGACTTGGGCAGGTCGCTTGGCGCTGCGCCGTTTAAGCGCACAGTGGCGTTCCTTGCTGACCGTGATTATCGGCACATTGCTGAGTGCAGCCGTTGGTGCGCTGATTCCGCTCTACCTGAGCGCTGTTGCGCAGGTCAGCATGGTTGAACGCTTTAACCAGTTGCCACCTGAGGAAGTCCATGCGCACGCCAGCCTTGCAGTTGTGCCGAGTCAACGCCTGTCACAGCCGCTCAGCGCAGCAATTGACGCTTACGATGCACAATTTCGTGCGCTTGCTGCTGCTCACTTCAACACCTTTCCAGATTGGCTGAACCAGATTGTCTTCTATGCCGAGACCAGCGCGCTTGCCATTAATCCGCCGCCCGAATTTGGCGAGACGCGCATTCCCGATCCAACGCTGCGCACTTTCCTCGCCCACTATGCAAATTGGACTGAAGCAGTTACTTTGCTGGAAGGCAGGTTGCCACACACGCTGGATGACGACCTTGAAGCTGATCTTGAGGTCGTCATTCCATTTGAGGCACAGAATGCGCACGGCTTTCGCATTGGCGAGATTTTGACGCTCGATCAAGGCGGTCCGCGCGGCGGCTGGGCAAGTAGCCGCAATATTCGGGCGCGGATTGTTGGCGTAGCGACGCAGCCTGAGAACTTGACGCCTGTCCAGCGCGCTTATTTCATGCAGCCGTCACCACTGCGCTACACAGAGACCAGCGGCGAATATCGTGCTGAATTCGTAGTGCTCACCACGCGCGAGTCGCTCTTGCGCGCTGCTGCTGAGTTCATTCCAGATACGCCTGTCCGCTTCGGCTGGCGGCTGCTCTTTGACCATGCGCGCTTGCCGTTCGCGCGTAGTCCAGAGGCACGCGCCGCTCTGCTGGAGTACGATAACGCGCTCGCTGAGACATTCCGTCAAGCTGAAGACGGGACGCCGTTGCAACTGGTGCGTTTCACGCGCCTGATCCACTGGCAAGTGCAGGGCGATCAGAACGTGGACAGTGGTGTCCTGCTCGCCTATGAACGCGCTGTTCGCTCACTGGACGCGCCATTTGCGCTTTTGCTGTTACAGCTGGGCGCACTTGTCATCTTCTTTCTGGTGGTGACGGCTGCACTCGTGCGGCGCGGCGAACGGCGCGAGATTGCTATGCTGCAGAGCCGCGGCGCCGCCGATGGTGCGCTCGTTGTACTGCACGGTTTTGAGGCGTTCACGCTCTGCCTGATCGCCGCAGCAAGTGCGCCATTTCTGGCACGACAACTGCTGATCTGGATCACGCCATTTTTCGCCAACTATCCTGACTTGCCGCTCTTGCTCACAGCGGACGCTTTCCTATTCTCTGCTCTGGCGGCGTGTATTGCCTTCGTGGCTCTGATGGCGACGTTGCGTCCTGTGCTGCGCTTGCCGCTAATTGCCGCAGGCGGCGTTGCGCAGCGCAGTGAGCGTCAGGCGTGGTGGCAACGCTACTATCTGGACGTAATCCTTGCCGTTCTTGGCATCGCAGCGCTCTTGCGCTTGGTCAGCCGCGAGACGCCGCTCTTCACCACAATAGCAGGCAGCAGCGCAACAGACCCGTTCCTATTGCTGTCACCCGCGCTGCTCTTTTTAGGACTAGGCAGCATCTCGCTGCGCATTTTCCCGCTCATAGCGACGCTCATAGCGCGCTTGTTGGCGTTAGGACGCGGCGCAGTGAGCGCGCTCGGCGCATGGCAACTCTCCCGCGAGCCAGTCCATTACGGTCGCCTCGCTTTTTTGTTGGCACTAGCGATTGGAATTGGTTGGTTCGCCACGAGTTTCCGCGCCACAGTTGAGCGCAGCCAGACCGATCAGGCGCAGTATCGCGTCGGCGCGGATGTGCGCGTCAATGAGCGTGACTTACGGCTGAACGTCGGACGCGCACTGCCTGCGCATGTATACGCAGCGGCAACTGAGGTCGCAGCTGCATCAGTAGCATGGCGGTTGCGCGCTGTAAACTTCCAGCCTGATGCTTCGCGCGCTGCGCTGAGCGGGCAACTTCTGGCAGTTGACTCAGCTACTTTTGCACAGAGCGTCCATTGGCGCGCCGACCTAGGCGAGCTGCGCTTGCCGAATTCTCCTCAAACTGTGCAGACCTTGCCACAAGTTGGCGAGCAGCTACCATTTGTGCCACAGACTTTGCGGCTCTGGGCGCGCTTTGACGTTTGGACAGGCTTTTTTCACGTCCCTGACCTTGACCGACTGTTGCGGCGCACGACGCTCTATGCACGGCTGCAAGATGCGGCAGGCAGTTGGCTGAGCGTGCCATTTCGTCCTGTGGAAGTTGAGTACGCGCGCACAGGTAGCGGACAAACAGGCTACAGCGGTGGTGAGAGCTTCTATGCGAACGGTTGGGCTGCTCTTGAGGCAGATTTGACGGCGCTCAGCTATGCGCTGCAAGCGCCTGTGCGTTTGGTCTCGCTCTACTGGCAACATCGTGGCAGGTCAAGCAGCGGCGAGCGCTTCTTGCGGCTCTACCTGACCGAGTTAAGTGCCACAGATGGGAATGGTGACCGTCAAATGCTGCCGCTTTTGCGCGAAGGCGACTGGGAATTCGTCTACGATAGCGGCGCACAGGTGACTGGCAATGCCACGCCTGACTCAGCTGACGGACGGCGTGGACTGGGCATTATGTGGGATCAGACGGCTGAGACGGCGCGCATGGGCGTCCTGTTGAACTATCCTGCGCCTGCGCCGATTCCCTTGTTGGTCAGCCGCAGCCTTGCCGAGCGACTCGGCTTGCAAGCAGGACAGACGCTCACGCTGCGCAACATTTTAGGCGTAGACGTAGAATTTCGTGTGCGCGAGTCGCCTTTAGCCTACTATCCAACGCTCTACGACGCCTATCAGCGCGACGGCATGTGGATTCAAGATCGGCAATTCATGCCGTTCGCCGTGACTGAGCGCGATCCGCTGCTCTACGCGCTGAATCGGCGTCCGAGCGCAACACTTTACGCTGATGAGGTCTGGCTAAAAGCAGCAGATGGCTTCAGAGCCTCACACGTGGTGGCGGCATTGCAACCGCGCAGTGAACGCGCTTGGCTGCGCCTACAGACGCTTGACGGCGAACGGCAAACGCTGCAGACCGATCCGTTAGCGCGCGGCTTGCTCGGCTTGATGTTCACACAGTTCATCGTAGCACTAGCGTTGAGCATTGTCGGCTTGCTGACCTACACAGCGCTCACGGCAGCGGCGCGGCGCGCTGAGTTCGGCGTGCTACGCGCGCTCGGCTTGCCTGCCAGCCGAGTCGTTGCACAGCTCGCCTTTGAGCAAGGCTTTGTGATTGGTCTAGGTGCGCTGCTTGGCGCCTTGCTCGGCGCCGTGTTGAGCGCTCAGGTCGTGCCGCGCTTGGCACAGGATGCCAGTGGCGCGCAGATCACGCCGCCATTCATTGTGCAGGCAGAGACAGCGGCACTCTTACAGTATGGCGCGCTGATCGGCGCTGTGTTGAGCGCTGTGCTGATCGTGAGCGCACTTTTGGTGCGGCGGCTCTCACTAGCGCAGACGTTGCGCTTAGGCGAGGATTGATGGCAGAATTGACGAGACATATAGTCGCAAAACAGGCAGTCGCCCAGCAACTTTCGGACTGCTTGAGTGGCGGACTGAGCGAGCCAGAGCTGGTTGCTTGGGCAGAGGCAGACCGTTGAGCAAATCAGGCGCAAGCATTCCCGATGAGGCACTTCCGCTAGACATTCGAGGCTGCGTGCGTGTCGGCGACACGCCTAATTTCTCCTTGACGTGGGCGCTCCTGAGCGACTTTCTGGCACAGCTAGGCGCGCAGTGGCTGAAGCCCGAGCGTCTTGCCTAAGCAAGGACGTGAGCATGACACGGGTAAAGCAGAGCTGGCTAACACGAGACGTAGTCGGCTTGGCGCTCAACCGCTTTCTCTCAGACTTCGGACATGAGGCAGGCACGGCTGTCCTGCCACTTTTTTTGACGCTCTTAGGCGCGCCGCCATTCGCCCTAGGGCTGATCGAGGCGGTCTCAGATGGACTATCGAGCGCCTTCAAGTTAGTCGGCGGCTGGATCGGCGACCGCCTCAAGGATCGGCGCGGCTTTGCAGCAGTTGCCTATGCGGTCACAGGCGTCACCACTGGGATGTACGGACTGGCAAGCACGTGGCTAGGCGTCTTGGCGGCGCGCGCGGTCGGCTGGGCAGGGCGCGGTTTTCGGTCGCCGCTGCATGATTCATTATTAGCAGACGCTGTGCCGTCAGAGGCACACGGGCGTGCCTTTGGGCTAGACGAGGCAGCGGATACGCTCGGCGCGATTGGCGGACCGGCAGTCGCGCTGCTTTTGGTGACGGCATTTGCCACAGACGAGAGCGCGCTGAGCGTTTTCCAGCTCGTCTTTCTGCTAGGCATGGTGCCGGGCATTTTAGCAGCTGCCAGCATCATGTTCTTCGTGCGCGAGCGTCCGAATCGGACTGTGAGCGCGCGCTCGTTCGGCGCAGCGCTGAGCGCTCTGCCACTGCGCTTCCGTCGCTACCTGATCGGCATTGCCATCTTCGGCGCAGGCGATTTTTCGCACACACTGCTCATTCTTTACGCCGTGACTGTCCTTTCGCCAAATCTAGGCGCAGAGGCGGCAAATAGTCTTGCGATCCTGCTCTACACTGTCCACAATTTGTTCTACGCCGTCGGCGCTTATCCGTTCGGCTGGCTGGCGGACCGAATCGGCAAGCGAACGATGCTGATCGCCGCCTATTGCCTTGCCGTGCTGATGAATCTGCTGTTGGTCGGCACGCCGAGCGCCGTGTTGCTCGTGGCACTGATCTTTGTTCTTGGCGGCGTGGTTTATGCAGCGCAACAGGCTTTGGAGCGCGCCATTGCCGCTGACTTGGTGGACGAGTCAGTGCGCAGCACAGGCTTTGGCGCTCTAGCAGCTGTCAACGGCATTGGCGACTTCATCTCAAGTCTGGTCGTAGGCGCGCTGTGGACAGCTTTCTCGCCGTCGGTCGCCTTTGGCTACAGCTTGCTGATGACGGCACTCGGCACAGCGGCGATTGGTTACGCACTGCGGAAGGCGCGTTGACATGGTCTGCACTAGAACATATAATCGAGAGTATGCCGTCTGGCAATGCGCCATGCTGCGATCAGCGCCTAGAAAACTGAATGTCTCTGCCATACTTGAATCAAATCGTCTGCGGCGATAGCGCCCTGTTGCTCAGAGAATTTCCGAGCAACAGCGTAGACCTAGTGATCACGTCGCCGCCGTATTACAAGCAGCGTGACTACGGCGGCGGCATTGGCAACGAAGCGACGCCACATGCCTACCTTGAGGTGCTTTTGCACATCTTCGGCGAATGCGTCCGCGTCACAAAGCCAACTGGTAGCCTCGTGTTCAACTTAGGTGATAAGTATGAGGAAAGTAGCTTGCTGCTCATGCCGTATCGCTTTGCCATTGCCGCGACCGAACGCTTCCCTGTCAAGCTGGTCAACGCTGTGACGTGGGTTAAGTCAAATCCGACGCCGCGCCAATTCCAGCGCCGTCTGGTCAGCAGCACTGAGCCGTTCTTCCACTTTGTGAAGAGCGACCAGTACAAGTACTTCCCAGAGTCGTTCCTCGCTGATGACGAGCCAGCTGACCAAGAGATAGACAGCAGCCATCGCAACATCGGGCGACGTTACTTCAGCCTGATTGAGCGGTCTGAGCTGACCGAGCAGCAAAAGGCAATAGCGCGCGCTGCGCTTGAGGCTGTGATTGAGGAAGTGCGCAGCGGCGCGATACAAGGCTTCCGCATGAAAATTCGCGGCATTCACTCAGAGCCGTTCGGCGGGCAAGAAGGCGGGCGCAAAATCCAGCTAGAGCGGAACGGCTTTACCATCATCCGCATTCATGGCAACCGTCTGAAGCGCGACGTCATCACGGCGCCTGTTGAGTCCGTCAAGGGCAATCCGCATCCTGCTATCTATCCCGTCAAGATCGTTGAACAGTTCATCCGCTTGCTCACGCAGCCTGAGGATGTTGTACTCGATCCGTTCGCAGGCTCAGGCTCAACGGCGCTTGCCGCTCTGAAGACAGGACGCCACTTCATCTGTATTGATATTAACGAGGCGTATTGCGCCTACGCGCGCGAGCGTCTGCAGAACTTCACATTCACACGCAACTTGTTTGAGCTGCATTCAGAGTCCATCTAAGCCTGGCAAGGTGCATTGCGCGAATCAGATCAGGCAGTCATGATCATCTACGTCAAAGAAAACCTGTTCGATAGCTCTGCACAGGTACTGGTGAATCCAGTTAACACTGTAGGCGTGATGGGCAAGGGCGTCGCTGCGGAATTCAGGCGGCGCTATCCTGAAATGGCAGAACAGTACAGAAAGCTGTGCGAACAAGGCTTGCTCACAGTTGGTAAGCTGTGGCTCTATCGAGCATCCGACAGGTGGATATTGAACTTTCCGACTAAAAGACATTGGCGGGAAAAATCGCGCCTTGAGTACATCGAGAGCGGCTTACAAAAATTTGTGGTGACTTACCGCCCATACGGCATTACTTTGATCTCATTTCCGATGCTGGGCTGCGGCAACGGTCAGTTAAACTGGGATGAGGTGCGTCCGGTTATGGAAAAATATCTTGCAGAGCTACCGATTCCAATCCGAATTCATCTATTTCGGCACGCTGAGGCATGACAACAGGTATGACTTTTGCAGCCCGTGCGTTTTCTTTTCAACAGTTTTACTGCGCCAAAGAGATATTCACCTGCTTTGATAGGTAGCTTGTGAGCTGACAGCCGTGAACCTCTCGCTTGCCTTGCGCCGTGCGCGCCGTTCGTGGCGGCAACTTGCCGTCTTGTTATTCGCTGTCAGCCTAGTGACCGCCTTTTTCGCCTTGCCGCCGCTCTACGTGCGCGCCACAGTGCAGGCAGGACTGCGCTTCACGCTCGATTCAGCGCCGCCTGAGAGCCTGACCCTTGAGCTGATCAATCCGCAACCCTTCGCGCCAAGCGACTGGACGTTCATCACAAGTCAGCTGGGCAACCTTGTGAGCAGTTTGACGCGCATTTCGCGCTCTGCCTCTGCTTTCGGCGGCTTCAGGTATCTGTATGGCGAGCCGACCACTGAGTTGACGCCGCGCTCTGAGTTCGCCTTCCACGCCTACGCCTTCTCAGACCTTGAGTCGCGTCTGCGCGTGGTGGAAGGACGCCTGCCACGTCGCCTTCCGCCGCCTGATTCACCAGAACGTCAGGCGCTGACTGAGGAAGAGCGGATTGACAAAGGCATTGGCATGTACTCAACAGGCGATGTTGAGGCAGTTATCGGCGTTGAGGCGGCGCGGCAAAGCGGCTACGGCGTCGGCACGCGCTTTGCAATTGGCGAATTTGCCGCTAATCGAGTCGTGGTGCATGTCGTCGGGATTGTTGAGGCAGCTGATCCCGACGATCTGGTCTGGCAGGGCAATCGGCGCGCACTGGAAGGCGAAGTGATTCAGGTCGGCTTAACAGGCAGACAGTATCAACTTGCTTTCATCGTGACCGAAGGCGCTTACAGCGACTGGGTCGCCAAAGCGACACAAACAGTGCGCCGCAGCGAGAACAACAGCTATGTCTGGCTGATTCGGCTCAACAGCGCCGCTGTGACAGCGGACACACTCAGCTCAGTGCGCGAACGCCTGAAGTTCGTGGTTGACAAACTGACAGCTGACTATCGCGGCTTGCTGAGCGCCAATCCGTTGCTGCGCGAGCTAGATCGGTATGCCGATCAAGTGGCGCGCACAGAGCCGCCGATCATTTTGCTGGCAGGCGCTGTGCTGTTGCTGATGCTCTACCATCTGGTCACAACGGTCAGCTTGTACCTAGAGACGCAAGCCGAAGAATGGGCAGCGCTGAGCAGTCGAGGTGCAAGCGTTTGGCAGTTAGCGCGCCTACAGATGTTCACCATGCTAACTTTGTGCGCTATCGGCGCGATTCTGGGCGCGCCATTGGCGTTCATCTTGCTGAACGTGCTTTGGCGGATCAGTCCGCTTGGCACAGCGCAAGTCAGTGCGCCAATAGCAGGCATTCCTGTCAATGCGTACCTGCTCAGCACGCTTGCGGCGCTTGCGGCGTTCGTCATGCTCAGCTTGCCCGCCTTGCCAGCAGCGCGGCGCAGTCTGGCACAGTTCAAACAGCTAGTTGCGCGTCCACCGCAGCGACCAATATGGCGGCGCTACGCACTGGACATCGTTTTAACCGCAGTCGGACTTGGCTTCATAGCGCGTCTGCTCTTTTTTGTGGAAGGCGATCTCGGTCAGACACTCAGCCTGTTGCTCAACGAGCCGACGGCGCTGATCGGGCAAATCGTAGACGGCGCAGCGCGCACAGGCGGCTTAGCTGATCCGTTCAACCTGCTCGGCGCAGGCTTGCTCCTGAGCGGCATGGCGCTGCTGTGGTTGCGGCTCTTTCCTGCGCTGATACGTCTGATCGGGCTGTTCTCGCGGCGCAGCAACGGTCTCACAGCGCCGCTCTCAGTGTGGACAGTGGAGCGCGATCCGAGCCACTATGCGCAACTGGTGCTACTGCTGATCGGCACGCTCGCGCTCGGCACAGCAGCGCTTGGACTGAGCAACACGCGCGAGATCGGCGCGTGGTCAGCGGCGCGCGCAGCAACAGGCGGCGCAATTCGCGTCACACTAGACGGACGCGAGCCGCCTGACCTTGCTGCATGGCGCGCTCTGTCACAAGTCCGCGATGCTACATCGGTCTTGCGCGTTGAGTCCATTCAACAAGCAGGTACAGTCAGCTACGCGCTGCTTGGCGTGCCGCTTGAGTCGTTCAGGCAGACTTTTCCAGAGACGGCACGCCTGCTCGCGTCATTGCAAGGACAAGATATCGCGCTGCAGCGGACGTTCAATCGGCAAACTGGTCGCCACACTGAGACTTTGGTCGCGCCTGCCATTATCTCGGAGCGCTTGGCGCGCGAGGTCGGCGCTGCTCAGCGCACTGACAGACAGCCGCTGCGAATTGGCGACACAGCAAACGTGCAGGTGTTGTTGCCGAATAACACGCGCTGGACTGTCCATTTCCGCGTTGTGAGCGTCGTGCGCGAGTTTCCGTCGCTGGGCGTGGCGCAACAGTTTTTAATCCTCGATCAAGGGCATTTGGGCAGACTGATCTTCGCTGAGCCAGCTGTAGGACTCGTTGTGCGCCCTGTGCCAAACGAAGTCTGGTTAGACCTGCCACAAGGCGCGCCAGGCGAGGCTCTCAAAGCACAAATTGCGGCACAGAAAGGCTATCAGAGTGCGCTCTACGCATGGGATCGCTACGCTGAGCTGCTGCGCGAGCCGTTGCCCGCAGCTGTGGCAGGGATGCTCTACGCAGGCTTCTGGGTCTCGCTTTTGCTCAGCCTGCTGGACTTCAGCTTCTACCTAGCGGTCACGGCGCGGCGTCGCGCCTTGAGCTTTGCCGTGCTACGCGCACTGGGCTGGAATGCGGACAACATTTGGCGACTCTTAGCAGTGGAACAGGCGACGCTGATCGTCCCTGCCTTAGCCGTTGGCGTCGTGCTTGGCGCGCTGCTCGCCTATGTCATCTTGCCATTTTTGACGCTGTTTGGCGGCGTGGCGCTCAGCTTGCCGCTCACAGGCGTGATCGGCGTGCTGGCTGCGCTGACAGTTGGTTTCGGCGCGTTAGTCGGTGTAGCAGCATGGTGGCTGCGTCGTCTGGAGATCAATCGCGTGCTGCGTCTGGGCGAGGAGTAGCCCAGCTGTGGATTTAGTAGCATTTCAACGGGCTTTTGCCGCCTTAAAGGCGCGAGGTTGGGTTGCATCTGTGCGACGTGGCGACACAGGTGTCGGACACACGCTTGAGCAGCTACTTGGCTTGACCGAAAACAATGTTGCCGTACCCGATCTCGGCAATGTGGAATTGAAAGCTCATCGTGTTGGCTCAAACTCGATGATCACGCTTTTCACATTTAACCGCAAAGTGTGGAAAGTGCCACCACTAGAAGCTATCAAGCGCTATGGCACACCTGACAGAGACCCTGCAAAAGCAGGACGTCTAGGTTTATACTTCACATTATCACGCACGCCGAACAGCACTGGATTGTTCCTGCATGTCGAAGAGACTTTCATTGCTCTGCGACACATCTCAGGCGAAGAAATCGCAGTTTGGCAGTTTGAGGCATTGGCAACTCGTTTCAAGCAGAAAGTCCCCGCACTGATCTTAGTGAGCGCATTTGGCGAAAAGCGCGGCGACAGAGAATACTTTTATTATCATCGTGCGCAATTGATGCAAGACACATCACCCTCTATTCTGTACAGCCAAATTCTCGCAGGAAATGTGCTAGTGGACTTGCGCTTGCACGAAAAGCCGACTTCGGCGCGTAATCATGGCACAGGCTTTCGAGTCCGTGAGGACAAGCTGCCTTTGCTTTTCCGAGAAGTTCGTGACCTATGAGTGCTCCGATGCAATTGCCTCTGTTTGACATATCTAACTTATCTGAAGAGGACTGGACGTTCAGCGGCGCGCCGACACGGACGCTGACGCATTGCTATCACGACTACCCTGCGCGCATGATTCCGCAGGTCGCTGCTCGGCTGCTGGAGCGCTTTGCGCCGCAGCCTGCTATCCTGTTCGATCCGTACTGTGGCACTGGCACAAGCCTTGTGGAAGGCTTAATTCGCGGGCATGAGGCACATGGGACTGACCTGAATCCATTGGCGCGCCTGATCAGCCGCGCCAAGACCGCGCCGCTCTCGCTTGAGGCGCTCGACGCCGCTGTTGCCGACCTTGAAGTATGGCTGAGATCGCCGATGCGGACGCCTGAGCGCCTGCCCACAGGCATTGACCTAGCCTTTTGGTTTCAGCCGCAGGCTGTTGAGCAGCTTGCGCACGTCCGCGCATGGCTCGATCAGCTGGCAGATGACGACCTGCGCGCCTTTTTTGCCGTCGCCTTCAGCGAGACCGTCCGCGAGTGTTCTAACACGCGCCCTGATGAGTTCAAACTATATCGCCTGCCGCAGGCGCGCCTGAGGACGCATACGCCCGATGTTTTCAACCTGCTGCGCACCAAGATCGCGCGCAACCGCGAAGGTCTGTGCCAGTTTTTGGCGGCGTATGCAGCGGCGCCGCGTCAAAGTCGCGCGCACATCCACGCCTTTAACAGTGTGCAGGGCATTCCATTGGAGCAAATTGCGCCTGAATCAGTACAAATCGTGGTCACCTCGCCGCCTTATGGCGACTCGCGCACCACAGTCGCTTATGGACAGTTCTCGCGCCTTGCAGCGGAATGGCTCGGTCTGCCTGAGGCGGCGCGAGTGGATCGCGCGCTTATGGGCGGCACGTCACTGAGCAAACTGCCAAACTTCCACGTGCCGCTCCTCGACTTGGCGCTGCAGCAAATTTATGCACAGGCGCCACGGCGCGCGCTGGAGGTTGCGGCATTTTACGCTGACCTGCGCGCCTCGATCACCAATGTAGCGAGCATTATGGCGCGCAACGGCATAGTTTGTTATGTGGTCGGCAATCGGTCTGTGAAAGGCGCGCGCTTGCCAACTGATCACGCTATTCAGCGCTTCTTCGAGGCACTTGGCTTTGCGCACGTCGTCACCTATCAGCGCGCCATTCCCAACAAGCGGATGCCGTTGCGCAACAGCCCATCTAATCGCAGCGGCGCCACTGCAGTGACCATGACACATGAGTCTGTTGTGGTCATGAGGAAGGTCTGAGCCGAACTATTTGAGCCGCCATGCTATGCCTGCCACCATCAGGTAGACCTCGTCGGCTGCAGTGGCAAGGCGCTGATTGGCGAGACCGAGCGCGTCACGGTAAAGCCTGCCCAGTCGGTATGGCGGCACAATGCCCATGCCGACTTCATTGCTGACGACGATCCACGTGGCAGCGCTGGCACGTTGCGCTCTCAAGAGCGAGTCAATTTCAGCAAGGATCGCGGCATTTGCCTGCGCTTGTGTGCTGTCCTCAGGCAAGGCGAGCAGCGCGTTCGCCGCAAGCAACGTGATGCAGTCTACGATGATGACGCGCGGCTGCACAGCGACCTGTGCTAATGCGCTGCTGATGTCGCGCGGCGTCTCAAGCGTGTGCCATGTTGTTGGACGTTCTGTGCGATGCTGCGCGATGCGTGCTGCCATCTCTTCGTCACTAGCGGTCGCTGTGGCGATGAACAGCACAGAGTCGCCGCCGCGCTCAGCTGCCATGCGCAGCGCCGTAGCGCTTTTGCCGCTGCGCGCGCCGCCTAAGAGCAGGATTAGATAGCCCATGTGCGCACCCTTGCAACTGACTCTAGCAGTGCAGCGCGGCTGCTGAAAAAATCAGCCGTTTCGAACACTTCAAGCGTCAAGACGCCGCAATAAGGCATTCTCAGCAGCGCAGCGACCACAGGATCGAGCTGCTCAGCTGGCATCAGCGCTAGACTCTTGTGATCGCGCTCGCCTATCCCGTGTAAGTGGATGACTCGCGTGCGCGGCAACCATGCGTCCAGCACGTTGAGCGGACTCACGCCCGTCTTCCACAGGTGACCGATGTCAGTCGTGCGGCTGATCGGCAAGCGCTCCAGTATCGGCTCAAGGTAATGTGGCGACCACGTCTCAAGGTTCTCGACGGCTAACAGACTTGGCTCGTCAACCCAGCTGATGACGATCTCCAGCGCGCGCAGCGCACGATCAATCCAGTTCGCCGTCTGGACGCCTTGCCCGTCAAGGTGAAAGACGTATGCTGAAGGCGTGAGCGGCTGTGTCAGGCGGATGACGCGCTCAGCCTTGAAGAGCGATTGATGCTGCGCGCTACCATCAGCTGCTAGGGCTAGGTCGAGCGGCAGATGCACGCTATAGGTCAAGCTGTGCTGCGCAGCCAATGAACACAGCCTATCAATCGTGTGCGAGTTGGGCAAGTTGGTCGTGCCGTCATCCACTTCGAACAGGATTAACTCGATATCATCCACGTCGCCGTCTGCAGCCAGCCGTTCCACATTCGGCAAGATATCGTCGGGATAGACGTACGACGTGCTTCCGACGCGGAACGGCGTCCCGAAACGGCTCACAGTGCGCTCAGGAGCAGTAGACATAGCCACTCTGTCAGCTCACAACCTGCGCCATATGTATCGCCCGTCAGACCGCCGCCTAAGCGCGCTGCTGCGAAGCGTCCGAAGCCGAAGGCAACTATCGGTACGCTCAACGCGCCGATCAGGACGCGCCAATCGAACAAAATCAGAACGGCAAGGCAAAGTCCGCTGATCAGCGTCGCCGCGACCACTTGATCGCCGCCTATGCTGACACGGAACGCCGCGCCCAGTCCCTCTGAGCGCGCTGAGGGATAGCGCGCTGCTAACCAGACCATTGTCAGACGTCCCAGCACAGGTGCCAAGACAATCAGCGGCAACGCGACGGAGGCTATCAGCAGCCACTTGCCCAGCAGCAACAACACCAAGCCAACTACTGCCCACGTGCCTACGCGCGGATCCTTCATGATCTCCAAGCGGCGTTCAGGCGTCGTGGTGGCGAGGAGCCCGTCACATGAGTCAGCGAAGCCGTCAAGGTGCAAGCCGCCGCTCAGGATGCTCCACGCCAGCACCACCAGAAAGGCGCGCACGCTGAAGCCCAAGACAGTCACATTCATGATCAGTACGCCAACCAGACCGAACAGGACGCCGATCAGCGGAAAATAAGCGGCGGCGTAACCAAGCGGACGCGACTCTTCAGCCTTGCTCACGCCAACAGGCAGTATGGTCAAAAAACGCACAGCGCGCTTGAGGTCGCTCAGCATGGTCACGTTCTCTCGCTCACACCTGCCTCGTCAAAGGTCGCCATCTCTTGCAACGTCCGCATGGCTGCCTCCACTATTGGCAAGGCAAGTAACGCGCCTGTGCCTTCGCCCAGACGCATGTCCAAGTCTAGAAGCGGCGCTAAACCGAGCTGATCGAGCGCAACCTGATGCCCGCGCTCGGCGCTGCGATGAGAGGCAACCATAGCGTGACAGATGTCGGGCGCAAATTGTGCCGCGATCAGTGCCGCAGCCGTGCTGATGAAGCCGTCTAGCAAGATTGGCACGCGCTGCGCTGCTGCTGCTATCATCACGCCTGCCATTGCGCCGATCTCAAAGCCGCCGACTTTCGCCAATGTGTCGCGTCCGCGCGGCTGATTGACTTGCAAGGCGCGTTCAACGACCCTGATCTTGTGTTGCAGACGTGCGTCATCAATGCCCGTGCCGCGTCCAGTGACCTGCGCAGGTGCAACGCCTGTCAACGCAGCGATGATCGCACTAGCCGATGTTGTGTTGGCAATGCCCATCTCACCAATCGCCACGATGTCCACACCTTCAGCGCAGACCTGCTCGAAAGCGCACACGCCCAGACGCAACGACTCAGCCGCTTGTGCCTCGCTCATAGCGGCACCTTGACTGAAGTCAGCTGTGCCGTAGGCGATTTTGCCTTTGAGCAAGCGCGGATGATCAGGCAGATCAGCGGCTACGCCGGCGTCCACAACTAAGATTCGCGCGCTCATCTGGCGCGCCAAGACGTTGACGGCAGCGCCGCCGCGCAAAAAGTTCAGCACCATCTGCGCTGTGACCGCTTGAGGATACGCGCTGACGCCCTGTGCTGCGACGCCATG
>JANWYI010000014.1:6489-32645 GCA_025055255.1 Anaerolineae bacterium | reverse complement strand
AAATGTACACAAGAGCTACTGGGAGATTGTGATGACATCACCTGAACCGCCGCGCAACGTCCCTAAAAGCGGCGAACCTGTCTACCAAATGCTTTGGGACTGCCAATTCTGTGGCACACAGAAGCTGCTCGGCGTTGACCATCGCTTCTGCCCAAACTGCGGCGCCCGTCAAGACCCTGAATGGCGCTATTTCCCATCTGAAGCAGATAAGAAGCTGGTCACTGATCCGAAGTACGTCTATCACGGCGCTGACCGCGCCTGTCCATATTGCAAGCAGCCGAATAGCGCCGCGGCGCAGTTTTGCGTCGCCTGTGGCGGCGATTTGAGCGGCGCAGCCGAAGTTGAGCGCCGTCGGTCAGTCATTGCAGGCTCAGCTGAGGACACAGGCAAAGCGCGCGACCTCGTCCTTGAGCGCTTCCAGGCTCAACAAACTGCTGCTAAACCTGCTAAGCCGAAGAGCAATCCGTTGCCTCTGCTCTTGATCCTCGCAGCGATTGTCGGCGTTGTTGGCGTCCTGATCTTCCTCGCCGTGCAGCGCACGCCTGCTGAGCTCGTCGTTGACGACCTGCAATGGTCGCGCGTGATCGCAGTCGAGCGCCTCAACACGCTGACAGGCAGCGGCTGGCACGACCAAGTGCCGCCTGGCGCCTATGACGTCTCTTGCAGCTTGCGCGACCGTCCTTACACAGTCACGGAGCGCGTGCAGACGGGCGTGCGGCGCGTAGATCGCGGCGACGGCACGTTCATCGAGCAGCCTGTTTACGAAAATCGCAGCCGCACTGAGTACCGACCAGAGCGTTACTGCAACTACTCCTACGATCAGTGGCAGCGCGTCCGTGAGGTGCGCACGAGCGGCGGCGCGGATGATCCGTTGGTTTGGGGCGCGCTCAATCTAGGCGTGCGTGAGCGCGAAGGCGGACGCGAGGAACGCTTGATGGTCTTTTTCAAGCGCGTTGATAAGCCGCAGGAGCGCCGTCTAGAGTACCGCGCCAAAACTGAGATCGAGTGGCGCAGCTTCAAGATCAATCAGCGCTACACGGTCAACTTTGACGGCTTTGGCAACGTGATCTGGAGCGATTTGAAAGTCCAAGAGCCGCGCTAGGCGTCACTTTGCCCGTGCAGACGTGCTCTGCACGGGCAAGATCACCTTGCCCACTGAGCTCTGACTTGCTAGTCTTCGTTTTCAGGTGAGCCATTACCGTCTCCTAATGGACGATTTTAGAACAGGCTTCCTTGCTGAGTTCAACTTGCCTATCTCAGCAGTTGTGTTTTACTAGAGTCGAGGCAACACCAAAGATACGCTCAGCTTTCTCGCTGATAGTGAGCTCATTCTACTCGGTCAAGCTGATTGATGAGTTTGCTGTAGCCTTGTTGAAAGCACATCCGTATCAAAGTTAGCCGACGTGGTAACTAGTGTATGTTATACACTTTCGCAATTTTTTGTGTCGAATGCTAAGAAAGCTCGGCGTCCAGCGACCAAAATTCATGCTAGAATCTGTAAAAAATGATTGAGGACTTTTCACATGCGCGCGCGTCGCATGCTGATTATAGCTCTAAGCGTTACTTTGCTCGCAGGTCTTGCCTCAGTTGCCCTGATCGCAGTACCTTCGTATCCAATCGTCCAAGCGCAAGGCTACACGCCGCCTTTTGAAGGCTTTGACCCTGATGACGGTCGCGCTGAGCCAAACGCAGCAGATCGAGTCGTGGTGTACTGTGACGCTGAATGGCGCGAGTTTGAGGTCTGGGGCATACGCGCTGATAGCACGGGCTATCCGCTCGTCATCTTTGTGTTTGACGAATTGACCGATGTAGCAGGCAGACCTGTCGCTAAGACGGCGCGCGACGGCAGCCGAGTCGTCGCTTTGGTTGACCGCACACAGCCGATCTTCACAGTCCAGTGGTTCAACGCGGCGCACGGCGCTAACGGCGTGCAGCCTTTCGCTAAGACGTTCCGCTGTCCGTTTGAGTGGACGCGCTCGCCGACCAGCACACCTATACCGCGTGCGCCGCGCCTGCCCGTTATCACCTTGACGCCTTCGCCAACGCCTACGCCGCTGCCGACACGCGCAGGTTTCTAGGCGTCCTGTGCTGCCATCTCGCTTGGTGCAGAAGGTGGCACTCGTGAGACTAAAACGCGATCCACGCGGTAGCCGTCCATGTCCACCACTTCAAAGCGCAGCCCGTCTGCCTCGTGGATGTCGCCAATCTGCGGGATGCGTCCAAATTGGCTCATCAGGTATCCGCCTAGCGTTTGATACTCGCGCTCGGACTCATCGGGCAAGCGCAACATCGGGAACAGCTCAGCGAATTCCTGAATTGTCATCATGCCGTTAATCAGCCAAGAGCCGTCTTCGCGCTGAACGACCTCAGGCTCAATCGCCTCTTCTTCCAAGTAATTGCCGCCTACGATCTCTGCCATGATGTCAGCAATGGTCACCACGCCGCGCAGACCGCCATACTCGTCAATGATCAGCGCGATGTGTGTGTTCGCATCGCGGAAGCGGTTGAGCAGCTTGAGCGCTGTGAGCGACTCTGGCACAAATAGCGGCGGCTGCAGACATGCCGTCAGGTCAAATGGCTCATTAGCGAGTGCGCGTGCCAGCAAATCTTTGGCGCGCACGACTCCAATCACGTCGTCAAGGCTGCCGCGCGCCACAGGAAAGCGCGACTTGCCGCTCTTGGCAATCTTTTCGCGCACGGACTCTATCGGCTCATTCACGTCAAACCATGTGACTTCAGTACGCGGCGTCATCAGCGCACCGACGCGCACATCAGCAAGGCGCAGCACGCCGTCCATCAGCCGACGCTCTGCTTCCTCAAACGTGCCAATCTGCGTCCCCTGCGCGATCATCACCTTGATCTCTTCTTCAGTCACAGCAGGCTCAGCTGATGGACGTACGTTCAACAGGCGAAGCACAAAGCCACTTGAGTTGTCCAGAAAACGCACCAGAGGCGCCGCCACGCGCGAAAGCGTGCGCATGGGTGCTGCGATCAGCGAGGCGACGCGCTCAGGGTTGCTCAGTGCGAGCTGCTTTGGCACCAACTCGCCAATAATCAGCGAGAGGTAAGTTGTCAGCAACACAACTGTTGCAAAAGCAATCGGCTCAGCGGAAGGCGCGAAGATTGGCACATTGCGTAGCATTTCAGCTAGTCCGCTGGCTACTGCAGCGCCGCCGAAAGCGCCTGCCAAAATGCCGATCAGCGTAATGCCGATTTGAATGGTGGCAAGGAATGCGTTCGGCTGATTGGCAATTTCGAGCGCCACAGCGGCGCGTTGGTCGCCTTGATTGGCGCGCTGCTGCAGCCGTGCCTTGCGCGCTGCGAGCAACGCCGTCTCTGACATGGCAAAGACGCCGTTTGCTACGATCAACAGCAAGATAATCAGCAGTTCGCTCATGCCGTGCAGGCGCTTCCCGCCTAATAGGCGTTCTTACTTCTGCCCGTTAGAGTTTGCACAATAGTGCGCAGGATGATCTTCACATCTAGCCAAAATGACCAGTTCTCAACGTACCACAGATCGTACTTGATGCGCTCTTCAATGCTGGTATCGCCACGCAAGCCGTTCACTTGCGCCCAGCCTGTGACGCCCGCTTTCTCACGGTGACGTTCCATGTAGCGCGGAATTTTCTCGCGGAACTGCTGCACAAAGTGCGGCTGCTCTGGACGCGGGCCGACTAAACTCATGTGTCCTAGCAAAACGTTGATTAAATTCGGAATTTCGTCCCAGTTGTTGCGGCGCATCCACCTGCCAATGCGCGTCACGCGCGGATCGTTAGCTGTTGTCCAGCCCGGTCCGTCTTTTTCAGCGTCCACGCGCATGGAACGGAACTTGAGCATCGGGAATGGACGACCATCTAAGCCCATGCGCTCTTGGACGAAGAAAACCGGTCCGGGCGACTCGCGCTTGATCAGAATTGCTGTCAATAGCATGAACGGCGAGAGCATGATCAAGCCGAAGGCAGCTCCGAAGATATCCAAGCCGCGCTTGAGCGAGAGCTTCCAGCCGCGCAACGCCACATCGCGCACAGAGAGCAACGGCAAGCCGCCCAGATCATCCACGCTCATGCCGCCTGCCATGTAGCTGAACAGGTCAGGGTAGATTTTGATGCTGACTCGTCCGCGCTGACAGCGCGCCACAAGGCTGACCAGCTCTTGGCGCTGCAGCTCAGGCTGTGCGATGATAACCTCGTCAATGTGGTAAGTGTCAATCAAGTCAGATAGCTCAGCTGCCGTGCCAATGACTGGCACTTGTGCTACCGAGCCGCCGATCTGCCCGTTCACAACGCCGACAATCCGATAGCCAAGCTGAGGATTAGCATGGATATGTTGAACAATGCCTTGCGCTACCTCGCCTGAGCCAACGATCAGCACACGGTCGCGCGCGAAGCCTGCCTTGCGCAGCCGCACTGTAATTTGCCGATGCACTTCACGTCCAAGCGTCACGCTGATCAGCGTAAACAGCCAGACGTACAGGATCATTTGACGCGGATAGTCTGTGCCGACGCCTGTGCCTTTTAGCAGGATGCTGGCAATGCCGTTAGACATCACCACGCCGATGGACACAGAAGCAGCAATCGCATAGAGCGTATCAATGCGGCTGGCGGCGCGCCGCTGATGGTACAGCCGCGCAAAGTAAAACACGGTCAGAATAGTTGCTGTCTGGATTAAGAAGACAGGCAAGTAGGCGCGCAGCGACGGTGGATCAATCGGCGCAGCGAAGAGCGGCACCTCGCGGCGCGCCACATAGCCGAGCCAGAACGCCGCGCCGAGCGCGCCGATATCTATCAGCACCAGCAACACAGCCAAGAAGCCGCGCAAGTACGGCGGCGGCTCAGCTGTCAGCGTGACCTGCTTAGCGCTCGAATGTCCGCCCAGAGTGGACGTCCGCCCTTGAGCAGCAGTCCCGCTAGCACTGCCCAGTGCATCAGACGCGGCGTCTGGCGGGCGAAGTGTTTGTAGTAAAAGATCAGGCTGGCACGCTGAAACTCCAGTCGTGTTCTCGGATTCTGGCGGCTGGCTGCGCGCTTGATGTGCAGCACTGTCACCTTCGGATAGTAGAGTATCTTCCAGCCGTCCTGTTTGATTCGATACGCCCAATCTATATCTTCTCCGTACATCCAAAAAGTCTCATCCAAAAGACCGACGCGCTCGATCACCTCGCGGCGCACCATCATAAACGCGCCAACGACACAGTCTACCTCAGTCTCAAGGTGCTCGTCGAGGTACGTCAAATTATAGCGCCCGAAGAGACGGCTCTTGGGAAAGAGCTTGCTCAAACCGAGCATCCGCCACATGGCGACCTCAGGTGTGGGAAAGCTGCGACGACAAGCAAGGTCGAGTTTGCCATTAGGCAGAATCAGGCGCGGTCCACCTGCGCCAATACTCGGATCAGCATCAAAGCGCTCTAGCATCAAGCGCAGAGCGTCAGGCGGCAACTCGGTATCAGGGTTGAGCAACAGCGCATAGCGTGGCGCCTCTGTGCTGCACGGTTGACCAAAGCCAAGCAAACGCAAGCCGAGATTGTTAGCCGCTGCATAGCCGATGTTTTGCGCGTTCTCCAGCACCGTCACTTCTGGGAACTCAGCGCGTACCATAGCCGCGCTACTATCGCCACTAGCGTTGTCTACTACGACAATGCGCCGCTTGACGCTCGGATCGCTTGCTGCTAACGACTGCAAACAGCCGCGCAGCAGATCGCGCGTGTTCCAGTTCACAATGACGATGCCGACATCCGCAGGCGCGCTGTGTGACTCGGTCTCAGCAAGTGAACTCATTCCTATGCCTCATTCCGCGCTAAGTTTGGCACTCAGTCTTTCTCTATCACAAAGCGCCAGCGTCCATCAGGCAGACGTTCACAGAGCGTGAGCTTGTAAGCGCGTGCATCACACCAATCCTTGATCTTCATCTCAGCGTCTGGATCGCCACTGATGTACTCAAACGCCTCACCTGCTTTTAGGCGTGCTATGCGGCTAGAGAGAAACAGCAGCACCTCGTAGCAGATTTCAAGGCTTGAACCGAAAGTTTCGCCAATAGACGGCTCGTTTGGCAGGCTCATCAGAGGCGCACGCGCACTTTCTCAGCGCTCTCTGCATTCCAAGCCACGTAGACCACACCATCACGCACTTCGGTCTCGTAGACGCGCAGCGCTTTGCGCTGACGGATTTCATCGGTCAACGGCGTGACCCAGCTCTGCACGCTGCCGTCACGTAAATCGAACTGGCTGCCGTGCAAACTGCAGGTGATCAGACAATCTTTGACGGCTGAGTCTCTCAGAGCGTAGAGCATGTGTGTACAGTAGCCCTGCGCGATGTAGGCTTGGTCGCCGCAGCGCGCAATGATGCAGCGTTGATTGTTGATATGCACGTTGATAGCACGACCTGTTGGCACGGCTTCCAGTGGACAAACGCGTACCCAAACCTTGTTAGTAGACATGACAGAAAGCGCTATTCCATTTGTTAGAATTCGCTCTAAATTTTATCAGCTCGGCTCTGACTGTCCAGAATCTTGGCCGCTGCCCTTAGCAGATGCCTCAGTGTGCTCAGTCGGCGTGCCACTGTGCAAATCTAACGCTGTGAAGCGCATAAAGGCGCGTTCAATTGGACTCATTTCCTCAGGATACTGACTGTCATCGTGCGCCTCAAGGATTCGATAGCCTTCCTTGATGTAGCTGCGCACTGTGTGCGGACTAACGCCCATCTCATCAGCGGCAAGCTGTGCAGGCATTCCTTCTATCACATACAGCCAGAGTGCTTGGCGTATCCGCTCAGTCAGCTCAGGATATTCCCGCGGACGCGGCAAAACATCCACACGCTCAGCTAACGGCGAACGCTCTGCTTGCAACTGCTCAAGCACGCCGCGTGTGACCGTGAACGACCTTTGCAAGGCATAGATAATGGCGTTCATCAGCAGCAAGCGCACTTCGTTGCGCAAAAAGTAAGCGCGCGCTGCCAAATCATACACCAACTGTACACGCGCAGCGTTCTTCTGATGTGCTAGGCAGATCACATCGAGCTTCGCTATCCGACGCTGCAAGCTGCGTACTATCTGTGTCAGCTCAGCATCGTCATACGTATCTGAATCTAATAAGACTACGCTAGGATGTTCTACGTGCGGCAATTCGTCCAGCAAAGTGAGCGCCTGTTCAAACGACTCCGCCAAGCCAACGACGCGCGTGCGCCGATCCCAAGCCATGTAGCTGTTTAAGGCGCGTAGCGCATAAAAGTCGTGATCAATCACCATCACTTTTAGGTTGATGCGCTGAGCCATGCCACCATCCTCATCGCTTGTATGAGCGTGCGCTGAGTATAGCGCATTTGGCGAGCCGACATCTACCATCAGTGATCAGGATCAGCTATACTTTTGAATAGCACAGAAAGGCAGCGCGCATGACATTCTCAATCGTCGCGTACGATCCGCGAGCGCAGGCGTGGGGCGTGGCAGTTGCCAGCAAGTTTTTAGCAGCAGCGGCTGTGGTCAGTTGGGCGCAAGCAGGCGCAGGCGCAGTGGCAACGCAAGCCTTTGCCAAAGTCAGTTTTGGCAGAGATGGTCTAGCTTTGATGGCGCAAGGCTTAAGCGCTGAAGAAACTTTAGCGCAGCTCTTGGCAAGCGATCCTGAAGCAGAGCATCGGCAAGTGGGCTTAGTGGACGCTCACGGCGGCGCTGCGGCGCACACAGGCGCTGAGTGCTTTGACTATGCAGGTCACTACATTGGCGAAGGCTTTGCGTGCCAAGGCAATATTCTAGTCGGTCGGCATGTGATCGAGGCAATGGCGACTGCGTACCAGAACACAGGCGGCGAGTTGGCAGATCGGCTGATAGCGGCGCTCTATGCAGGCGACCGCGTCGGTGGCGATAAGCGTGGCAGGCAATCGGCGGGCATTCTAGTGGTGAAGGCAGGCAGCGGCTACGGCGGCGATAATGATCGAATGATTGACCTGCGCGTGGACGATCACGACGATCCTGTGGTGCGGCTGCGCGAGTTGCTTGAGATGCATCGCTTGTACTTCGGCAAGTCTGATCCATCGGCACGCATTCCGATCAACGCGCCATTGGCTGCTGAATTGAAGGCAATTCTCAAGCGGACAGGTCATTACAATGGCGAGATTGATGGAATCTGGGACGAAGCAGCGCAAGAAGGTTTCTGGTCATTCATTGGCATGGAAAACTTAGAAGAGCGTTGGTCGCCAGACGATCATCCTGAGCTGATTGATCCTGTTATTCTAGAATTCATCCGCAAACGCTTTGGAGCGCACAGCTGAATGTTAGACTTGCGTGCCATTCGCGCTTGCGCACTCGACCTTGACGGCGTCGTCTGGCGCGAGGATGAAAAACTGCCTGCTGTGCCAGATTTCTTCCACTTCTTGCGCACGCGCGGCATTCCGTATGCCTTCATTACTAATAACAGCACGCGCACGCCTGCGCAGTACCTTGCGCGCCTTGACGCCTTCGATATTCCTGCCACAGCACAGCAAGTCATCACCTCAGGCGCTGTGGCGGCTGAAGAAATAGCACGCCGCTTCCCGCAGGGTACGCCGTTTTACGCCATTGGCAGTCAGAACCTAATTGACCTAATCGCAGCGCGCGGCTATCCCTACGAGCCAGACTACGCTCAGATTGTCGTGGTCGGCTTGGATCGCAGCTTGACCTATGACAAGCTGAAAATTGCTGGTCAGCGCATTCTGGCGGGCGCTGCATTCATCGCCACCAATGGTGACGCAACTTTTCCGCTGCCGAACGGGGAAGTTGCGCCTGGCGCCGGCAGCTTGGTCAGCGCAGTAGCGACCATGACAGGCAAGCAGCCGTTCATGATTGGTAAGCCTGCTGCGCCAATGTTTGAGGCTGCGTTGCGCTACTTTGGCGTGCCCGCTGCGCATGCGCTGATGATTGGCGACCGTCTAGACACTGATATTCTTGGCGCACAGAGCGTCGGCATGAAGAGCGCGCTCGTGCTGACAGGTGTCAGTCGCGCTGATCAGATCGGCGCCATCGTGCCTGATGGCGTCTTCGCTGACCTTGCCGAGTTGCTCTCGGCATGGCAATCGTCCGTTTAGCTCAGGAAACCGCTCATGAGATATGTCCGTCTGCTTTTCCTCTGCCTTGCGCTCACTGTATTGCTCTTGAGCGCATTTGTGACAGTTAACATGGCGCCTGCGCACGCTGAGTCGCCAATCCGTGTGATAGAGCAGTCTGTTGAAAGCCGCTACCGCGATTCCTTCATTTTCCGCGTCACAGCGCGCAGCGAGGCAGGCAACATCATTGGCGCGCGCATTATTTGGCGCGTGCGTTCATTCAGCGCGAACCTTGCCTATCGCGTTGAGGTTGAGCGTCCTGCGCCACAGGTTGACCTTGAGTACACTTGGGAATTGCGCACACAGACCATGCCGCCTTGGCAGGTCATTTTCTACCGTTGGGAGCTGATTGACGATCAAGGTAACCGCTACCGCACACCTGAGGTCAAGGCAGAGATTAGCGATAGCACGCGCAAGTGGCAAATGTTGAGCGACGGCAAGGTCTCGGTCTACTGGTATGAGCGCGACGCAGCGTTCGGCGCAGCTCTGCTGGATGTAGCACGACGCGGCTTCGATCACACGGCACAGGCAACAGGCTTCACGCCTGAGGACGAGCTGCGCGTGGTCGTTTTCAACTCGCAAGAGGATTTTTGCACAATCTACGGTCTATTTGGCTGCCAGAGCTGGATCGGCGGCGTGGCTATCGGCAGCATCACGCTTGGCTGGCTTGATGAGATGCGCGCTACATCTATTCAAAACTGCGATGCGGCTTGCCAAGCCGAAGTCGCTGCTAATCGGCGACGCTGGTTCTTTAATCAGCTGATTCCGCATGAGTTGGCGCACGCTTTCCTGAACTATTGGATGGGATCGCGCGTCAGCGCGCTTCCGACTTGGTTCAATGAAGGTCAAGCGGTCAATAACGAGCTAGAAGGCTTAGAGCAAGAGCTTGAGCGCGTCCGTTTTTTGGCGCGCACGGGTCAGCTTGAGCGCCTTGCCGTAATGGACGCGCGCACAGTCATCGGGCGCAATGATTTGCCGCGCGTCCGCGACTGGTACGCACAGGCTGCCTCACTAGTCACTTTCCTCTATGAGCGCTGGGGACTGGAGAGCCTAGGCGCGATCATCCGTCAGGTGAAAGAAGGCAAAACCTTTGAGACAGCTATGGAAGCTGTCACAGGGCTGAGCATGGATGAATATGAGATCGCGTGGCGCCGTTGGCTCGGCTTGTATGACATCCCGCCTACTTTTGTGCCGACGCCAACGCTCTCTTTCTTCCCAACACCGACGCATGAGCCGACGCCGCGCCGTCCGTGAGATGCAAACGAGTGTTTAGGAGAACTTGTAATGGTTAAACGTGAAATGTCCTTGAGCGGTCTTGCATTGCTCGCTGTGACCGCACTGATCGTCCTGAGCGTGCCCACCACAGCACAGAGCGGCTTTCTCTCGACCGCCACGCCGCCGCCTAGTCCGACGAACAACGGCGGCAATGCGCAGTGGACGATCTTGAGCAACACCTTCACGAGTAACTTTCCCAAAGGCTTCACCTTCACGCTTGAGGCTACTAGCACAGGCGGCAAAATCGTGAGCGCCGCAGTACTATGGCGCCACTCGCCTGTCAGCAGCCGCACGCGCCGACTCGCCACGATTGATGAGAGCGGCACTAAGATGGTCGCTGTTTGGGAAAAGTCGCCGGGCGATGCTGTGCCACAATGGGCAGGTGTAGAGTATTGGTGGCTGCTGCAAGACGAGTCGGGCAACGTCTACGAGACACAGCGCTGGTATGATGAGTACGCTGACAACACGCGCAAGTGGAGCCGCATGGAGTCGGACGACATCATTGTCTTCTGGCAGGAAGGCGTGCCTGACCAGGTCGGTCCGCTGACTATTGCTGCGATGAAGCGCCTGCGTCCGTTCTTTGAGCTGAACTGGGCAATGCCGCTCGGCTATAAGCCACGTGCCATCATCTATGCCGACTTTGAAACGTGGGCAGAGTGGTCGCCTGGGCGCGGCACAGTGGGCGGCGGTCTGGTGGTAGTTGGGTCAACTAACCAGTCGTGGGGCGCCACAGCACAGGTCTACGACCCATTCGTTCAGCCCGTTGAAGAGGTAGCAAACGACACTGTGCCGCATGAGATCGCGCACTTGTATCAGTACGCTAACGGCGGCACCTCAGGCGCGACGTGGTTCATCGAAGGTAGCGCGACATTCTTTGAGTTGAACAGCGGTCCGCGCATTGAGCAGCGCGTGCGGCGCTGGGCGCGCGAAGGTAGATTGCCGACGTTGCAAGGAACTGGTCCGGGCGGACGTGAGGCTTACGATGTTGGCTATATGTTCTGGGTCTGGCTAACCGAAACCTATGGCGCTGACGCGCATCGCCGTACGTGGGAATTAGTCCGTGCAGGGCGCACACAGCGCGCTGCGCTAGAGGCGATCACCAAAAAGAGCTTCATCGAGATGGAAACCGAGTTCCGTACATGGCTTGGCGCCGCCAATCCGCAGGTGCCGACACCATTGCCAACTTTACCGCTTTTCCTGCCACCAACGCCGACTTACGAACCGACTCCGCGCCGCTAGACCTGAAACTTTCCGCGTGGGACATCAACTGATGTCCCACGCAGTTTGCCGCTCACTGACTGCGCCATTTGTGGTACAATGTGCGCCACGAGCTTTCATCCACGTTTCAGGAGTTTTCCTGTCATGCCTCTGCGCGTTTATAACGTGCTGCAACGCGAAAAAGTAGACTTTGTGCCGCTGCACGAAGGCAAAGTGAATATGTACGTCTGCGGACCGACCGTCTACGACCATTCGCATCTCGGTCACGCGAAATCGTACATTTCCTTTGACCTGATCGTGCGCTATCTGCGCTTCAGCGGCTATGACGTGCTGTATGTACAAAACTTGACCGATGTCGGTCACTTGCTGGAAAGCGGCGAAGATCGGATTTTGAAGAAAGCACGTCAAGCCTCTGCCTTGCCTATGCAGATCGTTGAGACCTACGCGCGCAGCTACTTCGCCGATATGGATGCACTCGGCGTGGTGCGTCCAGACATTAGTCCGCGTGCCAGTGCGCACATTCCTGAGCAGATCGAGATGATCGAGACGCTGCTGCGCAAAGGTCACGCTTATGTGGCTGAAGACGCGGTCTATTTTGACGTGGCGAGCTGGCCTGAGTATGGCAAGCTCTCGAATCGGCGTCTTGAAGAGCAGACTACAGGCACGCGGACGCTCAAGGGCAGCGGCAAACGCAATCCTGAAGATTTCGCACTCTGGATTTTTGCGCCGCCAGAGCATATTTTGCAGTGGAACAGTCCATGGGGACGCGGCTATCCAGGCTGGCATATCGAATGCTCTGCCATGTCGCGCAAATACTTGGGAGATACTTTCGATATTCACGGCGGCGGCATTGATAACATCTTTCCGCACAATGAGTGCGAGATCGCGCAGAGCGAGGCAGCTAACGGCGTGCCATTTGCACGCTATTGGCTCTTGGTCGGCAGCCTGACCGTCAACGGACAGAAGATGTCCAAATCGCTGGGCAACTTTGTGACCATCAAAGACGCTCTGGCGCGCTATCGTCCAGAGGTGATTCGCACCTTCATCTTCCAGTCACATTACACCAATCCGATTGACTTCAGCGATGAAGCTATGCGCGCAGCTGAGCGCGGCTGGGAACGCTTAATTGGCGCTGTGCGCGCTGTGCGCAATCGCTTGCGTAGCGCGCCTGAGAACGGCGAAAATACCTTTGCCGAGCCAATTGAGACGTGCCGCGCTCAGTTCATCGCCGCAATGGACGACGATTTCAACGCGCCAACGGCGCTTGCGGCGCTGCAGACTTTCACAGGCGAGGTCAACAAATTGCTCAACAGCGGCGAGGTCGTCAACAGAGCGACCTTGACGGCAATCGAGTCGCTCTACAATCAACTAGGCGGACAGGTGATGGGCATCATTCCGCAAAGCGAAGCACAAAGCATTGACATGCGCCTGACAGACGGTCTTATCCGCCTGTTGATCGAGGTACGCGCGCAGGCGCGCGCTGAGAAAAACTTTGGGCGCGCTGACCAAATCCGCGACCAGCTGAAAGCGCTCGGCGTGATCTTGGAAGATCGTCCTGAAGGCACAACTTACCGACTGGAGTGAGCATGTCTGAGGTCATCTACGGTCGCTGGGCAGTCCTGGAGACGTTGCGCGCGGCGCGACGAAGTCTGCAGTACTTGATCGTTGCTGAGGGCACTGAAGAGCGCGGCATTGTTGCCGATATTCTCGCTGCGGCTGAAGAGCGCGGTCTGCCTGTCAAGCGCATTCCGCGCCGCATGGTAGACGATCTTGCCAAAGGCGGCAATCATCAAGGCGTGGCATTGCGCGTCGGCGCCTATCAGTACGTTGAGATCGAAAAAATTTTCGAGACAGCCGAGTCAAAAGGCGAGAAGCCGTTTGTCTTACTGCTCGACCTGCTCCAAGACCCACAAAACGTCGGCACGTTGCTGCGCACAGCTGATGCCGTCGGTGTACACGGTGTGGTGCTGCAAGATCGGCGCGGCGTAGGCATTACGCCTGCTGTGGTGAACGCTTCCTCAGGCGCTGCTGAGCATCTGAACATCGCACAAGTGCCGAATCTGGTGCAAGCCATGAAGCGCATGAAGGAATATGGCTTGTGGCTGGCAGGCTTGGACATTGGACCGAATATCTTGCCAATTGACCGCGTTGATCTCAACATTGCGCTAGGTCTGGTGCTGGGCAGCGAAGGCGAAGGCATGCGCCGTCTAGTGCGCGATACCTGCGATCTGCTCATCACTCTGCCCATGCGCGGTCACGTTGAGAGTTTGAATGTAGCCAGCGTTGGCGCGGTAGCACTTTATGCGGCGTGGCAGGCGCGCAGCTGGCAAGGCTGGGCGCACGCTGAAAAACAGCGCTGAGCGCTACAAAAAACGTTGCACGTAGGCAAAGCTGCGCGCTACTGCCTCAAACATATCAGTTGCGCAGTCGTCCAGTTCAATGATCCACGCCTCAGCGCGGCTGCGCGGCAAAATGGCGGAAAAATCTACCACGCCATCACCTACTGCTACCATTGGATCGCCTAGATTGCCACTACCATCTTTCACGTGCAGCAGCGTGACGCGCTCACCCAGCTGAGTCAGCAGCTCTGGCACAGAAATGCCTGCCACGTGCACCCAGTACACATCTACTTCAAAGGTGATCTCAGGCACCAGCCGCTCTGTCATATACACGAGCGGTATCGTGCCGTCAGGCAAAAGCACGCACTCAAACTCATGGTTGTGGAAGGCAAGGCGAATCCCGTACTGTTGTAGGTCAGCGTGCGCCTCGTTCAACAAGTCGCAGACGCGCTGAATGCCATCAAGACCAGTGAAGAGCTCTGGCGGCTGCCATGGACAGACCAGCGTCCTGATATCGAGCGCTTGTAACATCTCTATGACAGCATTTTTCTGCTCACCAAGCGGCAGCAGCACATGCGCAGCTATGGCGCGCAAGCCTAGTGACTGAAATAAGCGCGCCGCCTGCTCAGGCGTGCCGCCATAGATACCTGCTGTTTCCACTGCACGAAAGCCTATCTCAGCAACGCGCCGCAATGCGCCTTCAAAGTCGTTCTGAAGTGCCTCACGAATGGTGTAGAGTTGTAGTGCCAGCTCTGGCAAGGAAAGTCTCCTTTTGCACAGCTTGATTCGCGCACCTCAGTATATGCCTCTTTTGCACAACTCGCCATTTTTGAAGCTCTAGAATCTTTGTTCTAAATGTGGTATACTGGGCACAGTTCATGGTAAGCTAGAGCTAGTTTAGCGAGCGTGCGAAATGGCTAGACGAACAACAACCAAAGCGCCTGCCAAGACTAGAACCGTGCCGACGCCGCCGAAAGACGCGGCGAAGCGTCCGCGTGGCACAACCACAGCACGCCAAGTAGTCCCGCCGCTTGCCTCTGATCTGCTGATGCCGCGCCGTGCCAAGATCGGCGCGCCCTTGCACGTCGTTGAGCGCACCAAACGTTCTATCACTTCGCAGCCACCTCTATGGCGCCGTGCGCTGCAAAATCCGCATGAACTCTATGAAGCCTTTGAAAATCGCCCGATCTGGGTAGACGATCTAGCTGCGCTATTCCTGATCTCGCTCGGCGCAGTCTCGCTGCTCACTTTGTTCAACACAACGCCAACAGCAGCCATTCTCTCACTGTCAGACCAGTGGGCAGATTTCATCACGCAGTTATTTGGACGTTTCGGCGCGATGCTGTTCTCAGTCGGGCTGATTGTAGTTGGCGCCTTGATCGTCTTGCCGCGCGCAGGTATTAAGGTCTATTTGACATGGCGGCGGCTGCTCTCGGCTGAGGTCGCTTTTCTCGCCTTGTTATCGTTAATACACCTGCTCTCGGCTGACCCTGAGCCGCGCGCCTTAGCACGCAGCGGTCTAGGCGGCGGGCATGTTGGTTGGGCGTTAGGAGAGCTCATGGCGAAGTTATTTGGTTCAGGACTATCTGCCTTTATCTACCTAATTGTGATTATTGTCTCAATCGGCGCAATCTGCGGCGTGCGTCGGAAGCACATCAAGGCGTGGGGCATTGCACTGAGCAAGCGCTTAGAGCAGCTGAGCGAGTCGCTCAAGAGGCGCGCTACAGCGCCGCGTCAAGATCGCGCCGATATGCCAAGACAGCCTTCAGAGGATGTCATGCCTGAGGCGCCTGATGCGACGCACTCCGCCATGCCTACGACTGAGCCTATTGCCGCGCCGTTCATACCGCCATTGCGCGCTGCGCAACAGTCTTTCGCCACGCCGACGCCGTCTGAAGCTGCTGAAAGTGCCTCACCAGAGCTGCCGCCAACTGTGCCTGTGACGCCGTTCAACGTGCCACCACTTGTGCCAACAGCGCGCACAGCCTCTGTGCCGACACAAAGTCAAGAAACTGAAGAGCCGCCTATGCCATTGCCTGACGTGCAGACGCCTGAGCCATTGCTCTCGCCTGCCAAAACTGCTAGCTTGCCCTTGCCGCTCGCCTCAACACCTGCGCCGCAGCCAGAGCGCCGTCGCCGCTACTTCCGCGTGGAAGATTTCCGTGAGCTGCGCGTCAGCTACCCGCGCCCAGACTTGCCGCCGCTCACGCTGCTGAACGACACTGACCTTGAAAAGCCGACCGAGCAAGAGATCAACACAAATGCGCGCATTATTGAAGATACGCTCTTGGAGTTCGACATAGACGTGGAAGTTGTGGACGTGAAGATCGGTCCAACAGTGACACAGTACGCCGTTCAGCCTTTCCGCGAAGTGACCACTGAGAGCGGCGAGGTCATCACGCAGCGTGTGCGCGTCAACAGGATTGCTGCGCTAGAGCGCGACTTGGCTTTGGCGCTCTCAGCCAAGCGTCTGCGCATTCAGCCGTATGTGCCAGGCTACTCATATATGGGCATTGAAGTGCCAAATCGCAAGCCGAGCATCGTGGCGCTGCGTCCTGTGATGGAGAGTGAGGCATTTGCCCAAGTCTTCCGCCGCGCCGATCCTGAGTCGCCCAATGGCGTGCGCGAGGCGCCTTTGACCGTGCCGCTTGGCAGGGACGTGGCAGGTGAATCTGTAGTGGTTGACCTTGCGCAAATGCCGCACTTGCTGATCGCAGGCACGACAGGTTCTGGCAAGTCAGTCTGCATCGCAGCGATGATTGTGGCGCTGGTCATGAACAACTTGCCCAATCGCCTGAGGCTGATCTTGCTCGATCCGAAGATTGTTGAACTCTCGCGCTTCAATGGCTTGCCGCATTTACTCGGTCCGGTCGAGACAGACGTCGAGCGGATTGTTGAGGTGCTGCGCTGGGCGACGCGCGAGATGGATCGGCGCTATCGCCTGCTGGAAGCTGAAGGCGCGCGCAACATTGAGGCATACAATCGCGCGCTCGGCGAACATCGCGCAGCTGAGCATCTGCCTTACATCGTAATCATCGCTGATGAGATCGGCGACCTGATGTTGAGCCGTCCAGAGGAAGTTGAGCGCACCATCACGCGCTTGGCACAGATGGCGCGCGCCGTCGGTATTCACTTGGTGATTGCCACACAGCGTCCAAGCACGGATATCATCACAGGCTTGATCAAGGCGAACTTCCCTGCCCGAATCTCGTTTGCTGTTGCTTCCGGCGTGGACTCAAGAGTCATTCTGGACAACGTCGGCGCAGAAACGCTCTTGGGACGCGGCGACATGCTCTACCTTGCGCCTGATGCGGCTGCGCCGCGCCGCGTGCAAGGCTGCTTTGTGAGCGATGAAGAGGTTGAAGCGGTCGTCAATTATTGGCGGCAATGGGCAGCTGAGCGCGGTATAGCTGTAGCTGACTCAGAGAGCGCAGCGCCGTGGGATCGCGGCGTCTCGCGGCGCGAGGCACTGAGCAAGCGCGATCCGCTGCTGGAAGAGGCGATTGAACTTGTAGTACAGCGCGGCGAGGCAAGCACCTCAATCTTGTTGCGCGGATTAGCGATTGACTATCCGCGTGCAGCAAAGCTGATGGATTTGCTGGCAGAGCTGGGCATTCTCGGCGCGCCCAAAGACGGCGGACGCGCGCGTGAGGTGACGATCAAGCCCAACAGCGATTCGTACAAGAGGCTGATGCAGCGGCTGCGCTAGGCTTGGCAAAATGCGCTGCTCTGGGCGAAACTTTCTAGCGTAGGTCTGCAAAAGAGCTTCAGTGCAACGGGCTTGGTCAACGCAGGCAGTGGTGCTGCTCTCTGGCAAAGCTAACAGTGCCAGCACAGGCGCAAAGCGCAAAGGACACCTGTCAGGCTGTTTTTTTCATACTGTTTAGCTTTGCATTGTGAGCGCTTACAGCGTTTTTCGCGCGTCTGATTAGTTACATCTGTTCACGCTGTTCAGACGCTGTACCTTGTGCAGAGTGTGCGCATTGTGGACTGAGACGTACCACGACAATCTTTTTTAAGCTGAGTTGTCTGCAAAGCCAGTGTGACTCCGAACTTTGAGCCTGTGTTATGCATTTAGACCAGTAGCGTCAACAGCTACTGTCCACACACAACTTGACAGCGCTTGGCTTGGCACGCAAACTAGTCTGCAGCTAAGTTTGCGCGCTCGCCTGACGTTTCATCTCATCCAGTCCACATGGACAGTGCCTAATCGCGTTGTCGAGTGCCGTTTTTTGCCAAGTGGTAGTGATGTTGTTGAGCAGCTCTTGACACGCGCGTTGAACAATCCTGCGCCGCGCGCAAGACTATGAACATCCCAGAGAGCGGTATTGCCTTTGATCGCATTGCTGATACTTACGATGCAGACTCGACCAATGCGCTCGTCAGCCGTTGGCTGCGTCGGCAGCTCTGGGCGTGGCTTGCGACGCTCTTTCCATCCGGAAGTTACTTGCTGGAGTTAGGCTGCGGCACAGGCGAGGACGCTGTTTGGTTTGCGCAGCGTGGCGTCCGTGTGCTTGCCACAGACATCAGTCCGCGCATGTTGGCGCTCACAGAGCAGAAAGCAGCTGAGCATGGCGTCGCAGCGCGCGTCCAGACTCAATTGCTTGACTTTGACCGACCTGAGTCGTGGCAACTGCCTGAGAACGCCTTTGATGGCGTCTACAGCAACTACGGCGCGCTGAATTGCACGGCGAATTGGTCTGCGTTAGGCACAGCATTGGCCCGTGTGGTACGTCCTAGTGGCTGTGCGGCTTTCGGCATCATCAACCGTTTCAGCCTGCTAGAGACGCTCTGGCATGCCGCACATCTCGACCTGCGAACAGCGAGTCGGCGCTGGCGTGGCAAGGCAATTGCTCAAATTGGCGGCGTTGACTTTCTGATCTACTATCCAACGCCGCGCCACTTTTGCGCTGCCTTCGGCGCAGCATGGCAACCGCGAATGCTGCGCGGCTGGGGCATTTTTTTGCCGCCTAGCGACTTGTACGGCGCGTTAGCGCGTCGCCCGCGCCTATTTCGCTTGCTATGCGGTCTGGAGCGCTGCGCAGCGCACTTCTCGCCTAGCGCTTACCTCGCTGATCAATTTTGGATTGTCCTGCAGCGTCGCTGAACGCTCAATGCGCTACGAGCCATGAAAATAGTGACAATAGTCTCTAAGCCTAGAGTTCTGTCCGCTTTTCAGCTACAATAAGCGCGCTGAACATCCGTTTTAGAGTTTGGGAAAAGTGCCACCATGTCTGAGGCGCGTCCATGCTTGGTGATCGTTGATGGACACGCTGTGGCGCATCGGAACTATCACAGCGGTCAGCGTATACTGATGACCTCCAGTGGCGAGCCGACAAACGCAACTTTCGGCTTTGCGCGCGCCTTGCTGGATATCTTGCGCTCCGATCCGCCGCCACACTATCTTGCTGTTGCTTTTGATCAAGGTCTGAGCGGACGCGACCTCGCTTTCCCTGCCTATAAAAGTCAGCGCCCTGACCTAGAGGCGTCACTCGCCTTTCAGCTTGGACGCATCCGTCAACTAGTTGAGGCGTTCAACATCCCGATTCTAGAGCGCGAAGGCTGTGAAGCAGACGACGTGATCGGCTCAATTGCGCGCCAAGCCAATGCGCAAGGCATTCACGTGCACATTGTCACAGGCGATCAAGACTTGTTCCAACTGGTCAATGAGCTGACCACGCTTGAATTGCCTGATCGCGGCGGCGGCAACACGCGCTATGACGCTGCTGCGGTCTACGCCAAGCTCGGTGTGCGTCCTGAGCAAGTGCCAGACTACAAAGGTCTAGTCGGCGATAGCTCAGATAACATTCCCGGCGTCAAAGGAATCGGCGAGAAGACGGCTGTGCCATTGCTGCAGACCTACGGCACACTGGAAGGCATTTACGCCAATTTAGATGCAATTCCAGAGAAAATCCGTGCCAAGTTGATCGAAGGACGCGAGAGCGCTTTCCTGAGCCGTCAGCTTGCCACAATTCGAACTGATTTACCTGTGGTACTGGACTTGTCGCGCTGCGTCGCGCAGGACTACGACTACAAACGCGTCTTGGCGCTCTTCCGCGAGCTGGAATTCAACTCGCTCATCCGCCGCTTGCAGCCACCTGCGCCGCCAAAGCGCGAAGGCGAGCAATTGACGCTCCTCAACGCGCCGCAAACGCCGTCTAAGGATAGTCCTGAGCCTGAAGATGATCCTGACCTTGTGCCAGCTGAATCAACCTTCACGCTGCACCTTGTGGACACGCCTGAGACGCTTGAAGCTCTGGTAGGACGTTTGAAGACTGCGACATGGCTTGCCTTTGACACTGAGACAAGCAGTCCAGACGCAAATACAGCGGCCCTGGTCGGCATTTCGCTCGCTATGAGCGCTGAAGACGGCTACTACATTCCTGTTGGACACGCGCCTGAAGCAGCCGAGCGGCAATTGCCGCTTGAGACTGTCCTCACAGCGCTCAAGCCTGTCCTGACCGATCCGAACATTGCCAAAGCAGCGCACAACGCGGCATTCGATCTGAACGTGCTATCGCGCTACGGCGTTTCAGTGCAGCCGCTCAGCTATGACACACAACTGGCAGAAGCGCTCCTGCAGCCTGAGCGCCGTCAAAGCCTAAAAGACTCGGCGCGCGCGCGTTTCAGCGTCCGCATGACGCGCATTGAGGAGCTGATCGGCAAAGGCAAGGCGCAGATCACAATGGATCGCGTGCCTGTAGCGCAAGTTGCGCCATATGCCGCTGCAGACGCCGTCTTCACTTTCCGCCTGATCGAGCCGACGCGCCGCGACCTGCAAGCGGCAAATCTGTGGACGCTTTATGAGCGTATTGAGCTGCCTCTAGCGCCGATCATTGCTGAGATGAACGCGAATGGCGCGCTCGTTGACCTAGCTTACCTTGAGTCGCTCAGCGCTGAGTTCACAGCGCGCCTTGCCGAGATTGAGCAGCGCATTCAGGACTTGGCAGGCGAGCCGTTCAACGTCGGCAGCTTGAAGCAGCTGAACGATATCTTATTCGGCAAGCTGAAGTTGCCGACCAAAGGCTTGCGCAAGTCGCAGCACGGCTACTCGCTAGACGCCGACGCATTAGAAGCGCTGCACGATCAGCATCCGATCATCCCACTCCTGATCGAGTGGCGCGCGCTAGAGAAGCTACACAGCACTTATGTGGTTGCTTTGGCACGTCAAGCAGACGCTGACGGTCGCGTGCACACAACCTATCGGCAACTTGGCACTGTCACAGGCAGACTGAGCAGCGAGAATCCGAACCTACAGAACATTCCGATCCGCACAGAAGAAGGTCGGCGCGTGCGCCGTGCTTTCATTGCGCCTGCAGGTTGGCAGCTGCTCAGCACGGATTACAGTCAAATTGAGCTGCGCATTTTGGCGCACTACAGCGGCGATGAAGCGTTACGGCAGGCATTTCATCAGGAGCTGGACATTCATCGTGCAACAGCGGCACTAGTGAGCAACGTGCCATATGATCAGGTGACTAAAGAGCAGCGCTACTTCGCCAAGCGCGTCAACTTCGGCTTGCTCTACGGCATGGGCGCACAGCGCCTAGCGCGCGAGAGCGAACTCAACCGCGCTGAGGCAGAACAGTTCATCCAGAACTACTTCGCGCGTCTGCCCGGCGTGCGCCGTTACCTTGACGAGACCAAAGTGCGCGCCAGAGAGCAAGGCTACCTTGAGACACTCTTGGGCAGGCGCCGTGACTTCAGTGCGCTGCGCAACCAAAATCTATCGCAGGTTGAGCGCGCGCGCATCGAGCGCGAGGCGATCAACATGCCCATTCAAGGCACAGCAGCCGACATTGTGAAAGTTGCAATGGTCAACTTGCATCGCGCGCTGCGTGAGAGCGGCTTCCGCGCGCGCCTGATCTTGCAAGTGCATGATGAGCTGGTCTTAGAAGCGCCTGAGGACGAGTTAGCACGTCTTGTGCCGCTTGTGCGCACGACAATGGAAAGCGCCTATCAGCTGAGCGTGCCGCTGCGCGCTGAGGTCAACATCGGTGCCAACTGGGCAGAGATGGAGTCAGCTGATGCATGGCTTGCGCGCCGCTAGACGCCTTGCAGCGCTGTGCTTTGCGCTGATCGTCTTGCTGCTGCTCAGCGCCTGCGATCCTGAGCTGATGTTCACGCCGATACCGCCAACAGACACCATTTTCATCTTGCCTGCCAGCCCGACAGTTGATCCGCGCCCGCCGACGTTGCCTGAGAGCGAAGCTGATGATCGTTTAGCGACGCAAGTGGCAGCTTTTCAGCCGCGCGTGCCGACTCTTATGCCAAATATGGCTGTCACTGTGACGCCTTTGCCGCCGCCGACCGAAGTCTTCATTAGCCTACAGTTCGTGATGCCTGATGGGACGCTGCTGGAAAGTCTGCTCTTCGGCGCGCCGCGTCGCCCTGCGCCGACGGTTATTTTGCTGCACGACTCAGACGGCACGAAAGAGAGCTGGCTGCGCCTAGCGCGGACGTGGCAGATCAGCGGCTTGAACGTGATCGCGCTCGATTTGCGCGGCTACGGCATGTCAGGCGGCGCTCGCAATTGGTCGCGCGCTGTGCAGGACGTGATCAACGTCCTAGAGCGCCTGCGCAACCTGCCCAATCTCGACCCGAATCGGCTGTACTTGCTAGGCGTCGGCGCAGGCGCGAATGTTGCCCTGAGCAGCTGTGCCAACGCGCCGTTTTGCCGCGCAGCCGTGTTGATCAGCCCGTTGCCGTCATTGGAAGGCACACAGATTGAGTCATCTTTGTCTGCCTACGGCGCGCGTCCGCTGCTGCTCGCTTATGGACGCGACGATGTGCGCAGCGCAGCCGCTGCTGCGGCGATTGAGGCGAATTTTCGTGGCGAACGGCGCAGTTTGCCCTACGAAGGCGCGTCGCGTGGTATGATTCTACTAGAGCGTGAGCCGAACTTGGTTGAGATCATTGCGCGTTGGCTGTTGGAATAGCTGCGCTAGAAAAGAGAAAAGTCACTGTGCCGAAACTGGTCACTGTCGCCCAGATGCAAGCGATTGAGGCGGCTGCAGATGCGCTAGGCGTCTCTTACGCGCTGATGATGGCGCGCGCAGGACGCGCCACTGCCGATCTAGCTCGCCAACTGTTACCGTCTGGAGCAGCATCGCGCGTCCTAGTCTTGATTGGACACGGCAACAACGGCGGCGACGGCTTGGTGGCGGCGCGCCATCTGGCAGAGCAAGGCATGAGCGTGACGTGCTACCTCGCGCGCGGACGCGACGACGGCTTGGTCGAGGCGGCGCGCAACGCAGGCGCGACTGTTTTAAGTGAGAATCTCGATATGTTGCGCCAACTCGCCGCTGAAGCCGACCTGATCGTGGACGCGCTGCTCGGCACAGGCGCCAAGCCACCTGTGCGCGGCACTGTCCGCGAGATATTGCTGACTGTGCGCCGCGCGCTTGACGAACGCATTGCGCAGGTCAAGCAGGCGACCAGCTACAGCCTGCACGAGTTGCCTGAGCCAACTGTGCCGAGCCGACCGCGCATCCTCGCCGTTGACTTGCCCTCAGGCATAGATGCTGACAGCGGCGAACTCGACGCTGAGTGCACTCTGCGCGCCGATGCGACTATCACTTTCGAGGCAGTCAAACACGGCTTGCTGACCGCTTCAGCGGCTGAGTACGTCGGCACTTTGCACGTCGCGCCGCTCGACCTGCCTGCTGATCTGCCTGAGTTAGCAGCCGTGCGCCACTACGTGATCGACTCAGCCAAAGTTGCTGCGCTCTTACCGCGCCGTCCGCTAGACGCTAACAAAGGCACGTTCGGCAAGGTGCTGATTTTAGGCGGCTCAGAGCGCTACATTGGCGCAGCAGGTCTAGCAGCACAAGCGGCGTATCGCGTCGGCGCAGGTTTGGTGACCGTTGCAGCGCCGAAGCCCGTTGTGAGCGCGCTTGCTGCAGCCCTGCCTGAAGTGACGTGGCTACCTCTGCCAAACGGCAATGAGGAAGGCGAGAGGACGCTCAAAGATGCTGCAATCAGCCTCGCCATGACCGAAGTGCCAGATTACAGCGCAATGCTGATCGGAGTCGGCATGGGACGCGCCCTGAACGCCTTCACGCTAATTGAAACCGTGCTGACACAAGCCGAAGGACAGCTTCCGCCGCTCGTGATTGACGCCGACGGCTTGAACATGCTCGCCACAATGGATGAATGGTGGTCGAAAATACCGCCGAACACGATCCTGACGCCACATCCCGGCGAGATGGCACGTCTTGCCAAGTTACGCGCCGAAGATGGACGCACGCCCGTGCAACAAGTCCAAGCGGATCGGCTGCGCCTTGCTGCAGAGAAAGCGGCGCAATGGCGCTGCATCGTGGTGCTGAAAGGCGCCTTCACAGTGATCGCCTCGCCCGAAGGCGACGTCGCCGTCTTGCCGTTCGCTGAGCCTGCCCTAGCACGCGCAGGCACAGGCGACGTGCTGGCAGGCATGACTGCAGGTCTGTTAGCACAAGGTCTGCAGCCATTTGAGGCGGCGATCAGCGCGGCGTACTTGCACGCTGTGAGCGGCAAACTTGCTGCTGTGCCAACTCGGAGCAGCGTCCTAGCGCAGGACGTGATCGCGCACGTGCCGCACGCCATTGCCGCCTTAGAAAAGTGCCGCTTGGCGCGCTAAAATCCTCGCCTATCCACTGAGCCATAGTTGTGAGAGTGCTGCTGTGAGCCAGATTGACCTATTGAGCGGTCTAAATGACCAGCAAATTGCGGCAATTACCGCACCTCCTGCTCCGACGCTCGTGATCGCAGGCCCCGGCAGCGGCAAGACGGCTGTCTTGACGCGCCGAGTCGCCTATTTGGTCAGCCAGTTGCGCGTGCCGCCGCACCAGATCATGGCAGTCACCTTCACGAACAAGGCGGCGCGCGAGATGCTGGAGCGCATCGAAAGGCTGCTGGGCGAAAATCTGCACGGCTTGACCATCGGCACGTTCCACGCGATTTGCGCGCGTATTTTGCGCCGCGAGGCAGCGCACGTCGGCATTTCGCCCAGCTTCACTATCTACGATACCGACGATCAGCTGAGCGTCGTGCGCGCAGTCTTATCAGAGTTTGGTCTGGATGAAGACCGCAGCACGCCGCGCAAGTTCCTGAACGCGATCTCAAACGCCAAAAACGAGCTGATCGCGCCTGAGGCATATCCGCAAGGTAACTATAACGACCGTCAAATCGCGCAGGTCTACGCGCGCTATCAGGCGCTGTTGCGTGCTGCAAACGCGCTCGACTTTGACGACCTGCTGATGTGCTGCGTCGCGCTCTTCCGCAGCCGCACTGATATACGCAGCGCCTATCAAGCGCGCTACGCACATATCCTAGTGGACGAATTTCAAGACACCAACACAGCGCAGTACAAGCTAGTGCAGCTCCTAGCAGGCGAGCGCGGCAGCCTGTTCTGCGTCGGCGATCCTGACCAGAGCATCTATCGTTTTCGCGGCGCCGACTACCGCAATCTCGCCTATTTTCGACGCGACTATCCTAATGCAAACGTCATCCTGCTTGAGCAGAACTATCGCTCACACCAGATCATCCTTGACGCGGCAATGGCGATCATTGACAAGAACACAGATCGTATCCGCAAGCAGCTCTACTCAGCGCGGCGCAACGGCGCCAAGATCGCGCTCAAGCAGCTGAGCGATGATGAAGATGAAGCACAGTACGTCGTCTGGACGATCCGCGAGCTTGTGCGGCAAGGTCGCTACACTTATAGAGACTGCGCCGTGATGTTCCGCACTAATGCGCAGTCGCGCGCGCTGGAAGAGGCGTTTGTCCGCGCCAATGTGCCATACACGCTGATCGGCGGCGTGCGCTTCTACAGCCGACGCGAGATCAAGGATTTGCTTGCCTACCTGCGCGTGATCCAGAATCCGAGCGATGACATCAGCCTGCGGCGGATCATCAACACTCCTCCGCGCGGCATCGGCAAGACGACGCTCAACAAGCTGGAAGAGTGGGCGCTCTCGCGCAATCAGAGCCTCTCCGATGCGCTCAGCGCCCTGCGCAGCGGACAGCCTTCGCCGTTCAGCGGCAAGGCGCTCAGCGCGCTCGAAGATTTTGCCGCTATGCTGGAAGTATGGCGCAACCTGCGCGACGCCATGCCTGTTGGCGTCCTGCTGCGCGACGTGCTAGAGCAGACCGACTACTTGCGCTACGTCAACGACGGCACGCCTGAAGGCGTCGAGCGCGCTGAGAACGTGCGCGAGTTGGCGCGCGTAGCAGAGGCGCAAGGCAACAAGCCTCTGGCGCTCTACCTTGAGGACATCGC
>JANWYI010000014.1:0-5960 GCA_025055255.1 Anaerolineae bacterium | reverse complement strand
ATCGCCAGCCGATTCGTTGATGGCGATGAAGAATTGGACATCCGTTTCGAGAAGCACGGTCTGAAGCGCGTCTTTGCCAGCATTGCGCCGCTGAGGATGCTCGACGATGAGTGACGACGCCTACATCTATCACATCACAACACAGGACGCATGGCAACAAGCTCAGCGCGAGGGCGTTTATCGCGCTCAGTCGCTAGAGACGCAAGGCTTCATCCATTTTGCGCGCGCCGATCAGGTCTGGGCAGTAGCGAACGCTTTCTATCGCGGCGTCTTGAACTTGCTGCTGCTGAAAGTAGACGCTAAAGCGCTCGGCGACGCGCTGCGCTATGAGCCGCCTGATCCGACTCTGCCTCGCCAAGTTGAGGCAGCGGAGCTGTTCCCACATTTGTATAGCGCTCTGCCGTTGAGCGCCGTCTTGTCAGTTCAGCCGCTCATTCCGAGCGCAGACGGCAGCTTTGCGCCACCAGACGGCACATAGCGCGCGAGGCTTGTGCGGCCGGCCGCCTTGTCTCTCGACGTGAGCCTCCGCGCCTCAGGCGGCTCGCTCCGTCTGAGACATGAGTCTGGATTTTCGAGACGCACGAAGATTTGTCCATTCCTGAAAGCGCGCCGCAACTCGCTTTTTGACACTGTGCCAGCACATGCGCTGACCAATGTCCATTTAAGAGTACAATCTATGTCCATTCGGCTGCGCCCAGTCCTGATGCGAGTCGAGACCCTTTCGCAACTCCTCCCACTTTTTTGTGCAATCAGTCGCCTGAAAGCCTTGACAAATGACTCAAAGCGTGTTATTCTATGTGTGTAACAAACGCTCTTTAACAACCGCATAGAAAAACGGGGTTTGAGCCGCCTGAAAAAGAGGGGTATGTAGTGTAGGTAGGCTCAGGGCGAGTTCGTAGGTAGCGGTTGCAACCGCGAACGACCCGTTGAGGGTATTGAAACACTAACTGTACCTGTGCTGTGTAGTCGCTGAGCGGGTTGCAACCGCGAACGACCCGTTGAGGGTATTGAAACGCTATACGAAGGCAAAATTGCGAAACCGAGCGGCAGTTGCAACCGCGAACGACCCGTTGAGGGTATTGAAACCCTCTAGGGCAGAAGCTAATTTCTGCCCCAAAACGGGTTGCAACCGCGAACGACCCGTTGAGGGTATTGAAACTTTTCGCGCCCTAGCGCAAGAGCGAAAGTAACGAGGTTGCAACCGCGAACGACCCGTTGAGGGTATTGAAACCTATTTAGCGGACGAGGTGTTGAGTGGGGTATTGTGTTGCAACCGCGAACGACCCGTTGAGGGTATTGAAACGCGGCAGTCGCCGAATTGCTTCAAGATGCCTCAAAAAGTTGCAACCGCGAACGACCCGTTGAGGGTATTGAAACATTCAACAAGGCACACAATGGCGCGCCGATTTCACGTTGCAACCGCGAACGACCCGTTGAGGGTATTGAAACCGTGCCAAGCTCCAAATTGCGACGGCTTGATGCGCTTGTTGCAACCGCGAACGACCCGTTGAGGGTATTGAAACCTGCCTTCTTTTCTAGGGCAGTGATTAGCTCCTGCCGTTGCAACCGCGAACGACCCGTTGAGGGTATTGAAACTTGTGTACTGCAGTGTCACCCTGAAGACGTTAGCGGTTGCAACCGCGAACGACCCGTTGAGGGTATTGAAACTCTCAATGAAGTCACGGACAAGACGGACGTACTCTCGTTGCAACCGCGAACGACCCGTTGAGGGTATTGAAACCAACGTGATGACGGATAGTATAGCGTCACGCATTTGTTGCAACCGCGAACGACCCGTTGAGGGTATTGAAACGTCAGGCGCGCTGAAAACAAGCGCGCCAGAGCCCACGTCGCAACTGTAGACGACCTGTTGAGGATATTGAAAGGAGGGTGTTGAAAATCAGCCGTCGCCCATGATTCGGTCAATTGCCTCGACCAGTTGCGCCATGTTCGCCACTTGGTAGACGCCTGAGGCGAGCGGCGCGTAGGCTAACATGTCGCTATCGCCTGTGCCCCATTGATATTGCGGCTCAGGGTTGAACCACAAGACGCGCCGCGCGCGCCGCCGCAGCTCAGCGGCAAGGTCAAGGCGCGGGTCGTTGTAATTGTTGCGCCCATCGCCCAGCAAAATGACGGTGGTGCGGCTGTCTACCGCGTCCAATTTCTCCCTGAAGAGCGTCTGCAGGCTGCGACCGAGATCAGTGTTGTAAGAGCCGGGCGGATGCGCGTACAGCACCTCTCGCACAGCCCTCTCCGGACGCATGCCTTTGAAGTAGTCGCTGACCTCGTGCAGGTCGCTGATGAAGATGAAGCTGCGCGCCTTTGCCACTTGGTCTTGCAGCTCGTAGATGAGCGTGAGCATGAACTCGGCACAGTAGCGCATAGATGTGGAAATATCGCAGATGAGCGCGAGGCGCGGCTTCAGGCTGCGCTTGCGGAAGCGTAGCTCTAGCGGCGTGCCGCCATAGCGCAGGTTGTGACGCAGAGTGCTCTTCGGGTCTAGCACGCCATCGTTGGCGCGGCGTTGACGCAACGCAGCGCGGCTGCGCAGCTTGGCAGCAAGGCGTTTCACCTCATCGCGGAGCGCCTCGACTTCCTCTTGGCTCAGGGCGCGGAACGGCGTGTGCATCAGGTCTTGCGCCTCAGGCTTCTCAGGCGGATTTTCGCCCATGTTGCGCGCGATGTTGCTGCCGACAAAGCGCTCGATCTGCTCGCGGAGCGCCTCGCCATTGGCGCGCAGCATCTCCATCACTTCCTCAATCGCTTCCTCACTCATGCCTGCCTCGCGCAGCGCCGCCTCAAGCTGATCGAGCAGCTCTTGTAACTGGTTCAAGCTCAAGGCGCGCATCATCAGGCGCTGATAGTAGCCCTGCTGCGCGGGATTGTCGGCGTTTTGCAAGCCGATCTGCTGCGCCGCCTGCTCTAGATCGCCCTGATCCATTGGGCGACCGCGCATGAGCTGCTGGAGCAACTGTTGCAACGCTTGCGGATTGCCTGCCAGAGATTGCAGCGCCTGTTTGAGCATCTGCTGCTGCTCAGGCGTGAGCTCTTGCTCAATGTTGAACATCGGCGGCGCGGCTGTATCGAAAAAGAGCGGGAAGAAATAGTCAAACGTGGGCAGGTCGGAGGCTTCCTTGACCAGCGTCGTGCGCAGCGCCGATTGAAAGACGCCGCGCTCATACACGCCGACTTGCTCGACCGCGCGGAAGGCGTCGTAGCTCTCTGCCACAGAGATACGCACGCCTGCAGCGCGCAGCGTCCGAATAAACTCGACCAATCGCCTATCCATAGCAAATGTCCTCGCGCTAAGACGGTAAAGCAATTGTAGCGCAAAAAGTCTGCTATGAGGCACTCAGCGCGTTGTGCGAATGCTCAAAGTCGTCCCATCAGTGACCAGATGCAGCGCGCCGCCTTGATCCGTGCGGTAGAGCGGCACGGTCAAGCGCTCAAGCAGCGCCTGAGCGGGCTGCGCGTTCAGGTCGCCGCGCTCAGCCACGACGACGGCAAGTTGCGGCTGAGTTCGCTCCAGCAAACGCGGCGGACTCCTGTCTGCGGCGCCGTTGGCAGGCAACTGCAGGACGTGCGCATGTAGGTCATCTGAACGGCTCAGCAGGTCGCCGATTGCCTCAGGGGACGCTTCCGCTGCGAGCAGAAAGCGCGCCTCGCCATACTCTACGCGCAAGATAAGCGGCGCTGTGTCTGGGCGCGTGGCGACCTCAGGCACGGCATGTGGTGAGAGCGCCACAATTCGCACGCCGTCGCTCGTCTCAAGGCGCCAACCTGCGCTGATGACCTGCTCAGGTATGCCGCGCGCTCGCCGCGCCTGCTCAAAGGCTGCGAAGGTCGCACTGCCAGTGCGCTGTCCGTTGTGCAGGAGCGCGCCCACGCTGTAGCGCTCCAGCAAAGCAGGCAAAGCGCCGATCAGCTTGTCGTGTGGCGCGCTGACGATCAGGACGTCCAAGTGACGCTTGTAAAACGGCAGCCTGTCGCCGAGCGCCTGTTGCAACTGCTGTGGATTTTTGCCGCCGTCAATCAGGATATGCGCACCGTGCGGCGTCTGGAGCAGCACAGCGCTGCCTTCGCCGACGTCTAACCACCACAGGTGCAGCTTGCCGTCAGGACGTGCGGCGATGAACAGCCAGAGCAGCGCCGCCACGCCGACGCCGATCAGCACAACAGCCGTTGAGCGCCCTGCGCGGCGCAGCTGCGTCCAAAGGCGGCGCCGCACGGTAGGATGCTGCATGGCGAATGCCGTCATGCCGAACAGCGCGCCATAGTAGAGCGCCGCGCTGAGCGGCGTGAGCGTCACAGGCAGGCTGAGCGAAGGTAGCTCTGCAGCGCCGCGAATGAGCGCCAATGTGTAGCTGAGCGGCAAGCCGACTAGCCACGCCGCAACTTGACCGAGCGGCTGCCACAGCGCGCCGAGTCCGAGCGCGACCAAGCCGCCTGACATGATCAGCGGCTGCGCAGGCGCGACCAGAAGGTTCACCAAGACGCTCAACGGCGCAAATGCGCCGCTGAGCAGCAGGATGATCGGCAACGTGGTGATCTGCGCCGCCACGGCGATCAGCACCAGCTCAGCAATAGCCGACACAACGCGCCGCGTCTGAGCCGCGCTAGATAGCCGCTTCAAAAAGTGCTGGCTCAGCTGAGTCAGCGCAGGCACGTATAGGATCAAGCCGAGCGTCGCCGCGGCGCTCATGATCAGCCCAAGATCGAAGAGCATGAGCGGATTGAGCGCGGTCATGATGAAGATAGCCGCGGCGAGCGCTGTCAAGCCGTCATTGCGCCTGCCCAGACGCTCTGCCAGCAAGGCGAAGGTCGCCATGATGGCAGCGCGCACCACTGAAGGCTCTGCGCCGACGAACAGTGTGTAGAGCGCGACGCCGCAGATGGTCACAGTGAGCGTGCCGAGGCGGCCTGCCAGCCGACGCGGCAGCAGGCGCGCCAATGCCATGAGTAGCGCCACGATCACAGCGACATTCGCGCCGCTGATAGCCAACAAGTGAGACGTATTGGTGCGCTGAAAGGCGTCGGCGAGCTCGGCTGTGATATCGCTCTCGTCGCCCAGCAGAATGCCCACTAAAAATGCCGCCTGTGGATCGGGAAGCAGGCGGCGAATGAGCGCCTTTGCCTCTGTGCGCACCTTGTAGAGCGTTGTGAGGAACGGATCGCCCTGATCGCGCGCCAGCACGCTCACTTCGGCATCTAGGACAATTGTGTGGACGCCTTGCCGCGCTAAGAAGTCGCGGAATGAGAAAGCATCGAAGGTCGGCGGCGTCTGTGGCGTGCCGCGCACGCGCACCAGATCGCCGTAGCGCACGTCGGCGTAGCGCTGTGCGTAGATCAGCGCATCGCCATGCACGTCCTGCTGCGCCTCGCCGCGTTGCCACTGTCGAGCGCTCAGGCGGAAGCGCAGCGCGTTCTCGCGGCGCTCAGGCGGCGCGCTGATCGTGCCTTCCAGCACAGCCGTGCCGAGATCGTTGTAAAAGGCGAGCTGATCGGGACGAAATGGCTCCAGTGCTGCGCCATGATGGATCATGCCAAAGCCTGCAGCAGCAAGGCAGAGACACAGCCGACGGACGTTGCGTCTGTTGTAGCTCAGCACAGCGCCTGCCACGCCGCTGAGCGCAACCAATGCAGGCAGAGCGCTGTGCTCGATCACAGCCTCAGGGCGCGCCGCACTCAGAGCAATGCCACTGCACCACGCCATCACCATGTAGAACAGCAGCACATCTGACCTCTCTATAAATTACTTGGCGCTGCGCTCAAGCCTCTGCATTTAATACCCTCAACTTTTAATATCTTCAACAGGTCGCTCGCTTGCCAGACCCCTATCCCCTGCCCTTCACTTGCAAGCGGCGAAATACCCCTACCCCCTGCCCTTTCCCCGCAAGCAGGGAAAGGGAGTGCATCCGCGCGCTGACCTCTGGGACATGGCGGCAACGTGACCGTCTGAC
>JANWYI010000149.1 GCA_025055255.1 Anaerolineae bacterium | reverse complement strand
TGAACGACCCGTTGAGGGTATTGAAACATTGGCGTCTGGGACGCCTTTGGCGTCTGGGACGCCGTTGAAACCGTGAACGACCCGTTGAGGGTATTGAAACATCCCAGGCGCCACAGCGCCTTTGACGCCTTTGAGTTGCAACCGTGAACGACCCGTTGAGGGTATTGAAACCCTCGTCTCTCGCCGCCGCCGCCGCACGCCTCACGCCGGTTGCAACCGTGAACGACCCGTTGAGGGTATTGAAACTCTCGGACAAGCGCCGCACAAAGCGCGTCCAGATAGTTGCAACCGTGAACGACCCGTTGAGGGTATTGAAACTGTCATCTAGCGCGAATGCTACAGCCGACTTCGACGTTGCAACCGTGAACGACCCGTTGAGGGTATTGAAACCAACGCGCTCGGCAAGCGCGTTGAGGTAACATGCGAGTTGCAACCGTGAACGACCCGTTGAGGGTATTGAAACAGGTTCGCAGCAAGTGCGCTTGTCAAGGCGTTCAGGTGTTGCAACCGTGAACGACCCGTTGAGGGTATTGAAACTTCGGGTCTGAAAATAAGAATTTAATAACTATCATCGCGTTGCAACCGTGAACGACCCGTTGAGGGTATTGAAACCCACTTGGACGCGGCGTCCTTCTGACAGGCGATGCAGAGTTGCAACCGTGAACGACCCGTTGAGGGTATTGAAACATGATCACGCCGCCGTCCTCTGCCAGCTGGAACGAGTTGCAACCGTGAACGACCCGTTGAGGGTATTGAAACGTCAACGCGGACTTTGAAGTCCGCGTGCCAAGCTGCGGTTGCAACCGTGAACGACCCGTTGAGGGTAT
>JANWYI010000148.1 GCA_025055255.1 Anaerolineae bacterium | reverse complement strand
CTTTTGACTTGATGATTCATCCAGAAAGCCTTTATCACGCAGGTATATGTTCTAAGGCTCGTCCCGCTGCTGCTAACAAGCAGCTACTTTTGACAAGTAGATTTTCTAATGCCAATACTTCAATAAGGCGCTAGTAATTTGCTTGACTAGTTTACTACACAAAAGCTATAGCACGCAATGTCTATTTTAACAAGTGTTCAGGGCAGTGCTGAAAGTCATAGTGTCCTGATTGTAGCGCGCAATCCGTTAGCGCGCATCGGTCTAAGCGCGCTGCTAGCGGATCGAATGCACGTTGTTGGTGAGAGCGCGCCTGATCCTGCCCTTGCCGCTCAGATTGCACAAACACAGCCTGATGCGCTGCTCTGGGACTTAGACTGGGAGGCTGATGCAGCGCTAGTGACCGCTGTTAGCGCTGAGTCGCCGCCAATTCTTGCTCTGCTTGATGACTCAACGCTTGTCTCAACAGTTTGGGCAAGCGGCGCACGTGGTATCCTAGCGCGTAATGCGCAGCCAGGTCAAATCGTCGCAGCACTCACTGCGCTCATGCAAGGCTTGGCAGTTTTTGATCCTATCCTAGCAGACTCGTTCCTGCCAGAGCGCACTCGTCCGCTTGAGGAGCCACTGACGAACCGCGAACGTGAAGTCCTACGCTTGCTCAGCGAAGGACTCGCTAATAAGAACATTGCACTGCGTCTCGGAATCAGTGAGAACACTGTCAAGTTTCACGTCAATGCAATCATGAGCAAGCTAGGCGCGCAAAGCCGCACTGAGGCAGTCGTGCGTGCAGTGCGGCTCGGCTTGATTGCACTCTGAGTCTTCAGCAAGTA
>JANWYI010000147.1 GCA_025055255.1 Anaerolineae bacterium | reverse complement strand
CACGCGACGAAGTCCAGCGGCCGCGCCAGGTCGAAGTAATTCAGGTCGGGGTACAGGCCCATGAAGTTGTGGGTGATAAATTGGCCGGAGGAGATTAGAGATTTGAGAATGGAGATTTGAGATTGCTGATAATCCACGACCGAGTCGGAGGAGAAGCGGTAGTAGTCGAGGACGTGGGCGGGGTTGGGTTTGGCGAGGTTGAGGATGGGCGGACCGATCTGGCTCCAGTCGTCAAACTCCGCCGACCAGAAGACCGTGCCCCAGGCTTCGTTGAGGGCGGAGAGTTTGCCGTAGCGCTTCTCCAGCCATCTGCGGAAGGCGGCAGCGCAGTTCGAGCAGTAGCAGCGCGCGGTGTTGCCCCCGCCGAACTCGTTATCAATCTGCCAGCCGATGACGTGCGGCGACCGGCCGTACCGCTCGGCCAGCGCCGTGACGATGCGCCGGGTGTGTTCGCGGTAGGCGGGGTTGTTCGGGCAGTAGTGGCGGCGACCGCCATAGCTGCGGCGGCGGCCCTGATCATCCACCGGCAGCGTGCTCGGATATCGCGTCGAGAGCCAGACCGGCGGCGCGGCGGTCGGCGTGCCGAGCACGATCTGGAAGCCGTGACGCGCGAACAACTCCACCGCCCGGTCGAGCCAGCCGAAGTCGAAGCGGCCCTCCTCCGGCTCCAGCCGGCTCCAGGCGAACTCGGCTAGGCGCACGATGGTGATGCCCAGCTCTTTGAGCCAGCGCACATCTTCTTCCCAGCGCGCTTCAGGCCAGTGTTCGGGGTAATAGCAGACTCCAAAACGCATGAGGATAGGGTGAAACGTGTTTCATGTTTCGTATTGCG
>JANWYI010000146.1 GCA_025055255.1 Anaerolineae bacterium | reverse complement strand
CACTAATGCCGAAGCCGTCCCATTTGGCGTCATACAGCACGTAGGTGACGTTGGCTACAGTCGCTACCGTGATCCAGCCGAGATAAATGCTAAACGGCACGTGCGTTGTCCAGCGGACAGTTGGTGTAACCGAGCGCAAGCCAATTCCCTGAACTTGGTAAATGCTTATCAACGCGCTGAGCAGGACGAGCATGGCAATTGTGCTGAGCGCGAACTGCTCGTTCAGGAACAAGATGAGCCATGCGATGTTAGCGAGGCAAGTGACCACAAAGAGCCAGCCGACGTGCCGCATGAGCGGATTTAGCCTGCCAATGCCGCTATGATAGACCACGAAGGCGCCTAAGCCGAGGTAAATTACGCCCCAAACGGCAAAAACGTAGCCCGCAGGCAAAAAGTAGATCGGATACAGCTCGCCAAGCTGTGCCACTGTGCGCGGAAAGAGCGCGATGTTAAAAGCTGCTGCACCTTGCGAAAGAAAATTCATGATCAGCGTGGCAACAAATGCCGCAATCACTGCCACTTGTCGTAGCCTGAATTCTGCTTGCATCACCTTACTCCTTTCCAAGCTCTAATTCTAAAAAACCAGCTTGGGAATGCCTACACTTGGCAAGAGTGCCGCGAATCAGTTAAAAACTAGGGCGTGTGCAGCACTGCTCTGCCGACTGTGTGGTTTACCTAGACAAGTGAGGATAAATATCACGTGGCAATCGCACAACTGATCCCATCTCTTGAGCCGCGCCTGCGCGAGCTGTACAACCAACACCTTGAGCGCGCCCGAAACATTGACTGGGCATACAGCGACTATATCCCTCTGGAGGAATTTCAGCGCGAACCAGAGTCAATTCCGCGCCT
>JANWYI010000145.1 GCA_025055255.1 Anaerolineae bacterium | reverse complement strand
AACCGTGAACGACCCGTTGAGGGTATTGAAACTCAATCGCGCGCGGCCCTAACCAGGTGAGCATGCGCAGTTGCAACCGTGAACGACCCGTTGAGGGTATTGAAACGCAAAGCCCCCCTGTTCACTTTCGAGGGCCTTATCAGTTGCAACCGTGAACGACCCGTTGAGGGTATTGAAACTCATCGGGCGCTACAGGTGTAAGTCACCCCTCAAAGTTGCAACCGTGAACGACCCGTTGAGGGTATTGAAACAGGATCGAAATTAGCTCGCTCGGCGTGACGCCGGGTTGCAACCGTGAACGACCCGTTGAGGGTATTGAAACCGCCGTCCTCTGCCCAATTGACACACTCCTCTAGGCGTTGCAACCGTGAACGACCCGTTGAGGGTATTGAAACACGCGCCACTGGACGCGGAATGCGAACATGTCGTGTTGCAACCGTGAACGACCCGTTGAGGGTATTGAAACTCTCACGTCCCAACAACAATAGAAGCACGTTGCGCGCGTTGCAACCGTGAACGACCCGTTGAGGGTATTGAAACATTTCATGACGCGCTAGTGGCTCTCGCGCGCAAGTAGTTGCAACCGTGAACGACCCGTTGAGGGTATTGAAACTTGAGGTGTGCGCAAGAAGATTGACGTATGCGCGCGTTGCAACCGTGAACGACCCGTTGAGGGTATTGAAACGCTAGTACGGCTGGCTCGTCTAGCGCCAGTGGACGTTGCAACCGTGAACGACCCGTTGAGGGTATTGAAACAACTCAACAAGCGCCCAGCGCACCTTGCGGCGGATTGTTGCAACCGTGAACGACCCGTTGAGGGTATTGAAACGCTGCAAGCGATGGGCGTGTGAGT
>JANWYI010000144.1:539-870 GCA_025055255.1 Anaerolineae bacterium | reverse complement strand
AGCGCGAGGTAGAGATTGGCGAGCGTTTGCGCCTCAATGCCCTGACTGGCGTCCACGACCAAGAGCGCGCCTTCGCACGCCTGCAGCGCACGGCTGACCTCATAAGCGAAGTCTACGTGACCGGGCGTATCAATCAGGTTCATTTCGTAGGTCTCGCCATCTTGCGCTGTGTAGTGCATGCGCACAGCAGAGGCTTTGATAGTCACGCCGCGCTCGCGCTCTAGCTCCATGCTGTCCAGCACTTGCTCTTGCATCTCGCGGTCGCTGATCGTGCCTGTCAGCTGCAGCAGCCGATCTGCCAGTGTGCTCTTGCCGTGATCCACATGCGCAA
>JANWYI010000144.1:0-529 GCA_025055255.1 Anaerolineae bacterium | reverse complement strand
GATGCAGAAATTCCGAATCTTGGCTAAGTCCATGCCTATCCCTTTAGCGCAGCCGTTGTGCCGCGCCCGACTTTCCAATACAGCGAAAAAGCGCGCCGCTCAGGTCTGCGTAAGCGCTCAGCTGAGATTATAGCACATTTCGCCGCCTCAACTCATCTGAAGAGCGCGTCTAGCGTCTGGGCGCCGCCGAAAAAGAGCAGCCAAATTACGGCAGTGAGATAGAGCAACGGAGGAAGCGCAGAGAGAAGCATTGTCCGGTTGAAGTTGCCATATTCTATTATCGTGGACACCCAAAAGTACCCCATAATAATAATAACCACTATAGCAGCCACTGCTGCTGCGACACCTGCCATGCACAATCCCACACTGAACACCACGCCGCCTATCACGCCGAGCGCCATTTTGTTCACTGCACTGATCACTACGCCGAACGCTGCACCACACGCCAAGCTACCCGCTATCCCAAACACCATGATGCCGGGTAAATTGCTTTCTGCCCAGCTCTGGGCGAAGATGATTGCCAAGATCA
>JANWYI010000143.1 GCA_025055255.1 Anaerolineae bacterium | reverse complement strand
GCTGCCTACAAAGAAATTTATGAGCGCGAGATGAACGGTGAAGAGTGGATAAAGCAGCTCTATGAGGCGTGGCGCACAACGTGCTTTCGGCAAGGGAGCAGAGAGTCTGATGCAAGTCTGGTCGCTTGCTACGTTGAGCTAGCGCTCCAGCGCCAATCTGACTCTTTCCTGCGCCGCGAGCCACGCAAGAGCCTGTTCAAAGAATACACGCGCGCTCAGTTTGCCTACGACGCTGATCTCTTTATCACGCGTCGCGGACTGCGCTACGATGGCTGGATGCCGATCCTGCGCACTGCCAGCAAAGCTCAGACCAGCTCACCTGAGCGCGCCATCTGGATTGTGAGCGGCGATACGCCCGATATTGGCAGTTACTTCAGCACGCTCGCTTTTAGAAAGGACGGCTGATTGTGATTCACCCACCTAAGCTGCTTGCTTCGCGGATCATCCAGAGCTTAGGGGAGCACGGCACGCCACCTGAGCGTGGTGTGAGCTACTACAATGTCGGCAATAAGTCGCTCCTTGACGCGCTGGAAAAACACTATCTAGCTTCCTACTTGCTCGAAGGTGGCGCTGTTTTCAAGCTAGTTGTCGGCGATTATGGCAGTGGCAAGTCGCACTTTCTATATTGCTTGCGTGAACTTGCTTGGGCGCGCCGTTTCGCTGTTAGCCAAGTTGGTCTTAGCCCGCACGAATGTCCTTACGATGATCAGAAGAAGGTCTACACAGCTGTAGCAAAGGCGCTCGTCTGGCGCAGCCCTGACCAAGACGACTCGTCTCCTCAGGGCTTGGCAAGTTTCCTAGAGCGCTTGCTGGAAGACATTGTCACACGCCATGGCATCGCACTCGGCTCTGATGATGCCGTTAATCTGCCTGA
>JANWYI010000142.1 GCA_025055255.1 Anaerolineae bacterium | reverse complement strand
GTGAACGACCCGTTGAGGGTATTGAAACGCGCGCTCAAGCGCGTCGGCGCCTTTGTCTTGTATAATGTTGCAACCGTGAACGACCCGTTGAGGGTATTGAAACCTCAAACAACAGCGCAAGAGCGCCGCGCAGCCCTAAGCCCGTCCCCAAGACAGCTGCAATTACGCCGGCGATCACCTCGCCGTGCGCTGAAATGAATTCAGCCCAATCCATAGCCTCACCTCACAAACAATCACTTCGAATTTTGCTCTGTAGAACGATTGTGCAAGAGCCCGCGCCAGCTATTTGGATTTTACTCTGTAGAACGATTGTGCAAGAGCCCGCGATGGCTATAATGAAAACAAGTGGCGCGCAAGTTTTCGTCAAAAAGTAGCACGACATATGTCTGAATACATCTTGCACACAGTTGATGTCTTTGACTTTCTGACGAACTATCGTGGCGAGCCTTTTCACGCCGTGTTGACTGATCCGCCATATGGTGTCGGAATTGGTAAGCAAAAGTGGGACGGAGAAAATCCTGCTTGGCAGCCTGAATTTTGGCGTGCGCTCATGCCGCACCTGTTACCGAACGCGCTTGTGTTCGCATTCGGCTCGGCGCGGACATACCACTACCTTGCTTCAGCGGCTGAAAGCGGCGGCTTTATTATTCACAACATGATGGCGTTTGCTTACTCTAACGGCTTACTGAAAGGTGCGTCTATTACACAAGACAACGCAAATGAATGGTGGGGCTACCGTTACAGCGTTAACCCGCTTAAGCCTGCTGTTGAGCCCATTCTCGTGTGCTCTAAGCCGCCTGAGCGCAGCGCGCGCTACTCGATTCAGCGATACGGCGCAGGCGCACTGAACATCAAGCGCGCCGCGATTCCATCAGCGACACCTGTGG
>JANWYI010000141.1 GCA_025055255.1 Anaerolineae bacterium | reverse complement strand
ACCAGTAGTGTCTCCATCGGAATTATCACGGAATTTCAGACGACGCAGGCCAAGCAGAAGAGCAGTTAAGCCCAGATAGGCTTCAGTCTTGCCGCCACCCGTGGGGAACCACAGTAAGTCGCAGGTCTCGCGGTCAGGATGGACAGGGTTGACCAGTGGCGGCAGGTTGAGCAGGATAAAGGCTATTTGAAAAGGACGCCAGACAAGCGGACGGTTCTGGTTTTTCCAGCGCGCCTGCATGGCAATGGCTTTGTTGGCGAAGCAGAACGCCAAGCGCGCATCTTCGTCCTGAACCAGCAGTTCAATCGCTTCCCGGATTCGACTGGCAGCACGCTGGCATTGGTCTATGTTGCGCTTGGCTGCTGACTGGAATTCTGCCGGTAGCCGCGAAATCTGATTTTTCTGCTCATCGATCCAGTTCTGATAGCCAGTCACAAGCGGCTCCAGAGCAGTGCGTATTGCCTCCGGTCGCCAGGTTTCCGCCAGCGTTTCAGCATTCAGTTCAGGTGCAGGACCATAACGTTCATTCCATCCCATCTCCGGGGATTGGATCAGATAGATTGGAATAAGTTCAGTACGCACATCAGCGGGAGTAAATTTGCCTCGCTCAGTATCGGGAACAGCCTCGACGTCTGTCCAGGCAAAGGGGGCTTCAGCGAGTCGCTCGAAAGCGGCAGATTGTTCAGGATCGATCTCTTTCCAGATAGCAGCGCACATATGCCCACGAGCCAGCGCTGTACGATGGCGATATTGTAGAGCAAGCGCATCTTCCTCAAGCGCTTCGTCTTTCAGCAGTTCACCGCTGCTACTGCTCAGTTGTACAGGAACCAGACGCGTGCCTTCGGACAGCTGTACGCGGATCTGGGGCTGGAACAGATAATCTTCTGTTTTT
>JANWYI010000140.1 GCA_025055255.1 Anaerolineae bacterium | reverse complement strand
GCTTAGGACATTAAGCCTGAGCGCGTATTGCGTATTGCGTGTTGCGTATTGCGTGGTTGATATGGGCGCACAACGGACGATGCCTTACGGAACACGAAATACGGAATACGAAACACGAAATACGCACTACAAATGCCACTAACTTCACTCGTATCGGACCCTCGGATCCAGCAGCCCGTAAACCACATCCGCCAGCAGGTTGAACAGGAGGATGAGCGCGGCGTTAATCATCACTACGGCCAGCAGTATCGGGTAATCGCGCCCGCGCGCCGCATCCCAGAACAATCGGCCCATGCCCGGCCAGGAGAAAATCGTCTCGATGAACAATGCGCCGCTGAAGACGCTGGGCAGGTCGAGGGCCATCATCGTCACCAGCGGCAGCAAGGCGTTGCGAAGCGCGTGCTTGTAATGCACCGCCTGCGCTTTTAGGCCTTTGGCGCGCGCTGTGCGGATGTAGTCCTCGTTCAGCACATCGCGCATGGCCGAGCGCAGAAAGCGCGAGTACCACGCCGCCCAGCCGGCGGCCAGCGCCGTCACCGGCAAGACCATATGCCAGAGCAGGTCGGTCAGCGTCGGTTCCCGCCCAACGGTGAACATGCCGCCGGCAGGGAAGAGCGGCCCGCCGGTAAACGGGTTTTGCAGCGTCAGATAGAAGATGATGATGAGCAGCAGGCCGAGCCAGTACACCGGCACCGATTGCCCGACGAAGGTGAGCGTGGTGATGACGTGGTCGAGCAGCGAGTAGGGCCTGACGGCCGAGATAACGCCGACCGGGATGGCAATCAGCAGCGTCAGCCCGAAGCCTGCGCCCATCAGCAGCAGCGTCGCCGGCACGCGCTCCCAGATCATCTCGGCCACCGGGCGGCGGAACTTGATGCTGTAGCCCCAATCGCCTTCTAGCACGA
>JANWYI010000013.1:39159-77378 GCA_025055255.1 Anaerolineae bacterium | reverse complement strand
GACCTTCCACAAAGCCGAAGGAGACAACTGCACCTTCGTTGACAGGCTTGAGTTCCCAGTCGGTCAGCGTATCAGGCGAGACGACGCGCACCATGCGGTCAGCAGTTAGCTCAAAGTCCCACGTCACGTCGTTAATCGTGATCGCGTCAATTGCCGATTCATGCCCAGCATGTGTGTTCGGTCCGTTGTAGCCTGTGTTGAAGGCGATAACGGGCTGGTACTGTGACGGCGGACGGAAGATCGTGTCAGGGTAAGCCTTGAAAGCCTCAAGAATGCCGCTAAAGGCGACGTTCTTGTCGTAATCAATCGTCACAGGGCATTCTCTGAGCTTGCTGTCAGCATGATGGACAGTCCAGCCGTAGTTATAGACGCTCTCATCAGTAGCGGCTTTCATCAGCCAAGTGCCTTGGTCACCGGGCGGCGCAGCAAAGTCAATGCGGCAATTGGCGTAGGGACGATTGGGATCCGTGCTGACAAACAAGTTGATGAACCAATCGTGCGCGCTGTTGCTGCCTAGCCGATGCGTGTAGTAAGAGATCGTCTTGATCTCAGTCAGCTTGCGCGATTCCAAGTCGCGGCGCACCAGCATGACCATCGAGGCACGGTCATCCAAGCGGACGCGATAGCTGCCTTTGCCCAACGGCGGCTCGCCCGGACCTTCCGTAAAGCTGCTCTGTGGAATGTTATCGGGCTGAATGTTGATGACTTCCCAGCCTTGCAGGTTGTCAGGCGTCACAACGATAGTAGTCGCCTTAGCGGGCTGTGGCACTCCCAATAGAGTGAGAACTATAGCGAGGATGAGGGTAAAAAGGCTGATTGAGCGGAACATAAACAAACTCTCCTGCGACACGGTTTTCTTTTTAGAGCGCTCCCATAAGGAGCTTACTTTGCTGCTTTGGTTGCCATTGCAACTTAAATTATGAGCAGATTAACCTTGTGAAAATGCACTATTGCAAAACTTTTGCAAAATCATACATGCATTTGCGCTGCAGTTGGCGACACAGTTTTCTTTTTGGGAGCGTTCCCACGAGGAGCTTACTTTGCCGCTTCAGGCGACATTGTAGCTAAAATTATGAGCAGATTAACCTTGTGAAAATGCACAATTGCTAAACTTTTGCCAAAATCATGCACATATTTGCATTGCATTGGGTACTCAGCTTTGCGTGCATCTATTAAACATGCTGTGCTTGGCAATAGCGAAAAGAATCAGGTGTTCACTTACTCCGCATCTTCAGTGACAAATAGCTGCCATGTGTCGCTCAGATAGCTCACTGGACTGCCCATGCTCTCAGATATCACTATTGGAATAGTCCTCATCGCAGGCTTGTTCTTGTTCATCTCGCCACGCACTTTGTCGCTCATTCTTGCCTACATTGGCTACTTGGCAGCGTGCGCAATCTGTAGACGATCCTTGCGCAAGCAGGCAGCGTGCTGGCGATGTCACTCGGGTCGTACGTGATGGGCGTCACGGACTGGGCGCTGCAGTGCTTGGCTTGTAGCGTGGATTGAACAGCGCTAAGCTAACCTTGCCCAGCACTTCACTTAGGCGCACAGAGGCGCCCAAGTTCATAATAAGCCGCCTTCTGTACCCTTGCGGGCGGTGATCATCTCTCTGGGACGCCGCTCACGCGGTCGCCTCGTGCGGTCTACCCGAAGCTGATAGCGGGACGAGCAGCCCCTCGCCTCTACTTGACCTTGCTCCCGATGGGGTTTGCCGAGCCACGCCCATTGCTGAGCGTGCTGGTGGTCTCTTACACCACCGTTTCACCCTCGCCTGTGCCTTGCGGCACTGGCACTGCACTTCTCTGTGGCACTGTCCGTCGGCTCACGCCGCCGAGCTGTTAGCTCGCATCGTGCTCTGCGGAGGGCGGACTTTCCTCACCTTGCCGAGACAAGGCGCGATCACCTTATGAACTTGGGCACTTTGATTCTAGCAGAAAAATGCGATCTTTTGCAGTCCTACTGCCCAATTTGCTCAGAAATAGGCGCTTTCAAGCGGCTATAGCGCGCTACCAACATGAAGCCGATACACGCAATGCTGATCATCACTAGCAATGCGATCAGCTTGAATTGGCGGCTTGTAGTCAGCAGTGCTAACGCGCCGAACGTCGCGCAGAAGGCGTAGTAAATCAGTGTAAAGGCGCGCGGCGTGAGCAAGCCTGCATCCAGCACACGGAAATGCAAGTGTCCGCGGTCGCCTATCATCGGATTTTTGCCTTCCAACAGGCGACGTCCTGCCTGCCATGCTAAATCAAGCAGCGGCAAGCCCATCACCAACAAAATGGTCGCCATCTTGGCGCCGCCGATGATGCTCAGCGCGCCAATCACAAAGCCGAGATAAACTGCGCCGCTGCCCATAAAAATCTTGGCAGGATGCCAATTGAAGGCAAGGAAGCCGAGCAATGTGCCGACCAAAGCAGCTGGCAATAGGCTCACACTCAACTGATTTTCACGCAGCGTGTGCAAGAAGAGTAAGACAGCCGCGATCAGATTCACGCCGCCTGCTAAGCCGTCTACACCATCTAAAAAATTGACTGTGTTCATCATCAGAAGCAACCAGAACATGCTGATGACGAACGTCAAGGCGAATGGCAACGGACCGACAGTCTCGCCTGTGAGCGGATTATTGAAGCGCTCAATGAAAATCAAGCAGGCAATAGCGACTCCTGCTGCTGCAACTTGCCCAAGCAACTGCCAGTGCGGCGGAAGGTCAAACTTGTCATCTAGCAAGCCGAAAAGGAAAATCAGCGTGCCGCCAACCACCAAGCCGAGCAGCCGAATCGCCTCATTGGGATCAGCGCGTTCCACAGGTAGGCTCTGCGCCGTTAGAACTGCAATCATGAAAGCAAACCACAACGGCAAGGCGCCTAGCTTCGGTATTGCGCCGTGATGTCTGCGGCGGCTATCAGGTTTGGCAAGGATGCCCAGTGCAGGTGAAAGACGCCGTGCTATCTGTGTCAGCAGCACAGACAGCACTAGCGACAATCCGAAGGTCAATCCAACTGAGAGCCAATACGCTGTAAGCATCGCGCATGGAATTTTTTGTATCCACCACGCGCGACTTTACCGCACTTGGCACAAAAAGACGAGAGGATATCTCTCGCCTGAGCGCTCAGCGCACGCTCATCGGCATGACGAGGTAGACAAAGTTCGGATCAACTGTGCCGTCGTCCATCAGCGGACGTACGACGCCCGGCGCATTGGTATTGTTGGTCTCTAAAATGGCACGCTCAGTGCCTAGCACGCTCAGCACCTCGATGATGTAGCGCACGTTGAAGGCGATTTCGATGTTGTTGCCTGTCACCTCAGCGGACACACGCTCGCTGCCGCTGCCGCCAGCTGTGGCGTGCGCTGTGACGATGACCTCGCCTGTGTTGCTGATTTTGAAGCGTGTGGTGCCGTTCGCGTCGCGGGCAAAAATCTCAGCGCGCTTACAAGCAGCTAGGAAATTAGGCAGGTCAAAGCGTGTGCTTGTGGCTGCAACCTTCGGAATCAATTGTTCCACGTCTGGGAACTTGCCTTCAATCAGCTGCGAGACGACGTCAATGTTGTTGTAGTGGAAGATGACTTGATTGCGTCCATCCATCACAGAGAGATGCACAGTGCCATCCTGACCGCGAATAATGCGCCCGATCTCATTGAGCGTCGTAGCAGGGATGAGCAGTGTGAGCGCTTTTTCAGCAGGGCGCTCTAGCATAGCAACGCGCATCGCCATGCGGTAGCCATCAGCAGCGATCATCGTGGCGCGCGTGCCTTCAAAGCGCGTCAGCACGCCCATCAGCACAGGGCGATTATCCTCTTTAGCAGCTGAAAAGACGACTTGCTCGATCAAGGTGTGCAGCGTATCAGCTGGCACTTCCACGCCACTGCCTGAAGGCGCCTCTGGAATGTTGGGAAAATCGCTGGCGCGCGTCGTGGGCAACTCACAAGAGCTACCATTGCAGTGCAACTTGAGCTTGTTGCCTTCAAGACGAATGTCAATTTGTTGCGCAGGCAAACTCTTGACGAAATCGGTCAGCAAGCGCGCTGGGACAGTGGTCGCGCCTTCGGTGTCCACTCTAGCGCCAAGCCGCGCCGTGATAGCCAGCTCTAGGTTAGTAGCCGAGAGCTTCAAGCGCCCGTTCTCAGTGGCGATCAGTACGTTGCCCAAAATTGGAATAGACGGGCGATTTGCCACAGCTCGCGCAATCGTATCCAAGCCTTTTGCTAAATGCTCCTGCAGAACAGATACCTGCATGATGTGCCGCTACCTCAAGTAGAATGTGTGTTCGCTTAACTAATTCGATAAGTATAGCGCACTTTGATGAGAAAGTGAAGTTTGGAAAGGGTTTTTGCGGCGTGCCTCGTTCAGCGCTATGCTTATGCGCGGAGCCTATGATGAGCGCTTTCTCAGTTCGCTTATCCGTCAAAATCGCTCTGGTGTGTATAGTGACGCTCAGCGCGGCGTGCAGCAGCATCGGCGATCTGATTGGACAGCGTCCCTTGCGCCCGACGCCGACTCTAGCGCCGTTCGCCACAGCTACCATTGGCGGACGCATTTCCGTGCCGCTGAGCAACGGAACACCTAGTCCGCCTGCTGAGAGAACGACACAACTTGGTCAGATTGTGGCGCCGGCAGCAACCGCTACAGCTATCGCGGCAACGGTCAGTGCAGCGACTGCTGCTGCGCAGGTGCCATTCGTGCCGCCGCAATTCGTCACAGGCGAGTGTCCGCAGCGCGGCAATCCGCCGCCGCCGCGCCCACCAACTTCGTTCAGCCAGTACCCAGAGGTCATCAGCTTGTATCTTTCAGCAGGCGGCGCAACTACAGTGTTAGAAGCGGCGCTGCGCGCATGGGGCGCTGTGCGTGAAGGCGCCGTAGTGCAGAGCGATACCGACCTCACGGGCAACGGCGCGCCTGAAATCATTGTCACTGCCTACGACCCAAGCCGTTTCCAAGCAGGCAAGCCTTCAGCAGGACAGTTGTTAGTTTTCGGCTGTGTGCAGCGCGCTTATCGCCTGCTCTACAGCACAATCTACAGTCCAGAGAGCATGTTGCCGATCTTGCATCGCGTCGGCGACATGAACGGTGACGCGCGCGCTGAGCTGGTCTACAGTCAGCAGCTGTGTGCAGCTTCAGGTTGCCTCACACGCGCTCAAATTCTCTCTTGGAGCGACATGCTTGGGCAGTTCCGTCCGCTCAATCCACTGCCAATTGACGCTACAAACGGTCGAATTGGCATTGGCGATCCTGATGGTGACGGCGTGTTAGAGCTGTTTGTGACCTACAATCCGCCGCTGGACTTTAACGCTGCGCCGCCACGTCGCTCCATTGTTTACTGGGACTGGGACGGCGTTAACTACACGCAGGCGCTCATTGCGCTAGAGCCAGCTGTCTACCGTATTCATCTCTTGCATGACGCTGATCAGCTCTTCAGCGCTCAAAATTGGCGCGACGCTATTCGGCTCTACGACCGTGTGCGTGACGATCCGAGCTTGCTCTCGTGGTCTGTCCTGAACGAGGCAACCATGCTGCGCGCCTTTGCTACGCTCCGCAAAGCGTATGCGCAGCTCGCCGCTGATCAGCGCCGCAACGCTCTCACCACCTTTGAGCTGCTGATCGCTGAAAATCCACCTGCTACGCCTGCCGAAGGCTACGCTCTGATCGGGCGCGTTTTTCTAGAGACGCTCAACCGTACGCGTGACCGCGCGCGCGCTTGCGTTGCAGCGCGCAACATCGCTCAGGCGCGTCCAGAGACTCTCAGCGCGCTCAACAGCTACGGCACAGCGCGTATTTACACTTTAGAAGACCTATGTCCGTTCAATTAAAGTCTGATAGTGAGCGGTCTAGCATGACGCTGGCAAAGCGCGCAGCACAAGTAAGCTCAGCGGAGCTGCGAATTAGGCGAGAATTGCCGATCCTAACTTTGAGTTGTGCCAATTGGCACATGGCGCTAGAATGGCGTACGTTAATACAGCTATTTGAGGCTACCTGAAGGATTTTTCATGCAGGAATGGCATTTGACTGCGGAAAGTCCGCTCTCAATGCGGTTTGCCGCTGATGCGCGTCTGAAACGCACTGACTACACAGACGATCAATCGTGGGAAATTGCTTTCGGCGGTAGCGAAGAGCCGTCTTTGATCTTTCAGACGCGCTACGGCGGGCGCGTGAACCTCGCGCGCCTTGTGCCGATGTGGATCATTGATGGACGCACGGTCTATACAAGCATGGCGCTCGCCGAGCGACCTGCTCTGCGCGCCTTTGCGCCGAGCTACGCCAAAGTGACAGCAAAGCTGACCAATGCGCTTAGTCTGACCAGTGAACTTTTCGTCTTTGAGTCGCGCGCTGCAGGCGGACGCTTCACTTTGCACAACAGCAGCGCTGAACCAATCGAAGTGCGCCTTGAGCTCGCGGCTCAGGTCATGCGCGACCAAAAGCAGATTGATATGAACGTCCTGAGCCTTGAAGATGGCACGGATGCGCTACATCTGGGACGTGCAGGCAATCTGAATCCGATTTTGCTGCTTGAGAATGCCAAGGCGCCTGTGGCGCGCTTTGTCGCTACGCCGCAATCACCGAAGCTGATCAGCATCTTCAGCGTGCCTGCTAACGGCAACTTTGCCATACGCTGGACACACAGCGGACAAATTTCCATGAAGGACAGTCTTCAGACAGCGTTTTTCTGGCTGCGCCGCGCCGATTGGGACGCTGAACTGCGCAAAATTGAGCAACTCAGCGCTGAGACGCTCGTTTTTGAAACAGGCGATCCTGACCTAGACGCTGCGCTTGCTTTTAGCCAGAACGTCGCTTTGCGCAGCTTCGTAAATGCTACCGGCAGCCTGCCACACGCTTCATTTGTCTCAGCGCGCATTCCCGCGCGCGGCTGGAGTCCGCGCGGCGACGGCAGCGATCACGGTTGGCAGTGGAGCGGTCAGAGTGCGGCGTTAGCGGCGCTAGTTTTACCTTCAGTGGCAGCTTTTGCGCCTGAGCTGGCGCTCGGCGTGCTGCGTAACTTCCTCGCCGTGCGCCAAAGTGACGGCTTCATTGACAATAAACCGGGCTTAGGCGGTCAGCGCGCTAAGCTGCTGAGCATGCCGCTCTTGGCGTCTACAGCTTTGGCGCTCTATGAGCAGACTGAAGACCAGACGTTTTTAGCTGAGGCATTGCCAATTCTGCGCGCTTTTTTCTTGCGCTGGTTTGCACCCTCGGCTGACCATGACCGCGACGGCTTCCCTGAGTGGACGAATGCCACGCACAGCGCCTACACCAGCAATCCGCTGTTCTCGCGGCTGTATCGCTGGTCAGAGAACGCCGACATCAATAAAGTCGAGTCGCCTGACCTTGCCGCCTACCTGATTGCTGAAGGACGCGCACTGCTGCGCATTGGCGAGTTGCTAGGCGACTCAAGCAACGCAGAGGCGATTGTGAGTCATGTGCAGCGCGTAGAAGCGCACCTAGAAGCGCTCTGGAACACTGAGCTTGGCACTTATCTTTACCGCGACCGTGACACGGACATGACTTTGCGCGGCGTGCACCTCTTTCGTGGCAAAGGCGATGAGGCGTTTGCTGCTAAGACGCAGCTTGAGCCGCCGAACCGCTTGATCTTGCGCGTGTTAGGCGGACGTGACATTGCGCCGCGTTTCTCAGCTGTGATCGAAGGCGTGGACGCGAACGGTCAGCACGTTGCCGAGACCTTGCCGAGCAACGCCTTCACATGGTACTACGGTCTAGGCACGGCTGTAACCGAGAAAGTTTACTCACAGGTCAACTACATCAAGTTTGAAGGGCTAATCAGGCTTTTCAATCTGGAAGTGGACACGGTTGATCTGTTCCGTCAAAACTTGACACAGCTCGTAGCGCTGTGGTCAGGCGCGCCGAGCGCTGAGCGCGCAGCGCAGATCGTCGCCACACTGACCGATCCAGAGCGCTATTGGCGTCCTTACGGCTTGCCTGTGTGTCCAATTAACGACCCTGCCTTTGTAGCAAATAATGACGGCGGCAGCGGCGGCGTCTGGCTGTTGTGGAACGTCCTGATCCTAGAAGGCTTGCTGCGCTATGGTTACCTGAGCGAGGCGACTGAGCTGTTCAAGCGGATACTGAGCGCGCAGATCAAGGCGCTGCAGCGCGATCATGGTTTCCGCGAAGGCTACAACAGTGAGACTGGAGAGGGACTGGGCGACATAGACGAGTTGGCAGGCATCGTGCCAATCCATGTCTTCCTGAAACTGATTGGCGTACGCATCGTCAGCGCGCACCGAGTCTGGGCAGGCGGCACATTTGCCTTTGCGCAGCCAGTCACAGTCAAGCGCGGCGGCTTGCGCGTCACGCGCAGCGCAACAAGCACGCGCGTCGAGTTTCCGAGCGGCAAGGTTGTTGAGACTGATGCGACGTGGCAACTGATCGAAGATGATGCACCTCGGCCTGAGCCGACGGCGCCTACACCAGAGCCTGAGCTACAGAGCGCACCTGTGCCGACGCCGATCAGCATTCTTGAGCCGACTGAAGAAGGTATCGAGAGCAGTCTGATGCCTGCTGAAGGCGAATCGATCCCTGTTCAATCGCAGCGCGACGCTACGCAAGAGATTCAAGTTAACCAAATTGACTTCACAGCTGACGTTGAGACATTCAAGCCTGCTCAGACACACACGCCACAGCAGAACACGATCAGGATCAAGGTGCGCGATGGGCGTAAGCGCACAAGCGCTGATGATCCAACTGCTGAGTGACAAGCTCAGTGAAGTCAGGTGAGCAAAGAGCGTTTCCGCTTAGGAAGGCGAGATTCTGATGGAAAGCATTCGTTACGCAGTCATCGGCGGCTCAGGCTTGTACAATATGCCAGAGCTGACCAACATCACTACGCTTGACCTAGAGACGCCGTTCGGCAAGCCAAGCGATTTGATCACGATTGGTAGCCTAGCAGGCGTGCGCGTTGCCTTTTTGCCGCGTCACGGACGCGGTCACATTTACATGCCTAGCGAAGTGCCATATCGCGCCAACATCTTCGCCTTGAAGCTATTGGGCGTCACGCACATCATCGCTGTGAGCGCCTGCGGTTCGCTCAAGGAAGAGTTGGCGCCGGGTCACATCGTCGTGCCAGACCAGCTCTACGACAACACGCGCCTTGATCGCGGACGCACATTCTTCGGGAATGGTCTGGTGGCGCACGTCGGCGTGGCAGACCCATTCTGTCCCGACTTAAGCCGTGTCATCGCAGAAGGCACGCGCGAAGCAGGCGGCGTAGTGCATGAAGGCGGCACTTTCGTGACAGTCGAGGGTCCGCGCTTCAGCACGCGCGCCGAGAGCGAAGTGTTCCGCCGTCTCGGTTTTTCAATCATCGGCATGACCACTAGTCCAGAGGCATTTCTGGCGCGCGAGGCAGAGATGTGCTATGCCGTCATGGCGCACGTCACTGATTATGACGTGTGGCATCAGAGCGCAGAAGCTGTCAGCGCTGAGATGGTCTTCAAGCAGTTCCACGCTAACATCGGTCTGGCACAGCGCGCCATTCGCAACATCGTTGAGCGCTTAGCGCGCGACATGCCGCCTTGCACCTGTCAAGACGCGCTCAGCAACGCGCTTGCTACGGCGCGCGAGCGCGTCACACCTGAGGCGCTCAGCCGTCTCGCGCCGATCATCGGCAAGTATTTCAGCACGGCTGACCGTTAAGCGCTGCACCTGATGAATGCTGCCACGCTGCGCACTGCTGCAGTGCCGACGCTCACAAGCCGTCAGTGCGAGGCGACGCAGCGCGCTCGGCGTCGTGAGCGTCTCTTGCTCAGCATTGCAGGCGTATTCATTTTCTGCGCAGCGCTGAGCCTGAGCCTTGTCCGTGAAAGTAACTTCACAGCGCTGTGGTATGCAGGAGTGTGGCTGCTGTGCGCTGTAGGCGTGCACAGCATACTGAATCGGTGGTTGCCGCGCCGCGATCCGTTTCTGCTGCCGCTTGCGTTGCTGCTGACAGGCTGGGGAATCTTGCAAATTGAGCGCGTTGCGCCGAATTTTGCCGCGCGGCAAAGCACTTGGCTCGTGATCGCCTGCCTTGCACTCGTAGCTGTGACACGCTTGCCAACTAGCCTGCGCTGGCTCAGCCATTATCGCTACTTGTGGCTGTTCATCGGCTTGACGTTGCTGCTATTGACCGTTTTCTTCGGCAGCAACCCTTCAGGCGGCGGTCCGCGCTTGTGGTTAGGGCTGTTTGACATTTACTTTCAGCCTTCAGAGCTGCTGAAGCTGCTGCTGGTCGCTTTTTTTGCCAGCTATCTTGCCGATCATCGCGCGCTACTTGACGCGCCGACCCATAGCCGCTTGAACATCACTTTGCGCTTCCTAGCGCCATTGTTGCTAATGTGGCTTGCCTGCGTGGCAATCCTGCTGTGGCAACGCGACCTCGGCACAGCTGCGCTCTTTTTCATCACCTTTGTGACCTTGCTCTACCTCGCCACAGGCAACCTTGTCTATGTGTTTGGCGGCGCAGCGCTGATCGCCGCTGCAGGCGTGCTTGCCTACTTCGTTGTGGACTTAGTGCGTTTGCGCGTGGATATTTGGCTCGACCCATGGCGCGATCCGCAAGGCAGTGCCTTCCAGATTGTGCGCAGCCTAATGGCGTTTGCTGCAGGCGGCGTTCTTGGACAGGGCATTGGGCAGGGTGCGCCGAGCTATGTGCCAGTTGTCCACTCAGACTTCATCTTCGCAGCCATTGGCGAGGAATGGGGCATGCTCGGTGGACTGGCAGTGATTGCAAGCTTCGCTGTAATTGGATTGCGCGGCTATCGCTTGGCAATACAGGTACAAAATCGCGTCTTTCGCGCCTACCTCGCCGCAGGACTGAGCGTCGTGCTGACTGCACAAAGTCTGATGATTATGAGCGGTGTGCTGAGGGTCATTCCGCTCACAGGCGTGACCTTGCCATTCATGAGCTACGGCGGTAGCTCGCTATTAGTCAGTTTTGTGATGATTGGGTTGCTGCTAGTGATCAGCGCTGACACTTAGCGCGAAAATGTCCAAGTGTCATCAGCATAGCGACGCGCAAGCGTGCGCGCTGAGTCAGCCTCAGCCAGATGCTCAGCATGTTGCCAAGTCAGCTGGAAAGTGCTGCGAAAGCCTTCACTGAGTGCCTCTGCAGCCGTATGCCAAGTGATCGGCTTGCCAACAGCATCGCTGAGCGTGATGGCGCGCTGGCGGACGCGCATTTTAGCATGTTGACGTGCCAATTCGTCATCAAACGTCAGCGCGTCGCAGATGTCGGCTACGTCGCCGTGTAGCGGCAATGCACCGTGCTGCAAAACGCCGCCGTACTTGCGCATTTGTGCGCTGCCGATCAACTTTTTGCCGTACGTCGTGATCTCATAGTCCGATGGCACTTCAAAGCAAATCGCATTCGCAGCAGCAGCGCGCTTGTGGCGCTGATCAGCTTGAATTGGCATGTCAGGCGCGAGCAGGCGCAGCGCTGCAATCAAAGCGGCGCTTAAACGGCGATAGCTCTCAATCACGCCGCCTTGCGCCAATGGATGCTTCTCTGGCAGGGCTACGCTGTAAGTGATCTCATCCGCGTGCAAAATTGCACGTCCGCCGCTCGGACGACGCACCAGTTGCCAGCTGCGCGCGCGCAGGCGCGCCAAGTCAACATTAGCGCTTGGCTGTCCATAGCCTAGCGAAAGCGTTGGGACACGCCATGCATACAAGCGCAGTGTCGGCGGCTGCGCGCCAGACGCTACTGCCTGCAAAATTGCCTCGTCGCGTGCCATGTTCAGGTGACCGTCACATGGCGCGTCTAGGATCAGCCGCCAGGTCTCGCTCATCACCTAGAGCGCATTGAGCGCCTTTTCGAGCTCGTCAATCCGCGCCAGCAAGAAACCGAGCTGTGTCTGCTGATCGCGGTAGCGCGCGGCAAGCGTGCTGAGCTGGCTGAAGACTGGTGCCAAAATCTGCTTGCCGTAACTGGTCAGGCGACTGCGCTCAGCGACTGTGATCTTGGTGAGCGCCTCGCGGTAGGTCTTTTCAAGGTCACTCAGACGGGTTTCAAGTTGCCTCAAGGCGTCCTTACGGGCGCGCTGTGAGGTGAGAAAAGCGATTCCGCCGCCGAGCGGCAGCGCCACAGCGCCGATGGCGAGAGTCAGCACACCGAGCGGTGGCAAGAGCGTGCCAGGCGTTGCAGCAGCGGTTAGCGCGCTGATGAGCAGACCAAAAGCGCCGCCAATGCCTGCGATTGTGCCGTAGATGAAGGTGCGCACGTTCTGATCGAAGTTGCTCTCGATTGCCTCTAGCACAGTGTCATCTGTGTAAGCACGCAGCTCAATGTCAGCAACAGCCAATGCTGCCTGCAGCGCAGCGCGTTGATCGGCGTACTGCGCAGCGTCCATGCCTGTGGCTTCTTCGCGCAGAAGCGCCTCTAATTTGCTCAACCGCTCAATAATGCCTCGCCAATAGGCACGTCCGCTATCTACGAGCGCATTAACATAGCTTTCCTGTGCTGTGGCAAGGCGCGTCAAGCTATCGGCGAGCACGTCGCGCTCAAATGACTCGGCAAGTTTTTCACGATCCATGCCGCGAAAGGCGGCGCGCACGATGTTCAGATTTTTCTCCATGAAGCGTCCGCCGCGCAGCAAAACGCCGTCAATCACAGCGCGAATTTCTTTGAGCGTCGCCTCTAATTGACGATCTAGACCTGCAGCCTGTTGCTCAATCTCGCGCTCCAGTGAATGCGCTGCATCCGTGTCTTGACCGATCAGTGCAAGACGCGCATTGAGCGCTTCTTCATGCCGTCTCAGCACGCTGCGCAACAGGCTCAGGCGCGTTAGCAGTTTTTGCTTGGCAGGTGGCACTTGCTCAAAGGTCTCGCGCAGATAAGCAGCAAGCGCCAAAATGCCTGTTGGATCGTCAGCAGGTGACTCGCGCAGCGCCGCAAAAACGCCGCCTTGATAGGCGCGCTGTAACGCCTGCTTGGCGCTGATCATGAAAATTGGCGGACGTAAGCCGAGCAGCTGATCGATCTGCTGGCGGACAAACTCGCGTACTTGCTGGCGCTCAGAGTCGTCTAGTAAGTCGGCTTGGTTGATAACCACGACAATTTTCTTGCCATAGTCACGCGCTAACTCAAGGTAGAGCCGCTCAGTGTCGGCAAAGGCACGTTTGGCGCTGATGATGAAGATGACAAGGTCGCTGCGATGCAGAAACGACTTGGCAATCGCCTCATGCTGCTGGAAAACTGAGCCAGTGCCTGGCGTATCCACAATGGCGATGCCTGCGCCGCCTGTGCCAGGATGCTCCCACTCACGGATTGCGGCGCCTTCGCGCATTCTAGGCGTCCGATTTGGCACAGGCGCGTAGCGGACTAGCTCAATAGCGTCTGTGGTCGGCGTGATGCCAACAGGCAAGAGCAGCTCGCCGAGCAGCGCGTTGATAAATGTGGACTTCCCAGCGTTGAACTCGCCGATCACGGCGACCAGCAAGAACATCTCGCGTAGATCATCAGCGGCGTCTCGCAGACGTTGCCGATCTTGCGCGCCTTCGCCGTGCAGCTTGCCGACAAACTCAGCAGACTCGCCGAGCAAGCGGATCAGGCGCTCGCGCAGCTCAGCCAGTGCGCCTTCCAGCACCACAGCAGGTGAATTGGGCAAACTTAGGTCAGACATGCTTTAAGTCCTTCGCGGAAGACTTGGAAACTACGAGAACGATTGCGCTCAGGTTGCATGTACTGTGCTATGCGCTCTGCAACTTCGATTTTGGACAAGTTTCTCTTCTTGTATCCCTTCTCAAAGACTCTCTTGAGCGCATGAGATGCTTCACTAATTGAATCAGGATCAGCTTCTCTCAATCTACCTAAATGTTCCTCCACTTTTGGATAAGCCCTGCAAAGCGCTTGAATGTCGCCGAAATACCATGCCTCAAGCTCTTCAATAGCAATACGGTTCAAAATCTGGAAAGGCTTGTCAGCTGTTGCAACACTGCGCGTGACTAGACCTGCATCAAGTGCGATCTGCTCCAGCTTTCGCTTAAGCTCAGTGCAATCGTCTGAGTCTTGATCCAACAAGACAAGTATGCGTATTGCCTCACCACTTTTAATGCGCGCTGCGTAGCCTTTTAAGATAGCAGGCAGCTGTCTTAGCAGCGCATACTTGCCGCGAAACCTGCGAAAGGCAACTGCTCGTGCTCGCTCATTCCCGACGATTTTCGGCACAAGTGAACGCAGCATCATCTCTGCAGACTGCTCTTCAAGCAATATTTCCAACTTGGTCATACTGTCTCTTCGGGGTAGAAAGGATCGCCCAGATAGCCTGCAGACCACAAATCGCCTAGTTTTGCGCCTGCCTTGACATGCTCGATAATCCCTTGCATTTTGCTAGCTTGTGTAGCGTGCGTGTAACCCTGCTGATCGCGTCCGAGTATCCACACTTCCTCTGGTCTCAACTCGTCTATGAAAAACGGTGAATGCGTGGTGATCATCAACTGCATTCGCTCAGTCGCCATGTGGCATTCTTCGGCAAGGATGGGCAGCAAGCGATGATGCAAGTAATTCTCAGGCTCCTCAATGCCGACTAGCGGTGGCGGCTGCGGGTCATGTAGAATGGTTAAGTAAGCCAGCAACTTCAAAGTGCCGTCGGAGGCAAACCGTGCGAGGATTGGCTGCTGGAACGGCGCATCCTTGATCTGCAGCAACAGTCGCCCATCAGCCATGATCTCAGCCTCTACGCTCTCAAGGCGCGGCACACGCTCTGTCAGCTTGCGCAGAATTTCTGTCAGTATTCTAGGATGCTGCTCCTTGAGGTATTGGATGACGTTTGGCAGGTTATCGCCTGTCTGCGAAAGGCGCTCCTGCGCGCCTGCCTCTGTGATGGCACGTGCGCTGTCAGCGCTTAGGTAAGAAAGATACCAGCCGCTGATGAAGCGTCGTAAAGCAGCTACACGCGGATTGCGCGCCAACTGACCAAGCGTATTGACCGCTAGGTACTCTGGCGATTCGAGCCTTTCATAAGTGCGCTCATCTTTTTCTTCAGGCTCGTCGCCGCTGATGACTGAGCCTTCGCCATTTTTGAAATCGAGGAATTTGAAAGGTTTACCTTTTTGCCCACGCCGCCATCGCAGCCACTCTGCTGCTACAAACGGACGATTTTCTTTCTCGTCAATAGTTAGATGATAGGTGATTTTAGGCGCATTCTCATATTCACGGTAAACCAGCTCGAATTCGATGGGGTCTTGACTGCCACGACTGCGCAGTTCACGGAAGCGCCCACGTTTATCCCAAGCCTTGCGCAAGCCAACTTGAAAGCATTCAGCAAGGAAGGCAAAAACATCGAATAGAGTTGATTTGCCGCTGCCGTTTGCACCTAGCAAAACTGTTAGCGGTTGCAGATTATCTAGCTTGACATTCCGCAGCGCTCGATAGTTTTTGACCGTGAGCGCCTCGATGCGCGGCGGTGTGCGCAACTCTGTCATTTGTTCTCCTCAGCGCAATGCACTCAGCTCAGCCTCTAGCGCTGTGAGTGCTTTCTCGCGCTCTGCTAATTCTGCCTTGATCGCGTCCGCTTGCGCTACCTGAGTCTCAACCATGCGCAAGAATGGCGCAACAGCGTCTTGGCGCAACTGTCTACCATAGGCAATCTGCTCAGCGACTGCCTTGCTGAGCGTATCTTGATAGGCGCGTCGCGCCGCGTCCATGCGCCGCGCGTAGGCATTCGCCATAAAAGCGCCGCGCAATGGCATAGCGCTGGCGCCGCCGATGATCAGCGCCAAGACCATCAGCAAGGCGAGCAGCCACACGCCTAACTCGGCGCTTGTGGCAGCAGCTACGGCGATCAGAAAGCCGCCGATGAGCAGGACAGCCAGCACATAGACGCTCAGCGCTACGATTGTGTTGCGCACAGCATTGTCAATTGTTTTGAACTCGGTCGCACGCGCCAGATCAAGCTGCATTTGTAGCTTTTCACGGACATTTTTCAGAATCGTGCGGTCGTAGCTTTGCGGCGCGCTCAGCGTGCCGATCACTTTGGCTTGCAAGGCACTGGGCAGGCGCTCCAGCTCTTGTTTTGTGTGCAGGACAAGGTCTTCCACGTCGCGGATGTCGCGTCCTTCGAGGCGCGGCGCCAATCTATCGGCAATAGCAGGAATTTGAGCGAGCGGCTCATCCACCTTGTGTTGAGCGAAAGCATTTTGCGCGTGAGTCTGCGCGCCAAAGCGCCTGAAGAAGCGCGCTATGCCAACTACCTCGCCTAAGCCGCTGAATGCTAGTGAAAACGCCTTGCTCCAGCGAAAAACGTCTCGAATTGCAGCCTGACCGCGCTGTATTGCCTCGTTAAACTTTGCGTCAATCTCAGCAGCGATAGCTCGCGCGGTCTCCTCTTGCTCACGGATTGACGCCTCAATCTGACCGCGCACATTTGCCGCTGAGCGCCGATACTCAGCCAGAGCGCTCTGCTGTGCTGCAACCTGTGCATTGGCGGCGCTCATCACATTGCGCATGATGTGCTGTGGTGTCTCTAACTTTTGGCGCACGCGTTCAGCGTCGCTCAATGCCTGCTCAAAGTACGCTTCGAGTTGCGCAAAGCCGCTCGCCTGCCACTTGTCTTCATCGCGTGGCAGACTGCGCGTCGCCTCGCTTGCCCACTTGGCTGAGGTCAGCCAAACCTGCGGCGATTCGCCCAGCGTCAATTTGCCCTGCTCAATGACGAAAGCGCGCACTGCCTCGCGTTCACTTGGCTCAATCAGGTCAATTTGGTTGACCACTACAATCAGACGCTTGCCGTAGGCGCGCAACTTCTGGATATCGCTCAAGCTGCTGGCAGACATCGCCTGCGTCGCCAGCATGACCAACAGCACTAGATCGGCGCGATGCAGAAAAGCGCGCGTGACCTCAGCGTGGCTTCTGAAGACTGAGTCCAAGCCTGGCGTATCCACAAAGCTCAGACGTTGCAAGAGCGGCGACGGATAGAACAGTGTGTCGTAGTCGCCGCCTGAAAGCGTCTGCAGCGCCTCGCCGTAGCGCAAAATGGCGATTCGATTCGTCGTTGGCGTCGCGCCGACGCTCAGCACAGGCGCGCCGATCAGCGCATTGATCAGGCTGCTCTTGCCTGTGTTGAAAGCGCCAACTAGGACACATAAGTATGGATGATCAGTGTGAAAGAGCGCGTCGCGCGCCTGAGCGAGCTGCTCCTCAGGCAGTCCGTCTACTTTGCCGAGCGTATCAAGCGTCGCAGTCAGCACCTCGCGCTGTTTGCGGCGCAAATTGTCATAGCGTGTGAGCAGGCTTGGTTTTTCAGCAAGCGCATTCATCATCGGTCTGTGCATCCCTCGTGCGCAGCGAATGCCGCATAGCGAAATTATAGCATATTTAAGTGCACGTCCTTCGCACAGGCGTTCATAGCGCCTGCAATGTGCTATACTCGTGCAAAGCGTTTACCTGAGACGAGCCAATGAATCAGCTTTACCACGATGATAATCTGGTCACTCTGCGCCAACACATCTCTGACAAAAGTGTAGACCTAATTCACTCTGACCGACTGTTCAACATCAGTCGGCACTGTGGCGTCTCCTTCAAAGATGAGCGCAGGTGCGAGTTAGTAGCGCAAGTCGTTAAAGATATCGGACACTGGGATTGAACGGCTGAAGTCGCCTGCACAAAGCTAGTGACTGAGGCACGCCTTGCACAGGTCAGCACAGCAATGAAGAATCGCTACGTCCACCTTTCAAATGAGCGCGTCGAGGCAGGCGAGCGTGGCTTTCCGCGTTGCAGACGCTACTTGAGCGCATGCGTGCCGATCTGGAATGCGACCACAGACATCGCACCTGACAGTGCGCAGGCGCATCAACGGCTCGGCTGTCCAATGCAAAAGCTGCTTGCGCCGCTTGAGTGGATCATTCAGGCGTCCAGCAGCGCAGGCGATGTCGTCCCCGATCCGTTTTGCGGCTGCTGCACAGCGATTGCTGCAGCGCAAAAGCTGGGACGTCAGCGGATCGGCATTGACGTCACGCGCATAGCCATTGTGCTGGTCAAAAATCGCATAGGCGACATATTCCCAGAGCTAGGCGAGGTCAAGACGATTGGCGGGCTCGCTGATAAGACAAGCGCTTGCGTTTTAGCTCAAGCCGACCGTTGTCAGTTTGCGCAGGCAGGCGGCAAGCGAGGTAAAAAAGGCGCTCACAGCAGTGTGAACGGCATCATCAACTTTTTCAGTGATGATAGCAGCATTCCTGAGCGCATTTCAGGACAAGTCAGGTCAGACGAGTTGAGTACCTCAGTTGCGCGCGAGCTACACAGCGTCCTAGAGCGCGAAGGCGCACAGATGGCACTCTTGATGACATCAGAGCCTCCATCAGCCGATGTGCTGCGCGAGTCTGCCAGCTTGGGCGAGTACGCACGCGCCTGTGCTGACGAGCGATATCCACGCACTGCAAACAAACAGCTGTTGGCAGAAGGCGCACGTCCGCATGTACCACTGTTTTCTAGCACTGTCAAACGAACAGTGCCTGAAAAACGTCCTGTTTACCAAACATCTCTAGTTTAGGAAAGCTGATGCAACCAACTGACCGCGCTATTCCACGTCCGCTGCTCATCTTGAGCGCACTGAGCATCTTGTTCATTGCGGCTGCGGCTGCGCTTGCTGTTGTTAGCCTTGCCGCGCGCCTGTTCCTGCCTGAGCCAACCGCTGTTGCGCTTGCGCCGACTCGGACCAACACATCGCGTCCGACTAGCACCAACATTCCGCTCATGGCGCCGCCTGCCACTGAGACCAGCACGCCCACTGCTACCGCCACTGCCACAGATACCGCGACGCCAACGGCAACAGCCACGCCAACTGAGACCGTTACTCCGACGCCACTGCCAACCGCAACATCCACGCGACCGCCGCAAGCAGCCGCGCCTAGAGAGCGCTGCACAAGCGTGGTCGGCGACTCTGTGGCGCAAGGCGATGCTGTCTTCGAGGTGAGCGGCATTGGTTTTGTCACGCTGCGCTTTGCGTCTGTAGGCGCCTATCTAGCGGCACAGTTTCGCGCACGCGGCGATACAGGTATGCGCGTCTTCAATCGGACAGCAGCGGCAACTGCCATTAGCGCGCCGAATCATCCCAGCTACTTTGGCACGGGCGCTTTTGCCCAGCTTTTGGCAGACAACTGTGCCTACACTGTGATTGTGCCATTCATTAACGATCTGACAGGCGGCGAGGCGAACAGCTATGCAGCAGCACTTGGCAATCTGGCAAGTCAGATCGCACAACGCAATCCAAACGGCAAAATCTTAGTTGTCAACTTTTACTATGGCTCGCCTGCGCCATTTGCCTTGAATTTTGCTGGCGGCTTCAGCAATGACCGCGTTGTAGCATTTAATGCAGCGATTGCAGCGGCATGTAGCGGCGGTAGTCTGGCTTTGCCGCAAGTGCGCTGCATAGATATCAGCGGTGCGCTCGGCATGGGAACGGCGCACTTGGTCGGCAACATGACGCGCGCTGAAGTTGAGGCTGCGCTCGTCGTGCCGCCATCAGCTGAGCATGGCGGCATGTTGAACGCCTTCTGGAGCAGCAATCCTGATGGCGTGCTGATCGGCGATGGTGTGCATCTGAGCAGCAGCGGCAAGAGCGCGCTCGCTGCAATCTTGGCACGCCAAATGCCCTAGCCGATCACTGAGCCGAAAGTTGGTGTGGGCAGAGCGCCCAGCAGGCGCAGTCTGAGCGTATATGCGCCGATAGCAGCTGCTTGCGGCGAATAGACACGGAACGTATACGTGCCATTGCTTGGGACGTAAAGCAACGGAATGTCGCCATTTGGCACGGCTGTGAGCAACGTTCCATCAGGTGCGATGATTTCTAGGGTCAAGTTAAGCGTCGGCGATTCAGGTTCTAGCGCTACTTCAATCGGCGTCCCACTCTGTAGTGCAACCTGCCAGACATCACGGTCAGCGCGGCGCAGCAATTTGCCCTGCATCGGCTGCTCAGGTAGAATTGTGCCACGCTGTAGGTCACGCAAGGTCTCGCCGCTATTGACCCAAAAGCTGTACGCGCCGCGTCCGCGCTCAGCGCGCACAAAGACGATGTAGGCGCCTGTAGCAGGCACACGGTAGCCGATCACAGCGGCAAACGGCGCGCTGCCGATTGCCACGCGCTCGCCATTTGGCGCATACACCTCAAAGCGCGGCACAAGCGTGCTGCCTTCCTCAGGGAACATGCCCAAGCTGATGACCTCGTTCGCCGCAGCGAAGACGGCAAAACGCTCTACACTGTCAGGGCTTCTAATTTCGCCGATGATCGGCACGCCGCGCTGCAAAGGCTGAAATTCGGCGTTTGGACGCGCGCGCATGAACGGCGTCGGCGTAGCTGCATCGCTCTGCGCGTGGCTTAGCGGACTCGGCGCAGTCAGCAGCATCCCAAGCGTCATCAGGAAGACGAAAAGCAGAATTCTGGTCATACTGTTATCGCACTCAAGCTGTAGCGCAGAGTCGGCAACAGTTCAGCCAGATGATTGGCGATCAAGCGCGAGACTCGGCGTCCGTCATGTGTGCGTCCGCTGAGCAGCTCATCCATGGTCAGCCAACGCGTTATGTCAGTTTCGGTCACTTGGAAACGCACGTTTAGCAATTGATAGAAGCTATGCTCATAAGCCGAAAGCACATGAGCGCTCTCTGAGACGCTCATCTCGCGCACGCTATCCAACAGCAGTGAGAGTGTGAAATCGCGCTCAGGCGTCAAATCATCCATGCCCAGCTCTTCACGCAGCTCACGGACTAACGTCGCGGCGCTTGATTCGTCGGTCATTTCACGTTTGCCGCCGAGCAGCTGAAATTGGCGAGCAGGTGCGTCATATTGCATTAGGTAGACATCTTCGTCATTACGGCGCGCTTTGATGATAGCCATAGCAGTGCGGACGACGCGCAACGGCTGCGGTTGTGCTGAACATACACGCCGATGTCGCTCTAAGGTCTGTGTGAGCAGCGCGCCGATGCCGCTGCACGGCTCTTCAGGTGCGCCGCGCCACGCAGCCGACGTCAGCACACCTTCTTCAAGGCAACAGGACAAGCTCTGCACGAACGCACGCGCTATGGGCGTGCTAAACGTCCTTCTGTCTTTTTCAAGCACGCCTAAACCCACAAGAAGATCGCATAGGGCATCTCGATAGGCGCTTGGCAGGTCAGCATCGCTTTCAACAGCTTGAGTCATTTGCCGCAACGCAGCGATCAATCTTTCAAGGCTCATAGAAACCATGCTCTCTGATCAACTTCGCACGAGTCTACCACAAAACGGCTTTTCACTCGGCTCGAACTTGGGCCTCAGTAGACATAGCTACGGCGCTCGTAGCTTGAGCTTGTAGGAAGGCATTTCGGATTCAGCCTCAAGCCATTGTAGATTGAAAAACGTGAAGCCTTCAGCGCTCTGACGATAAGTGTACAAGCCAATCTGAGCGTAGTCAGGCTCAGCGGCAAGTTCTGGCACACAGTGACGGCTCACAACGCGATCCTCAGCGCGCCAAAAGCGCCCTAGCCAAAATGGCGAATCTGCCTGTGCAAGACGCGTGCCGTCTTCAGCGTAGAGCGAGAGCGCTACATGAAATTGATCGCCGAGCGGCGTGGTGGCAGGTGCTGCTATACGCCATACTAAGCTAAGGCAACGTTGTGTGCTGTCCCACGCAAAGGCTTCCAAGCCGCCGCCAACAGTCAAATGTGCGGCGTGCGGCAAAGCAGCATAGCGCTCAGGCGAAAAGTCTGCGACGCGCCGTGTCGAGAGCGTAAAACAGCGCTCAGGCGTTCCATCTGCCAGTGGACGCATAGCGTAGCGTTTCCCGTCAACCTGTGCTGAGCAGTCCATTGTGAGCACAAGTGCGTCCTGCGCAGGAAAAACGTCCAGCTCAGGCGGCACAAAACGACGATGAGGTAGGTCGTATAGCAATGCATCCCAGACCGTTGCTTCGTCATTAATGCCGATGAACTGTCCGTCAAGGCGAATCAACAGGTCAACAGGTCGCTGAGAGAGCAGCTCAGCGCGAAGTGGTGCATACATGCCGAGCGGCGTGCCAAAACCATTCGGCGTGGCAACTTGCCTCAGAAAGCTCAACAAATGCAGCAAGAGCGCCGTCTGCAGAACAGCCACGCCAATCAAGGCAACAAGTAGCGCCGCAGCGAGGCGCGTTCGGCTGATCAGGTCGCGCATCGTAGCGCCAAGCGCAAGAAAAGCTGCTGGCATGAGCGGAATCAGGTAGTGTAGCTGCGGAACTACCCAGCGAACTGAAAAAATTGCTAACGGCGCGATCAACCAGATTCCGAGCGCGACATCAAGTGGCTGCTTGCGACTCACGCCGATTACCAATCGCCATACGCCGCTGGTCAAGCAAAACACACCGAAAACTTGCAAGACGCTGTAAGCCCATGCAGGAATAGTCGCCAGCCAGCGCTGAAAAGTCTCCGTACCTGCTAAGCTATGCAAATCGGCGCCGCTCAGGACGATCAACGCATATTCGAGCGTTTGCAAGCTCAAAGATGCACTGCTTGAACTTGAGTCAAACTGTATGGCTGCCCATGTGCCGCTTTGTAACGCCTCAAAAATGCCAACAGCGTACGGCACTAGCGTCAGCACTACCAAAAATAAACTGACAGTGAAAAAGCGCGTCAATTGCTGCCGACCTCGCCAGATCAAATACACTGAGAGCGGAGCGAGTGCAAAGGCTGCGAAGTGTATCTGCGCAGTGATGCTGAGCAACGGTAAGTGCAGCAGCTGCGCTAGGCGCTGCGCACGTCCGTCTTTGGCGAGGAAAGCTGCTATGCCGCTGCTGACTGTCAGGATGACGAAAGGCATTAGCGCGTTTTGCGCCCACAGCTTGCGCGAGAAAATGACAGCCCAAGAGTTGGCTGCCAAGCACAACGCTGCAACTAATGCAGCTGTGACGCCGTAATAGCGTCGTGCCAAGGCGTAAAGCAAACCGACTGCCAGCACATTTAATGCGCCAATGTACTGCGTGGCAAAAATCGGATCGCTTGTGAGCAGAAATGGCGGTGTGACAACGTAGACGCTGAACGGTGCATTGCGCAAACCGACTGATGAGCCAATGCCCAGCAGCGGAACCTCACGTCCGCGCGCTAAGTCGAGGGCAAGACGCGCTAGATTCGCCTCGTCGCGCTTGAACTCAACAACCTCAGGTGCGCCAAGCCGTAGCCACGCTGCCAGGCCCAGAATCAGCAAGAGCGCGAAGACCTCTGCACTGTGCCATCTCTGTCGGATTGTTATCATTTTGTCTCAACTCGCCAGTAGCGTAAAAGCGGAAATTGCCGTATGATAGAGTTGGTAGCATAATACAGGCTTGTGTTACACACTTCACGTGGCACACCTGATCAACGGTAGAATGGCAGCTTTGGAATACAGTTTACCGCGCTCGCAGGCGTCCCGATAGCAGGGATGGGCGCGGACGGGTTGGAAGCGCACCGCTAGAGAGCGGTCTTGGGTTGTGGTTTAAGGTGGCGGGTCGTGAACAACGTTCGGTATATCAGAGCGACGCATCGGCAACGTCGCAGTCGGCTTGATTCACCATGAAGCACGCTACACAGCGGCTTGTCGCTCTTCAAAGGATGATATACTGCGGCGGGGAAGCAGATCGGCTCACCTGAGCGCAGCGCGTTTCACCAAAACTGATTCTCATAAGCACCATGCTCAGCCGTTGCTAAGTGTTTAGCCACGGCTTGATGCGTTACATCTCATTTTCAATCAGCAGAGCGACTGCTGATAAGGAGTAGGGAAGCATGGACAGTAGTTCGCTGCTCGTGCTGGGCATACTTGATTTTCTAATCGTGGGCGCAGTGATCGTTGCGGTGGTGATTATCTTCGGCAACCGCACGCGCCGTCTTGTCCAACGTGAGCTGGAAGAGTATGTGGCAACGCGCCGAAGGCTTGCCGATGAAGAGGCAACGCGCTTGATCTCAGAGGCAGATGCTCGCGCAAAGGAGATCGAGTTGCGCGCTCGTGATGAGGCACAGCGGCTTCTGAGTGAGGCAGAAGAGAGCATCAAGCGGCGTCGGGCTGAGAACGACCGCGAGAGCGAACGCCTTGACAAGCGGCGCGAGGAACTTGATAAGCGCCTTGAGCGCCTTGAAGCGCGTGAGCGTGAGTTGAATAAGCGCCAAAGCGCTTTAGACAAGCGTCGCCAAGACCTTGACAAGATGTACGAAGAGCGCCGTGCTGAGCTGGAACGCGTCGCGCAGATGACTCGTGAAGAGGCGCGCCAACACTTGCTCGACTCGCTGGAGAATGAGGTGCGCGCTGACATGGCGCGCAAGTTGCGCGAGTTAGATGAAGAGCTGAAAGCTGAGGCTGACCGTCGCGCGCGCGACGTGATTGCACTTGCCATTCAGCGCCTTGCTTCCGATCAGGTCAGCGAACTGGCTGTCAGCGTGGTTGCTTTGCCTTCCGATGAAATGAAGGGACGTATTATTGGGCGCAATGGGCGCAACATCCGTGCCTTTGAGCAGGCGACTGGTGTGGATGTCGTAGTGGACGACACACCTGAGGCAGTCACGCTCTCTAGCTTTGATCCCGTGCGGCGTGAGGTGGCACGCCGCGCCTTAGGCAGACTGGTGCTTGACGGACGTATTCACCCTGCGCGCATTGAGAAACTCGTGGAAGACGCGCGCAAAGAAGTAGAGCGTGTGGTGCGTGAGGAGGGCGAGGCAGCTGCATATCAGGCAGGTGTGCCGGGCTTGCATCCCGAGATTATCAAGTTGCTAGGACGGCTCAAATTCCGCACCAGCTACGGGCAAAATCAACATGCCCATGCAATCGAGACAGCGCACTTGGCGGGCATGATCGCGGCTGAGCTAGGCGCTGACGTAGCAGTCGCTAAGATGGGCGGCTTGCTGCACGATATCGGCAAGGCAATTGACCACGAGGTAGAAGGCTCGCATGCGATTATCGGCGCTGAATTCTGTAAGCGCTATGGCGTCAACGAAAAAGTTATCAATTGCATTGCCAGTCATCATCACGAGGTTGAACAGCTTTACGTTGAGGCGATCATTGTCGAGGCAGCTGATGCGATCAGCGGCGCACGTCCTGGAGCGCGCCGTGAGAGCCTTGAAACTTACATCAAGCGTGTGCGAATGCTAGAAGAAATCGCCAATTCATTCAAAGGCGTCGAGCAGAGCTACGCGCTACAAGCAGGACGTGAAGTGCGCGTAATTGTGCGCCCTGAGGAAGTAGATGACGTTGGCGCAGCGCGCCTTGCCCGCGAGATCGCCAAGCGCATTGAAGAGACCATGCAGTATCCAGGGCACATCAAGGTGCAAGTGCTGCGCGAGACGCGCGTCACTGAGTACGCCAAGTGAGCCAGATAAGCAGCACGTGGCGCAGTCATTTGACTGCGCCATATGGCTCAGTAGATGTAATTCTGAATAAACTCAACGACGACGACGTTCTCGTCACAGCCGCTGCGCGCTTGCACAGTGACTTTCTCTGAAATTGGCACGCCTGTGATACCGAGCAGCTGCACTGTGTAATCGCCAACGCGCGGCGTTGTGCCAAGAAATGCCTCAAAGCCGCTCGGTCCGAACTTGGGCTGCTCGCCTGTGTAGTGAAATTCGTCAATGTTGCCGTCTGCACTGGTAATGCGCACAGTCAGGCTACCCTCTTCGCGTGTGCGCGGCTGACCTTGCATATTCAGCACCAAGCCTGCTAGGCTTTGCCAACGGCAGCCTTCGCTGCCGTCATGTGCTTGGTAGCGAATAGCATGCAAGCTGAATGGATAAGGCGAGCGTGTTCCACTTCGTGTGGCAGGCAGCGCCTCAGACAGCGTTGCTGTTGGTGCTAGGGTGACAACGCCACCAACAACAGGCGTCGGCGTGATGGTAGACGTCGGCGTCTCAGTGGCAGTCGGACTAGGCGTCTCAGTAGGTGTTTGAGTAGGCGGCGGCGGTATGGTCGGCGGCTCAGGCGTGAACGTGGCGCTTGGCGTCAAAGTTGGCTCTGGAGTTGCTAAGACGAGCAATGCCAGTGGTGTAGGTGGCGGGAAGGGATTGATCGGCGCATAAGGATTGGCGATCAGCAAGACAGTGAGCGCCATGACGCCAACTGAAAGCAAAATGAAGAAAGCTGTGATCACATCAGCGCAGCCGTAGCTACTTGGCAGTTCATCAGCATACTTGGGCATGGCACTGGGCGGCTTGCGGCGCGTGCGAGGTGCGATTGGCTCAGCAGGCAAGTCATAGGCGCTGACTGGTTCGTCACTGGGCACGGGTTCCTCAGGCAAGACAGGCGCTTTTTCCTCAGCCATAGCCTTAAATTCTCTCTAGAACGGTCGAACTTGCGTGAAGTCCACTTGGGCAAGGTTACGTTCGCAATTGCCGTCAAATTGGACGCTCACAGCAGGCGAGAGTATAACACCTTCACGGCTGAGCAACTGGACGCGATAACTAGCGCGTCTTGGGCGCTCGCTGACTTGGATCAACCAACTGTAGATCGAGCCGCTCTCGATTGAGGCTCGCTGTGTGAAGTTCCTACCTGTCACTTGCACCTGAATGCCGACCCGCGCCGTCAAGCGCTCCTGCCGCAAGCCCAAAACCGTACCGCTGATGCCTTGAAAGTTACAATCCGCCTCTGCTTTTTCCAGCTTATTCTCGAAGCGTGTGAAGGTTGTCTGCTGCAACTGGAAAGGGAAGGCGGCTGTTGGCGTGAATGTAGAGCTAGGAGTCGGCGTCTGAGTCAGCGTAGGCGTTGAAGTTAGCGTCGGAGTGACAGTCGCTGTAGCAGTTAGCGTGGCGGTTGCACTCGGCGTGTGTGTGGCAGTTGATGTGTGAGTGGCGCTCGGCGTATGTGTAGCAGTGAGTGTGCTGGTCGAGCTAGCAGTCTGGGAGGGAGTCCGAGTTGGGCTTGGACTAAGCGTAAGTGTCGGCGTCGCAGTCAGACTTGGCGTGACGCTTGAAGTTGAGGTATGGCTCGGCGTATGGCTCGGCGTCAGGGTAGGTAGAGCGAGCGCGCGCAGTGGCGTGGTTGTGCGCGGCGCAAGGGCATCAGGTGGCTGCACAACATCTAACAAAAGCGCTGCAGTGATGACGATCACACCAAAAGCGGCGCTCAGGAAGAGCGCCGTTAACAAGTTTAAGAACAGGTGAGTGACATTGCTTTGCCTGCGGCGCATTGCCTAGCCTTGCACCTGAGGCGTCTCTGTTGGTGGCGGCGGCGAAGTCGGCGTCGGCGTGGCAGTTGGGCGGTCAGGCTCAGGCGTTGGAGTAGCGGTCTCAGTTGGCGTTGGCGTGTCCGTCGGCGTTGGTGTATGTGTATCCGTCGGTGTCGGCGTGATGGTCGGCGTAAAAGTTGGCGTGACAGTTGGCAGGACGACGGTTGGAACAAGAGTTGGTGTGCGCGGGATGAAGGGCGCTGGCGGGCGAATGACGCGCGCCATCATGAGCAAGGCGCAAATGAAGACAAAAGCACTCAAGCCGAGAAAAACAATGGTGATTGTGTTGTAAGTACCGCTGTTATCTCTTCGCATTCAGAAAAAGCCTTTCCGAGCGTGCCGAATCAGGCGACCAAAGGCGCATTTCAAGTCTACAAGAATTTCTCGATCTTTGCGCGGCTGATTAGCTCTCGAATCCAGCGCTCAAAGGTGCTCTCGGTCAAACGGTAGCACATCTCTTCATCCACTGGACGCTCCTTAGAGCGCTCTAGCACTTGCAGGATATGATAGCCGAGCTCAGTTTTGATCGGCGCGCTCAGCGCATTGATTGGCAGGCTGAAAGCAGCGACCTCAATCTCTTCTTGCAGCAGTTGACCGCGCGCGAACCAGCCCAAGTCGCCGCCGATTTGTCGCGTTGTCACGTCCAACGAATGAAGCGCAGCCAGCATAGCGAAATCAGCGCCGTTCTCCAGCTCGGCGCGCAACGCCAGCGCTTTCTGCTCATCAGGCACGAGGATGTGCCGTGCGCGGACTTGCTCCACGTTTTTGCAGGCAGTGGCAGTGACGATGTCGCGCATGCGCTGCGTGATTAGAGCGGCGCGCAAATTAGCGCGATATTCAGCCTCGCTCAAGCGATCTGCCTTGAGCTGCGCTTCCCAGTTTTCACGGCTGCCTGCGATTTCTATGATGATGGCGATCTCAGCATCGAGCTCAGCCTCACTGACCTGAATGCCTTGAATAGCGGCTGCTTGCTCAATCAAAACTTGCTCTATCATCGTGTCTAACACTTCGTTGCGGAACTGATTCAGGTCACGCGGCAGCGGATTGCCAAAGCTGCGAATGGTCTCTAGCCGACGCGCAACTTCACGGTCTAGCGCCGCCATGCTAATGCCCTGACCGTTCACACGCGCCGCTAAAATCTCAGCAGTAGGCGTTGGCTGCACAGCTTGCGTTGCTGCTGCTTGCGAGAATGCCGTTGGACTGCTGATGATTGAGTTGGCGGCGATTGTCGTTTGAGGTGCGCTGCTATCGCAGGCGCTGAGAAAACTGGTGACATACAAACAGGCGATCACAAGCGTGGAGCGCACTGTTAAGGTTCGCAAGGTAAGCTCTCTCTCGTTGACCGGCAGATTCAGAGCATCTTCCAAAGACGCTGCGGCAAGAGTATACCAAAGAATCTGGAGAGCACAGTAGGCTAAAGCGTCTAAGTAAAGCCAAGTATGTTATAATTCGCAGCCAAGTCAAGCGATCTGCGACGAATAACCACAGCGCCGAAGTGGAACGACCGTATGAGCTTAATCAATGTATTAGTAGCTACTCAAGCTGCTTCAATGGCGCGTTACCGCGAAAACCTCGCTAAGGAGCCGAGCTTGAAAGTGACTTACGCTACAAGTCTAGAGAGCGCTCACGAGATGCTGCGCGACTCCAGCAAGCACTTTGACGTTTTTGTAGCGGATAATGCACTAGGCGACACTTACGACCTGATCCGCGTTGTGCGCCTTGAGAAGCCGCGCTTGCTCATCTTGACTGTGGATGAAGAGGCAGACTTCAGTATGCCCGGTCGCGCTGATGATGTCTCTAACACACCTTTCAAGGACAACGAACTCATCCGCAAGATCAAGCGCCTTGCCGAAGAACGTCGCCTTGAGACTGTGCGCGCCGATGCTTTGCCGCCAATTCGCAATTTCGCCAAGGCGCTCGCCAAAGCGACCAAAGGCTTGAGCAAGCATCAGGCTGCTGTCAGCACAATCATGGACTTAGGCTATGACCATGTTGCTTTCTATGCAGTCGAGCAAGGCAGGGACTCACTGGTGCTGACAGCTCAGATGGGCGACAATGCTGTGATGAATGCCATGCCGCAACGCGCCGATGCTAACAGCTTAGTCGGTATCGTAGCGCGCACAGGCAAGAGTCAAATTGCTGCGCGTGGCAGCACACCCTCACACTTTTTGCTGGAAAAAGGACGCTTCGGCACAGCAGCAGCTGTCTCAGTTGGTCAAGCCATTCGTTTTGGCGTGGTGCTCGCTTTCCGCGAGCCACCTGAGAGCATCAGCCAAGAGCATGTCATCATGCTGGAGCTGATCTGCGCACAGCTTGCCTCGTCGCTTGCCAAAGACCAGCGCGAGTAGCCGCCATGCCGACTCTGCTGCGCCTGCTCAACTTGATCAAGCCCTACCGCACTTGGATCAGCTTGTCAGTCTTGCTTGGCTTCTTGACCGTTGCCAGCAGCATCGGCTTGTTAGCCACGTCCGCGTGGATCATCTCGCGCGCAGCTGAGCGTCCGAGCATTGCAGCATTAGCTGTGGCGGTTGTCGGCGTGCGATTTTTCGGCGTAGCGCGCGGCGTGCTGCGCTATCTAGAGCGACTTGTGTCACATGAGACGACGTTTCGCATTCTGGCAGGTCTGCGCGTCTGGTTCTACGAGCGAATTGCGCCGCTGGCGCCGGCGCGCTTGATGCAGTTCCGCAGCGGCGATTTGCTCAGCCGCGCTATCAGCAACATTGAGACGTTGCAAGAATTCTATGTGCGTGCCATTGCGCCGCCGCTTGTCGCTATGCTGACAGCGCTGCTCATGGCGCTTTTCTTTGGCGCCTTCGACCCAGTTCTTGCTGTGACCGTGATCGGCTTCATGTTGGCTGCGTCGCTTGGCATAACGTGGTTAGCACGCCACTTAACTCGGCGCAGCGGCGCAGCCGCAATTGCGGCACGCAACGCACTCAATGCCGATGTGGTAGACATGGCGCAAGGCATGGCTGACGTGGTCGCTTTCAACGCTGAGCAGCGTCAAGCCGCTAAGATTCGCGCCGATGCTGAGGCGCTCAGCCACGCTCAGCGCAGCATGGGACGAGTCGGCGCGCTGCAAACGGCGCTGATGAACTTGTTGATCAACCTATGTGCACTGACCGTGCTGATTTTAGCGGCACCGCGCACTGAAGGCATCGTCTTGGCAACGCTCGTCTTAGCCGCGATTGCCGGCTTTGAGGCAATTGCGCCATTGCCGACCGCTGCAGCACACTTGCAAACTCAGTTGAGCGCCGCGCAGCACCTGTACAGCGTGGTAGATACTGCGCCATTGGTCGCTGAGCCGACTGAGCCACAGCCTGTGCCGAGCGACTACACACTGCGCATTGAAAACCTGCGTTTCCGCTACGCTGAAGGTGAGCCGTATGCGCTAGACGGCGTGACGTTCACTTTGCCGCAAGGCAGCGCCTTCGCCATTGTCGGCGGCAGCGGCGGCGGTAAAACGACTTTGGTTAACTTGATCTTACGCTTCTGGGACTACCATGAAGGGCTGATCGCGCTAGGTGGCGTGGACATCCGCCAACTCTCAGCCTCAGAGCTGCGCGCGCGCATTGGCGTGGTGACACAGCAAACTTATCTGTTCAACACGACAATTCGTGAGAACTTGCTGATTGCCAAGCGCGACGCTACTGAAGCTGAGATCGTTGCCGCAGCACAGCGCGCACAGCTGCACGACTTCATCATGCGCTTGCCTGAAGGCTATCAGACGCGCGTCGGCGAGTTCGGCTTGAATTTGAGCGGCGGCGAGCGTCAACGCCTTGCTATTGCGCGCGCTTTGCTCAAGGACGCACCGATTTTGATCCTTGACGAGCCAACAGCCAATCTAGACGCGCAGACTGAGCGCGACTTGCTGACAGCGCTTCAAACACTGATGCACGGACGCACTGTGCTGCTGATCACGCATCGTTTGGTCGGCTTAGAGCGCATGGATCAGATTCTGGTGTTGCAACGTGGCAAAATTGTCGAGCGCGGCACGCAAGCTGAACTCTTAGCGCGCGACGGCGCCTACAAGTATCTTTACATGGCACAGCGCCAATTGATCAGCTAGCTTTCAGGTTGGCGCGGAAAGACAGCGTGCGGATTATCAGCAAGGCGATGAAAGATGTACTCCTCTACAGGCTTGCCGCCGCGCAAATGCTCTTCGACAATGCGCGCCAATTTTTCCTCGTTCAAATCGTAGTACCAAACGCCTTCAGGGTAGACCACAGCGATCACGCCGCCGCTGCACACGCCTAGACAAGGCGTCTTGCCGCGTTTGACGCGCAGCGCGCTGTGATAGTCAGCCAGATCGCCTAACATGTCTTTGAGCTTGTGGTAGAGCTTCTTGCCGCGCGCCTTTTCATCGCAGGAGTCGCCGACGCAGATGAAAATGTGGCGCGCATAGACGGACATCTCTGGTGGTTTGTGCATAGGTCATCATTCTACTCTTCAGACAATGGAATGGCTTGAGCATAGCGCGCTTGGTCGCGCTTGGCACTTAAGTTATAATGCACGTTTGATAAAGCCTTAACGCACTGGAGCGAAATTATGCACATCAGTGTCTCTGAAATGCGCCGCGTCACGCTGATTGAGGTCTCTGGGCGCGTAGACAGCCTGAGCGCTACAAAGCTGGGCGAAACGCTCAATCAGCAAATTGACGCCGGCCACATTCAGCTGGTCGTTGACCTGAGCAACGTGGAGTATATCAGCAGCGCAGGGCTGCGCGAGATTGTCTCAGCAGCTAAGAAAGTGCGCGCCAGCGGCGGCGATCTACGCATTGCTAGTCCCTCGCAGCGCGTGCGCGACGTGCTGCAGCTGGCAGGCTTGCTGGAGCTGTTCCAAATCTTCCCGACGCAAGTTGAGGCTGTCGGCAGCTTTTAGGGCATGGAGTCTTAAGCGCTATGCCGCACGAACGGCGTTTCATCATGCAGGGCGAGTTAGCGCACGTGCCAGAGGCGTGCCAGTTCGTGCGCGAATCGGCGCGCCTGTTCGGACTGAGCGAAAAGCAAGCAGATGACTGTGAGCTTGCTACTGAGGAATGGTGTACCAATATCATTGAGCATGGCTACAATAAGCACGGCATTCAAGGTCGGATCGAGATCGTCTGCCAAGCCTTGCCGAGCGTCTTCCGAATCACCATCTACGATGACAGTCCACCTTTTGACCCGACAACCTTGCCTGTACCTGACCGCAACGCGCCGTTGAAAGATCGTCAGCCCGGTGGCTTAGGCTGGTTTTTCATCCAAGAGCTGATGGATACCGTACAATACGAGTATCGCAACGGACGCAATACGCTGATCATGACTCAGCATAATCCGAATGTAGGCGACTTGCCGCAGACTGAGACGCAATCAGCTTTTCCTGCGCGCACGCTCACTAGCGGCGTGCGCGTTGTCACGCCGAGCGGACGCATTGACAGCACCACAGGCAGGCAGTTCGAGGCGGCGCTGAACGCACAGCTGGAGGCAGGCTTCAACCGCATTGTGGTGGAAATGCAAGCTGTGACCTACATTTCCAGCACAGGCTTGAAGGTTTTGCTGGGCGCACAACGACGCGCTCAGGCGCATGGCGGTGGCATTGCACTGGCATCTCTAACGCGGCGCGTGCGCGAGGTCTTCGAGATGTCAGGCTTTGATACCATCTTCACGCTTGCCAACGCCACTGATGAAGCCGCAAGAGCGCTAGAGCAGGGATAAAGCGCGTGGAAACGCCGCTCTTGGTCATTTTGGTCAGCCTGCTGAGCGTCGGCGCACTGGCACTTGGCTTGCTTGTCGGCTATGCGCGCGGCTATCGGCGCGGCTATCAGGCTACGCCGTCACACTTTGCCGATCTAGACATTTTGGCAAGCGTCGGACGCGCCATCCTGAGTGCGCAGCTCAAGCTGGACGCATTGTGTGAAATTGTCTACCAGCAAGCCAATAAAATTGTCGAGACAAGCGACTTCCAAATTGGCTTATTTGACGACGCTGACTATGTCATTAAGGTCTGGGTGCGCCACGGCGAACGTCTGCCTGAAAGGCGCTTCAGCGGACAGGCAAACAGCGGCTTGATCGGCTATGTGCGGCGTACAGCGCAGGGCATTCGCGTGGGCGATTTTCAACGCGAGTGGGAACAGTTGCCAGCGCATCCAAGCTATGAGTCGGTCAATCCGCCGCGTTCAGCGCTTTTTGTGCCGCTGATTGCTGGCGGCGAGTGTATTGGCGTGATCGCGGTACAGAGTCATGAGCCAGATCGCTACTCGGCTGAGTCCTTGCGCCTAATGACGCTCTTGGCGAACCAAGCAGCAGGCGCTATTCGTAACGCACAGCTCTACAGACAGGCACAAGAGCGCGCTGATCAGCTGCGTGTGATCAGTGAGCTGAGCAGGCGTATCACGACTACGCAAGCCTTGCCGAGTCTGTTCCGCCAAATTGTGACACTTGTCCACAACCAATTCGGCTACTATGCCGTCAACGTCTTCACCTATGACGCGCGCACTGAGACAGTCCAGCTGCGCGCCAGCAGCCACGAGGAATTTGATCGGCGCAGTCTGCAGCTAAGGATCGGCGAAGGCTTGGTCGGTTGGTGCGCGAAGCACGCGCAAACCGTGAACGTGCCTGATGTCTCTCAAGACACGCGCTATTTGCCTGTGGCAGTCCTGCCAGAGACGCGCAGCGAGTTCTGCGCGCCACTGATAGTAGATCGGCGCATGTTGGGCGTGCTGGACGTGCAGAGCAATCAGCTGAACGCTTTCAAAGCCGAGTCGGTCTTCATGCTGGAGTCATTGGCAGGACAGTTAGCGCTCGCCATCCAAGAGGCGCTCACTTACGATGCAGAGCGACGGCAAGCAGAGCGGATCAACGCAATGGCAGAGGCGTCGCGCGCTGTGGTCTCAATTCTCGACATCAACGATCTGCTGGATGAAGTAGTTGACTTGGTTGCCGACTACTTCGGCTATGATCGTGTGCATCTATTTGTACGTATTGGCGACCGAGTCGTCTTCCGCAGCGGAAGCGGCGCTCACAGCGCACGCTGGGCAATTGAGCAGCTTTCCTACAGCATTTATGACAACGGATTCATCGCGTGGGTAGCGCGCACAGGACAGCCACTGGTCAGCGGTAACGTGCAAGCTGACGAGCGCTATGTGATCGGCTCAGGTCTGGAAGACAGCCGCAGTGAAATGACCGTGCCGATCATGATCGGCAACCATGTGCTGGGCGTTTTTGATATTCAATCGCCTGAGCCAGACGCCTTCACGCCTGAAGATGTCACATTGGTGCAGGCGCTCGCTGACACGGTCGCTATTGGGATGCGCAACGCTAGTTTGTTCGCTGTTGAGATGCGGCGCCGTCTGCTGGCTGAGACGCTGCGCGACGTGAGCGAGGCGCTCGTCTCATCGCGCGATGTCAAGAGTGTGCTGGATGAGCTGCTCAACAGCTTGCGCAAAGTAGTGGATCATCAAGCAGCCTTGATTGCGCTTTTGCGTCCTGAACAAGGCGATTACATCGTGCGCGCGGCACGCGGCGAAGTAGATGCACGAGCTATCTTAGACCAAACGTTTCCGCTAGATGATCAGATGCCTGAACGTCTGTGGACGCTGCTGCGTCAATTGCAGTTACCTGAGGACGATCCTATCAAAAGCGCGCATGATCGCCTATTTGCGCCAATGCAAGTTGGCGGACGCGAAATCGGTTTGCTCGCATTAGAACGTATCGGCGCTGATCACTTTGATGAGGAAGATATCAAGATCATCAATGCCTTCGCCAATCAAGCAGCGCTCGCCATCGAAGTAGCACAACTTTTTGCCGCTAAAGAGGAAGAAGCCTGGGTCACTTCAGCTTTGCTCTCAGTGGCAGAGGCGATGAGCAGCTCGCTCGATCTCTCGCAGATGCTGGAGACGCTTGTCAGCTTGACGTTGATGCTAGTGGATGTACAGTGCTGCGGCATCATGGCGTGGGATGCTGAATTTAGGCGTCTAGGCAACGGCACAGCACGAGGCTTAGCGCCGAACGCTGTAGCGGAGTTTCGCACGCTCGTGATCAACGATCATCCGTTGCTGGACTTGCTACAGAAGTGCAGCGCGCCGATGACTGTCGGCAGCGGCACAGGTCATCCATTGCCAGAGGACTTGGTGCGTCTGTTCGGCATGTCAGCGCTTTTTGTGATGCCGCTTGTGGCGCGTGGCACACTAGTCGGCGCTATGTTCGTTGATCCGCCGCGCCGTGACGGCGACGCTAATCGTCGGCTGCAAATCTTGAACGGCATCGCCCATCAGGCGGCACTGGCGCTGCAGACAGCGCGTCTGCAAGCTGAGGCGCAAGAGCGACAACGTCTTGAGCGCGAGCTAGACGTCGCACAGCGTATTCAGCACAGCTTTTTGCCACAGCAACTGCCACATTTGGAAGGCTGGCAAATTGCCACGTTTTATCGTGCAGCACGGCAAATCGGCGGCGACTTCTACGACTTCATCCCGCTCAAAAGCGGCAAGTGGGGTATTGTCATTGCGGACGTGGCTGATAAAGGTGTGCCGGCTGCGCTCTTCATGGCGTTATGCCGCACCAACATCCGCGCAGCTGCTTTCAACCGCGACGACCCTGTCGAGACGCTCTTGCGCGTGAACGAGCTCTTGCTCTCAGATAGCCGCTCAGATATGTTCGTGACTGTCTGGTATGGCGTCTGGAATCCTGCCACAGGTGAGATTGCTTATGCCAACACAGGACACAATCCGCCGCTTTTGATGTCGGCTGACGGCTCAAGCGTTGAACTGACCGCCAAAGGTATTGCACTAGGCGTGATAGAGAACATTAAGCTGGAGAAAAAGACTTGTGTGATGGCGTCAGGCGACATTCTAGTCGCTTACACTGATGGTATCACTGATGCGCTGCGCAGCGATGGCACTGAGTTCGGTGTGATTGGCTTGCACAACACAGTGTTGCATCATCGGCAGCGCAGCGCGGTCGAGATCGAGCAGGCAATTATCCAAGCGCTCGACAAGTTTACGGGTAATGAGCCGCCATTTGATGACGTGACGCTAATCGTCATTAAGCGCACCTCAGCCAGAGAAAGTGCGCGCGCGACGCTAGAGCTGCAAATGGCGCGCACAGGCGAATGAGCTAACTTTTCAGTGCAGCGACAGTCGGCGTCTCAGTCGGCTTGGGACGACGTAGCTCTTGTGCGCTGAAGCGTCTAACGATGACCTCTGCGAATGGATTTGGGACGCGCGATTGTGTGGTTGCTAGATAGATACCGATAGCGCCGCTTTCCCACTTTGGCTCAACGGTCACTTCGATCACCAGCACGTCATTGACGTAGCCCTGCAAAACGCGTCGGTTGTCCACCAGACGCAACCGATTGAGCTCGCCTGCTGGCTTGGCTGCTTCAACCCTTGTCCACTGCTCGTCCAAGCCGCGCAGCTCCGTCCACTCGCCATCAGCGCGCACCCACAGGCTGACCTGTCCCATGCCATTCACAGCAAAGACGTAGTACCGATCTTCATTGCGGTAGCGAAAGACAATGCCTGCGGCGCTCTCAGGCTGACCCTGTGGCGAGAGAATCAAGTCAGCTTCATAGACATATTGCGTGCCGAAAGAATGTCCCTCAGGGTCGAACAGGCTAGTGAGCGCTGTGGCGCGTAGCGTGTTGCGAATGCGATAGAAGCCTACTTCAGCCTGAGTCGTTTGTCCGTTGTTCGTCGTGATCTCAATGCGCCGCTCAATATTGCGGTAAATGTCAGGATCATCGGTTGTAATCTGCCAATAGTAGCTACGCTCGCCGCTGAACGTCTCAACGAACTCAATTGGTCCGCGCGTCATTGAAGGCGCGAAGCGGCGCGTACCAATCGGCGGCGCGACAAGCGGCAAAGTCGGCTCAGCAGGCGTGGCGATCAAGCCGGGCAGGCTAAACAGCAGCAGTGCTAAAAAGCTGACCGTGATCACGGCTGCCAAGATGAGAACTGAGAGCGGCAAGCGCACAGACTTACTAGGCGTATCGGAGTGAGGTGATATTTCGGTTTGAAGCGGTAGTCTAGTCGTGCTGCTATGAGGTTGCGCTAAGCTGATGATCTCGGTTGCATCATTCGGCGGCTTACCATTGTTATGAAACAGGTACGTTTCAAGATCATGCAGGAAGGCTTCTACGCTCTGATAGCGTTCCTCAGGCGACTTAGCCAGCGCACGAGCGATGACCAAATTGGCAGCACTAGGCAGTTCAGGCGCGTAATCAGTGACGTTCGGGATTGGATCATTGACGTGCTTCATCAAAATGGCGACCGTGCTATCGCCTTTATACGGCGCTGTGCCGCTCAGCAGCTCAAACAGGATCACGCCAAGCGAGTAGATGTCAGATCGGCTGTCAGTTTCAGCACCTGTGCCCTGCTCTGGTGACATATAGAGCGGCGTGCCGCTCGTAGTGCCGCTGCGCGTGATGCGCGTCCCTGCGATCATGCGTGCAATGCCAAAGTCAGCAAGGACAGGCTTACCTTCAGCGTCGAACAGAATGTTGCCGGGCGTCACATCTCGATGAACCATGCCGCGTTTGTGTGCGTAGGCGAGTGCAGCACACACGCCACGCATGATCGTAGCGATTTCCTCAAGGCTGAAGCGTTCGCCACGCGCACGGCGCGCTTCCATCAGTTGGCGCAGCGTTTGACCTTCCACATAGGTCATCACCATGTAATAAATGCGCTCGCCATCGCGCTCAACCGTCTCAAAGTCATAGACTTGGACGATGTTAGGATGGTTCAAGCTGGCAACCAGCTTTGCTTCGCGCTCAAAACGCTCCTTGAAATCCTCGTCATCAGCAAGGTAAGTATGCAGCACCTTTATGGCTACCCAGCGATCAAGGTTAGCGTCCCATGCCTTGTAGACAGCTGCCATGCCACCTCTGCCGATTCGCTCGCGGATTTCGTAGCGATTCAGCCGTGTGCCAATTAGCTCGCTCATGCGCCCTCATCCTGCCTAACTACTGTACACTAGTCCATTATAGCCTACAGCCTGTCCGCTCAAAAGACTGTAGAGCGCTTTTTTAACATACATTGAGACTCTATACTACTGTGAGGTCAAGTAAGTGCTTTGTAACTTTGATCAGCGCTGTGTTCGGCTGCGCCTCACGCTCAAGCAGAGCAAGCGCCGCA
>JANWYI010000013.1:25615-38842 GCA_025055255.1 Anaerolineae bacterium | reverse complement strand
CAGACGCTCTGCTTCAGGATTCGGCGCGCTCTGAAGCGCTTTGCTCAAGCTCTGCGAGGCATAATCCAGCATACTGAGCGCCCGTTGCGCCTTGCCGAGTGCAAGGTAGGTCTGGCTGAGCCGCTCAGCATTCGGACGTGACAGGGTCTTTTCGAGTTTCAGCGCCTCTGTGCAGACGCGCAGTACCTCGTTATGCTGACCAAGTTGCATGTAGAGACGCTGCAATTCACTCAAAGTGGCTAATGCCGCTTCAGGCTCGCGCTGCGCGTCTTGGTAAACGAGCGCGCTGTGTTGATAGGCAGCGGCGCGCGTCAGATCGCCGCAACTTTCGTACGCAGCAGCTAACGACTGTGCTGATGCGATTAAGTTGGCAGGTATCTTGCGCTTGCGCTGTCTTTCCAATTTGAAGGCGCGCGCCAAGTGTGGGATCGCCTGTGTAGGCTGATTGAGTGCAAGATGTATCTCGCCAATGGCGCGCTCTGCAGCTATCGTGCGGCTCGGCTGCAGCCGCCAATTGAGACGAGCAAGCGCCTGCATGTACGCATCCAATGCAGCCTGCAGATTGGCGTAACGGCGATGCAAGGCGCCTAGCGCATTCCACAGAGCGCTGAGCAAAAATTCAGGCGCTTGTGCAATAGCGCGCTCATAGTGCAGCCGCGCCGAGTCATAGTCATTCAGTGCAGTGTAACACTCAGCAAGGCTGCGCTCCAGCGAGGCGCGCTGCTTGGCGTTGCCTTCGGGAATATCGAGCGCGCTTTCATAAGCGCGAATAGCTGCTTCAAGCTGATTCAGCCTGCGCAGCGCCTTACCGAGCTCGGTCAGCAATTTTTGGCGCTCAGCAGGCGGATGATCGAATTGCAGGACTTCTTGGTAGGCAGTTGCAGCGCTCTGATAGGCTTTCAGGCGCATTTCGGCGCGCGCAAAGGCAGTCAAGATCGCAGCGTAACGCTCTGGCGCGCTGAACTGATCGATCAGGCGCAGCGCCTGTTTGAACGACTCAGCCGCTTGTGACGCACGTCCAACATTTGCTTGCGCCGTGCCGAGATCGGCATACAGCTGCGCTAGTTGTCTTGGCTCCGGTCTAAGAGCGCGCCCGAAGACGTGCAGCGCAGCTTGTAGCGCCTTGATTGCCCTGCCGTACTGCCCAACGTTCACGTAGAACCTGCCTGCCTCGGTCAATGCCTCTGCCAGTTGTCTTTCACTGCTTGCTCGCTTGAAGTAAGCCGCAGCGCATTGGTATCCTGATGCAGCTGAGTAGACCAAGCGGTTAATTGTGAGCCTAGTGCTGAAGTCATCAAGGTCTATTGCAGCAGCAGTTTTTTCTTCGTATACACGCCGATAGAAACGCGCCTCTTCGAGGCAGATGAGCGCACGTGCATATGTGTCTGGCTCGCACTCAAAGGCGCGCGAGTAGTATTTGTTGTCATATTCGTAAGCAGGTAGCCTGTAAGCGCGCGCCGCACAGAGAAAAATGTCGCGCCACAGCAACCGATAGGCGTCTTCAATCTGCTCACGCTTGGAGTCCAGCAGTGGCGCTAACACTTCCATAGCGTCGCTCAGGCGTCCAATCCGCCTGTAAAGCTCTGCCAAGTCGCGGCGCGCCGCCCAAGTTGCCACGCTGTGCGGCGCAAGCTGCTCAGCAATTTGCAGCGCGCGCTCAGCAAGGTCAACCAACTCGATTGGATCGCGCTCATCAAGCGCTGAGTCGAGCGCACTGCGCAAGTACATGCCGATAGCAAGCGCTTGCACAGCAGGCTCAAAATGTGCGATTGCCTCATCAAAACGCGCCGCTAGAATTTGTAGCCAGTGTTCGCCAACTGCTTGTGCGCGCTCGATGCGTCCCATGCGCTTTTGGCGGTCTGCCTGACGAGTGTACGCAAAACTGAGCAAGGCTAGATCGGCTGTCTCGCGCTGAGAATGCAGCACTGTGATTGCCTCTGCACCTGCCTCAAGCGCCTCAGCTATTCGTGCAATGGCTTCCAACGACTCAGCAAGCGCGAGGTGCGTCAAGGCGCTCTCAGATGGCGCAAAACCGAGCGCACGCCGATAGTAAGTAGCAGCGCGTTCAAAGTCGCCGCGCTCACGCTGCAGATCGCCTAGTATGTGCAGCAAATTTGCGCGCGTCTGGTCATCGCGCAAGGCGTTGAGCGCCTTCAGCGCTGCCTCAAAAGCCGCAGTTGCCTGCTCTGAGTCGCCTTTTTGTCGTGCGATGCGTCCAAGCACACAGCAGGCAATCGTTTCGGCTTCGGGATCAGCGCGCTCAGCGCGCACTGTGCGCGACTCCTGAGCAGCGCGCTGCGCCTCATCAGTTTCACCCAGCATCAAACACAAGTGCGCATAAAGTGCTAGGCTCAGCCGTTGGCGACCAAGCGCAGGATATGGCTGACGTGCTTCATACCACACGCCTTCTGCGCCGACCAGCAAAGCAGCCTCGCGCAGATTGCCTGCTGCAGCCAATGCACGCGCCTTAGCGCGCGCCACTGTACTGCGCCATGCGTGAGGTGTCACTGCTTCAAGCGAGTTGTAGGCGTCAAGCGCGCCTGCCAGATCGCCGCTTAAGTGCAAGGCGAGCGCGCGCGCCCAGAGCGCCGTAAAACTTCCGCCAGACGCACTGCGCAATGCCTCTGTCTGCCTGCCAGCTAAAATTAGCGTCTCAGCGCGCCCAATTTGCGCTGCGAGCCAATCTTCCTCGTCAGACTCGCTCGACAGCGCGCGCTCATAGCACGCCAATGCCTCTGACCACTGTCCGCGCGCACAGTAAAGCGCTGCTAGGTCAGTAGCTGGCATAGACTTGTCATCTGCAACTGCCAGCGCTGCTTCAAGTCTGCCTGCAAAGGCGTAGACGCGGCACAACGCCAACCGCACAGTGTCCAGCGCCGTTGTGTCCTGCAGCTTATGCAGAACCTCAGCTGCTGCTTCTAAGTGTTCAGCAGCTTTCGCAGCATCGCCGCTCAAGTAGGCGAGCCTGCCTAATGCGCTCAACGTCTCTGCGATGGCGTAGGACAGGTTGAGCGTTTGGCGAATGGCGAGCGCCTGTTCCAGCGCTTGACGCGCCTCTTGAAGACGATTTTCCTCGATGAGCGCAATGCCTTGTCGCTGAAGAAAAGCAGCTTGTGCTGCGCGCTCGTCTTCAAGATAGGCTACCTGATTGAACAGCTCAAAATCACGGACAGGTACGTCAAACGGCGCGCTTTCGGGCAAACGGAGCGGCTCTGGCAGGTTGAAAAGGACGCTACATAGCTCGCCGCTGTGTGTGTCGTGCAGCTCAATCAATTGACGGCGCGCTAGAAAACTGAGCGCGCGGCGCGCGGCTACAGGTTGGGCAAAACGCGCTGCGATCAGCGCTGAAGGCAAGCACTTGACAGGCGTGGCTGCCAATGCATGGCAAATCGCGCGATACTCAGCAGGAAAGCTGTTGATCGACTCATTCAGGAGCGCTGTGTAACGCTGCGCAGGCGGCGCGCTGCGCAAGAGGTCTAACAAAAGCGGCAAAGTGAGATCGTCTTCTGCCAAAAGCGCAGCGCACAAGCGCAACAAGGCGGGCGATCCGCCAATCAGCGCAGCCAGCTGAGCGCGCTCAGACTCAGTCAGGCGCGTGTGCGCGGCAAGGTAGTCAAGCACAACTGGCTCAGGCAGAGCGTCGAGCGTGATGCACTCAGCACCAGACGGCGGCGTCTCAGTCTGCCAGACAACATACGGTGCTAAAGCGCTCAGCCAAGGCTCAGCAGGCGACCAGTCACAAATTAGAAGCGTCTTTGTCCGCTCAAGCGCGCCGCGCAAAATGCTCAACTGCGCCTCAGGCGTGGCGTCAAGCGCGTCTGGCACGTCTAGGGCAAGCGCCAGAAGGTTGACAAAAGCAGAGCGCGGCAACGGCGTCTCTAGCCACCAGACGTGAACAAAGTGCGTCTGCAGACGCGAGTCAGCGGCAAGGGCGCGCAAAAAAGTCGTCTTGCCGATGCTCTGCAGTGACAGACAAACCGAGCGACCTTCACATAGAGCCTGCACAACGCGAGCGAGCTCGACTCCACGCCCGATCAGCGTCACAGGTGGCGGTATTTGCAGAGCAGCACGCGCTTGTGCCACTAGCGTTGGCGCAAGTTGTTGTGCTGATCTTGGCGGTAGTGTTGGCAGGTCGCGCGGTCGTGGCGACTCAATGCGCAACCGCAGCGCAAAGTCATCCAAGACGGAATCAGGCAGGCGCAACGGTTGCGTGACTAGCAGCACACCAGCAGCGATCAGTTCCGTTTTGTGATGATCGCTCAAATGAGCGGTCAGACGACGTGCGTCCATACACTTAAGTCTACCACACTTTATAGGCGTGCAGGGCGCATACCAAATGCGAGACGCCGTCACTGTAGGCGCGCTGATAGACATGCCTGCGTCCGCTACAGCCATGATGTATAAAGCATGACACATTTCCCATGCTTGCTGCAGCTGTGACGTCGAAACTCAGTGATGAGTGCTGTGCTGTTGCGATGCTGATCTTCGGCACAGTTAGCTTTGTGCAGCATCTATCGCGTAGCGCTCTAGTCCGCATAGCTGCATTTTACGAGAAAAGTGCGCAGCACAGCACGATTGACGCTAAATCTCAGCAAGTCCGCTCACGTTTTGCACGCTTCAGGACACATTCACAAACAGTATGATTTGTGCTAAACTTGGTTTGGTTAATCAAGTTTAGGTAAGGATTAAGGTGCATGAGCGGCGATAGGCGCAAACATATTGAGATCATTGGCGGCGCGTTCATCATCGCACTCATCACAACGTTACTGGCGCGCTGGTTTTTGGCAGGCAGCTTGCTGGAATTCTTCCAAGCACGCCTTGAGTCGCCTGAGATAGCGCTGAATGCCGCTACTGTAATTTTTGGCGCTTTGGTGTTCGGCTTTTTTGCACTCTGCGCCTACTTTTACAGAGGCAATACGACGAGTAAGCATGCGCAGGCTGGCGCTATAACCGATGATGATGAGGCGATGTACGACGATGACCAGATTCGCGTGCGGCTGAGCAAAGGCATGTTGTTCCTCAGCGCTGTATCTGTCTGCGATCAGGTCTTCATCGCCACGTCAAAAGTCCAGCAGGTCAAATGTACTGAAGTGGATGTCTATAGTGTGAACGGCGACGCACACATAGAAGTCCATGTGCGCGTGGAGAATCCAGCGCTTCTGCAAGAGAAGCACGCTGAGCTATGTGCAGCAATTCAAGAGATGGCGGATCGCTTGCGTATTCGCTTGGCGACTGAGCCAATCATCTACGCTAAGCTGCCGCCGTTACATGGCGCGCGCACGCTAGAACACGAGTCGCTCAACTCATTCCGCGCTTTTTTCAGCCGCCGCTCTAATGCGCCGCCTGCTCGTCCATCTCTTTTCAGCAGCCGCTCTGAACAATCTCACACCTCGCCACCTTCAACGCTAGACGGCGAGGCGCCGCCGCGTCCTTTTGGCAGCATCTTTGGACGCCTTCCACGACCGCCTAAGCCTCAGAAGCCTGATGACGAGAAGTAAGTTGCTGCAATAGTTCAGGCAACTCATGCGCCTTGCGCTCGTCCACGACTGGCTGAATCAGGTCGGTGGCGCTGAGGATGTGCTGACTGAGTTGGTCAGCTTGTTCCCTGAGTCGCCAATCTACACCAGCTTGTATTGGCGCGAAAAAATGCCTCCCGCCTGGCAGAGCTGGCACATTCGCACACTTTGGACTGATCGCTTGCCGCGCATTCATCAGCATCATCAGCGCTACTTGCCGTTCTATCCACTGGCATTCAGCGGACTCGACCTCTCAAGCTATGACGTGGTGCTGAGCAACAAGAGCGGCTTTTGTCATGGCGTGCGAACGCAGCGAGGCAAGCAGCGCGCACTGCACATCTGCTACTGCCTTGCGCCGACTCGCTATGTCTGGCAATATGACGCTTATGTTGCGCGGGAAAATCTCGGACGCGCCCTGAAAATCGCTTTGCGTCCACTGATCAGCGCTCTGCGGCACTGGGACTACGCTGCGGCGCAGCGCGTGGATCACTTTATTGCTATCTCGACTGAGATACAGGCGCGCATTAGGACGTTCTACAAGCGTGACTCGACAATTATTTTTCCACCTGTGGAAACAGCGCGCTTTGAGCCTGTCTCATCTGACCAGATCGGCGACTATTACCTCGTTCTTTCGCGGCTTGTGCCTTACAAGCGCGTAGACTTGGCAGTCCGAGCCTGCACACAGCTTGGTCTGCCGTTGCTAGTTGGCGGCAGCGGACGCGACCGCGACCGTCTGGAGCGCATGGCAGGCGAGACAGTCAAGTTTTTGGGTTACGTGCCTGATGCTGAGGTGCCGCTGCTGATGGCACGTTGCAAAGCGCTCATCTTTCCCGGCTTGGAAGATTTCGGCATTACGCCTGTGCAGGCGCAAGCAGCAGGCAGACCAGTCATTGCCTTTCGTGGCGGCGGCACGCTTGACACTGTGCGTGAAGGCGAAACAGGCGTCTTTTTCAATGCGCCGACGGTCGAGTCGCTCGCAGCAGCGCTTAGACAGTTTGAAGAGCTAGACATGGCGCACACAATGGACAGCGCAGCGATCCGTCAACATGCGCTGCGCTTTGACCGCGCTATTTTTCAACGTCAATTACGTGACTTTGTCGAAAGTGCCTACGCTCAGCGCCGTTGAGCGTCCACACTCAGTGCATAGCCGCGTCCATGCGCCGAAACAAGTAAGCGCGGGCGCTCAGGGTCGCTCTCCAGTTTGCGGCGCAGGTTGCGCATGTGGTTGCGCACAAGGGCAGGATCGCCGCTCGGAGAATCCCAGACGCGCTCCAAAAGTTCAGCTACTGTTAGGTACTCGCCAGGGTTTCGGCTTAGCACTTCCAGCAAGTTGAACTCAGTTGGCGTCAGCTCAATCAGGCGTCCGTGCAGCTGAATCGAGCGCTCATGTGTATAAATCACTAAAGGCGCTGCATTGGCTTTGTGCTGTTGACGGCGCAACAGGGCGCGCAGCCGCGCTGCTAACTCACGGCTATTGAGCGCTGTGCGGCGCAAGCAGTCATCAGCGCCGGCGTCCAGAGCTTGTGCAACGGCGTGAGCGCCGCCGTTCACGAGGCAAAGCAAGGCAGCTTGTGCCGCGCGCGGCAGAGCGCGCACACGTCGGCATAGAAGCTCAGGATCATCGGGGAGACTTGCGGCGTCAAGGACGATCAAAATCACTTCATGGCAACGCAACTGCTCAGCAAGTGCTTCAAATGTCTCTAGGCACACTAGCTGATAGTTGCAACAATCCTTGCCCAGAGCCACTTCATGCAACATCTTCCAGACGCTTTGATCTTTGCTCAACAGAAAAATTGCTGACATACTCTCAGCCTCAGTGAGCGCCGTGCGCAAAAAATAATCATGCCATAAAGCTAGATGCTGGCTGCGAAAAGTCTACTAGTTCTAAGTATAAAGCGAGTTTGTCTATGCAGGTGTGAAACTTGTGTGAAATTTTGCTAGAGCAGTGTGCGGCAAGCGCGGTAGAGATCGTCCCATGCCTCGCGCGTTTTAACGACCGTCTCGAGGTACTCTAGCCACACAACGCGATCTTGCACAGGGTCTTTCACAATGGCGCCTAGTAAGCCGCCTGCTAGATCGTGAGCGCGCACTACGCCGTCGCCGAAATGCGCTGCCATTGCCATGCCGCCTGTGATAACCGAGATCGCCTCAGCTGTGCTGAGCGTGCTGCTCGGCGTTTTGAGTTTGGTCTTGCCGTCAGCTGTGATTCCGTTGCGCAACTCGCGGAAAATCGTGACTATTCGCTGTATCTCCAGCAGAGCAGGCACTTCAGCAGGTAACTCTAGGGCGCGTCCGATGCTTGCCACGCGCGTGCGCACAATCTCAACTTCCTCCGCCTCTGTTTCTGGCAAGGGCAGGACTACAGTGTTGAAGCGCCGCTTGAGCGCAGCTGAGAGATCGTTGACGCCGCGGTCGCGGTCATTAGCTGTGGCGATCAGGTTAAAGCCTTTGATCGCTTGTACCTCAGCATTCAGCTCTGGAATGGGCAAGGTTTTCTCGGAGAGAATGGTGATCAGCGAGTCTTGGACATCAGAAGGAATGCGCGTCAGTTCTTCCACACGGGCAATTTTGCCTTCCGCCATAGCGCGCATGAGCGGACTGGGCACCAGCGCCGCCATAGAAGGTCCCTCAGCCAGCAGACGTGCGTAGTTCCAGCCGTAGCGAATGGCTTCTTCTGAGGTTCCAGCTGTACCCTGAATCAGAAAGGTTGAGTCACCGCAGATAGCAGCTGCTAAGTGTTCTGAGAGCCATGTTTTCGCCGTCCCTGGCACGCCAAGCAACAGTAGGGCGCGGTCGGTGGCGAGCGTGGCGATAGCTGCCTCGACCAAGCGGCGTTGACCGATGTACTTGGGCGTGATTTTGAAACCATTGGGCAGTTCGCCGCCTAGCACATAAGTTGCCACTGCCCATGGTGAAAGACGCCAATTCGGCGGACGCGGGCGCGTATCAACTTCGGCAAGCGCGGCAAGTTCCTCAGCGAATTGCTGCTCAGCGTGTTGACGCAAAACAGCACGCAGGCTCTCAGACATGGGCGAACGCTCCTTGTGGCAAGCTGATCGGCTCACTCTGGCACGCCAAAGCGCTGACGTAGCGCAGCGCGTCCGTCAAGCGTCATTTGCAGCTCATGGTAGGTATCGTAGACCAAAGGATCAAAGCGTGCGCGCGGCACGCGCTTGCGCAGATCGTCCAGCAGTGCAGCGGCGAAATCGCGGCGCGCTATCACGGTCAAGTTCAATGCTGCGCGTATGGGCATCAACGTCAATAGCTCAGGCGCGCTCAAGACAATTGGGCGAAATTCATACCAGTAGCGACGCGCCGCCACCAGCAGCCACTCAGCGCTCAGCTCAGGCGGCACGTAGAGGACGTGATATGCTGTCCGTTCCTGCACTATGCCTCAGCCTTTGTGCTTGGTGGCTCAGCAGTGGACTGTTCAGCTTTCGGCGTGACTTGCGGCTCAGGCTGTGCAGCTGCTTGAACGGCAGATTGCTCTACCTTTGGCAGTGTGTGTGGCTCAGCTTGTACGCTCGTTGGCGCTGAAGCATCCGTCTTGACGAACTGTTCAGCTTGTGTGGACTGCGGCGTCGGCGGCGCAAGTTTTGCCAGCATTTCGGCTTCATCAGCCACGAGTGTCAAGCGTTCGGTCAAGCCGACCATGCGGAAGAGCTTGCGATTGTGCGAATTCAAGCCGTAGGCAAAGACTTTGCGTCCAGCAGCAGTTGCGTCTTCTACGAGACTGATGATCAAGCCAATGCCTGCGCTGTTGAGGTAGTCAGTGCCGCTGAAGTTAAAGCCAATAGCCTGTACGCGCTGCACTGCAAGGTGATTGTAAGCGGCGTAAGCATTTTCACGCGTTTGCGCTGTCACGTCGCGTGGAAAATCAATGTAGCCAAGCGTGCCGTTCTGGCGTGTGCCGACTTTCGGTTGTGACACTTTTCCCATCTTCTTCTCGCCTTTCTCTTGCCGTGCATTCTATCGCAGTGCCGTTGACTTCTGTATTGTGCATGTCGGCAAGTGACCTATCACATTTAGGTTACTCTAACAGCGCTAACAGCGCCTCAAGTGCCTGCAGCGTGAGCAGGTTGTGCAAATTATGCCCTGCCTGCAGCGCCTCAGGCGCAAAAGATGCTACGTCACCATTCTCAGGCTTGGTCATGTGTGTTGGCTCTTTGGGATCAATGCCCTGAAAAGGCAGCGGCTCAAAAGCGCGCCACACATTGACCAGTGGCAAATTATAATCGGCAGCAGCACGCGCTACAATGCGATTGTAGAAAATGGATTGCTCAGTGAAGCCGGGCTGATTAGGAAAAGTGCTGACCAGTGGAATAATGCCGCGGTTGACCGTCTCGACCAGCACACGGCGCAGATAGTAGTCAAATTGCGAAGGCGTCAATGACTTTAGGTCATTCGTGCCGAACATGATCACGGCAAAGGCAGGCTGTGAGTAGCGATACTCACATGCTAATGGCGACTCGTCAAATTCACACAGCTTTGGATCGCTCCAAGTAGCATCCAGCACAGAAGCAGCATTGAAGCCACTTGCTGCTGCAAGACTCAGATTAGTGAATGAGTTAAAGTTTTCGCGGATCGGCGCGCTGAAGCGGACGATCACGGTTTGGAGCGACGCATACTCGCCAAGCGTGTACTTGCCTGTGCCAAATGGCACGAGGAAGTTCGGACTCGCCGTCATGCAGTCGCCGACTTTAGAGAAAGCGTTGGCATTGAGCGCACGACGCCTGCCTTCGGCATAGATGCTGCGCAGAAAGTCTGCATTAGCGCTGAAGTCAGGCAGGATCGGCAAGGCGCGCAGATCAATCTGCGCAAGCGCAGCCTCATCCACAGGCGCCTCAGTCGGCTCTGGCAATGGCGTGAAGGCGATAGGCGTCGGCGTTGGATCAGCGGCTACAGATGGCACAGCAGCTGACACTCCAAGTGCTATGCCACACAGGATCACGGCAAGTGTCACGACTAGGTTCAAGCGTCTCAAAATCAGTACTCCTGCCCAGCAGATGACAGGATTGTAGCGCAAGCGATGTAGTGCGCAAAGCCTCGTGACATTGAGAGAGCGTCTGAGTGTGCAAAAAGGCGGGATAAAATCCCGCCTGAAAGGATATGCAGCTCATTTCGAGCGGAATGCCGCGAGTTGCGTTCCCAGACGTTCTGCGCGGCACGTTTGTGTCAGCATGCTACATGACTAGGATTGGCTTCAGCACCTCGCCCGACTCTGAGGCGTGCATTGCCTCGTTGATCTGATCGAACGGGAACTTGCGGATGAGCCGATCAAACGGGAAGCGTCCCTGCTTGTACAGTTCAACGAGCGCGGGAATGAAGATATCAGGCACGCTCTCGCCTTCGATAATGCCGCGCACAGTGCGTCCGAATAGCACGAGATTGGCATCTAGCGCCAGCTCTGCTTGTGGCGCAGGCAAGCCAACTATGCCACAGACGCCGCGCGGCACTAGCACGTCCACAGCTTGGCGCATGACTTTCGTAATGCCTGTTGCCTCTAGACTGTAGCGCACGCCGCCGCCTGTCAACTCACGAATTGCTTGGACAGGATCAACTTCCGCTGCATTGATCACATGCGTCGCACCTAGCTCGCGCGCTAACTCCAGACGATTCGGCTTCACGTCTACGCCGATGATGGTGCCACAGCCAATTGCGCGCGCCGCCATGATCGCCGCCATGCCGACCGCGCCTGTGCCAAAAATCGCAATGCTGCTGCCTACTTCTGGACGTAGCGCGTTCATGATGCTGCCTGCGCCTGTCTGTAAGCCGCAGCCGAGCGGACCGAGCAGCTCAAGCGGCACGTCTTTTGGCACTTTGACCACGTTGCGCTCGTAGGCAAGCGCATACGTGCCAAAAGACGATTGCCCGAAGAAGCCGCCGTGAATTGGCGTCCCGTTTTGCCGCATAGTCGTAGAGCCATCAGCGCGCACACCGCCCATGTTCAGCGGCATGAAGCTCTGACAATAAGCAGGCGCGCCATCCTCACAGTTCAGACAGCGTCCACACGAATTGAAGGTCAGCACGACGTGATCGCCGACTTGCACTTTAGTCACGCCTTCGCCGACTGCCTCGACCACACCTGCGCCTTCATGACCTAGCACCACAGGCGCAGGAAAGGCGAGTCCTGCCAAACCTTGCGCATACATATCAGTGTGGCAAATGCCCGTTGCAGCAATCTTGACCAGCACTTCGCCTGCACGCGGCGCGTCTATCTCGACCGTCTCGATTTGAAACGGAGCGCCTGCCTGCCGCACAACTGCTACTTTTGCCTGTAACATCCTGAAAATCCTTTCTCAATAAGGTTTAACAGCTTTCAGGATTGTACAGAGGCAATCAGCACAGTGGCGAGATAATGAGATTAAATCTCACTCGCTGCGCAGGCGGAAATGCTGCAGCTGCGAGAGCGCGCGAACCTGCTCTTCAGCGCGGTAAGAGCTGCGCACAAGCGGTCCGCTCTCTACCCATTTGAAGCCAAGTTCCAGACCAATGCGCTTGAGTTCTTCAAACTCGGCTGGCTCATAGTAGCGCTCGATTGGCAGGTGCTTTTTACTCGGCTGCAGGTACTGCCCAATGGTCAAGATGTCTACCTTGAGTGACGCTAAGTCGCGCATGACCTCGACTACTTCGTCGAAAGTCTCGCCTAGCCCGACCATGATGCCGCTCTTGGTCAGGACAAGCGGATCGAGCGCCTTAGCGTTGCCAAGAGTCGCCATTGCCCATTCGTAGCGGTCTTGTGGCTGCACGCGCTTAAACAAACGCGGCACGGTCTCAACGTTGTGGTTAAGAATCTCAGGTTGCGCGTCCACCACAATTTTGAGCGCCTCGATTTTGCCCTTGAAGTCTGGTATCAGCACCTCAATTGAGCAGCCGGGCTGCACTTGGCGAATGCGTCTGATAACCATAGCGAAGATTGGCGCGCCGCCATCAGGTCGTTCGTCGCGGTTGACGCTTGTGATGACCACATGGCGCAAATTCATAGCGCGCACAGCCTCTGCCACGCGAATCGGCTCAGTCCAGTCCAGCGGCGCAGGGCGTCCCGTCTTGATATCGCAGAAGCCGCAAGAGCGCGTACAGGTATCGCCCATCATCAGGAAAGTGGCTGTGCCGTTGCCCCAGCATTCGCCGATGTTCGGACAATGTGCCTCCTCACAGACCGTGTTGAGCGCCTTGCTGCGCATAAGCGAGCGCACCATCTCATAATTGGCGCCACTGGGCGCTCGCACTTTAATCCATGGCGGACGGCGCTGCGGGCGCTCAGACTGCGGCGACTCGTCCAAGCGCGCGCGCTTGGGCGAGTCGGTCACTGGGATTTGATCGAGTGGGATGAGTGTTTCAGTCACACAGGACTCCTTGTGCGGCACAGGAACGCGCTTTACAGCGAGCTTGTGCAGCATTCATGCCTCTACAGTTAGTACGAATTTAACATTGAGCGTCCTAGCTGACAAGCGGCGCGTTGAAAAAAAGTAGCTAAGGCAAGTTTTGACCAGCACATCGTAAAGCGCCAAAATGGCAGTGCCTGCGTTGCATTCACGCACTGCGGATCGTAGAATCCTAACCATAGCGCCTTTCCCAAGAGACTTTTTTGTGAGACAAGAGCCTATGCATCCTGATGCCCAAACTTTGGCGAACATTCGCGCGGCACGCACCTATCATGAGCGTCCGCCTGAGAGCTATCTGGTGCCCTATCGCCATATCGCGCACCTGC
>JANWYI010000013.1:24564-25281 GCA_025055255.1 Anaerolineae bacterium | reverse complement strand
GCGTATTCTAAGCGGCGCGGCTGAAGGCACAGGCGTGCCGAACGTCCGCGCTGTGGTGCAGATGGGCGGCGTGCCGCGTGGTGAGATCATGCACTTTGGCACAGCGCTGAAGCGGCAAAACGAGTACTTCAACGTCCCTGAGCAGCTCTCGCTTGAGTCAGAGGCACTTTTGGTCTACACGAGCGGCACAACAGGCGCGCCAAAAGGCGTGGTGCTGACTCAGTACAATTTGCTGGTGGATGCACGCGGCATCAGCGATTGGCAGGGCATCACGGGCAATCAGCGGATGATGTGCGTCTTGCCGATTCATCACGTCAACGGCATTGTCGTCACACTGGTGACGCCGTTGTACGTTGGCGGCAGCGTAGTGCTCAACCGTCAATTTCAATCGCAGACGTTCTGGCAGCGCATTGCTGCTGAGAAAGTCCATGTGGTCAGCGTGGTGCCGACGCTGCTGCAATTCTGCTGTGAGTATGCCGATGCGCAACAGGCGAGCGGCAAGAGCATCTGGGGCGACAATGTGCGCCGCGCTGACCTAGCGCACTTCAGGCACTTGATCTGCGGCGCAGGCACGCTCTCGGTAGCGCTTGCCAAGCGCTTTGAGGATCAGTTCGATTTTCCCATCTTGCACGGCTACGGTCTAAGCGAGACAACTTGTTACTCCTGCTTTCTGCCAATTGACCTGAGCTGGCGCGAGCATCAGGAGTGGCTACAAGC
>JANWYI010000013.1:17638-23879 GCA_025055255.1 Anaerolineae bacterium | reverse complement strand
CTAGACTCAGCGCTGCACGTGCGCACCTATGTTAACAAACAGCCGATTTTTCTTGAAGGACATCGTCCAACAGGCTTGGGGATCGTAGTCATCGGCTCAGTGCGGCTCTATCACATTCTGCGTGACGGTCGCGTGCACGTCCATCACTACGTGCGTCCGTATGAAACCATCAACTTGATTCCTGCGCTAGATGGCAGACCGAATCCAGTCAGCGCTGAGGCGGTTGGCGAGGCGCACATTGGCTGGCTGGCACGCGAGCGCCTACTTGAGCTGATGACCGACGATCCTGAGCTGATGCAGAGCTGTATCCGCTTGTTGACGCTGCAAAACCGCGAGCTAATGGCGCGCCTTGACGACATCGGCTTCCGCACAGTGCCGAGTCGCTTGGCGCGCTTGCTCTTGCGGCGTGGTGGCTTTGAGCGCGAGGTGAACTTGCCGCTCGACACGCTCTCGCAAGACGAGATCGCCGCTGTGCTCGGCACCAGCCGCGAAGTGCTCGGTCGCGCTCTGCGCCAGCTCTACGACCTTGGTTTGGTGCGCCGCGAAGGTCGCCAATACGTGATTGTTGACCGCGAAGGGCTAGAAAAACTGGCAGAAGAGTGAGCTATGCCGTTTGAGGTCGTCCAGCTTGCCGAAAACGTCTATCACCTGCAGAGCGGCGCTAATGTCGGCGTCATTATAACAAATGGTCGTGCCATTGTGATTGACGCAGGCTTGGATGATGACATGGGCAAACGCATTAAGCGGACGCTTGAGTCGCTCGGTGTCTCGCTTGCTGCGCTGATCTTGACGCACGGTCATGCCGATCATTTCGGCGGCGCTGCCTACTTGCGTCGCACATTGCCGCCGTTCACTGTCTACGCGCCGCCGCTTGAGGCAGCTTTCATCAGCCAGCCGACTTTAGAAGGCATGATGCTCTCAGCAGGCGCCACGCCAATTGACCAGCTGAGAGGCAAGTTCACATTGGCACAGCCGTGCACTGTAGACCAGTTGCTAGAAATTGGCACATTCAACCTGCTTGGACTCGACCTTGAGATTGTGCCGCTGACAGGACATTCGCCGAGTCAAGTTGGCGTGCGCTACCGCGACATCCTCTTCAGCGCTGATGCTTTTCTGCCCGTGGCGACGTTGCGCAAGTATCCTGTGCCGTTCACAGTCCATATGGGACAGGCTCTGGAGACGCTCGGGCGTCTGAACGACCTCAATGGCGCGCTCTTTGCGCCCGGACATGGCGCGCAGCTCAGCGATGCGCGCCAAGTGATTGCTGAGAACATCGCTGTCTTGGAGCGCGTGATTGAGACAACGTTGATGCACGTGCGCACTGCGCCTGCTAATGACGGCGCGCTCACACAGCAGGTCTGTGCCACACTAGGCGACTCGTTGCCAAACGCAGTCAGCTACGGTCTAGCGCGGACAGCCGTGCAAGCAGCGCTGGTCTACCTGTATGAGCGCGCACAAGTGACCTTTGAGGCAGGCGGCGCGTGGCGCGCCACTGTGTAACAGCTCACAGGCGATTGCTGCGCTGAGCTGAGCGCGCTACAATACCTGCCAAGGCGTGAGGTATCCGATGAGCGACTCGGAAGAAATCTTCCTGTACCTGACAACTACAGGGCGCAAAAGCGGTTTGCCGCGCCAGATCGAAATCTGGTTCGTGCAGCGCGGCACATGCTATTACATGGTCTCAGAGCGGCGCGAGCAGGCAGACTGGGTGAAAAACATTGTGCATATGCCGCGCGTTCAGTTCAGTCTTGGCAGGCGCAGCAACCAGACAGCCATCTTGCCGCTGACCGACGCACAAGCGCGCCTCGTGTACCCTGATGATCCGATTGCAGCCGAAGTCTGCGCTCTGATGGACGCTAAGTACGGCTGGAGCGACGGCTTGATCGTCGAGCTGAAGCCTGTAGAGCAATAATGCGCTACCTCGCTTGTCTGCTAACCCTGCTGATTGCGCTGAGCGCCTGCACAAACGCGCCAAACGTCTTGATTGCCACGCCGTTGCCGCCTGATGCGAACTTTCGCACCTATCGGCATCCAAGCGGCGTCTTCACGCTGCGTTTGCCGCCTGAGTGGTCAGTGCGCGACCTGAGCGACGCCAATGCTGTGCGCGCCGAGTTCTCTGCGCCGAACACAAATGGCTTGCCGCTGAGCATCTACGTGCGCAACAGCGGCACTGTGCTGAGTGCAACAGCGCTGATTGAGCAGATTGACCTGTACTTGCAAACTGTGCATGGTAGCGCCTATCGTGAGGTCAGCCGCACAGCACAAGGCGATGGTAGTTGGCGCGTCGTAGGCGTGCGGCAAACTGGCATTGGTGAGCGCGTTCTGAACACATTTTTGCAGGCAGATGGCACATTCCTGAGCGTCATAGAAGCCGATGTGACTGACTTAGACGACTCAGCGCTTTATACGCTGCGCGCTGTGATCAACACGCTGCGCGTTGATCCAAACGCTACACTGCGCGTCGCTGACCTGAGCCGTGCGCCTGAGGCGCCTGTGGCAGAGCTCGGTGCGCTGACGTTCAGCGGCTTGCTCAGCTGGACGGCGCCGAACGGCGATTTTGTGATTAACGGCATGGTCACCAACAATGCAGGCGCGCCACTTGAGGCAATCCGTATCACAGCGCTGCTCTATGACGCCAACGACACTGTCTTAGCCGAACAAGCCAATGTGCTGAGCGCTGACATCTTGATGCCGAACGTCAGCGCGCCGTTCTCAGTGCGTTTTCGCGGCGGCAAGCCGAGCCGCGCTGTGCGTTACGAGCTGCGCAGCGTGGCTCGGCACGCTGAGTTCGCCTTGCAAAACTATCTCGGCGAAGAGGCATTTCTGCGCGGCAACGAGATTGCACGTTACAACGCGAACGGCTTCTTGACAGTCAGCGGCGATATCGTCAACCAGACACAAAACGTCGCTAACTTTGTCAAGATCATCGTCGCCATTTTGGACGATCAAGGGCGCGTAGTCGCTACTGATAGCACCTTTTTGAATCGCTCAACCTTGCTACCGGGCGAGGCGGCGCGTTTTGAGGTTGTCTTCCCAGAGCTAGGCGGCGGCGCTATCCGTTACATTATCAGCGTGGAAGGCAGGCGCGGTTAGCCGTGCCGCTGCAAAAAGCGCGCAAGGCGCTCTAACGCCTGCTCGATTTTTTCGTAAGCAGTGGCATAGCTGGCACGCACAAAGCCTGCGCCGCTCGGACCAAAAGCGCTGCCGGGCACCATTGCCACGCGCTCTTCCTGTAGCAAAAGCTCGGCAAAGGTGTTGTCATCCATGCCGCTTGCTGCAATATTCGGAAAAGCGTAGAAGGCGCCGCGCGGCTCAAAGCAGGTCAAGCCGAGTGCGTTGAAGCCGCTCACAATTAGTTTGCGCCGCCGATCATATTCCGCGCGCATCGCCTCGACGTCCGCTTCACTCTGCTCTAGCGCCGCTAAGAGCGCCTCTTGCGCTGTCGTCGGTGCAGACATGATCGTGTACTGATGAATCTTGCGCATCATGGCGATGATCTCAGCGTTGCCGGCCGCGTAGCCGATCCGCCAGCCTGTCATGGCATGACTTTTGCTGAAGCCGCTCAGCACGATTGTTCGCTCGCGCATGTTCGGCAAGGTAGCAAACTGGACGTGCGGCACGCCATAAACCAATCGGTCGTAGATTTCATCCGAGATGACCAGCAGATCATGCTTTTCAGCCAGCTGTGCAATTTCTAGCAGCCGTTCACGGCTCATCACGGCGCCGGTCGGATTGTTCGGATAGCCGATCAGCAGTGCTTTGGTGCGCGGCGTGATTTTTTCAGCGATGCGCTCGGCTGTGACTTGGAAGTCATCTGCCATGTAGGTCGGAATCGGCACAGGTATACCGCCAGCGAGCGTCACTTCTGGCATGTAAGCGACGAAGCAAGGCTCAGGCACGATCACTTCATCGCCAGGGTCGAGGATTGCGTTCAAAGCGAGGTAAAGTGCCTCGCTCACGCCAACTGTGATCAACAGCTCGCGCTCAGGATGATATTCAATGCCGTAAAGCCGCGCGATGTAGCGCGAGAGCGCGACGCGCAGCTCGTAAATGCCTGAGTTGCTAGTGTAGTGTGTGCTGCCGCGCTGTAAAGATTGAATTCCAGCATTCAGCAAGGCAGGCGGCGTGACAAAGTCAGGCTCGCCAATGCCTAATGAGATCACATCATCCATCGTTGCGGCAATGTCAAAAAAGCGCCGAATGCCTGACGGCGGAATAGCGCGCACGCGCTGTGCAATGAAATCTCTCATGCCATTCACCTTGTCATCATGCGAAGCCTAAAACCGATGAGTCGCCGACGTTCACGGCACGGAAACGACCTTCTACGCGCGCATTGCGCCCGACCAAGCTCTGTGCCAAGAGCGACTCCTTGCAGAAAGCGCCTTCGTCAATGATGCTATCGCGCACGAGGCAATCTTCAATCACGGCATTGGCGGCAATGGTCACATGCGGACCGACCACTGAGCGCTTGATTCGCGCCGTTGAATGGATATGCACAGGCGGAATGATGATCGTCTGCTCATGGTGGTTCGACTGTGCGCTGTTGTCGTGACCATGTTCTAGCAGATAGCGATTGGTCGCTAGGACAGTGTCAGCCCTACCGCAATCGAGCCACTCAGCAACTTGCCGCGTATGGAACGTCATGCCGTCTTGCAACATGAGCTGCATGGCGTCGGCGAGGAAGTATTCGTTCTTGGTCATAATTTTGCGCGCCATGAGCTGCTCAATGGCTGCTAAGAGCGGCAAGCTGCGCTGGAAATAATACAGACCGACAACGACGAGTCTGTTCTCAGTTGTGGCAGGCTTTTCCACAAAGCGCGTGATCTCGCCGCGCTCGTTGAGCGTCACCACGCCAAACGGACGCGGATCGTCTACTTCTTTGACGAAGATCAGCGCGTCGCGCCCTGACTGTGCCAAATTGGTCAAATCAGCCTCAAAAAGTGTGTCTACGAAGATGACGAAGACAGGCGTGTCATCCTGCAAGTGGTCTTTAGCCAGATAGATAGCGTGCGCCTGACCGAGCATCTCGGTCTGTTCAACGAAACGCGCCTTGATTGGATAGTTGGTGCGCACATATGCCTCGACCTGATCGCCCAAGTAGCCGACGATGAAGATGTACTCTTCCACGTCCAGCAGCATGAGCTTATCCAGCAGGTGACCGAGCACAGGCTTGCCTGCCACATTGATGAGCGGCTTTGGCTTGGTGAAGGTGTGTGGACGCAAGCGCGTGCCAAAGCCTGCCAACGGAATAACAACTTTCATAAATGCAAGCTCCTTTGCTTTAAGTTTCAAGAAAAGCAGCACACGTAAGGTCAAAGCTGTGCTGCGCGCTCAATTTTCAAGGTAAGACGGCGCGCGCTTGTGCCACTCTGTGCTTTGCTCGTAAGCATAGGCGACGCGCAGCGCCTTTTCTTCGCCAAAGGCAGGCGCTAAAATCTGTAAGCCGATAGGCAGATTGTCGTTATCATAGCCACATGGCAAGCTGATGCCGCAGATGCCTGCCAAGTTGACTGGCAGCGTGAAAATGTCTTCAAGGTACATCTGCAGCGGATCGTCAACTTTCTCACCTAGGCGGAAAGCTGTACGCGGCGCTGTCGGCGTGGCAATCACGTCCACTTCAGCGAAGGCGCGATCAAAGTCGCGCTTGATCAGCGTGCGCCCTTTCTGTGCCTTCAGATAGTAGGCGTCATAGTAACCAGCTGAGAGCGCGTACGTGCCGAGCATGATGCGCCGCTTGACTTCCTTGCCAAAGCCCTTGCCACGCGTGCTGCGATACATATCCCACATGCCGCGCCCATCTTGGAAGCGCGGACCGTAGCGCACGCCGTCAAAGCGCGCTAGGTTAGCGCTCGCCTCAGCAGGCGCAATCAGGTAGTAAATTGGCAAGCCGTAGTCCGTGTGCGGCAAGCTGACCTCACGAACTTCGGCGCCAAGCGATTCTAGGTGCGCAACAGCGGCGCGCACAGCCGCTTCAACCTCTGGCTGCATGCCACTGACAAAGTACTCCTTCGGCACGCCTATTCGCACGCCTTTGACGTCGCCTGTCAGTGCAGCGCTGTAGTCAGGCACAGGTGTGGGCACACTGGTCGAATCCATTGGATCGTGACCGGCGATCACTTGCAAAAGCAGCGCGGCGTCACGCACAGTGCGTCCAAAAGTGCCGACTTGGTCAAGCGAGGACGCATAGGCGATCAACCCGTAGCGCGAAACGCGCCCGTAGCTTGGCTTAATGCCGACGATG
>JANWYI010000013.1:0-17582 GCA_025055255.1 Anaerolineae bacterium | reverse complement strand
GAGCGCCATGCGCGCTGCGACTGCCGCTGCGCTGCCGCCGCTGCTGCCGCCCGGAATCCGATCTAAGCGATGCGGGTTGCGCGTGACGTGGTATGCGCTGTTCTCTGTGGACGAGCCCATAGCGAACTCGTCAGTGTTCGTCTTGCCGAGCATGACCGCGCCACTCTCAAACAGCTTCTGGACAGTTGTGGCTGTGTAGGGCGGCACAAAGCCTTCCAAAATGCGCGAGCCAGCTGTTGTCGGGACGCCTTCGGTACACAGCACGTCTTTAATGCCGAGCGGAATGCCGAGCAGCGGCGCGTCATCGCCCTGCGCGCGTCGTTGATCGGCGCGGCGCGCTTGCTCAAGGGCAAGGTCAGCTGTCACGGTCAAGTAGGCGCCGATAAGCGGCTCTAGCGCCTCAATGCGCGCAAGATGCGCCTGTGTCAGCTCTAGGGCGCTGATCTGGCGCGTCCGCAACGCTGTCAGCGCCTCAGTCAAGGTCAGATCAGTTAACTCCATTGGTTCCTGTGTTGTTCTGTTGCTCAAAGTGACGCCTAATACTATAGCACGCCTTGCACCATGCTGCACGCGCGCAGAGCGCTGCATAATTTAATGCGCTTTTAACGCACTCATAACATTCTTTGCGCATGATTACGCCGATCTGAATACCTTTGCAGGAGACTCAGCCGTGATCTACAAACGTCTACTGGTCGTAGCGCTGGCAAGTTTGCTTGCTCTTGCCGTGCTGGGCGCGCCGACGCAGGCGCAAGAAAAAATTGAGATCAAATTTGTGCACATCTTCGGCGGTCAGCAGGACAGCCGTGCGCAGGTGGTAGAAGCCATCGCAGAAGTCTTCATGGAGCAAAATCCGAACATCACAGTGACCGTGAGCAGCACCAGCACAGACTATCTGGAGCTGTTCAACAACGCGATCCTTGCTGCTGAGCAAGGTCAAGCGCCGCACATTGTGCAAGTGGAAGATTCGCTTATCCAGTTGGCGACCGACTCAGGTTTCTTTCACTTGATCAGTGACATTGCTACTCCTGAGCAGCTTGCCACACTTGATGACCTGTTGCCAACTGTGCGCGCTTACTACACGCTAGGCGGCAAGCTAGTCGGCATGCCGTGGAATGCCTCAAACCCAATTCTGTACTACAATCGCAACATGTTCGAGCAGGCAGGTCTCGATCCGAATGCACCGCCTAAGACCTTCGCCGAAGTGCTGGAGACTTGCGAGAAAATCATGGCGAAGAAGGAGACTCTGGGCATCACTGCTTGCATTAACTTCCCAATTTCCTCTTGGTTTGCCGAGCAGTGGATGGCGATGCAAAACGCGCTGTTCGTCAACAACGATAACGGGCGCAGTGCGCGCGCTACTGAGGTCTTTTTCACCAGCCCAGAGATGCTGCGCATTGCGCAGTTCTACCGCGACATGCGCGAGAAAGGCTACTACACTTACACTGGGCGCGTCAACGACTACAATGGCGAAGGTATTACCTTCCTGAGCAAGCGCACTGCCATGACCATCAGCAGCACTGCTGGCTTGACGCTTTTCCAGCGGTTTAGCCGCGCGCAAGGCTTTGAGCTCGGCACAGCGCCGCTGATCACGCCCGGACCAGATGCTGACAACGGCGTGACCGTTGGTGGCGGCAGCGTCTGGGTGACCAAAGGTCACAGCGACGCTGAGACCAAAGCTGCTGTGGACTTCATCTTCTTCCTGACCGACACAGAGAACGACATAAAGTGGCACAAAGGCTCTGGCTACTTCCCGATCCGCCAAAGCTCAATCGAGCGCTTGACGGCTGAAGGCTGGTTTGAGAAAAATCCGCCATTTGCCATTGCCATCAACCAGTTGAGACAGTCGCGCAATAACATTGCTAACGCAGGCTTTGTCGTCGGACCTTCGGCTGAGGTACGCAGCGCGCTGATGAAGGGCTTGCAGTCTATTGTAGACGGCGCCGAGACACCTGAAGCAGCTATGGCAGCTGCCAAGCAAGCCGCAGAGCGCGCTCTAGCCGATTACAACGCCGTTGTCGGCAAGTAAGAGGACGCACTATGGGACTTGATGAGCGCTTGCAGACTTTTTCCACTCGTGCCATTGCAGTTTTCGTCGCTGTGTTTTCGGCGTGGTTCATCCTTGCAGAGCGCGAAGGCTTGCTGCGCTTTCTGTTGTGGCTGCTCGAAAGTCTGTCAGCAGCGCCGCGCTCATTGGAAGCGCTCATCAATTACTACCTGTCGCTACCTGCTGAGCCGCTCGTGCTCTCATTAGGCGTCGGCGGCTTGGCAGGCGGCGCCGTCAGCTACCTGATCTGGCAGAATGCGCGGCGTGACGGACGGCGCACGCCGAACTGGCTGATGGGCATGGCGCTCGGCATTGGAGTTGGCATGCTGGGCGCACAGATTGCTGCAGCGGCAACTCAGCATTGCACTTACAAGTCAGAGGCTGCGCCTGCTGAGACTGTGCTTGGCGTTTTCCTGACTGCGCTGACAGCGATTGCTGTCCTTTTGCCGCTGTGGACGTTGCTTCTAGGCAGACGGCGCGTCGAGCAGGCAGGATCGGGCTATTTTCGCAACCGTTGGCTCGGTTACGTGCTGTTAGCACCAACCTTGCTCAGCCTGCTCGTGTTTTTGTACTACCCAAGCGTGCAGATGTTCAACATGTCGCTGATGGCACGCCGCTTCCCGATTCGAACGGAGCGCTTTGTCTGCCTTGGCAACTACATCAGCCTGCTGAACGATATCATCTATCAAAACAGCCTGCTGACAACGTTCCTGATCACAATCTTCGTGGTCGCAGGCAGCATGGTGACGGCGCTTGCCATTGCCGTGCTTGCCTCACAAAAAGTACGTGGCGCAGGTGTCTATCGGACGTTGCTGATCTTTCCGTTTGCGCTTTCGCCGGTCGTCTCAGCAGCGGTTTTTCAAGCGATGTTCCGCGAAGGCGGCAGCGGCTTGATTAACTATGTGCTGGACTTGACGTTCGGCATACAGCCTGCTTGGCTGCGCGACGCGATGTTGGCGCGTTTGGTGGTCGTTTTTGCTGCGATTTGGAACATTCTCGGCTTTAACATTATTTTTTACGTGGCAGGGCTACAAAACGTGCCGCGCGACCTGCAAGAGGCTGCAGCGATTGATGGCGCGAATCGAGTCCAGCGCTTTTTCCGCATCGTGCTGCCGATGTTGGCGCCGTATACTTTCTTTTTGCTGGTCACCAATGTGACGTATGCGTTCTACGGCATTTACGGCGCTATTGACATGCTCACACAAGGCGGACCGCCGCTTGGTGCAGCCGGCGCGCTAGGCGGCGCGACCAACATGCTGATTTACAAGCTCTACGAAGATGGTTTTAGACCGGGCGCGCCAATTGGCTCAGCAGCGGCACAAGCGGTCTACCTGTTTTCTATTGTAGCCGCTCTGACTGTGCTGCAGTTCCGCACCATTGAGCGCAACATCACCTACGGAGGCTGAGAGACAGCGATGAACGCGCTGAGTAGACGTCCGCGCTACGGTGTGCACATCGGGCTGATCATTGTGTGCTTCATCATGGGCTTGCCGGCGCTCTACGCACTACAGGTTGCCACACTGGACATTGTTGCAGCTTTCCAGTCGCCGCCGCAGCTGTTTCCGCCGGGCAATGCGTTAGGCGCTAATGTCGCCACACTTTTTGAGCGATTGCGCTTTGATCGGCTGATTTTGAACACAACGATAGTCTCGCTCGTGATTGTGATCGGCAAGACTGTTTTAGCACTTCTGGCAGGCTTAGCGTTTGTGTACTTCCGATTTCGCGGCAAGGTGGTGCTGTTTTTCTTTGTGCTGCTCACGCTGCTGATGCCGACTGAGATCATCATGTTGCCGCTCTTCAACCTTGTCTCCGACCTCGGCTGGATTCGCACCAATCCAAACTTGGCGCTGACCATGCCATTCCTAGCGACAGCGACAGGTGCCTTTCTCTTTCGGCAACATTTCTCAAATATTCCGCGCGAACTGGCAGACGCCGCGCAAATTGACGGCGCATCGCCGCTGCGTTTTCTGTTCGACGTACTGATTCCGATGAGCTGGAACGTGATTGCGGCACACTGCGCTGATCCAGTTCATTGCCAGCTGGAATCAGTACTTGTGGGCGCGCTTGGTCTTGCCACCAGACCGCTACGACGTGCAGCTGATCCAAATCGGCGTGCGCAACGCCGGCACTGGTCCGCAGACCGACTTCGGCTTACTCATGGCGGCAGGCATTGTGGCGTCATTGCCACCGCTGATCCTGTTCCTGCTGATGCAGAAGCAGTTCATGAGCGGCTTCGCCATCACGCGCGACAAGTAGCGACAGATTTATCTTGCTTGGTCGCCGTTTGCAGACAAAGCTGTCTTCTTCATCCTCATTTGACCTGTTGTGGAAAATTTCCACCACAGCTGTGTTCGCACACTCGCTCGCTGTGCTGTCTAATGGCACAAAGCGCTATAATGGCGAGTCAAGGAGAGTCCCACCATGCTTAAACGGTTGCTCAGCCGCGAGAATCTGTTGGCAGTTGCGCTGTGCCTGCTTTTAATTCTGCTGGTCATCGTAACAGCTGACACTGCGCCTCAGTGGATTTATCAAGGCTTCTAGCGCTGTGACGCTGACTCACGTTTTGATCTTCACTGCTGCAGCGTTTCTCTACCGCCTGCTGCCAAGCGCATGGCGCGCATGGGCTCTGCTGATCGGCAGCCTTATTGCGATTTACCTGCTGCAGCCTGCTCTGCCGCTGCCGCCAATGGACTATGCCTTGCCGACTCTGACGCTGACTCTTGCGCTAATTGGCTGGTGGCTGACTCGTCCGCCTGAAGCAGAGCAACTGACGCGCGATGATTTGGCGACGCTTGGCGTCACAGTTGGCGCAGCGCTGATTATCGCGCTCATTGGCACTCTCGACACTGTCTTGCGCTTGACGCCTTCGCCAACGCCGCCGTTTTTTGACGCATTGCTCGCTTTTGTCGGCATCGGCATTGTCCTAACAGCTGGGCAGCCGCTTGTCACCAGTGCAGAGCAGCGCAAAGCAGTAATCCCAGTCTTCATAACAATCTTAGTCGGTCTATTTGTCGTCTTGAAGAGCGCGCCGCTGACTGATGGACTAGCGGCATGGCTGCGCGCTAACGCTGATCGTCCGTTGACTGTGGCAGGCGCGCTTGACCTCGGCTGGCTCGGCTTTTCGTACGTCGCCTTTCGGCTGATTCACACGCTGCGCGATAGGCAGAGCGGCAAATTGCCTGCCCTCTCGCTACGCGAGTATCTCACCTACCTAATTTTCTTCCCTGCCTACACAGCCGGTCCAATTGATCGTGCTGAGCGCTTTGTGAAAGACTATCGCGCTCTACCGCTGCTCGATGCACGGCGCGCCACAGAAGGTCTAGGGCGAATCGCCGCAGGAATTCTGAAAAAGTTCGTGGTCGCTGACACATTAGCGCTGATCGCGCTCGATCCACTCTCAGCCAGCCGCGCTGAGACGACGCTCGGCTTGTGGCTGTTGGTCTACGCCTACGCCTTTCGGCTGTATCTGGATTTCAGCGGCTACTCGGATATCGCCATTGGAATTGGCAAACTCTATGGCACTGACCTGCCTGAAAACTTCGCTCTGCCATACTTGAAGAGCAATATCACTGCCTTCTGGCAGAGCTGGCACATCACGCTAAGCAACTGGGCGCGCTTTTACGTCTTCATGCCGCTCTCGCGCTACATGGTGACACGCAAACGCAAGCCGCCAACTTGGCTAGCCGTGCTCATCGGACAGCTCGGCACCATGCTGACCATTGGCTTGTGGCACGGCATTGCACTGAATTTTGTGATTTGGGCAGTCTGGCATGGCGTCGGCTTGTGGCTGCATAAGCAATATAGCGACCGTACGCGCGATTTCTATGCCAGTCTGAACGATAAACCGACTTTGCGGCGCATCGTCTACATCGCAGGCGTGCTGATCACCTTCCACTATGTGGCAATTGGCTGGGTCTGGTTTGCGCTGAGCGACGCAGGACAAGGCATGCAGGTCTTCAGGCGACTGTTTGGCGTCGGTTGGTGAGCACAGCAGGAACAGTGTCACCTTTCGAGGCATGCCGAGTTCGTGCTAGAATAGGAGCTCACTGTGCATCGTGAAACACAAAGGACGCCTGCTCACATGAGCCTCTGCTGGGTCTGCAATAATCCTGCGCAAGCCTCTTGTCGCTTCTGCGGACGATTCGTGTGCCGCGATCATGCCTCAAAGTTGCCGTTTTTCATGGCAGTTTACGTCGGCGCCAATCAAACGCCAAAGGCGCTCATCGTGGCGGACGCAATTTGGTGTGGCGTGTGCCGTCCGCAACCTGAGCCAATTGAAATGCCCGAAATCTATTGAAGTAGTTGACCAACAGCAAGTATGCTCTCAGAAGACTGGCTCAGAGCCGACGACGACGCACAGGACTAAGCCCAGCAAGCCAATCTCTGGTGGAAAACGTCCCCGATCTGCCAAATTCAACGTCAGCAGCGGACAGCACAACAGCGCTGATTGAAGCAACTCAGTGAGCAACTGCGGCGATTCGCCGCGCCGCGTTAATTCCAGCCAAATCGGCTCTAGCACATGCTCAACTTTGCTGGCACGGAACATCTGACGCACGGCTGACGGCGCGTAGTTGTGCTGCACGTGCAGCGTCGTGCCGTCATCGTGATAGCTAATTTGCAACTGCGCAGCGACTTCTTGCGGATGATACATCCACGTGGCGAGCACATTGTGGAAGAGCGGCTTTGCCAAATCAAGTAACGGATGATGCCTACCGCCAAAAGCAGGGTCGAAGTAGCGCAGACCTGCTGCTGTGAAAAAGACGTTGCCGTTGTGCGCGTCGCCGTGTCCTACGATGCTCCATGCAGGCTGATCGGGCTCAAGCGCGCGCTTGGCGCGCTCAATCAGCGTGCCGAGCGTGTGCGGATAGGCTTTTCCGTTGATGATCCAGCGGCGCTGGAGCAAGTCTTCCCAGTCAAGGTAGCCATTCGGCAACTGGAAAGGCTTATTCAAGTAAAACTCAGCGTAGCGTCCGCCTGTCAAACGGTGGTAGAACAGCTGATGGACAGGCGCGTTGGCATTTTCAGCTGCTGTGATTGGGCGCAGCGTCGCGCGATAGATTTCAAGCAGTCGCGCGTCAGCAGCGTGCTGCGCAGCCGTCAGAGCGCCAAGATCAGTGCGTTCGCCATGTTCTAAGGCATATGCTACCTCAAAAACGCTCGGCGCATTGATGACATCGTAGATCAAGAACTGCTTGCCGTACTCTGTTGAGGCATACAGTGGCGCAATCACAGGATAGCCGACTTCAGCCAGCGTTTGTGCGTTGTAATACTCGCCAATCACGCTATTTGGCTCAACATGAGTTTTGAAGAATAGACGGCGTCCGTCGGCGAGCGTCAAGTAGCCGTTGAACGAGTTCAGTGAGACCGCTTGTGGACGCAGCTCAGCGCGGATAGCAGCTAACTTAGGAAAAAGCTCACGGACAAACGACAAGAGCAACTGCTCAGCAGCTGCTTTATCAGTGAACTGCAAGGCTTGGATGCGCTGCAGGCGCAGGTCGTTCAAATCAGCCCGCCTTCTGGCACGTATGTCCTTTCAAATGATGCTGGACGTATACCGTGCATCGCACCAAGTTGCAAATGTTAGGCGAATCGAAAAAGCCTGCGCGCAGCAGGCTTCGAGAAGTCGGGGCGACCGGACTCGAACCAGCGACCTCTGCGTCCCAAACGCAGCGCGCTACCAACTGCGCCACGCCCCGAATCCGCTCACAAGTATAGCAACTTTGAAGGAACGTTTCAAGTCCGAATTTCAGCAAGCTATGATGGTATGCCTGCCACCTTGAAAATGTCTACTACACTGCAGCTAGAACTGTGTCAGATAGTAAGCAGCGTAAATTCCAGAGACAAGGTGCGCTGCAAAAACAATGGTGATGAGCGCAACGCGCGGCGAAAGCCTGAGCTGACCCTGTGCGTAGCGCCTCAGCAAAAACATGAGCGTACTGAACATCAGTGCGAAAAGCGCGGCAAAAGCTGACCAAATGAAGTTGCCGTCAAAAGTGCGCTGACCGCCTTCGTAGAAAAAGTAGCTCCACACAAGGCTCACGCCGAAGACAAGCCACGAAAAATTGAGGTAAGCATCCCGCCTTGCCTCTCTGATGTAAAGCAAGTAAACAGACACTGGAAAAAGTACTGACAAAATGAGCCTAGCAATGACCACCTCATCTTGAATGCCCCAGTGTTCTCTGAAGACCACTAACCAACCCAGCTCGACTGAGGCGCGCTGCGGATCGGAGTATGTGACGATGTACTGCACGCCCAGCATAAACAGGAACGGCAAGCCAAGTCCAATGGTCAATAGCAGCCAATCTATCGGCAAGCGGCGGATGAGGCGGTATAGCACAATCAGACCCAGCGCAGGTAAAAGCGCGATTGAGTAACTAGGCTTGCTCAAGGATAACAGCGTGACGAGAAAAATTGAGAGTGTCACGAGCAAAATACGTTGGCTTGTTTTTTCGTAGGGTTGAGGCACTACAGCGCGCAGAGCTATCAGAGAGACAGGGATGACGAATAAGAGTAGGAGATTCTGTGTTGGACTATGGTAAGGCAAGTAATTGATGAAGCCGAGAAACAGCATCGGCAGGAGCACAGGCTCAACGCGGAGATAGATCGGCGCTGTGAGTAGAAATAGCGCAACACTAAGCAGAATTAAGCGCTCCGACACTCCACTTGACGTTTCTAACTTGACTAAGACAAACAAAGTCAATCCAAGCAAGACTCTGAAGGAAGTTGCTAGGACAGTTGAGATAAGTCTGACATCTTCCCAACCTGAGACCTTCCTCAGCAGGATCACGAGGGCATGATACAGAAGATGTGGCGTGCCCACTTGCTCGCCTCTCTCAAGTTTGACGGCGAGTTCATAGTGAGCTATATAGTCGCCCATACCTTCTATGTAGCCGAAGTCATAGTTGTAGAAAATTAGGAAAAATAGCGCTGCTAGGGCGAGCAAGAACAAGGCGACAGGAATGCTGTGCTGTACTACGCGCATCTGACTGTTCCATACGTTGCTGCGGTTGCTCACACCTCGCTGCGCACCTGATTGCGCAGCTTGCGCAGACGTTTCATCACGTCATTGGCGCCGCGCCCGAAGGTATCGTAGAGCGTCTTGTATTCCTGATAAAGCTGATTGTAGACGCGCTGATTCTCGGCAATCGGATAGACAATTTCTGCCTTGCGCTTGCCCATATGTGCCGCTGCTGTGTCCAAGTCTGGGTAAACGCCCGCTGCCACAGCAGCGTAGATTGCACTGCCAAGCGCTGAGGCGTGCGCTGAGCCGCCTAACTCTAGTGTACGTCCTGTTACATCAGCGTAGATTTGCCGCAATAGCGCGTTGCGTTCTGGCAAGCCGCCCGCCGCGACCAAAGTCTGCACATGAATGCCGCCTGCCTCGAATGCCTCGATGATCATGCGCGTGCCATAAGCAGTCGCCTCAATCAAGGCGCGGTAGATGTCAGGTGCGCGTGTGGCAAGCGTCATGCCGATCAGTAAGCCGCTCAGCTCGGCATCCATCAGCGTTGAGCGATTGCCGTTCCACCAGTCCAGCGCTAACAAGCCATGCTCGCCAACCTTTTGGCGCACTGCCTCTGCCTCAAGGTAAGCATGAAGGCTCACACCACGCTGCGCAGCCGCCTCATGATACTCAGGCGGTACAGCATGATCCACAAACCATGCGAACAAGTCACCGACGCCTGCTTGACCTGCTTCATAACCGTAGAGACCGTCTACCACGCCGCCATAGACCACACCTGCCACGCCTTCGATCTCAAGCAACTTGTCGCTAGAAATGATGTGACAAGTGGACGTTCCCATGATCATGGTCATGACGCCTGCTTGCGTGGCGCGCACAGCTGCTGCTGTCACGTGCGCATCAATGATTGGCGCAGCCACAGGCGTGCCTTCCGCCAAGCCGAGTCGCGCCGCCATTGGCGCTGTCAGCCTGCCAACGGTCTTGCCGAGCGACACAAAGTCGCCTTGCACCTTTGTAGCGATTACGTCAGCGAGCTCAGGATGCAGCGCAGCGAAAAATTCGCGCGACGGATATTGACCGTCTTGCACTAGCATCTTATAACCTGCTGTGCAAGTGTTGCGCGCCATGACGCCCGTCAACTGCCACACGATCCAGTCAGCCGCCTCCACAAAGGTGTCCATAGCGCGGTAAATCTCAGGCGCCTCTTGCAGGATTTGCAACAGCTTGCTGAAGAACCACTCAGCTGAGTACTTGCCGCCATAGCGCGCTAACCAAGGCTCGCCGCGTTGTCGAGCCAAGTCGTTGATCTGGTCTGCTTGTGGCTGACTGGCGTGATGTTTCCAGAGCTTCACGTAGGCGTGCGGATGATCGGCGTATTCAGGTAGAAAGCACAACGGCGTGCCATCAGCCTTAGCAGGCAATGGCGAGCTGGCTGTGAAGTCAATACCGATGCCAACGACGTCCTGCGCCGCAACGCCGCTCTCGCGCAGCACAGCTGGCACACAATGGTAGAGCGCGTCAAGATAATCCTGCGGATGTTGTAATGCCCAGTCGTGTGGCAAGGGTTTGCCGCTCGGCAGCGCTGTATCCATTACGCCGTGCGGGTATTCGAACACAGCCGTAGCGATTTCGCGTCCATCTCGCACGTCCACAAGCACAGCGCGCGCTGAGAGCGTGCCAAAATCTAGACCAATGGTGTACATGAGCGTCTTCGTCCTTTCTTCAGCGTGTCTCTAGCAATCGCCACGTCATCCACAGCACTAACACGGCGCGCAGCGACCACGCAATCGTTCGAATCCAGTTTGTGGTCACCAATGCTTGGTGTGCGCTTGCGTCAAAGCCTGCCGAGAGCTTGCTGTGCAGCGGCACTTGAATGAATGCCGTTGAGAGCCACGTCACGCCGACTAGACCTAATCCGATCCACGCGATGATGAGCGGCGTGCCGCGCGGCGGTTGCAGAGCGAGCAGGAAAGCTGTGATCAGCTCCGCAAACATCAGCGGCATGACGACCAGTGTGATTAAGTCTGTATGCGCTGCTTCATACGCGCGGAAACTTTCAGCACCTACGCGGCTGAAGAGCGGATAATGCACGATTTGGACGATCCAGATGGCGCCGAACATCGCTAACGTCGCGCCCAGATTGATCAGAAAAATCAAATTGGTGCCGTTTTCGCTGAGAGTCTCTTGCGCCATACTCACAACATTGCCTCAAGCTCTGTCCACATCGCTTTGATCTCAGCGTGATCTTCAAAGTGCTTGCGCACTGGCTCAAGCAGTGCGATCAGCGCCTCGCTCATCGCATTTTTCAAATCCATTGGATGCAAGCTGCCATCTGAGTAGGCTGCTGCAAGCGCCTCATAGCTCTCAAAGGTCACGTTGCCGCCGTTTTCAGGCGTGCGCGCTACAAAAAGCGTCTGACCGTTGCGGAAGATGAGATGCTCTGCCCAGTCCAGCACAGGGTTGAACTCGATTCCGTCGGAAGGCGGCGGGCAGAACGCCTTGCGCATTTTAGCGCGGATTTCATCGGGCGTGTCGTGGATGAAGACTGCTGAGCGCGGCTTGGACTTGCTCATCTTCATCGCAGTGCGCAGCTCACGGAGTTTCTCAGGGTCTACCGGCCACTGTGGCGGCTTGTCCAAGCCGAGCAGCAGATGATGATGCACAGCAATCGGCTTGATGACCTTGCCCGTAGAGTCGCGCAGCGGCGCAATGGTGAGCATGTTTGCCACGTCGCGCGCGATTACATGCGCCTTGCGCTGATCCATGCCGCCATGCGCAATGTTGGCGCGCAGGATGAAGATATCGGCAACTTGCATCGGCGGATAGATCAGCTTGGCAAAGTCTATGCTCTCGCCTTCATTGCGTCCCATGATGCTGATGCTGCGCAGAATGCGGTTGAGCGTGGTGTTGCGGCTGACTTCGATCAGCGTTTCCCAGTATGTGTCGTTGTGATGATACAAGTCAGAGCCGAGCACAAACTCCAGCGCCTCAGGGTCGCCGCCAAGCGCCGCTAAGGACGCCTTCAGACCTTCTTTGAAGTAGCCAACGGCGACGCGCTTGATCCGCTCGCGGTCGCCGCCGAGCTTATCGTTGATCCAAGTGTGCCAATCAGCAAGGAAGACAATGCAGTGTATGCCTGCCTGCTGCAGGTCGCGCACTTTTTGCATGCACATCAGACCTGTGCCGAGATGCAGCTTGCCTGAAATCTCTAAGCCAATGTAGTGGCGCAGTGGCATGTCTTGCGCCAGTAGCGCGGGAATTTCCTCTGCGCCGATGACTTCCTCAAGGTTGCGCGTGATCAGCGCTGTCCGTTCTTCAATGCTTGGATGTATCGTCTCACTCATCGAGTCTTTTTTGCCCTTGTTTGATGCAAGCAGGATGCTGACAAGTTTAGCGCATTTTGAGCCGACTGCTCAACGCCAATGGCAAGACAACTGTTACAACTTTGAGAGCTGACTCCGACAAAAAAGTTGGCATAGGGTTATAAAAGTAACCGTGCAGACAGCCAAATGTTTGACAGCAATGGAAGCGCCACGCGAGCCAGAATGTGAGACCTCAGAGCCGCAAGACGAGCAAGTAGGCAACGACACGGTCATTGTGCCGCCGCCTAGCTTTCGTGAGCGTCTACGAGCTGCTCAGCGCGTCGCTAGGACTCAGCCTACGGCGCCACCTGAGTCTCAGCCCAGCGCTGAAGAGGCGAAACAGTCTTCTAAGCGGCGGTAAAGGCGCGCTGTGCGCACAGCGAGCGAAATCTGCGTGCCAAAGCGTGCCGCAATCTCGACATCTTCCTCTGTGAAGGCGTTCGGTCTCTGACTATCTATGCCCAGCAAGCCGACCACTACGCCTTCTACAATCAGCGGCACGCCGATCCAGCTGCGGAAATCCACAGGTCCGCCTAGCCACTCACTGTGCGCGTGCGTGTCGCTGACTAGGACAGGTTGACGGCGCGCCGCCACTTCTTTGAACAACACATGCTCATCAATCGGCAGACTGAAATCAGGCGGCAGAGCGCCTTCAATGAAGCCAAACGATGCAGCAAGGCGCAACACTTTGCCGCTCACGAGCATGACTGAAGCTGTATCGTACGGCACAGCGCGCTGAAAGCGCTCCAACAGCCAGTTGAGCGCTGTCTGCTCATCTGTGACGCGGTTGAGGAATTCACTGGCTTCTTTCATCGTGCGTGCAATGGTCAGTTGGCGCTGCATTAGACCATAAATGCGCGCATTTTCGAGCGCAGCGCCTGCCTGACCAGCAAGTGTGCCAAGCAAGTACTCCTCTTCCTGGGTGAAGCGCTTGTGTTCACGGCTCATTACGCTCAGCACGCCGATCACCTCGCCACGTACACGAATCGGCACGCACAGCTCAGAGCGCATGCCGCTGCGCCGCGCTTGGCTGTTCTCCTCATTCACGCGCTGATCGGTAAGCAAGTTGCTGCTCTTGACAGGATTGCCCGACTTAGCGCACAAGCCGCTCAAGCCTTCACCGATTTTGCTGAACAGCGCTTGTCCTAGCTCATCATCCATGCCGTACCAAGCTACGCCGCGCAACGCCGTCTTACTCTCGTCCACCAGCATGACCTTGCTCATGTCGGCATCCAGCAAGCTGCAGGCACCTTCCGCCAAAACAAACAGCATCTGATCGTAGTTCAGCGTGGTTGTGACCTGCTCCATTGTCGCTTGCAAGTCTGAGATGCTGTTGAGCAGCGACTCGTGACGTTCAATTGTCTCATCGCTGTACAAGTACTGTGCCAATGAAATACCGACATCCAAAAGCAGCAAACGCATGAGTTCATCGCGCAGCCAACTTTGTGGCACGACCGCGTAAAGAACGCCGAGCGAGATCACGCGCCGCACACGCCGCACATAAAGCGGTATGGCAATAGCTGCGCTGTCTGCCAGCGGCAACGGCTCAGACTCGTAGTCGAGGAAGTCGCTGTCTCCGCCGCGTCGCGCTGCTGAGGCTGCACGTCCGACCAGACCGACATCAAAAGGAACGCGGCTGCTGGGCGCTAAGTTCTGGTCGCCGCGCGCTATGCTCAGCACAGCGAAGCGCGTGCCTTCGTCGAGCGTGTAGAGCGCAGCATAAGAACAGCCGAAATCGCCTATTAACTTCTGCAGCACCCATTCGAGCTTGTCAGTGCTACCTTCCGCGCTGTTGCTGAGCGCAAAGCTGATCTGCGCAGCGCTGCGAATGGCAGCTTGGCGTGCGTTGGTGAGCAAGTCAAGTTGCTCACGCATCTGCATCAGCTTAGCGCGAATATCCTCTTGCTGGCGCTCAATATCGCTCGACTCAGACGACAAGTTGACTAGCGTGCTAGTTATGGTGGCGATCAAGATTGAGGTGATTGAGACGCCCAGCACAGCGATGCCGATTGTGATCAGCCGTCCCAGTGTGCCTCGCGGCGAGCCGTCTAGCTCACCCAGCAAGACCGTCTGCACACCCCACCAAAAGTTTTCGTCGTAGTTATTGAAGCGCTCGCCTTCCACGCTCATCAAGGCAGCAGAGCCAAGCGCCACAAGGACGAAGGCTGTCAGCGTAGCGCGGTAGAGCAGCACGAACTCTGGTGCGCTGAGGAAGCGAAAGCTCTGTGCGCGCCCTTTGCGCTCGCCGACCAACAGGCGTGCCAAGCGACCGATGCGCAGCAAGGTCAGAAAGCGTGCCGTGAAGTTGAGCGCTGGGAAAGGCGCAGCCAGAGCCACAAGCGGCAAGGAGATGAAAATATCGAAGAAGCGGCTGCGGAAATAGGCGAGCCGATTGCTGACCAAGAGCAAGCGCACGGCAAATTCGCTAGAGAGCAGCAGTGAGCAAATTAGGTCAATTTGGTCATAAGCGCCACGACGCCCTGAAGTCGGCTCCAGCAAGGCAAGAATGGTGACCGCTACACTAGCAGTCAGGATGACAATGCGGATGTAGCGCAAGACGGCTGTTAAGTCGCCAATGCCGATGTAGCGCCCAAGTTTGATAATGCGCTCGTCAAGCGTCTTTTGGCGGATGATGGTCTCGATCTCGCGCTTGCGGCGCAACATGCGGTCGTGCTTTTGCCATAGCGACTCGATTTCATTGCGTGCATCATCAATGCTGAGCGGATCGCCTGCCGCGACCAGCTGATTGAAAGTGCGCTCGGCTTGGCGGATTTGGCGCAGGACTTTGCCCATCTCCTGCTCAACTTCCGCTGACATGCGCTGGAGCAGCTCAATGCTACATTCCCAGAACGTCCACTGTTTAACGCGCATTCGCCGTGAATTGAACATCTCAGGCTCACCTCTTGCTCGCCTCACTATGTAAAATTATAGGCGACATAGGTTAAGCGCACGTTATGAAGCATGAGGACATGATGCAAGCCTGAGCAAAACAAAAGGGCAGTCCTTTCGAACTGCCCTTGCTCAGCCTCGATTAGTTCGGCTTATCTGAGCGCCTCGACAATGGCGCTGACGTTGTAGCGCACCTTGCCAATGTATGTGGCAGTCTCGCCTGTAGCGCTCAACGAGTCAGCGATCAAGGTCTTGCCGAGCTTCACGCCTGCCTCGCGCGCGATTAGCTCCATCAGGCGTGGACTGCTGGTGTTCTCTGGGAAAACTGCCTTCACACCTAGCGCCTTGATCTCCTCAATTAGCTCTGCCAGTGCGCCAGCGGCTGGGTCAGCCTCAGCAGTCGTCACGCCGAGCGGACTGAGCGTCTTGAAGCCGTAGCGCTCGGCAAAGTAGTTGAACGAGTAATGCGGTGTGACCAGAACACGATTCGCCTCAGGAATCTGGGCAACCTGCTCGCGCACAAAGCGATCCAGCTCGCCTAGCTGCGCAAGGTAAGCGCTGGCATTCTTGCGATAGGTCGCCGCGTTGGCTGCGTCAACTTCGACTAGGACATCGCGGATAGCGCGCACCATTGCCTGCGCATTGACCACGTCTGTCCAGACATGTGGATCGAACATGCCGTGATCGTGTTCATGCTCATGATCATGCGCGTGACCGTGATCGTGATCATGCTCGTGCTTGTGTTCCATCTCAAGGATTCCCAGCACTGCCAAGCGCACGGGCTTGCCTTCCACCACAAAGCGGCGCGTCACAGTCATGGTCTCAACGTCAATTTCGACCACCTCGCCCGCAGCAGGATCGGTCACATAGGCGAGGTTGCGCACGGTTTCTAAACCGGGACGTGGCACGCGGTTGCGGAAGACGAACGGCGTCACAGCCTCAATGCTCGCCTCAATTCGTCCTGTTTTAGCGTCAATGCGATGGACGCTGCCGTCAGTCGTCACTGCGATGATTTTCTCGCCTGTCTCAGCGTCTAGGCGGAAGGCAGAGTAGCGCATAGGCAATGTAATCGGCGTTAGCGTGCCTTCAGCAGGATCAATGCGCACTAAGCCTGTCTGCCCAAAATTTCCGATGAAAAAGGTCTGCTTTTCATGTCCGAAAACTATGCCGACGCGCGTCCCGCTTGGCGTCTCAGGCGCATAGCGTAGACTTTTCACGCTGAATGCATCGCCTCTGCGCTCTAAGACCAGCACGCGGTCAGTGCAGCCGAAGACCGTGAAATTGCCGCTGCTCGCCTCGCCGTGCAAGCCAGGGCATTGATCGGCGAAGCTAGCGACCACGTTATCCTGCATGTCGCGCACCTCAACGCCGAGCGGCAGCGCGTAATCCATGTTCTGTGTATCTGGCACGCTGATCACGATGCGGTCGCCAAGCGGAACTGCCACGCCGTGATGCGGACGCGCCGTCTTGAAGGTCAGCATTTTCGCCTCAGTTGACTCGAAGTTGCGCTCGGTCAGCAGCATGACCTCGCCGCTGCCGTCATTGAAGATAGCGATCTGACCTTTATGTGCTACGTAGTGAATCGGCGTGCGACCTTCAGCGCGGAAATCAGTCAAGCGCGGCTCGCGCTTGTAGGGATGCATGTGATCGCCGTGATCTTCAAGGACAATGCCGCTGTCCACAGCTGTGATCACGTTAGCATTGGTTTGAATCAGGACGCCAAAGCGCGCTGTTGGACTTGTGTACGGATAAGTTGGTGCGCCAACTTCGTAGCGTCCGATGATCTTGCCGTTGTCTACGTCAACTAGCTTGCTCGGTACAGCCTCAAAGTCTGAGACGAGCAGGCGCAGCATGGTGTTGCTTGCCAATGGCTGGATGCTGTTGGCAAGGCGAACGCGGCGCGCCTTCGAGCCAGCTGACTCGTACAAGCCATCTAACCAGCTCTCAAAGCCAAGACCGATCTCGAAAATCAGGTCAGCAGCAGCGATAGCGGCACTATCGCTTGGACTGGGCGTGAAAGTGTGTGCATCGCTATCAGGCGGCACCAATGTAGTGATTTCAGCATTTTCGCCGACGACATTGCGCACAAAGTCAGCGACAATGGTCGTCGTTGCCACGATTTTCAGTTTGCCATTCGCGCTCACAGGTGCAACTGCCAATGGCGCGACTAAGAGCGCTAGAGCGAGGAAGAGCGCCAACAGCGCGCTGCGGCGCATGCGAGGTAAGATGTGCATGAATCGCCTCTTGAACTAAACGATACTGTGTATCCACTTAGATGATACACAGTATCATCAATTAGATCAAGGGCAATTTGGCGAGGCGTTTG
>JANWYI010000139.1 GCA_025055255.1 Anaerolineae bacterium | reverse complement strand
CGCGCCAATGACTCTTCATTCAAGAACTCTTGGAAGCGCCGCGCATTCTCCTGTGCATTGCCAGTCGGCAGCGCCCATGCCAGCAACAGTGCTGCCACAGCCACCAAGCTACCTAGCCGAAAGAACCAGCGGCGTACAGAGCTGCGAAAGGCTAAGCGACTGACGTACCAGTCATACTCGCGCGCGTCAATGTGTGAGCGGATCAGCAGGAGCAGCGCTAAAAAGGCGTACAGGATAATGTACCCATCATAGCTGCTACTCGGATTCGTGTTGTAGACGCTGTTCAGCACCAGCACGATGCCCGGAGGCAAAATTGCGCGCCAAACGCGATCTAGACGGAAAAGATGCCACGCTGTATTGTGTCCCAGAAACCAGAACAGCACAGAGAGCACTATGATGAGCAAAAATGGATCGAAGCCAATGCCTTCTATGAAGCCACCTTGCAGCGTGCTGACCAAACGTGCTGTGACAGCGTAGAGGCGCTCAACCACGTTGCCATTCGCGGCGAAGAACTGCACCGTCAAGACAGCGCCTAGGCTGTAGATCGCGCTCAAGATCAGCGCTGTTAGCTCAGAGTATTGGCTGCGCGCCAGCAGAAAACCGAAAATGACTGAAAGGATGACCGTAGGCACAATCTGGTCAAGGCTGACTGCCCAGCTGCCGCTCCGTGCTGTAAACTCAGCTGCAAAACTGAGCGTCTGGTTCATGCCTAGCACAGGCAAGACCATCATGACACAGGCGATGATCAGCGCTGAAAAGTCGCCGCGTGTGAAGACAGTGCGCAGGTAGTTGCGCAGTCGTCGCCAGAAAATTATTCGATCAAAGCGGCGCGAGGTGCGAGCTGAGTAGCGCAAGGTCTCTCTGAGTACGCTTTTGGCGAGCTAGACACAGTGTAGCGGCACTTGGGC
>JANWYI010000138.1 GCA_025055255.1 Anaerolineae bacterium | reverse complement strand
GCAAGCAATGCAATCGCGCTGTGTTGCGCCGTCTAAAATGGATAGGCGCGTTGAGCTGCCTGATCATCGGCGGCTTCGGCGTAGTCTACATGCCGTTCCTGTTGGCGCGCGCAGGCGTCGGCAATGAGTCGGTTGAGCAAATTAGCGTAGCACAGCGCGGTATTTTCATTGAGTTCGCGTGGCAGATCGTACAGCGCTATCCGATAGCAGGCACAGGCATTGGCACGTTCGCGTGGCAAGCGCGCGACCTGCTTGTGCAGAGTCCGTACCATGGCTTGGTGCGCGCTGAGAACGTCCACAGCGTGCCATTGCTCGTGCTGAGCGAACTTGGCGTTGTCGGCTTTGCCTTGTGGAGCGCGACATTCCTAGCATGGGCGCGCGCAGCGTGGCAAGCGCGTCACAGCGCTGAGCGAATGGCACTGGCTGCAGGTGTCGGTGCGCTCTTCCTAATCGGCGTTGTGGACTTTTATCCGTTCGGCATTTTTTCAGTCCACTGTCTCTGGCTGCTGCTGATAGGCGCCAGCGCTCATTCGTGAGAAATCACTCTTTAAGGCATTGCACATGACCATCTGTCAGCCTGTGCACTGCTGACTGTCCGCAGCAGCGTAGGTCGCAAGCTGTGACCTGTACTTCGAAAAGTGTCGAACCCTAGTAACCAAGACTGAGGTCGGCGCGGTTGAGCAGCTCTTTCTTTTCTAGGTAGCGCATCAAATTCTCAGCGAACAGGTCAACGGCGCGGTCGTTATAGCGCGCCGAGTTGCCTGCTATGTGCGGACTGATGATGACGTTTTCCATGCTCCACAGCGGACTAGACGGCGGCAAAGGCTCGCGGGCGAACACATCCAGCGCTGCGCCGCCAATTTTGCCCGTTTTGAGCGCCGTGATGAGCGCCTCTTCATCCACCACGCCGCCACGACCGACGTT
>JANWYI010000137.1 GCA_025055255.1 Anaerolineae bacterium | reverse complement strand
GGACTGAGGGGTGGGGTTGTGTGTGTACCCTCAACGGGTCGTTCACGGTTGCAACGCTTGGTGACCAAGCTCATTTCTTTAATCTTGGAAAGTTTCAATACCCTCAACGGGTCGTTCACGGTTGCAACGTCCCTTGTCATTTTCAAGGGTGAGCGCTACGCCGTCGTTTCAATACCCTCAACGGGTCGTTCACGGTTGCAACGAAGAAGTGGAGCACTACTATATTGTCGCGTTGTTACGGTTTCAATACCCTCAACGGGTCGTTCACGGTTGCAACAGGTGTGGGTAGCTCTGTTTGAGCACCAAACCGCTTGTTTCAATACCCTCAACGGGTCGTTCACGGTTGCAACACTGCCTCCAGAAACGGGCGTCTTCCCGCGCCTCGTGTTTCAATACCCTCAACGGGTCGTTCACGGTTGCAACCAGCATTACCCACGCGCGTGGTATGCTGATGCTATAGTTTCAATACCCTCAACGGGTCGTTCACGGTTGCAACCGCCCCAGACGCCTGTGCCGCCCCGGACGCCAAAGGGTTTCAATACCCTCAACGGGTCGTTCACGGTTGCAACGCTAACGATTTGCTACAGAGCCGTTCGGCGTCCGTCCAGTTTCAATACCCTCAACGGGTCGTTCACGGTTGCAACAGTGGCAAGCCGCCCTAAATGCCTGCCGCGAGCAGGGGTTTCAATACCCTCAACGGGTCGTTCACGGTTGCAACCCGCGCAAGTAGGCGCATTGCGCCGAAAGCGCTTTTGTTTCAATACCCTCAACGGGTCGTTCACGGTTGCAACGCGGTTTGGGATGGGGACAGGTGGCAGTTTGATAAGTTTCAATACCCTCAACGGGTCGTTCACGGTTGCAACGTCCTAAAGGCGCTCAAAGCGCTGCGCCAAAGAAAGGGTTTCAATACCCTCAACGGGTCGTT
>JANWYI010000136.1 GCA_025055255.1 Anaerolineae bacterium | reverse complement strand
GTAATCGCGCCCAAAGTCGCACTTGTGTACTACTTGCGCGGACATGCAGAGCCTCAATCGTTCAGTTGGCGCAAGCTACGCTTTGTACCGTTTCAAGCCTTTGCGCACACACTGGCGTTTCTCGTAGCCGTACTGTATTCAAGCGGCAATCTATTCAGCAATGTGCTATCAATCGGCTTGCTGATGGTCGCGGCGCTCATTGCGCGCACCATAGAGCGAGATTGCTTCGCACTCTTGCGCCGTGTGGACGCTCTGACTACGCTGAACACAATTGGACAGGCTCTCTCGCACAACTTGACGATAAATGATCTAGCTGAAAATCTCTACGCACAAGTACGCCGCGTCGTGGACGCCTCGATTTTCTACGTGGCGCTTTATGACGCGCGCACAGATCGCGTGAGTTTTCCACTTTCTGTAGAACACGGCAAGCGACTCAACTGGCAAGCTGACCAGCTGCGCGGCATCACGGGCTACATCATAAAAACGGGCAAGCCTTTTTTGCTGCGCGGTAGCCTCGAAGCGACTAATGCACAACTGAAAAAGCTAGGCATTGAGCGACTCGGCAAGCCGAGCCGCTGTTTTCTAGGCGTGCCGATGATTGCTGATAATGCTGTGCTAGGTGTCATTGCTGTGCAGAGCCTGACCGATATATATGCTTATGACGAAGATGACCTCGCAGTATTAGAGATTATTGCCGCACAAGCGGCTACTGCACTGCAAAACATCTACCTTTACGAAGATTTGCTGAGCCTTGCCAATCGGTTAGCGCTCCTCAACGAAGTTTCAACGCAGATGATCGCGCACGTCCATTTAGAGCCACTCCTAGAGCAAGCCTGCCATGCGCTACAGGTTGTTAGCTACGCTGATAGTGCGGTTATCTTCCTTTTTGATGCCGAAAGCCAAACCTTTCGCTCATGGCGCGCTGTTGACTTGCCTGA
>JANWYI010000135.1 GCA_025055255.1 Anaerolineae bacterium | reverse complement strand
CGCTGATTGGCATCTTGTCCTTTTACACTCAAGTGGCGCCCTTATCAGACTATAAATATAGGTTTTTAGTCGGAGCGACATGGGTGGTGTACATAGCATCTTCAGTAACAGCAGGTTTGTGCATGCTTAAAGTGTTCGAATACATTGCTGGAAGTATAGACAGCGGAGCAAAACTTGCTGAGCGAACTGTTGGTATTTTTTTTATCTTTCTTTTTACGTCGTTTACAGTTCTTGCTTTCTCAAGTCCAAACCTAGATAAAAATTTTTCGAGTATCAGCATCAGTATTCAACGTCACCCATACGCGCTAGTATCATCTCCTTGGAGCGCTAAGCTACGCAATCCAAACGCAATCACAATGGTTTATACTGAGGCAGGTTTGATGCCCTATACCTTGCAAACACGGTATGTTGACGTGCAAGGCTTGACTGAACCATTCATCGCACGTCTTTTCACTATGCCTGATGGTGACGAAAAGACCAAGCTGTTTACACAGCATGTACTCAGCAACCATCCCGATGTAGTGCTGCAATATTGGTGGTACGCATGGACGGATGGAATGTTGGCAGGAATACGTGCGCCTGTTGACGTTCACTCGCCTTTCCGCAAGCAAATTCCTGCGGCAATTTACAAAGCCTACCGCGACTACGGAATGATTTATGGCTGCACAGTTAGAGGATTTCACGTGCTGCTGTGGAGGAACTCGCCATATGGAGTCGAGAACCTCAGGCAAGTATTCTGCTCTCATCCAGACGCTCTTTACTTTGCTGACGGACTAATCGTCATGTCAGAAGGACAATCTGTCTACTTCCCGCCTATTGCAGAAGTCGCAGGGCGCAAGCCTTGAGCTGAAGGCTTGACCGTTGTAGCAGAAGGCGGACAAGTCCATTTTCCTTGAAATTCATTGGCAAATAATCGTTCTAGCAGTTGAATCTGCGCATTCTT
>JANWYI010000134.1 GCA_025055255.1 Anaerolineae bacterium | reverse complement strand
CGTTGAGGGTATTGAAACCAACAATACGCCCAAGGGAACTTGCAAGCGGCGGCTGAGTTGCAACCGTGAACGACCCGTTGAGGGTATTGAAACTATACTACTATACTACCAGCTAATCAGCTGTGCGCATGTTGCAACCGTGAACGACCCGTTGAGGGTATTGAAACACAAATGACCGCAGGCGTCTGCTCGCTTACAACCATGCGTTGCAACCGTGAACGACCCGTTGAGGGTATTGAAACCATCAAGACGGCGCGTGAGACGCGCGACCGACGGCTGGGTTGCAACCGTGAACGACCCGTTGAGGGTATTGAAACGCTACTGCGGCGGCTGCTGAAATGAATGCCAAAGTGGTTGCAACCGTGAACGACCCGTTGAGGGTATTGAAACGCTAATTCGCGGCGGGCCGCCTTGGCAGCCTTTAAGGTTGCAACCGTGAACGACCCGTTGAGGGTATTGAAACCGCTCAGTGCGGCGTAGCCGCGCAACGAAGACGGCGGTTGCAACCGTGAACGACCCGTTGAGGGTATTGAAACCTGTGGTCAGCAGGGTGGTGGAGGCGTCTTCGCCGGTTGCAACCGTGAACGACCCGTTGAGGGTATTGAAACTTGCTCACTGCCTGAGGTGTCGGCTGTGGCGCCTTCGTTGCAACCGTGAACGACCCGTTGAGGGTATTGAAACGAGGTCGAGGTCGTCGAGCGCCTCAGCGAGGTCTTCGTTGCAACCGTGAACGACCCGTTGAGGGTATTGAAACTCAATCGTGTTCGCCGACGGCGGGCAGATCGTCTTCGGTTGCAACCGTGAACGACCCGTTGAGGGTATTGAAACCACGTATCCCTTCTCTTGTACCTTGCCTAGCGTGAACATGTTGCAACCGTGAACGACCCGTTGAGGGTATTGAAACTCTGAAGAGGTCTCCCAGCCCAGGCGGCGGAGCAACGTTGCAACCGTGAACGACCCGTTGAGGGTACACACACAACCCCACCCCTC
>JANWYI010000133.1 GCA_025055255.1 Anaerolineae bacterium | reverse complement strand
GCTGCGCCGCCAATTTTGCCCGTTTTGAGCGCCGTGATGAGCGCCTCTTCATCCACCACGCCGCCACGACCGACGTTGATGAAGATCGCGTGTGGCTGCATCGCCTCAAAAACGCTTGCATTGATGTAGCCGCGCGTCTGCGGCGTCAACGGCAAGGTGACCAACACAAAGTCACACAGGCTGACCATTGAGCGGATCGCCTCAGGCGGATAGAGCCGATCTACACACTCAGCTTGTGGATCGCCCACGCCTTCCTCTTCATACTCGTTACGGCTAACAGGCTGCATGACGTTACGCTTGGTCGCTAAGACGGTCATGCCAAAGGCTTTAGCGAGGCGCGCTGTGGCGCGTCCGATGCTGCCGTAGCCGACAATGCCAAGCGTCGCGCCGCGCAACTCACGCGGCAAGAACAAGTCAAAGCGTTTGTCAGACCACTCAGCGCGCGCCTGATGGCGCAACATCAGCGGAATCTTGCGCGCGTGTGCCAACATCATGGCGAAAGCGTACTCAGCCATTGTTGAGGCGTGAATGCCGCTTGCAGTCGTTAGGATGACGTTCTGATTCTGAATGACAGGCGAATCAATGACCGAGTCTATGCCAGCAAAATGCAGCTGAATCCAGCGCAGGCGTAGCGCCTGATCAGGTTCAGGCAAGGCGCGCGCTGTGTAGAGGATGTCCGTATTTGCCCAGACCTCGCGCGGGACATCATTGGCGTTGCGCGCGAGAATGCGCGTGAATTTCAAGCGCGGCGAAAGGCTCTTCAGCCGATTCATCAGCGCGTCATTAAAGTCTACGAGCACCAGCACATTGAGCGTCTCGTCCATGCTCTCTCCCATGCTTTTAACGCTTGTCGCTCAAGAATTCTAGCGCATTCTAGGGATTTGTCGCGTCGCTCTTAAAAGATGGTGAGCTTGGCTTGCCGCCACGCCCAAGTGCCGCTACACTGTGTCTAGCTCGCCAAAAGCGTACTCAGAGAGACCTTGCGCTACTCAGCTCGCACCTC
>JANWYI010000132.1 GCA_025055255.1 Anaerolineae bacterium | reverse complement strand
CAAGCAGGGAAATACCCCTATCCCCTGCCCTTTCCCCGCAAGCAGGGAAAGGGAGTACATCCGCGCGCTGACCTCTGCGCCTCAGCGGCAACGTAACAGCTCCCACTATTAACAAGTTAGCGACATAAGACAGCTTCCCCGCCCTGCTTGCGGGGCGGGGACTGAGGGGTGGGGTTGTGTATGTACCCTCAACGGGTCGTTCACGGTTGCAACGACGCTCTCGTTTGCTTGACGGTCGAAGGGCTAGTCGGTTTCAATACCCTCAACGGGTCGTTCACGGTTGCAACCGACACGCGCCCAGAGCACGCAGAGCGCGCCTTAGGTTTCAATACCCTCAACGGGTCGTTCACGGTTGCAACAAGCGCCCTGCGCGCCTGCCAAGAGCAGGCAGAAATTGTTTCAATACCCTCAACGGGTCGTTCACGGTTGCAACGTGGCTGCTCGAGCGCGTTCGCCGCGACTTAGCGGTGTTTCAATACCCTCAACGGGTCGTTCACGGTTGCAACGCGCCGCTTCGAACGCATCTTGGCGCAGTACAAGGGTTTCAATACCCTCAACGGGTCGTTCACGGTTGCAACGGTGTTCATCACAACGAACGCCCAGAGGAACCTGAAGTTTCAATACCCTCAACGGGTCGTTCACGGTTGCAACACTGGCTAGTTGCTATGTTGCGCGCCGTCGCTGACGTTTCAATACCCTCAACGGGTCGTTCACGGTTGCAACTTATGAAGCTGTGTGAGTGCAAAGAGCTTGCGCCTCTAGTTTCAATACCCTCAACGGGTCGTTCACGGTTGCAACTCCAGAGGGCTGGCAGAACGGCGGGCAATTGGTCGCGTTTCAATACCCTCAACGGGTCGTTCACGGTTGCAACCATCAAAGCACGCAACGATGCAACGCGCCTTTCAAGTTTCAATACCCTCAACGGGTCGTTCACGGTTGCAACTCGAGGCGGTCGTGGAGGATGAGATAGACATTACGTAGTGTCAAAACACTCAACGGGTCGTT
>JANWYI010000131.1 GCA_025055255.1 Anaerolineae bacterium | reverse complement strand
GAAGCGCCTGATCGGCGCGGCACGCTGGATGCAGCAATCGTTGAGTGGCGCGTGCCAGTCACCGCTAGCTACTTGCTGGTCGCCACGCGCTTTGGCGGCGCGAGCGGCAACACGCGCGGCGCTTACAGCCTGTTGCTCACGCGCGTGCCGCCTGACCAGCTCGGTCTGACGCCTGAGCGCGCCATCTTGCTGGACTTTAACGAGCGCGTGGTAGGGCGAATCACGCGCGACGCCGTGCGCCGATACTACTTAATTCAAGGACGAGCAGGCATGGTGCTGGATGTCCAAGTCACGCGCACGCGCGGCAACCTCGATCCGACCTTGACGCTCTTCACAGCTGACCTTGTGCCGCTCACAGGGCAGACCGAAGGCGTGCGCGGACAATCAGCGCGCATTGCAGGCTACCGTCTACCGCGCGATGGCGAGTACTTGCTGGTTGTCTCGCGCTTTAACGCTGAGGCAGGCACCACTGAGGGCGAGTTCACGCTACTTTCTTTCAATACCCTCAACCTTTCAATACCCTCAACGGGTCGTTCACGGTTGCAACCTTGCGCGTCCCAAGGAGGGTCAGGCGGCGCCGAAGAAGTTTCAATACCCTCAACGGGTCGTTCACGGTTGCAACACATCGGACTTGGTCGAGTCAATGCGTCTGGCATTCAGTTTCAATACCCTCAACGGGTCGTTCACGGTTGCAACGATCATTCAGCGTTACAACACATGGCGTTTCAAGCCAGTTTCAATACCCTCAACGGGTCGTTCACGGTTGCAACCAAAGGCGTCTCAGGCGCAAAAGGCGTCCCCGCCGTCCGTTTCAATACCCTCAACGGGTCGTTCACGGTTGCAACCTGCGCGATGTAGTGCGCCGCCTCAATCGTCTTAACGTTTCAATACCCTCAACGGGTCGTTCACGGTTGCAACCCACTACCTCTCTAGCAGCTTGCTCGCTCTCGTTTGAGTTTCAATACCCTCAACGGGTCGTTCACGGTTGCAACATAGCCTGTTCAGCGTCTTACCATTCGAGAACGCGCGTTTCAATACCCTCAACGGGTC
>JANWYI010000130.1 GCA_025055255.1 Anaerolineae bacterium | reverse complement strand
CCTGTCTCTGGGTCAACCATCAGCTCACAGTTGCCGTGATCGGCTGTCACGATCACGGTCGCGCCGACCTGCTTTGCTGCGTCCAGCAGCCGTGCCAGCTGCGAGTCAACTGTCTCCACAGCCTTGATCGCCGCCTCTAGCACGCCAGTATGTCCTACCATGTCAGGATTGGCGTAGTTGAGCAGGATGAAATCGTACTTTCGGCTCAGGATCGCCTCAACGGCTTTGTCAGTCAGCGGAATGGCGCTCATCTCAGGCTTGAGATCGTAGGTCGGCACGTCTTTTGGCGAAGGCTCAAGGTAGCGCTCCTCGCCTTCGAATGGCTCATCGCGCTGACCGTTGAAAAAGAAGGTGACGTGGCGGAATTTCTCGGTCTCAGCCGTGTGATATTGACGTTTGCCGTGCTTGCTCAGCACTTCGGCAAGGCAGGTCGCCTGTGGCGGACGCACAAAGGCGCGTGGCGCGGTCACGTCATCGCCCCAGACGCCCATAGTCACAAAATGCAGGTCAGGCAGCTTCTCGCGCGGGAAGCCCTGAAAGTTTTCGTCCATCAGCGCGCTGTAAAGTTGGCGCATGCGGTCGCCGCGGAAGTTAAAGCCGATGATCGTATCGCCGCCTTTGATCGTGGCGCGCGGCGCGCCGTTTTCATCTGTGATGACGTACGGATAGATGAATTCATCGGTCTCGCCGCGCCGATAGGCGTCCTCCACAGCCGCAACGGCGCTCAGCGCTGTCCGCTCAGCGACGCCTTCGACCATAGCGCGATAGGCGAGCTGTGTGCGTTCCCAGCGCCTATCTCGATCCATTGCGTAGTAACGTCCGATGACCGTGGCGATCTGACCGACTCCGAACGAGTCGAGGCGCGCTTGCAATTCGCGGATGTAGCCCAAGCCTGATTGTGGCGGCGTGTCGCGTCCATCAGTGAAGGCGTGTACGGCAAGCCGATTGACGCCATTGCGCTTTGCCATCTCGATCAGCGCGTAGATGTGCGTGTTGTAACTGTGGATGCCGCCATCGCTGACCAAGCCCATCAAATGCAGCGTGTTGCCGCT
>JANWYI010000012.1:68769-82487 GCA_025055255.1 Anaerolineae bacterium | reverse complement strand
ACCTCCACAAACGGGGTTGTTTGCAGAGGTAGTCTGCCAAGTTGCGCGTGGCTACTGGATTGCTCCAAGCCCTAAGCCTACATCGTCATTTGGCACAGCGGAGTCAACGGGCATCCTACCCATGCACAACTCGACGGCGCTCGGCGGCTTGCGCAGACTGGGCTGCAGCTATAGTTACGCGCGCGCTTGACATTCCACCTCATTTCTACAGTATAGGCTATGGTTGATGCGCTCAAGCTGAATGCACAGACCGAGACTTGTCCGATCTGCAAAGGCACAGGTCTGGTGCGCGAGGATGTACCAATTGATCATCCGAACTTTGGCAAGCTCTTTCCGTGTGTCTGCCAACAGGCGAGCTACCGCGCGCGTGAGATTGCGCGCCTGCGCACGCTCGGCAACCTTGAGGCGTACACACAAAAGACTTTCGCCACGTTCGAGATTGACTACACGCTGTTAGAGCCGAGTGAGGCGTACCTGCGCAGCATCTTCCGCAATCTCTCTGAAGCGCGCCGCCAAAGCCTGACTGAGCCACAACGACGTGCCATCAAAGCAGCTGCTGAGATCGCGCTGCGCTACGCTGAATCACCAGAAGGCTGGCTGCTCTTTGAAGGCGGCTATGGCACGGGCAAGACTCACCTTGCTGCAGCCATTGCCAATGCTGCGATTGAGCGCAGCGTGCCTGTCCTATTCATCACAGCACCTGACCTGCTCGACCATCTGCGCAGCGCCTTTGGTCCGAGCAGCGAGAACGCCTATGACGAGCTGTTTGAGCGCATTCGTAAGGCGCCGCTGCTCGTAGTGGACGACCTCGGCGCTGAGAGCGCGACGGCTTGGGCAGTCGAGAAGCTCTATCAGCTTTTCAACGACCGTCATCGCTACCGCTTGCCGACCGTTGTCACTACGAACCGCGATCCTGCACAGATCGAGCCGCGTATCCGCAGCCGCCTGCTTGACCAGGAGCTCACGCGCAGTGTGCGCCTTGCCCTGCCTGATCGCCGTTCGCCTGTCATGACTTGGGCAGAGGCGGACCTGAGCGACCTGAGTCGCTACCGCGACATGACCTTCGAGACCTTCGAAATGCGCGAAGGCGAAGGACTTTCTGAGGAAAGTCTGCGCCGCTTGCAGCACACAGTGCAGACTGCCCACGCCTTTGCCGAAAATCCGCAGGGCTGGCTCGTGCTGACAGGTCGTCCGGGCTGCGGCAAGACGCACCTTGCCGCAGCGATTGCGCACGTCTTGAACGCACACGCGCCTGTGGCGCTGTTCGTCACAGCCGCTGACCTGATCAATCACTTGCGCGCGACCTTCTATCCAAGTGCAACAGTCAGCTATGATCGGCGCCTGCATGAGCTGAAAAATGCCGCTGTGCTAATCCTCGACGACTTGACCATTGAAGAGCGGAATATGTCGGCATGGGCGCGCGATAAGCTCTATGAAATTCTGCTCTATCGCTTTGACTACGCTTTGCCAACAGTGATTACTAGTCTGCAGCCGCTCGAAGAGATGGACGCACGGCTGCGCAGCCGCCTGAGCAACCGCGCGCGCTGCGTAGTCGAGGCAATCATCGTGCCAAGCTACTCAGGCAGCAACCGCCTGCGGCGTGCGGCGCTGCCACGTCCACGCCGCTAAGGCGCAGCAGTCGGAGTCGGCGGCAAGCGTGTGAAGGCGCCCGTGTAAGGGCAAATCGCGCCGTACTGCGGATGTATCAGCCACACGCGCCAATAGTAGACGCCTTCGGAAGGCAGGCGCAAGAGCGAGAAGGTGAAAGCGCCGTCGCCTTCGGCAGGAATGGCGAGCTGTATGCCTGCGCCGCTGCCCTCAATGCCAATGCTGATGCCGACGGCGCCGCGGCGCGGCACTCCGCGCCATATGAAGCCTGCCTCATCAGCATAGCCAAATGCCTTGCCTTCAGGCGGCGCGCTGATCAGCCGAAAGACTTCGCACTGCGCCTCTGCGCTGAGCGTTGGACGTGGCGTAAGCGTCGGGAACGGCGTGAAGGTTGGCGGCGCTGTGCGCGTCGGCGCAGGCGTCCAAGTTGGAGGCAAGGTTAGCGGCGTCACTTGCTGAATTGGTCGAATGATGCGCGTCGGCGTCGGCGTGAACGGAATGACCGTACAGCCGCTCAAGAAGAGCAACGCGCCGACTAGCCGCCACAACTGGCTCACGCCGGGTCACCTATGCGCCGCTCACGTCCCTCGCGCAGCCGTTGAATGTTCTCACGATGGCGATAGTAGACCAAGCTAACAACGGCTAGAGCGTAGATGAAGTAGAGCGGCGAAGCATTTGAGGCGCTCTGCGTGACCAAGTGGAGCGCGATCAGCAAGCCTGTGGCAGCTGTGGCTAAGACGGCAAGAGAGACGTAGCGCGTGGCAATCACGACGGCGAACATCACGCTCAGCGGCACAAGGATCAGGTGCGCCCACGGGAAGAAAATAATCAGCCACGTGCCGCCAGCTGTTGCGGCGCCTTTGCCGCCGCGCAGTTTTCCTGTGATCAAGCGCACAGGTAGCGACCAGCTGTGTCCGACTACTGCAGCAATGCCTGCAATGACGCTGTTGAGCGTTGGATCGCCTGCCAGCAGGTTGCGCGCCAACAGGACTGCTAAAATGCCCTTACCTGTGTCCATCAACCACACCAAGAGCGCCCATTTGAAGCCGAGCGCGCGCAGCACGTTTGTTGCGCCCATGTTGCCGCTGCCAATCTTGAAAATGTCTATGCCATTTAGCTTGCCAATGACGTAGGCAGAGGGAAAACCGCCTAACGCATAGCTGACCAAAGCGGCAAGCGCTGCGTTGAGAACGATCTGTAAAGTATCCATGCCTGTCCTACTCCAAACTTTTAGCGCATTAGGCGTATTTTACAACACTGCGGCTGTGCCCCTGTTGCGCAGGTGCGTAAAAAAGCCTGTGGTCAGGTGTTTGACAGAGGACAGGCAGAGAGAATTCCGCTAGGCGACGGCTTCCTTCAGTTTTGCTTGCAAAACTGCCTCAGGCGCTGCGCCTTCAATGTGAACATGCTCGTTAATGACCGTGCGCGGCACGCCCATCACTTGATAGCGCTCGGCAAGCTCTGGAAATTCCATTGCCTCGACCATATCAGCGCGGATGAGGTCGCTCTCGAGAGCGAAACGATGTGCTAGTAAAACAGCTTGCGGACAATATGGACAGCTCGGTGTGACAAACACTTGGATGTGAATCGGCTGTGTGAGCGACGCAGCCCACGCTTTTGACGCCGCTGACAAGCCCGACTCGCCCTTGCCGACCATCAAAATGCTGTGAATGAGCGAGCTGAACTCATAGCCTGCTGGAATGCCGTAGTAACGAATGCCATAGTCCTTCGGCGACTCGCCGCCACGCATGATGACTAGCGCCGGCGCCTTATCCACCTTGTACTCAGCGGCAATGGCAGGCTCGCGCTGCAGGTCATGTTCCTCAAGGCTCAGCTGCGGCGAAAGTTCAGCGACCTCAGTGGCAATTTGGCGCGTCTCAGTGCAGTATTCGCAGTCGCGCGTGCTGGTGAACAACACCAGCTTGACAGGCTGCTGCAGCTGACTGAATTCACGGATCAAGTATTCGCGGTCTTTAGCTTGAATGAGCGACATGGCTGACCTTTCCCTTCAGGTTAGCAGACTTTTTCCACACCTGTAAGACGCGCCGTGAGTCAGCAGGCTTACACTGCGAGTCATCGGCTCTCCCGAAAAGTGGCTATAAGGCAGACTAATGCTTCAAAACAAGAAGACGACGCTGAGAGAGAGCAAGAGCGAGCTTAATACAAAGTGTGTAAAATGAGACCGTTGCTTAGGCATATGAGGGACAGCAAATGTTCAGTGATGTTCTGAAGGCAAACTTACCTCGCCTTGAGACGCCGCTTTTCAGCTATCGCACACGCAATCTGAACATAGCGCGCATCAGGCGGGACGGGTGGTTGAGCGTCTTGCTCGGTCTGAGCTCAGGCGTAGGTCTTAGCGCCTTGCTCAACACGGCAAGATGGTACATATCGCTAGGAGATATTTTTTCACTCTTACTTCTAGGCGTATTTCTTCTGCTCCTTGCAAGCGATTTTGCCTATGCATTTACGGCGCTCGCTGCAGGGCGCAAGCTAAGCCTACAACGTGAGCGACTTGACCAGCTGCGCTTGACCGAACTATCCAGCGACGCAATCGTGGCGTCTGAGTTTGCGGCGTGGCAATTGTGTGTGTGGCGCTTGATGGCGCTTGAGTGTAGCTCGCGCGTTGCTCTTGTGACTCTCTTATCTTTGGAGTTAGTTCGATACGAGAGCTTTTTCTTTGAAGATTTTAGAGTGCTAGAGAGCATTGTAGTCAGCTCTCCGATTTTGCTTCTGTTCACACTCGAACCGCTATGGCGCATGCGCGCGCTTGGCAGCGTTACCCTGAGTTCAGGTTTCCAATCGGGCAGTGTCGTCCTCGCAGGATTACTTGCTGGCATGACAGCACTAGCTCTGCATGCACTTTTCGTCGGAACGCTATATGCAGGCAGTTTCCTTTTGACGTTACTGCTGCGGAGCTTAGACCTCTACATCTACGATGAGCCTGCGCTCAGATTCGGATCAATGGTTCTCATGTTGCTCGCTGTGCGCTTCAGCTTCCGCCTGATCAGCAAGGTCGCCTTGCGCAGAATGGCACGCGCCTTGAGCTGCGCTGAGTAACTTATGATTGATCATTTCCTCAGGCAACTCATCTACCCAACGCACAATCCGCTCTATCGGCTGGACACACAGCGCTTTTGCCCAGAGCGCCTGCGCCGCGATGCACAGCTGATCGTCGCTGTCAGCATTGGTGTGGCGACGGCTTGGTGGCTGATTGAGGCGGTTTTTCTAAGCGCACCTGAGTCGAACCTGTACGCCACAGTGCTAGTGACGCTGTTTCTCAGCTCACTGGCAGTCATGTTGGCGGCTAATGTTTTCTATGTGCTGGAAGCAGTCAACGTGATACAGCAAGAGACCACGCGCGGCACATGGGACTTGCTGCGGCTCTCACGCTTGACGCCACGTGAAATCGCAGCGGCAAAGTACATCGTGGTTCAGCTGCGCGTTTGGCGTGTCGTTGCGCTGGAGTTTGCGCTGCGTGCCGCTGTGCTGACGCTGATCGCTTTGCCTGTTGTGCGAACAGGACTTTCTCTCGCGCTCACGCTGACCGTCACAGGCGTATTTTTAGCGAGTTTGTACCTGCTGGAAGTCTGGTGGCGCATGCGTGCTGTGATCGGCATTGGCTTGTTCTTGGCGCTGGTTCTGCCAAAGCCGATCAATGCTGTGATCGCCGCTGCGCTGAGCATGATTGGTCTGCATGTGGCACAACTTGGCATTTTGGCGATTTGCTGTGGTGCATTGCTGTTGCTGCTGTTTGGCAACTTCACACTCGGCTTTTTATGCGGCATGCCGTTTTGTGCGTTGAGCGCAGCAGGCGGCACGTTTCTTTTCTATGAGCGTATGGCAGAGATAGCGCTGCAGCGCGTTGATCAGTGTATTGAGCGCAGTACTACGTAAAAGGGACGTGCTAACGCGCGTCAGATGCACTTCTCTGGCTTAGGGTAGGTCGCAAGTTGTTCAAGCAGGCACTTGAAGAGCTTTTCCACGAAGCTGAGTACAATCCTTTGCTGTGGCTCGCTATCAAGCATGAACACGGCGCGCGCGAGACTTTCAAGCGCTTTGAGCGGCGTCTACGCTTTGGTGCTTATGGCTTGGCGTTGCTGCTTACCTTGCCAACAGTGTTGGCTCCACGTGCGTTCTTCCTAGCTTTCCTAGAGCTGTGGTTAGTCACATTTGTGTCTTTTTATGCGCTCGGCTTTGCTGTAGACGCGGCGTATGCTTTAGCCGCGCGCTTTAGCAGCGAAGTGCGCGGCGAATTCTGGGAAGCGCTGCGCTTGACGCTGTTGCCACCTGCCGTAATTGCAGAGGGCAAATACTTGAACGGACAGCTGCGGGCATGGCGCTGGTTACTCATGGAGACTGCTGGCAGACACTGCCTCGCTGCATGGTTGATTTTCATGATCGCAGGGCTCACCATAAGCATCACGCCGCTCTTGCTCATGTGGATATGGCTGATCCTAGTGCCGATCCTTGTGCTTGCTTATGGCTATGTAAGTGAGCCGCTGTGGCGTATGCGCGCTGTTGTGGCGCTCAGCTTTGCTATGGCATTGCGCATACGCGATGAAGCAATGGCGATTCTTGTGACACTTGGCATTGCTTTCAGCATTCGCTTGCTTCAAATTGTGTTCGTGATCACCATTCCGCTACAGCTCAACCTACTTGAGCGAAATCCGATCATTGGCTTCGCGCCGTGGCTGTATATCCTAGCTGTGTATGTGTTCTTTTACGGCACGTATTGGTATGCACATCGCTGGGCATGGAACACTGTGCTGAGTCACATAGAGGCAGAACGGTAGCTTGGAATGGCTGCAATGCTGATCAATTTCTGATGCAACACGCCGCGCAACTGCGCGTATGATCTGGTTACAACACAGATTGAAACGTGAGGTTGAGACACCATGAGCGACGAACCAAAGGTCGAGCAAACTGGACAGTCTGAAACAGGCAACGCTGCACCAGAGCCAGAGCGCACGCCGCTGGCAGGCTTTTTGCACCATCAACGCAAAGCTGCTGAAGCAGCCCTGAAGGCGCTCGGCGCGTTCATCCCGCCTGACTTCCGCAAATACAGCCGTGAGGCGCGCGAGGAATACCTGAAGTCTTTCAAGGTGCTGATCGAAGGCGCACGTGCCACAGTTGAGCGCGAGATCAAGCGCGCACGCGGCGAGAAGCGCGACGATGATCAGCCGACGCGTCCAAGCACCACTGGCAAGACCAAAGTTAAGGTCGAAGTGAGCTAATCCACTCTGCACATGGAGCGCCTGACGGCGCTCCGCTGTTTAGCGCGTTGACCACTCAGCGCCATGCGCCTTCAAAGTCTCTACGAGCAGCATGAAGTCCTGACAGCGCATTTCCGCACCTTCGTGCCAGCGCTGTTCCTCTGCTTGCAGTAGACGGCGCTGCTGTGCCAACTCGCGCAAAGGCAGTTTCTCTTGGATCACGGCATTGCGCGGCATCAGCTGGATGAACTCAGCGAAGATTGCCTCGTCAGCCTGCTTAGCTGAGACCAGTGTGTAAAGCGCAGCGCTCTCGTCGTTTTGCAGCAGTTGCAGCCCTAGCAGCACCGAGCCGCGCGGCGCACGCGGCGATCCGCGCTTGACTGTGAAACGCCATGCCAAGACGTTCACACGCTGTGCTAAATCAAAAGTTACTTCAGGCGCGTGCTTTGAACGCACGTCGCGCACTACAATTGTCTTGCCGTGTACGCTGAGCGAGCGTCCGCTCTTCCAGACACGCTTTAACACACCATCTGAGACCGCCATCAAGCCAAGCGCGCCTGCTGTGGCAAGCATGGCGTTCAGACAGCCGTTTTCCTCGCCGCGCAACAGGTTACTCAGCAGCCACAGCAAGCCAATGAAACTGACAATGGCGATCAACGGCAGCGCCAAACGAATGCCGCCATGTTCAACGTCAAGCGGAAAACTTCGTTCCTCTGACTCGGTTGTCATGCAAACGCCTCTGCTTGCGCCACCAACTGACCGTCTAGCAAGGTCAACACGCGATCCATCTGGTTAGCGATGCGCGGATCGTGCGTCACAATGACCACAGTTGTGCCTATCTCGCGCTGGACATCAGTTAGCGCCTTCAAAACGAGTTTGCCTGCTTCTGTATCTAGGTTACCTGTTGGCTCATCTGCCAGCAAGAGCGGCGGATTGTTCGCCAAAGCGCGCGCAATGGCAACGCGCTGTTGCTGTCCGCCGCTGAGCTGGCTAGGGCGATGATGCATGCGATCTTTCAAGCCGAGCAGGTCAAGCAGCTCAGCGGCGCGTCGGCGCGGATTGAACTTTGGCTTGCGCGCAAACTCTATCGGCAACATCACGTTTTCTAGCGCTGTCAGCGTCGGCACGAGATTGAAGAACTGGAAGACAAAGCCGATCTTTTCATTCCGCACTTCGGTCAGCCGACTTTCCGAAAGGCGCGAGATATCAACGCCATCAATCTCGATTGTGCCGCTAGTCGGTCTATCTAAGCCGCCCATTAAGCCGAGCAGCGTCGTTTTACCGCTGCCGGAAGGTCCGATGATGCCGACGCGCTCACCTTTGTAAATTTCAAGGCTGATGCCACGCAGAATGCGCACAGTCTCTGCGCCAAGCGGCAACTCTTTGGTCAGGTTGACCGTACGCAGCACAGGCGTGCGTCTGAAGCGATCCAAGCGCATAGCGTTTCCCTAGTCTGAGTTAGCCGCGTGATTATCTCTCGGCTTTGAGTACGCACGTCTGTGCAGTGCAGTTTCTCAGCGCGCTAGGACTTGCGCAAGTTTAAGCAAGCGCTCATCCAGCGATTTGGTCTTGCCTGCCACTTCAGCGAGCGGCGTCGTGGTGACCTGTCCGCCTTTCATGCCGCACAGAACGCCGTATTCGCCGCGCGCCAATGCCTCAACAGCTCCATAGCCCAGTCGTGAGGCGAGCAGGCGGTCATAAGCAAGCGGCGCACCGCCGCGCTGAACGTGACCTAGCGTGGTTGCGCGCACCTCAAAGCCGAGCTCATCTTTGTAATTTTCGTTCAGATACCTGAAAAGTGCATCAGCATCATGTTTAGCGCCTTCAGCAACTACGACAAGGGCATGTGACTTGCCGCGTGCGTAGGCTGCGCTGATGGTCTGCGCTACTTGCTCTGGTGTCGTCTCGAATTCTGGGATGACAACTGCCTCAGCGCCGCCTGCAATGCCGCTCATCAGCGCAAGGTAGCCACAATCGCGTCCCATTACCTCGACCAGAAAGGCGCGCCGATGCGATGACGCCGTTGTCTTAAGCCGATCAATGGCTTCTAGGGCAATGTTGAGCGCCGTGTCCACGCCGATGGTGATATCAGAGCCGACTAGGTCGTTGTCAATCGTTGAAGCGACGCCGTTAACAGGAAAGCCCATCTGTGAGAGTGCGTAGGCACCTGTCTGCGAGCCGTTGCCGCCAATGACTATCAGCGCGTCTACGCCATTTTTGCTCAAGTTGTGGAGCGCCTGCTTGCGTCCGCTCTCCTCGCGGAATTCCTTACAGCGCGCACTGCCCAGCATCGTGCCGCCTAGCTGAATAATGCCGCCAACTGAACGCGCGTCCAGCTCTCGAAACTGGTTCGTGACCAAGCCCAAGTAACCTTCGCGCACGCCCAGCACTGTCCAGCCCTGCTCAATGGCAGAGCGCGTCACAGCGCGAATGGCGGCGTTCATGCCCGGCGCGTCGCCACCACTCGTCAAGACCGCAATGCGTTTGATCATGTCAAGCGCGTTCCTTTCACTTCATGCTCACTGCGCCTAGTGTAACGCGCCCTTGCTCGACACGAAACCTTTCTTGCATAGGTGCGTATCGCCATGTAGACTCGCGCCCTGCTGAGCAAACTGATAGCTATGTGCAAGAGTCTGAAACTTTCTCCAGCATGGCGTGTTTATCTTGCTAGTCAGCTTTAATGCACAGGAAGGATAGCAAAGGCTTGTGAGTGTCTTATCTCTACAACGTCTTCGGCAAAAAACGCGCGGAATCTTGCGGCTGACGCGCTGGAAAGAGTACGTCACCTATGTGACGCCATTGACTGCTTTTGGCGCAATGTTAGCGCTGCGTGCCACTGATGGTGCGCTCGATTGGCGGCTGTTGGTCGCTATTGCGGCAAACACGCTCGCTGTCGCTTACGCTTTCATGATCAACGACATTGTAGATGCGCCTGATGATGCACTGGAAGAAGAGCGCGCTGCGCGCAATCCTGTCACTTGTGGCGAGATCAGCATCTGGGAAGGCTGGACAGTCTCTGGAATTGTGGCACTTGGCGCTCTAGGCTTGTATGCGCTGCTCGGCTGGTCAGCGCTGATCACAGGCGGCGCTATCTTGGCGCTCTCGCACTTCTACTCATGGAAGCCTGTGCGCTTGAAAGCCTATCCTGTCACAGATGTTGTCTCGCACTCGCTGATGCTGAGCGGCTTGCTCTTGGTCGTCGGCTTTTACTGCTACCATCACGACTTGTTGGCAATTTGGTCAGTTGTGCTGGCAATGACGCTCGTCTCAAGCTATGGACAGCTTTACAATCAGCTGCGCGATTACGATATGGATCGCGCTGCGGGCTTGTATAACACGACGATCATGCTTGGCAAGCGCGTCACTTTTGTGCTGATGTACGTGACGCTGATCGCTGCAGCACTGTTGCTGATCTATGCGCTGATCATCGGTTTAATTCCGTGGTGGCTGATCGGGGTTGTAGTAGTGAGCATTCCGCTGATCTACCTGTTCCGCAGTCGCGCCGATGCACGCGGCGGCAAAGCCGTTGACCTGAGTGGCACAGTCCAGCTGCAAGTGCTGATGGCTGCGAATTGTGCCGTGATCGTGTGGATGATAGCTCAGGCGCTCGGTTTCTAGCGCTCGTGCTACAGCGTGTGGCTCAGTGCGCGTTCTTTTGAGCCACACGCCTATTTCTCAAGCACACTTGCTCTCTTGCCACTACTTGCTCGCTTCTGAGTATTCAGGCTGTGTCACTTGCATGAAGTCCCAGAAAGCGCGCTGCGAATGCGTCATTGGCGTGCGGCGATTGCGCACAAAGTAGAGCGCATGGCGCAGATCGAAGCCTTCCACAGTCACCTCAACAGCACGTCCAAGCGCTATGCTGCGCGCCGCCACAAACTTCGAGACAAAGCCGACGCCTAGTCCTTCCTCAACTGCTAAGGCAACAGCCTCAGCATTGCCGAGCGTCATAGCGACGTTGAGCATCTCTGGTGCGATGTCATGCGCACGCAATGCCTCATACAGCGCTACGTACGTGCCAGAGCCTTCCTCGCGCATGATGATCGACTCGTCAAGCAAGTCGTCAGGATAAATATGGCGGTTGCGCGTCCAGCGATGATTAGCTGGCACAATTAGTGTCGCCTCATCAGTGCAAAACGGCACGAATTCTAGGTCGCGGTGGTCAAGTTGACGGCTGCTGATCACAAAGTCCACCTCTTCCTCTAGCAGCTGCTGGACGACAACATCGCGGCTGCAGACGTGCACATCTACGCGCACAGCGGGATACAGAGCGCGGAACTGCGCAATGCGGCTTGGCATGATGTACTTGCCTGAACTTGTGGAACAGCCTAAGTGAATGTGACCTGCGACTGTGCCACTCATGGTGTTCATAGTCTCTTCAACGCGGCGCGCTGCAGCGATCAGCTCGCGCGCTAAAGGCAAGAGTGCTTTGCCGCTATCTGAAAGACGCGCCGTGCGCCCTTGCCGCGAGAAAAGCTGAACGCGAAAGCGCCGCTCTAGGCTCTGAATGCTCTGGCTGACAGCAGGCTGTGAGAGATGTAAAAAGCGCGCCGCCTCACTAAAGCTACCGTGCTCTGCCGCTGCAACGAAAATTTCCAGCTCGTTCAGGTGCAGCATAGACCTTGCTCAATCTCCTTCTAAACTAGCCAACGGCTATGAATGGCAATAAGCGAATCAAATGAGCTGTTGTGACAAGTATCACTAATCACTATAGAGCGCTAGGCGGAAAATGGGATGTGAGAGAAGTCATGAAAGAACGTTACAGATTTCCTGACTTTTCAAGGAGGTACGCTCATGGGAAACCGAAACGCTTTAGTTTTCCTGATGGTCGGCATGGGCTGCCTGTTGCTGGGCATTGGACTGCTGGTGAGCGCCTCACCAGCTGTTGCCGCTGCACCAGCCAACGCGCCTGCTCAAGGCGTAGCACAAGGCGCCACAGCTGATCACAGCAAGTTCGAGATACTGAAGGGACCGTTTGCTACCGGACCTGAGGTGACAGCTGCCTGCTTGACGTGCCATACTGAGGCAGCAAAGCAAGTCATGCAGACAACTCACTGGACATGGGAGCAGAAAGTAGGTGACCAGCAGCTTGGTAAAAACAATGTGGTCAATAACTTCTGCGTGGCGATTGCCAGCAATGAGCCGCGCTGCACGAGCTGCCATGTCGGCTATGGCTACAGAGACAAGACTTTCTTCACCAGTGCCAAAGAGACAAACGTAGACTGCCTCGTTTGCCATGACACAACTGGCACATACAAGAAATTCCCGCCCGGCGCCGGTCATCCTGCTTATGAGCCGCGCGAGTTCCCAGCTGGCAGCGGCAAAATGTGGAATCCGCCTGATCTCGCTCTGGTCGCCCAGAACGTTGGCAAGACGAGCCGTGCCACTTGCGGCGCCTGCCACTTCAGCGGCGGCGGCGGCGATGCCGTCAAACACGGCGACCTCGACACTAGCCTGATCAAGCCGAGCCGCGAGCTAGACGTTCACATGGGTGTGGACGGCTTGAACTTCACCTGCTCAACGTGCCACACGGCAGTCAATCACTTCATTGCTGGCGGACGTTATGTCATGCAGGCGAAAGATGTACACGGCATTGACGTGCCGGGACGCGATGACCAGAGCCGCGCTTCTTGCGAATCCTGCCACGGTCTAGCGCCGCACAAGACAGACGCCAAGCTGAACGATCATGTCGAGCGCGTCGCTTGCGAAACATGCCACATTCCTGCCTTTGCACGCGGCAATCAAGCGACCAAAATGTGGTGGGACTGGTCAGCAGCAGGCAGACTGAATGCTGAAGGCAAACCGTTCAAGAAGAAGAACGAGGAAGGCTACGAGGTCTACGACTCGCAGAAAGGCGAATTCACTTGGGAGCGCAATGTCATTCCAGAGTACGTCTGGTTCAACGGCGAGATTGAGTATACGGTCGTCGGCTCAAAAGTTGAGGATCCGAACAAGCTAGTGGTCATCAACGCTTTGAAAGGCAGCCCTGATGATGGTAAGTCGCGCATTTGGCCGGTCAAGGCATTCCGTGCGCGCCAGCCCTATGATCCGAAGACAGGCTTGTTGATCGTGCCGAATTTGTTCCCGAACTCGCCTGAGGACAAGGACGCCTTCTGGCGCAGCTTTGACTGGGTTGCTGCGTCACGGACAGGTATGGAGACTGTCAATTTGCCCTTTAGCGGCGAGGTTGCCTTTGTAGAGAGCGTTATGTACTGGCCTCAGACGCACATGGTTGCGCCGAAGGAAAAGGCGCTGGACTGCGAAGCCTGCCACAGCCCGAACGGTCGTCTTGCAGCGCTGACCAACTTCTACATGCCCGGTCGTCTGCAGCATGAAGGCTTGAATACCTTCGGCACAGTTTTAGTCGGCGCTGTGCTAGTCGCTGTAATTGGTCATGGCACGTTGCGCCTGATTCTGCGCAAGAACGGCAAGAAGTCGTGAGCTAGGAATGGAGACACGGCAATGGAGAAGAAAAAACGCACGTTCATCTACCCGCTTTTCGAGCGCTTCTGGCACTGGTCACAAGCAGCGCTGATCATTCTGCTTGGGCTATCAGGCTTTGAGATTCACGGCTCATATCGCCTGTTCGGCTTCGGCAATGCCGTCAACATCCACAACACAGCTGCAATTGCGCTGCTGATCTTAGTTGCCTTCACTATCTTCTGGCACTTTGTGACTGGGCAGTGGAAGCAGTATGTGCCAACAACCAAGAAACTCGGCGCTGTCATCCGCTACTATGCCATTGGCATTTTCAAGCACGAGCCGCATCCAGTGCGCCGCACGCGCTATGCCAAGCTAAATCCGCTGCAGAAGCTCGTCTATCTCGGCTTCAAGCTGCTGATTTTCCCAATCTTGGCGACCACAGGCTTGCTGTATATGTTCTCAAATCAGCTCGGC
>JANWYI010000012.1:68305-68744 GCA_025055255.1 Anaerolineae bacterium | reverse complement strand
TGCACGTGCTCGGCGCTTTCGTGCTGCTCAGCTTTTTCATCGTGCATCTGTACATAGTGCTGACCACAGGTCGCACGCCGTTAGCGCACCTGAAGCCAATGATCACAGGTTGGGAAGAGCTGGAAGAGGAAGAGGAAAGCGCTGCGCCGAAGCCTGCGCCTGAGCCCAGCTCCGACTGATACAGTTCGTCAGCCTGATTCAGTGTACGGGGCAGTCGCTTAGACTGCCCTATACATTCCCAGAGACGTGCCTTGTTGCGCACAACCCACACAGTTGCGGTAGTTTTTTGAATGCGTTGAGTGTTGTTTGACCAAGTCAGCTACTTTTCTGGTTGCCAACTTGTTTTTTATCGGCGCTTTAGACTGTTTCCAAACAAACCTTACGAAAGAGCTTGCAGAATAGCATCAGCGGCAGCGCGCAGCTTGTCTGGGTCTGCCTC
>JANWYI010000012.1:66874-68023 GCA_025055255.1 Anaerolineae bacterium | reverse complement strand
CACAACAGGTTGCACAACAGACCGATTGGCACTGGCGTAGCTGATGAACAAGTCGTAACGATACTGCGGCGTCATTTGCACAGTCATAGCAGCGTAGCGCTTTTTGAGAATGGCAAAGGCGCCTTTCAGCTCGTACGCCTTGCGCTCAACAAACTCAACAATTTTCAAACGCTCAACGCTCAGTCCCATTGCCAACCAATGCGCAGCGGCCTGCAGGAGTGGCTCCAGCATATCGGCAATTGGCACGCCTTGGTTGCCGCTCGCTACAACAGGCATCGCCACTGTGCGGATGCTTGGATCATCGCTGAGGATAGGGATCAGAGCGCGAAAGAGGTCGCCGATCACCTCAGGCGGCGCGCCGCGCGTGAGCGGCTCAAAGCAGAGGATACGCTTGAAGGGCAAATGAGGCATGTCAATTGGCTGTGAGAGCCAACAGCCGAAGTCTTGGCGCAAGTCAGCGGCTTTGTGCGCAGCAAGTTGCGCGACCGAGAGTCCGCGCTTGTGCAGCGCTGTGATCAGCGAGCCACGATCCGTCCCGTAGTAATTCGGAAAGGCAGAGACGATCAACAAGTCCACAGGCTCTGGCATGGCAGTCAGGTCGCCATGATAGAGCTCAATATAGCGCATGCTATTTGCGTGCCGCACGCTCAGAATATCTAGCAACCGCATAGCGTCTAACTCAAGTATTTGGACAAATCCACAGGTGGATAGCTGACGCGCTCGCCGTACTCGCGCCGTTCGCGCTTGTAGGTCGCGTCTACACCTAGCTTCGCGCCGACTCCGCGTGCGTCACACGCCGGATCCATCTGATGGTTCTGCGCATTCGGTACCACGAAGACGTCTTGTGACCAGTCCACACGGTTGACCAGCGCCCACAGCACGTCGGCAGGGTCATAAATGTTGATGTCGGGATCAACTACGACGCACACGCGCGGATTTAAGTGTGCGCCGAAGACTGCCATAGCAGCGTTGCGCGGCTGACCGAGATTGGTCTTTTCTAGCTGCACTACGACCATAAAGCCGTTCGTGTACGGCGGAATGTGCACAGCTTTGACCGTTGGTGCAATGTGCCTGACCGCCTTGAGGAGCATCGGCTCGCGCGGCAAGACGTTGCCAATGTAAATGTGTTCTGACCAGCCCGGAATGATC
>JANWYI010000012.1:64119-66676 GCA_025055255.1 Anaerolineae bacterium | reverse complement strand
ATCGGTGCACCACGAATTGCCCCGGCAATCTTCAGCTCATCATCAGGATATTTGACGCCGGCGGCGATCATCAGCGCAGGATCGAGTCCAATGGCAATGGCACACGGCAATGGCTCACCAAGCCGCTCTTTCTTGGAGAAAAAGCGCCCTACATCGCGCCATTCGTTGATGTTCATGCCGAAAGTGCGCCGATCCAGCACCTGAAAGCGATTGTAGCCGAGATTGCCACGCGCACGGTCATCAGGATCGTTGCTGACTGTGACGCCACCTGTGATGAAAGCGCCGCCGTCGCCTTGCGCATGATGAGGGATTGGCAAACTGTACAGGTCTATCGCTTCACCTGTGATCACATGCGCCTGCCATGCAGCGCGCTCGACTCGGCGTGGCGGAATGCCATTGGCAGGCTCTAGCACACGCGCCATGACCGCATTAACTTGCTCAGGCGCGCAACCGAGCGCTAAGGCGGCACGCTTCTGTGTAGCGACTGCACTGGAGAAGATTCGCTGCTCAGGGAAGCCTTCGATGCACTCAAAAAGCGGCGCTGCGCCCTGACGACGCTCTAGAGTTGCCGCTACATTCGCCAACTCGTGCTTCAAGCTGACTGGTCGCGTGATGCGCACTAACTCGCCATGCGTCTCTAGGACGCTCAGGAAGGATCGCAGGTCGTAGATTGCCTCTGACATCAGAATTTCTCTCGCATAGGACGCCGTTTGACAAATTATAGCGCTCTACGTGCCTTGTGGCGTCATTCAGGGCAGAGACTGCTATAATTTCGCAGAGTACGGTTAGCAAAAGGACAAGATAGCCGATGTTCGAGAGCTTTCTGAATCGCCGCCGCAAGGAAGAGGAAGTGCGCGATAGCGGTCGCCTGCCACCGGGACAATCTTTGACGCAGAAGTTCCCTGTGCTGCATTATGGCGCTGTGCCAATTTACAACGACCTCAGCAAGTGGACGTTCCGCATTTTCGGCTTGGTTGAGCAGGAGCGCGTCTGGACGTGGGAAGAGTTTTGTGCCTTGCCGCGCACAGAGGTGGTCTACGACATCCACTGTGTGACGGGCTGGAGCAAGTTTGATACGCGCTGGAGTGGCGTCCATCTGAAGACGCTGATTGACATGGGCTTGCTCAAGTTGCGTCCAGAGGCGCGCTACGCTATTCAGCACTGCGAGTTCGGCTACACCACGAACACGCCTGTCGAAGTCGTGCTTGCTAGCAACTTCCTGCTCGCCACGCACTATGACGGTCAGCCGCTGACGCCTGAGCACGGCTATCCACTGCGCGGACTGATGGGCGCCATTCCTGGTCAGCCTCAGGAATCAGACCGTTATTTGTGGAAAGGCGGCAAGTGGCTGCGCGCTATTGAGTTCACAGCTGAGGATCGCCCCGGCTTTTGGGAACAAGCAGGCTATAGCAACACAGCAAACGTCTGGCGCGAGGAACGCTATTGGCGCGGCTTGCGGTAGACAGAACGAGAGATAGGCGAGCAGTAGCCCGCCTATCTTTGTTTCCATGCTGTCATACGCCGATGTCGCGCCGCTGAAAACTGATCAAGCTGATGATAACCATTGCTGCGGCAATGCCTAGCAACAGCAAGACGTTGTTGAGAGCGAGCCCGTTTTTCATCACGCCTACACTATCGTAGTACGTCAGGAATGAAACTGCGCGCAAACCGTTCACATCTGGTACATTGCGACCGAAGATATCCACGAAAAAACTGCCTCCCACTAGCGCGCCGCCTAGTGTCGCCGCAACATTACGCCGTCGCACTATGGTGCTGATCCCAGCTGTGAAAGCAAGTACTAGCCACGCAGAAGGCAACATATTTAGCGAGCCTTGCACCAGTTGCCACTGATCCACTTTGTCGCGCATAGAGGCAAACAATGTGACTACAAGCGCCAAGCCAATGTGACCAATGATCACACCGAGCGCAATTAAGAAAGCAAAAGCGAGCAGTTTCTCGATCAGAAGTTGTGTCCGCGTCACAGGTGCGCTTAACAGCACATCTAGAATGCCGCGATCTTCCTCGCTGATTGTCGCGCTCACACCGAGATAGACACCATAGCCGCAGACGACCAAGATCAGCCAGCTGAAATAACCATAGTTAATCATGCCTGCAGGTGTGGCAAGAAAGACTGCATCGCCGCCACCAAGCGCATTGACCAAGAATGGTAAGCCCGACACCAGCTCAGAGAACATCTCCACGACGTGCGAGTCACTCAGCACGCCCACAACATAGAGCGCCATAGCGCTCATCGTCAAGCCAACCAGAGCAGCGCTACGCCAGCTGCGTCGCAGAGTCTCGCGGAAAATTACACCTTTCATTGCGTCACCTCCAGTAATTTCTGCTCAGGTGTCGTGTCACCATTGCTATAGAATGTCAGGAAAACTTCTTCGAGACTCGGCTCTTGAACGTGCACGTCTACCACATAGTGGCTGCTAATAGCGCGCAAAACTGGATCGAAGTCGCCTGAGAGGCGGAACTTGAGCTGATTGCCCTCGCCACTCACATTCGAGACACCTGCTACGCTTGCCAGCAAGCGTGGACTGACTGGCTCGCA
>JANWYI010000012.1:33617-64029 GCA_025055255.1 Anaerolineae bacterium | reverse complement strand
GCGCTCACAGATCGCCTGCACTTCGCTCAGAATGTGAGAGGATAGAAAGACTGTCGCGCCGCGCGCTTGTGCCTCGCGCACTAACTGATGGAAAGTCTGCTGCATCAGCGGATCAAGACCGCTAGTTGGCTCATCGAGGATCAGCAGCTCAGGCTGATGCATCAAGGCGAGGATTAAGCCGAGCTTGCGCTTGTTGCCTGTTGAGTAGCTGCGCATGACTTTGCTCGGATCGAAGGCGAGGCGCTCGATCAGCTGATTGACGTAAGCGTGCTGCACGTTGCCGCGCAAAGCACTCATATAGTTAATGATCTGCCAACCTGTCTGGTTTTCCCACAGGCTCAGCTCACCGGGCAGAAAGCCAATGCGCCGCCGAATCTCTAGCGATTGTTTCTGCGCGTCCATGCCCAGCACGTACGCCTTGCCTGCTGTAGGACGAATGAAGTCTAAGAGCATACGAATGGTGGTCGTCTTGCCTGCGCCATTCGGACCAAGATAGCCAAATACTTCACCTTTGTGGACAGTTAGATTGAGATCGGCAAGAGCGAACTGTCCTGTGCGCCCGTAGCGCTTGCTCAAGCCTACTGTTTGGATAACGGCTGCAGCGTTCATTTTAGAACTCCTTACTCTCGCCGCACACGCCATCATCTTACACCTAGTGAGAGGTGCTCTAGAACTCCCAAAAATTAGGGGATCAGTCATATATTACTATAGGCAACACTAGCGCTGCTTAGTTGCATTTGTCAGCTCCTTGCGCCAATTAGTTTGCACACTCAGCCAAAGCAACCCTTGTAGCAAGCGCTGAGACAGGCTATATTTGATTTCAGTTAGTACAGGGCGCGAAAGATCAAAAATTTGAGATAGCCTCGATATTTGAGAGCAGTTGCAGCATGAGGCGTTTTCTCATATGCTTGAGTAGGTAAGCGTGAAGTTTGCTTGACAAGCCTGTAGCGCTGTGCTAGAGTCGCTTGGCGTCAGATCGTGCGGAAAGGTCAAGCAAGCGTACTGAAGGGGCACATTCACGGCGCGGATTGCCATCCCGCCGTCTAAGACGCTGACACGAAGGGGAGATAGGCATTGGCTAAGTCACGAACTGAACAACTGGTGGAGCAATTGCGCGATTTACAGGCAAGCTCGCAAGACGTAGAAGCAGCGGCAATCGTCAGTGTAGACGGCTTGAGCATGGCGAGTGTGATGCCGGCACACTATGAAGAGGATCGCGTCTCAGCGATGTCAGCAGCAATGCTCTCGCTGGGCGAGCGAATTGCTGCTGAGTTAGGGCGCGGCAACTTGGACACGGTCTACGTCAAAGGGCAAAATGGCTACGTGATCTTGATGGCAGTCGGTCAAGAGGCAGTTTTAACCGTCCTTGCCCGCGAGCAAGCGAAGCTCGGTCTGATCTTCCTCGACATGAGCCGTAAAGTGAAAGAGTTGGCAAAGCTCGTCTGAGCGCATTTACATCACTAGCAGCACAGGAGGGTTGCGTGTCTCAGGTAAAAGAACTCAGCGGCTTGTATTACCCGAATAAGATTGCTCGCATCTTCCTAATGGCGATGGAAGATGTGATGGGTAAGAACGGCTTGAATGCTATTCTCAACTTGGCAGGCTTGCAACAGTATATTGACAACTATCCACCTGATAACTTAGAGCGCCAATTCGACTTCGCCCATTTCACTGCTTTACAGGTCGCCCTAGAGGATATGTACGGTCCACGCGGCGGACGCGGCTTGGCACTGCGTGCTGGGCGAGCATGCTTTGCACAAGGCTTGAAAAACTTTGGTGCGTTGGCGGGCGCAGGTGACCTAGCGTTTAAGGTTCTGCCGCTGAGCGCAAAATTGCGCATGGGCTTGCCGGCTATGGCGAGCATCTTCACTAACTTCAGCGATCAGCTCAGCGTGGTTGAGGAACACGACGATCACTACGCCTACATCATCAAGCGCTGCCCGTTGTGTTGGGGACGCACAACCGACAAGCCAGTCGGACATACAGCTGTTGGACTCCTGCAGGAAGGCTTGCGTTGGGTCAGCGGCGGGCATGAGTTCCGCGTGGTGGAGACCGAATGCAAGGCAAAGGGCGACGAACACGGCGTCTTCGTGGTCTACAAAGAGCCAATTGGTTGAGCGCAGGTAATAATACCAGCAGCGAGGGATAAGGCGTGGCTGATAAGGCGCTGATCATGATCGTCGAAGACGATCCTGATCTCTCCGAGCTATTGCAGAATTTCTTCACTGTGCAAGGCTATGAGGTGCTTTCGGCGGCATGGGGTGAAGAAGGTGTCCGCTTGACGCGCGAGCACACGCCTGACCTAGTTATGCTGGATATCCGCTTGCCCGATATTGACGGCTATGAAGTTTGTCGGCGCATTCGCACGCACCGCCGTACGCAGGATATCCCTGTCATTTTCCTGACTGAAAAGCGAGACCGCGTGGACAAGCTAACAGGGCTGGAGCTAGGCGTGGTGGATTACATCACCAAGCCTTTTGATATCCAAGAGCTGCGGCTGCGCGTGCGTAACGTGCTGCGCCGTGCTGAGCAAGCGCCGCTTACGAACCGTGTCACAAACCTGCCCGAAGGCGCACTAGTAGAAGAGAAGATTAACGGCATTTTACTCTCTGAGCAGCCTTGGGCGCTTCTAGCAGTTGAAGTGCGCGGTTTGGACGGCTTCCGCGAGACTTACGGATTTGTCAACGCCGATGACGTTCTGCGCGCAGTCACGCTAATGATCAACAATGCGTTGCGCGAAGTCGGCAGCGAGGACGACTTCGTCGGACATTTGCAGGAAAACGACTTTGTCATTGTGACAGACCAAGATAAGCTAGCGGCTATTCAGCAGCGCATTGAGACGCGCATTCAGCAGTCTATGGAATATTTCTACCCCATGAAAGACCGCGAAAAAATGCAGTCGCCTAGCGCTAAAGGACACTTACAGCTTGTTGTGACGCCATTGCATTCACACGAGACGAGTGCGCTCGACTTCAAGCAGCTGTGTGAAGAAATCATGCAACGTCGCACAGCGCAGCTCTAGCATGCCGTCTGCGAGATAAGCCGCTGTGCCAGCCTCAGCATCTCCGCAATTGAGACAGGCTTGAGCAAAAACAGATCAATATCCATCTGCTCTGCTATATCCTGCATCTGCCGATTCGCTGTCACAACCACGACTTTCGTCGCCACTAAGTGTGCTTGTGAACGGATGTAGCGCACTAAGTCCATGCCAGATTGCTGATCAGGCAAGTTCATGTCCACAAAGGCAATCTGTGGACTGTAGTCAGCTAACAGAGCAATAGCCTCTGGCACTGTGCCTGCCGAAACGACGTCGAAGCCGCTCGCCTGCAGTGCTTCACTGAACATTTGGCGAAGGTCTCTGTCATCTTCAAGCACTAACGCTGTTGGCATACGCAGTCCCACATATTCCAAGCTAACGACTACGTGCTCATTATAATCATAAGTTGGCATGGTCTGTAAAAAACTAGCCTGATCTTTTTGAGAGACGTGCGCTTGGCGTGTTTGAGCGAGTGACCTTTCGGCGCCTCTCACGACGGCAATTTTTGGCATTGAGTGCTGCAGCCGCGCTCAGCAGCTTCCTGCCTGTGCGCCACAGCGCTGATCCGCTGTTCCTCGTTGACGCGCATCTAGATTTAGGTTGGAATCTCACAAACTACGGGCGTGACTACACACGCAGCGCCTACATCACACGCGCTCTGGAGACAAAACGGGCAGTTGAGCGCATTGCCGGCAAGGCGATGCTCGGCTTGCCTGAGCTTTTAGCAGCGCAAGTTGCCGTGCTCTTTGGCGTGATTTTCGTCATGCCGCGCCGTGCTGTGAGCAGCGTTCTGCAAATTGCTCACTATGCTACATCAGATGAAGCGCATGCATGGGCATTGCGCATGGTGGCGGATATCGAGCGATTTGCTGCTCAGAGCAGGCGCACTCTCTTCATCCGCAGCGCCGCTGATCTTGAGAACATCCTGACAACGTGGCATCCTAGCGTGCCGCCTGAGGCACGGCGGATTGGTATCCTTTTGGCAATGGAAGGCGCTGATCCTGTTCGCACTCCTGCTGATTTCGCCGCATGGTATGCGCGTGGACTGCGCTGCGTAGGTTTGGCGTGGCTGCGTACACGCTATGCCGGCAGCGACACTGAGCCAAGCGGTCTGACAGCGCAAGGCGAAGCGCTCCTGCGTGAAATGAGCGCTTACCGCGTGATTCTCGATACAGCTCATCTGGCTGAGCAAGCATTCTGGGACTGCTTGCGCCATTGGCAAGGCGCGATTATCTACTCACACGGCGTGCCGCGTCACTTTCTAGCGACTCAACGGGCGCTTTCGGATGCACAAATAGCAGCGCTCGTAGAGCGCAACGGCGTGATTGGAGTCGGGCTGTATAGTGGCTTTTATAGACGGCGACGTGGTATAGGTTTCACAGTTGAGGACGTAGCGGATGCGATAGACTATATCTGTCAGCGCTTTGGTAGCGCATATGTGGCGCTTGGCTCTGATTTAGACGGTGGCTTCGGCGCTGACCATGCGCCACAGGGTATCCAGACCATTGCTGATCTGTCTAAAGTTTTCGCAGCGCTTCAAAGTCGCGGATATACTCAAGCTGATTTAAGGGCAATTGCACACGGCAACTGGCTGCGTGTGTTGAGGAGCGCTCTATAGCTATGGTAAGCGATCCACTGATCGGGCAACAACTTGGGCAGTACGAAATCCTCGCTGTGCTGGGCAGAGGCGGTATGGCGTCGGTCTATCAGGCGCGCCAGTTGAATGTGGATCGTCTGGTAGCGCTCAAGGTGATATTAACGCATATTGCCGAAAGCACAGACCTTGCAGCACGCTTTCGTGCAGAGGTCAAGATTACAGCTGCGCTTAGTCATCCGCACATTGTGAAGATTTTCGACTACGGGCAGCACGATGAGCTTGCCTACATTGTAATGGAGCTGCTGACAGGCGGTAGTTTGGCGCAGCTAATTGCTAGGCAGGGCAGACTGCCTCTCGATCTCACAGTGCGCCTGTTCAGTCAGATCGCTGAGGCGCTCGACTACGCGCATCAGCAGGGCGTCGTTCATCGTGACCTGAAACCTGCCAATGTGCTGTTGGATAGCTCACACAATGCTTTCGTAACCGACTTCGGGATTGCCCGTCTAGCGGACAGTACGGCGTTGACACACACAGGCATGGTCATGGGAACGCCTGCCTACATGGCGCCTGAGCTGTGGGAAGGCGCACGCGCCGACGCTCGCACGGATATCTATGCGCTAGGCGTGTTGCTCTACGAGATGCTCAGCGGACAGGTGCCTTATCGCGCCGAGACACCTTACCAGATGATGTATCAGCACCTCAATGCTGCGCCGCCTTCGCTCCATGATCTGCCTGCTGCGCTCGACAAGCTGATTGCTAAGGCGCTCGCCAAGCGCCGTGAAGACCGTTTCCACAGCGCGCGAGAGTTTGCAGACGCGCTGCGCACTGCGTTTGAAGGCAGAGCTACGCTCCGACCAGTGCCTGCTCTGAGTACATACTCTCAGAACATCTCTGGTGGGACGCAAGACCTTGAGACCGCACGGCGTGTGCCTGCACAAACGAAAGCGCAGACGCCTATCCGCATGGTCTGGCTGCTCAGCACTGGGCTACTTATGAGCATCACAATTGCAACAATTGCCTTGCTGAACAATGCCCAAGAGTTGTCCACAGACAGGATGCAAACTGCCGACTTCCAGACCCGCTCTGCCCTTGTGCAAATAATCAATGCAGTAAAGATTCCTACTGAGACCACTACACCAAGTCCAACCGCTACGCTGACAGGCACGTCAACTGCCACTGCTACGCCAACGCTGACAGACACGCCCACTCTCACTGCGACGCCAAGCGCTACGCCTACAGCTACCCTGACAGCTACCTCAACGTTCACTGCCACCGCAACTTTCACGCCTAGCGCGACCGCCACTCACACTGCCACGCCTACTGTGACTCCGACGCCAACGCCCACTGAGGATATCGCTTTGATCGTGGCTGCTACTGTAAGCGCACTCCGCAGCCAGACCGCGCAAGCTCTCAGTTTTCAACAGACCCTCGAAGTGCAGATTGCAGAGCGTATAAGCGCCACCATCACGAGAGCGGCTGAGCTGGACGCCACTAGCTATGCCTTGCGTGAGCGCGCCACCATTACAGCTGCTGCTGCTACGCTGAACGCGCAAGCAACTGCACTTCAGCTCACAGCGGCTGCTAACCTACGCCCGACTGCCACGTTCATTTCGTCTACGTTTGTAATTGGCGAACGAGCGCGAGTCTTTGTGCGCGATGAAGGCTTGAAGCTGCGCGCCGCGCCCGGTATACGCAACCCGATCCTTGAAAATTTGCCCAGTGGCACAATTGTGACCATCATCGGCGCGCCGCAGCGTGCCGACGGCTTGATCTGGTGGCAGGTGCGCTCGCCTAGCGGCATGGAAGGCTGGTCGGCTGAAGCGGCTGACGGTATTCAAACTTTGCAACGTCTGCCATGAGGCTCACACTGATTGACACACATTGCCACTTCGATTTTGAGGCGTTCGCGCCTGACCGCGATGCAGTTTGGCAGGATGCACTTGCACACGGCGTGACCCGTCTGATTAATCCTGCTGTTGACATCGAGAGCGGCGCGCGCGCGCTTGAGCTTGCAATGCGCTATGACGGTATCTATGTCGCAGTCGGCTTGCATCCGAATGACACAGCTGAATACACGCCTAGTCTGCTTGAGCGCGTCGCTGAGCAAGCCAAACAGCCAAAGTGCGTTGCCATTGGCGAGATCGGCTTGGATTATTACTGGGACAAGAGTCCGAAAGTGCAACAATGGCGCGCTTTTGAGGATCAGCTCAATTTAGCGGCACAGCTCGGCTTGCCCGTAATTATCCACAACCGAGAGGCGACTGATGACGTGCTGAGCATCTTGAGCACATGGCAGGCGACTTTACCTGAGGCGCAACGCGAACGGATCGGCGTGCTGCATTCCTTTTCGGCGTCACTTGAAAGCGCTGAGCGCGCTCTGGCGCTCGGTTTCTATCTTGGCTTCAGCGGACCGATCACCTACAAAAAAGCCGATGATTTGCGCTACGTGGCAGCGCACACGCCACAGGAGCGCTTGCTTGTTGAGACCGACGCGCCGTACCTGACGCCGCATCCGCATCGCGGCAAGCGCAATGCGCCTGCTTACGTGCGCTATGTTGCGGCAGAACTAGCGCGCCTGCACAACCTTTCTTTTGAGGCAATGGCGCACGTCACAACGCAAAACGCTGAGCGACTCTTTCTGCTTTCAGGTTAGCAAACAAAAACAGAGCGCGCCAAGATGACGCGCTCTGCAGGATTGCGCTCAGTTAATAGTAAAGTTGTTCAGGATCAGCTGAAGGACGCGCTCAGCTAGTGTGCTGATGTCCTCAGAAGTCCCTTGTACTAGCACGATGTACACTTTGCCGCCTTTGGTGGTCGCCGCGATCAAAAGTTGGAAGCCTTGCGCGGCTGGCGGCTCTACTTGGTAGATTGACCATTTCAAGTCGCTTGCCTCAACGGTCGCTACAGGCTCGCTTGGCAACTGATCGCCGAGCTGTGCGCGCAAGATTGCTACAGGGTCGTCTCCGTCTCGGATATCGAAGAGAACTACTGAAGGACCTGAGGCGTAGACGCCCGGTTGCGGATTCTCCCAGCCCTTCGGCGCTAACGTGCGGATGTTCTCGTAGGTGATCGGCTCTAGCTCAATCTCAGCCACAGGCGCTGGGAAGCGCAGCACCATCTCGCCCACGCAGCTTGCATCAGGCTGCTTGCTGGTATCAGCTAGGAAAGCGGCGACCATCTCGCCGGGGCAAGGCAAGCCTAGAATGCCGTGTCCAGTGGCAGGGTAGACCACATGAAAGGCATTCCGCAGCGACTTGGCTACGATGTCGCCGAAGTTAGGCGGCGTGATCGGGTCGAACTCACCGCTAATGACGAAAGTCGGGGTATTGCTGTTGACAGGCGTGTTTGCCTCAGCAGGCAACTTGGGCAGCTTCCATGCCTCGCAGGTCGCCAAAATTTCCTTGCCGCTCTGCAGCATCGCCTCTGCCACTGTAGAAGGCACACCTTCCACATTGAAATCAGCGGCAGTGAAATCCGCCTCCTCAGCGCAGACAACTGCTGTGTACATGCCATAGCTCATTGTCCGATCAAAGACGAACTGCGGCAGGAGGCTCTCCGCCCAAGCAAAGTCGCCATTTGCAGCTGAGGTCAGAAAGCTCGGCAGCTGCGGGTAGAGCGAGGTGGCGTAGAGCATCTGGAAGAGCACGCTCACAAGGACATCTCCTGTGATGAGCGCTTTGTAGGATTTGTCAGTCTCTGGATCAGTGAGCGTGACAGTGGCAGGTTGTGCGTTGAGTGCCTCAACGGTCTTCAGAAAAGTTGCCTCAAGGTTAGGGTTAGCCGCATCACAGACCTTATCCGCAGCGCAGGCTTTGAAAAAACGCTGCATGGCGCTCCAAGCGTTCTGTGGCACAGCCGTGATGAAATTCGCCTGACGCGGCACGTTAGCGTCCAGAATGGCGCTACGCAAGCCGCGCGGTGCAACTGCCATCACATGCTGACCGAGCAGCGTGCCATACGAGACACCATAGAAATCATAGCTGCTGTAGCCGAGCGCATCCAGCATGATGAACGGCACGTCAGCGGCATTTTCATAGCTATTGAAAGCGCTCAGATCAATGCCTTGCGCCTCGTAGTCCGCCTTGCAAGCGCTCAGCGCTTCAACAGCTAGTCTGGTGCGTTCCTCAGGGCTGACCTCGCGCTCAAGCAGGCTGACTGAAAGGTCAAAGTAAGCAGGGCAGTCGAGCCGCGGCTGCGAATAGTACGTGCCACGCTGATCGAACAGCACAACGTCGCGGTCTTGGCGCAGCAAGCTGATCGGCGGCGCAGCGGCGAACTGAGCAAAGGTCTTGATGCCTGCGCCACCCGGTCCGCCTTGTGCCATAATCAGCGGCGGATTGTTCGCAGCGCCGTTCAAAGCAGGCAACTTTGCCACTGCCAGCTTGATCCGCTTGCCCTCAGGCTTAGCATGGAACTCTGGCACACTCACATAGCCGCAGACCGCGCCTTCAATGTCTTTGACTTCCTCAAAGCACTCGGTCTGCTCAAAGAATGTGTTGCCTTGCGCCTGAGCTGCTGAAGGCAGGCTTGTCAATGGCGCAAAGCACAACGCGGCGACTAGCAGGATGATCAGTGGTTTTAGGCTATTCGGTTTCATCGGATGACTCCTCTATACTTTGCTTTTGATCCCGATCAGCTTCGGTCGAGCTGTGCATCGGCACTTGACTGGGATGAGCAACGATGAGAAAACGACGGCGCGTCTGATTTGGTTGCGGCGGACGTGCCTCAAGCTCTGAGAACATTTGCCAGAGCTTGCGCCTCAGCGCCACGAACTCCTCATCTGTGGCGAAGAAGTGGAAGTCATGGAAGAGGAGCTGCTGCACTGAGATGGGCTGGCTCTGCGCTAGGATGTATTCAGCAAATTCGCTGCTCACGCCGTTGATGTAGGCAAGGGCGAATTCAGCGAGCTGCTGATTGCTGATCTCGCGGTCTATATCCTCTTGTGTGATGTCTAGCGCTTCACTGTTGACAGTGTAGATGCGTTCTTCTATGCCGTTGACGAGGTGCGTTTCTGCCACCTGAATCAAGCCGTTCTCCAGCAAAATCCGCAAATGACGGTAAAGCGACGGCTTTGGCACGTCTTTCAGCAAGGCGTGAAGCTGCGTCGTGGAGAGCTTGGCACGATGTAGTGCCTGACAGATGCGTATACGCACGGGATGCGTGACTATCTTCAGTCGCTGGAACACTTTTTTACTTTCGATAACGTTCTTATAAAAGAGAATATCATATCAGATTTTAGCTGTCAAGCAGAAGCACAGCAAGAGCATTTGATGGTGCAAGCATGACACAAAGGCGCAGCAATCGGAGCTGTTGAATTGCTGCGCCAACCTTTTGATAGTTAGAGAGCGGAGCAGTTCAGTCTAGTGGCACAAGGCGTACGTCAATCTCACCGACGCGATTTTGACGTGGCGGAATGGCTACATCCTCATGGATCAGCGCGGCAAAACATTTCTGTGGATTGCGGGTCGGAATCAAGCGCGTCATCCGCACGGCGCCCCAGACCGTCACTTGCTGATTGGGCTGCAAGTACCATAGCACTTCGCCGTCGCGCTCGACGCGCGTGAGCTCCTCTTGTGTTCCGAGCGCCCAGCGCCATGGATAAGACGACTCCGAGCGCTCGCACTGAACGCCGACGCGCCAAGCGCCGCTGATTGCGTCTCGATTCTCAGGCGTTGTCATAGCCGCTTCAGTTTGATCGTACTGGTAAACTGTGCCTTGCCACGGTCCAATGGTGCGGATCGGCGTGCTACCGTAGTTCAGCACAGTTAGACGGAAAATCAGCAGGTCGCCCTGCGGCATGGTGATTTGCGCCATAGTGGACTGAACGCCGAGCGGCGGCTCAACGCGCTTGCCTTGTGTTTGTGAATCTGTGTAGTAAGAGTCGTCATATGGCATAGTTGCCCAAGTGACCGTGCGTCCGCTGCTTTGCGCCACAATTTCGGCGTTCGGCAAGCCGCTGTCTCGAATGGTCACGCGCCCTTCGCGGCGCACACGCTGTCCAATGCGGTCTTCTGCCAACGCAATCACACGGTATTCGCCGTCAGGCGGCGGCGTGACGTTGTTATCCACGCCGCCGTCGTAGTCGAAGACGCGCGCGCCGCCTTCATCAGGCAGACGCCCTTCAAAGCGCTCAGCGACGTAATAGCGCACGCCGTCGGCGCTTTCTAGGTAGACCGTTAAGCGCGCTGGCGCTGCTAGGTACAGGTTGATGCTGACTCGATCATCGTAGCCATCTTGATTGGGCGTGAAAACTTCGGGCGCTATTTCGAACGTCTGGATGTCAGGTAGCTGTGATATACCGTCGGCGAGCATGAGTGTGCCACTTTTGCTCATGACGGCGCCTGTTTGCACGTCTACGGCGCGGATTTCCCATGTGTATTCGCCATCAGGCATCAAGCGACGCTCTACAATGCCACCAAGTCGCTCTTCAGGTAGCGCGAAACCGTTCACCACGCCGCTGAATAGCACGCGGTACTCACCTGCTGTGCGCACTTCATCTTCGCGGAAGGCAAAGCGTGTTCCATCAGCGCGTGTGAGAGTGATGCTTAAACGTGCTGTGCGACTGAGCGCGTAGCGTATCTCAGTCACATCATCAATGCCGTCTGCATTCGGCGTAATACGCGCAAGGCTGAAAGATGCTTCTAGCAAAAGTGGACGACTCGGCTGCAGTAGCGCATTGCCTGCAACAATCACAGCAAGCGCCGCAACTAGTGCAGCTGTTGCCAGCAAAACAGGTGAAAAACGCATGTTTTTGCACAGTTTCTCAAGTCAGCGACGCTGTATTCTAACGCAAAGGTCACGCTTGTCAATTCCGTCACAAAGCGCTAGGCTTGTGGCTGAGAACTCATCCTTGAGCAAAATAACCAGCTGCACATGACTTCTCCAATTGAACTGATCGCCATTGACCTAGATGGCACGCTGCTGGACAGCCAACATCGCCTGAGTCCGCGCACCAAAGCCGCTGTTTGGCGCGCGGCTGAGGCAGGACTGCACGTCGTCATCGCCACAGGCAGACCGCGCTTCAGCGGCTACACTTACGCTGAGCAGCTCGGCTTGAAGACACCCGGCGTCTACTTACAAGGTTTAACGGTCTATGACGGCGACGGTAATTTGCTGCACGAGATCACCATGCAGCCAGAGACAGCGCACCGCATCCTACAGCACACACTTGACCATGATCTTGCTGTCATGGTTTACAACCATCAGCGCAAGGTGACGGCGCGTCACCTGGCAGAGCGCACTAAGCTCTTGGCACACTACGGCGAGCCGACACCTGACTATGTGGACGACCTGCTCAGCCTGCCTGACCAAATGCCGATCAGCAAGATGGTCTTTGTGGAGCGTGTTGAGACGGCAGACGCTGTGCGCCGTGCCTTACAAGCAGCCGTCGGCGACTCGGCGCATGTCTTTCTCTCACAACCTGATTTTGTCGAGGCGTTGCCGCCGAATGCTTCCAAAGGCGCAGGCTTGAAGTGGTTGATTGACTACTTAGGTGTGCCTGCTGAGCGCGTGCTCGCTATTGGCGACGGCGAGAACGACATCGAGATGGTGCAGCTGGCAGGCATTGGCGTAGCAATGGGCAACGCTTCGCCGCGTCTGAAAGCCGTGGCAGACTTTGTTACGCACAGCAACGACCAAGATGGCGTAGCATACGCCATTGAGCGCTTCGTTTTTGGCGAAGGTAAGTGAGCACAGCCTGCCGAACATTCAGCAGGCTCGCGCATGTCTAGCTCTCGATAATTTCAACGCGTTCAAGCAGGTCGCCAGGCGCAGGATCACTCATCGGATCGCGCTCACGGATGCTGAGCAGCACAGCCATGCTCTCTTGATCGGCAACTTTGCCAAAAACAGCATGTTTGCCGTCAAGGTGTGGCGTTGGCACATGTGTAATAAAGAACTGACTGCCATTGGTGTCACGACCGGCGTTTGCCATGCTCAAGATGCCAGGCGAGTCGTGACGTAGCTGTAGTGCGCTGCGCTCATCTGCCCAGCGGTAGCCGGGACCGCCTCTGCCTGTGCCAGTCGGATCGCCGCCTTGCGCCATGAAGCCTTTGATCACGCGATGAAACGTTGTGCCGTTATAGAAACCTTCGCGCGCGAGGAACACGAAGTTATTGACTGTGATTGGCGCCTTGTCAGCAAACAGATTGATCGTGATTTTGCCTTTAGAGGTATGAAGAATTGCCGTGTAGCGCTTCTTCGGATCGATCTGCATGGCAGGCGCCTGCAAGTACTGTTTAGGCATATACTGCTCCATTCTTAGACTAGGCGCACAGCGCACCTGGCACGTTTGGGAAATCATAGCACAGCAACGCACAGTAGTCGAACTAGTTGCGCTGTGCGTCAGCCACTCGAACGTCAATTGTGCAGGGCAAGTTGTGCGGAGAACAGTCAGGTGGCTGTGGCACGCTCACGCCCTTAGCGCGCAACATCGCGCTGACAGCGCACAGCGGCAAGCCGATTACGTTGCTCAGGCAGCCTTCAATGCGCTCCACAGGCTTGAAGCGTGAGTCTTGCACAGCGTAGCCGCCTGCCTTGTCAAATGGCTCGCCACGCGCAATGTATGTCTCGATCTCTTCATCAGAGTAGTTGCGCATGTAGACGTTTGTCACTGTGAGCGAAGTTTGCACTTCGCCTGTGGCAAAGTCGCGCAGCGCAACGCCTGTGTAAACCTGATGCGCTCTCGCGCGGAGCGCGCGCAGCATCCTGCGCGCTTCTTCAGGTGTCTCTGGCTTACCGATGATGACACCGTCTAGCACAACAGTGGTGTCAGCGGTCAAGACGTAGGTTGAAGGCATCAGGCGCTCAGGTGGCAACGCCATTGCTTTGGCGTGACACAAGCGCAGCACATAAGCGTCAGGCAGCTCAGCGGGCAGCGGACTTTCATCTACATCAGGACGGGCTACCTCAAAGGGTAGCCCGATTGAAGCGATCAGGGCACGGCGGCGCGCTGAGCTAGAGGCTAACAGGAGCAGCGGCATGATCGGAACTATCAGTTTTTGCGCAGCGTGTCGAAGTCTTCTTCCTCATCATCGAAGTCTTCGTCATCGAAGTCTTCCTCGAAATCATCGAAATCTTCTTCGTCGAAATCCTCGAAGTCGAAGAACATGCCGTGAACGTGACCGTGCTCAATCTCTTCTTGGGTTGCCGGGCGAATGTTTAGCACTTCAACGTCGAAGTAGAGCGTCTTGCCTGCGAGCGGATGATTGTAATCTAGTGTGACGCTCTCATCGCTCACAGCTTTGACGACAGCATCTATGTAGTTATCGTCATCATCCGCGAGCGTGATAGCTGTACCGACTTCCAGCGGCGCATCGCTTGGGAAATGGTGGCGCGGCACGACTTCGACATCCTCAGGATCGTAGTCGCCGTAACCATCAGACGGCGCTACCTGAATGTGCTTTGTCTCGCCAACGCGCATGCCAGTCAGCGCGCGCTCTAAGCCGGGAATGATGTTGTTAGCGCCATGCAGGTATTCCAATGGATTGTCAGCATCGGCTTCATCCACGATCTCGCCGTTCTCCAGCTTCAGCGTATAGGCAAGGGCGACCACGACATTATCTTGAATTGTGTCAGACATTGTTCATCCTTCTCTTGCGGCATTTTGCCGCCTCTCAAGCAGACAGGCATTATAGCGTGCTGCGAATTGCCTGTACAGCGCCAGCTTCAGACAGCCTTATAGCGGCGTGAGATGTGCTTGCGCCCATTCCTCATATGCCTCGCGCAGCCACATGGTCTGAGCGCCCGGCTTGCCGTCTGCAATAATCTGTCCGTCAATCATGACAATTGGTACGACGCCGCGTGAGGCGCTGGTCAAAAATGCCTCCTCAAGCGCCCACAACTCAGATTTGTGAACTGGCTCAAGGCGCACAGGCAGATAGTTCGGCGCTAACTCAAGAATTGCGCGCCGCACAATGCCGCACAGCACGCCTTCGCCTGCTGTGCGCAGCTCGCCGTCCATCACGGCATAGAAATTACTGCTTGTGCCCTCCAGCAAAAAGCCCTCAGGCGAAACGAGCACACCTTCATAAGCGCCCTCAGGCAATGGCGCCATCTTGCGCTCAGTCATCCATGCCGTTGTCTTAGCAGACGGATTATGGCGCACCAGTGGCACGGTCACAACGCGCACGCCGCGCTGAATCAGCTCAGGCGGGATTGGCTTAAATGGCTCGACACTCAGGTAGATATGATCAGGCTGTGCGCGCGGCACAGTGATCCGAAAGCGCGACTCAGGATAGCCGCTGCGCTCGATCAGCGTCCGCAATGCTGCGCGTATGGCTGCTCGGTCTAAATGCAGCGGAATATTCTCCAAGCGCGCTGACTCCTCCAGACGATCCAGATGTTCATCGAACATCAGGACGTGATCGCGGTTGAAAGTGCGCGTGATGGTGTAAACGCCCTCAGGCTCAAATGGCACGGCTTCTGCCAACGACTCTGCACTGTAGGGCGCCTCGTGCAAGCCTTCAGGTGTCAGGATACCAATAGGAATGCCCATCAGGTGACGCTTCTAGCGCGGATACAGCGCAATGACTACCGGCACGGCTTTCAGACTGGGAATAAACTGGTTCGGACCGCCTGTGGCAATGTACAAGCTGGTGGACGCGCCGCCGTCCATGTTCAAGGCAAAGTCAATGTTCAAGCCGCTGTTGCCGAGCCAGTTTGCTAGCTCGCCAAGTGTGACGCCTGCGTAGACTGTCACAATCATCAGGATTCGACCTAACTTGTCTTGAGCGATGACTGTACGCGCGGCGCGCACTTGGGCTACATCAGGGTTGATCGGCGCAACGTAACCGTAGGACATCAACATTGGGAATGCCTGCGCTGCTTGCTGGAACTGCTCACCTTGACGGAACGGCTCTAGCCATAGAGAGCGGACGCGCGGCACGCCGTCTTTCACTTGGAAGACTCCGGCGTCATTGCGCGTGATGATCTGTCCGAAGAAGCCACCATCAGCCACAACCAAGCCTAATGGACGATTGTTGGTGTCGAAGTAATTTGCGTTCACAATAGCAAGCGCGTTAGGCAACAGTTGCTGCCATTGCTGAATCGTCCGTGCTTGACCGGGCAAATGATGGACGCGCAGCGTCGAAAAGCGCGGATCAATGCGCACGACGACTACGCCGACGCTGGCGCCTTGGAAGTTCCTGAAGGTGAAAGTGCGCCAAGCAGCGCCGGGAAACTCAGCGCGGATCGGATTCCAGTTTGGCTCTAGCACGCTCGGCTGCGTGGGCGTCGGGATAGATGGCTGTGTGGGAAGGGTTGGTGGCACGGTCGCAGCGCCGGGAAAGGTTGGCGGCGGCGAACCAGCTGTTGGGAAGATTACAATTGGTGTGCCGCCGGGACCAATCCCGTTCTGGCACGCTACGAGACCGATCAGCAAAATGCAGATGAAGAATGAACGTCTCAGCGTGATCATGCCCTAGCTGTCATCCTTACGTTGTTGACGGCGTTTTTCCGCCAAGCGCGCCGCTAACGCGCCGCTTTGAGCAGACACTTGCGGCACAGCTGGTGGCTTGGACGCCTCTTTTGGCACACTAGGCGCGCGAGCAGGCTTCGCCTGAGGCGCGCTCGGCTCACTAATCGGCGCAGATGACACTGCGATGCTTGCTTCAGTGCTGCTTGTGGCAGGTGTCGCGCTTGTCGCGCGCATTTTAGCACCTTTCAGAGCAGCTATGCGCGCCGATTGCACTCGCTCAGCCTGCGAAGTGCCTAGCCGCATGCCTAGCCGCTTTTGCGCCCATGCACGCAACTTTTGCAGATCAGTTGGCGTGATGACCAAGCGCCGCACAGCAATATCGAATGGCAGAAGCAGCAGCGCGATCAGCAACAGCCACGGCGCTAGTGAAGCTGAGCCACGTGCGGCTTGTGCATCGCGGCGAAAAACGCGCTCGGTCGAGTCAGCAACGTTACGTCCGCCTGTCAACTCAGCCAGTGTGTCCAAGAGCGCTGTATTGGTCTCACGCAGGCGATACTCTGGCGAATAGCTCAACACCCAGCCTGTTGTCTGCGCCACACCTAGTCCCGCTTGTGTTGAGCCTTGCGCGCCTGCCACACGAATAAAATACGCGCCCTCTCGATTCGCGTCAAATTCTGCCTCATAGCGACCCGGCGCCACCTGCCGCAGCGCAATGCTCTGATTGCCCAAAGTTGGATCAACGATAGAAGCGCCCAGATTCAGCCCGTTCAGAAAAGCGCCTTGATCGTCACGTGCCTCCACCACTAGCACAGAGCGCCCTTCACGCTGCTCAACGCGCATCTCAAGCGCGCTGTTCAGCCCTTCGAGGATTGTCCAGCGAATTGCCTGACTCCAGAAGCGCTGAAAGCCTTCCCACTGTACCCAGCCCTGCGCCCAGCGCGCCGTTGCATCTGATGTCCATGCCACCACGCGCCCTAAGCCATACTGCCACGTTGCTAACAATGGATCATTCATGCCTTGCGCTGTAGTTGTCAAGACCACTGTAGCCGTAGGCTTAGCAGTTGTGGCTACGTAGCCTAGAAGCGGCGGCACTGCCTCAACGCCGCGCATGATCGGACTGTTAGCGGTCAGCGCAGGCACAAATGGCTCTTCAATGATGTAAGAGCGTGTGGCAAGTACGGTCTCTGCTGCGAAGATTTGTGGAATGTTCTGCACATCTACCAAGTTGTAATAAGAACCCTTGCCGACGCGCGCAATTTCCTGCATAAAGAGCGGCACGCTTGAGCCAATGCCAATGGAGGTGATCGTGACGCCGTGTTTCTCGTTCAAAAGGCGCGCTGTTTCGATGACGCCACGCTCATCTGAGATACCGTCTGTAAGCAGAATGACGTGCTTGAGCGTAGATGGATCGCTAGGCAATGTGCGCAGCAGCTCTTGCAGGGCTGCATAAATATCCGTGCCGCCGCCCGGTCGCAGTGAGCCGATCTGTGCGATGATTGCAGCGCGGTTGGCGACGTATTGAATTGGCACGAGCCACTGCGGATTGCTGTCAAAGCTCAGTACGCCTGCTCTATCGCGTTCAAAGAGGAAGTTGATCGAGCGCCGCGCCGCCTCTTTTGCCAGCTCAAGCAACGTTACGCCGCTTGGTGCAGCGACTTCCATGCTGCCAGAGCGATCAATGACGTAGATGATGGTCAAACGTGGAATGCGCCGCTGATCTTTCAGCTGCATCTCGACTGGCAGTGTCTCTTCAAGCGGCGTCTGATAGTAGCCGCCCGGTCCATAGCTGTCCGGTCCACCGATCACAATTAAGCCGCCACCTAAATCACGCACATAAGACTGCAGCACGCGCATGCGTTGCTCAGTCAGGTCAGTGGCGGACACATTCGCCAGCACCACGGCTTTGTACGCCGCTAACGGAGCAATGCCAATCGGCAGGTCAGCAGGCGCTTGAACATCCACTACTAAGCCTGCCTCGCGCATGGCAGGCAAGAGCGCCGCCGCTTCCTCAGGACGTTTGGCGATGATCAGCACGCGCGGCGGACCTGTCACCTCGACAAAGCCTGAGAGCGCGTTATTCTGATAGAACGTATCAGTCTGCTCAGCTTGCAGCGGATCAACGCGCACTTGCAAGTCTGTGAAGCCTTGTTGTGGCACGCGCAGCGGCGAAAGCACAAAGTTATTGACGCCTACCTGCAGGTTGACTGTCACAGTGCGGATGAGCGTGCCGCGCGAAAGCACTGTGATGTTGGCAGGCGTAGCAACTTTGCTCTCAATGGTGATGCCGAGATCGAACTCCTCACCTTGGTTGACTCTCGGCGGCAAGCGCAGGTCAGTGATCAGCACCTCTGGACGCGGCGTGCGGCGCAGCGGCACAATGTCAATCTGGACGCCAAGCGCCGCAGCAAGCCGCGCCGCTTCAACCGCGTTACCTAATGTCTCAACGCCGTCGCTTAAAATGACGAGGCGGCGGGCTGCATCAGCTGGGAACATTGCCAAGCCAAGCCTGATCGCTTCCGCGATGTTTGTGTCAAGGCGCACAGGAGTTGAGGCAATGCCGCTGAATTCTTTAACGGCTGAGACAGGACGCTCCACAAGGGCGTTCCTACCGAAGACGACAATTCCGACGCGGTCATCAGGCGACATGCGCGCCATTGCCTCGCGGATATACTGCTCTGCCTGCGCGCGCGCATCAGCATCAATGCTATCTGAGGCGTCCACCAAGAAGACGACTGCCAATTTATCAGTAGCTTGGACGATTTGCAGTCCTGCAAGGCTCAGAATGATCAACACCACGATGATCAGCCGCAGAATCAAGCTGACAGTGTCACGGCGGCGGCGATAAGGCAGACGTGGCAGACCGTACCAGATGAAAAATGGTATCAAAAGCGCCAAGAGAAGCGCAGCAGGTGTCGCAAATTGCATCGGATTTTCTCAGCCACTCTCAACTCACTTTACGATAGGCGCGCGTCACTTAAGCCTAATGATAGCGCTAAGATGAGCGCCTTCCAAGTCACGGACTTGCCACGATGCGCGGTTTGCGCCACATTGCCCACGCATAGAACGGTATGCCTTCGCGCACTTCGGTCTGGTAGACCAATATGACGCGCTGACCGCGCCATGCGCTCAAATCTGCGCGCATTGGAATCGGCGCACGATCCGTGCGCACGTCAAAGACGCCTTCGTAGAGCGTCTTCACGCTGCGACCTTCCCGAATGCCTAGTCTGAAAAGTGCGCCTGTCTGCAGCACTTCAGGATGCTCAAAAATGTTGCGCAAGTCTACGTAAATCTCCGCCTCAAAGTGAACTTGCTCTGCTTGAGGCAGTTGCAAGTACTGTTCAGCAATACTCGGCGGATGTTGATATAGCACAACAGCGCGCTCTGGCGCATACTGGTCAGGTGGCTGCTCCTTGAAGACTGGTGGATCGGCAATACTGCTCAGGAATTGCAGGTGTGCCTCAGCAGGCTGAGCTGCGGGCTCAAAGTCCAAGTACCAGTCATAGAAGGATGTCAGGCGATAGGCGCCGAGCTGCTGCGCCGTCGCCAAGTAGCCACTGCGATCTGCGTTGACGCGGAACAGGCAGTTATCATGTGGTGCGCGCATGTAGTTCAGCACGCACAGCCGATCTTCAGGCGTGGCGATGTAGGTCGGCGTGGTCAAGTTGGCGTAGACATATCCAAGCGCGGCTGCGCTGAACATAGCGATGTTTGCAATTGCAATCAAGCGTCGTTCCCTGCCTGCCTGCCAAAGCGCCATTGCGCCGAGCATCAAGAGCGCAATCCAGAACAAGTTCGCTGCTGTCACATAGCGCGAGACTGTTGGACGCGCCCAGAAGTACTCCAGTAAGTCAGGCTTCACGCGACCGATAGATGCTAGTGCGCCGTTGGCAACGCTCATCAAGATCAAGACAAGCGGCACGGCAAGGTTGACTGTTGGCAACTTGTACCGCAGATAGCTAAGGTTAATTACCGCTAGCGCAACGCCGAATACACCGAAGACCGTGGCATGTGCTTGATAGTCAGGTTCATCAGGCACAAATGGCGCGCCAAGGTAGCGCAGCACATACAGCGGATAGTGCCACAGTTGCGCTGTCACGTCCGTTCGGAAACCTTGATCAATGAAAGCATAGTTTGTGAAGTACAGACCGACATACACAGCTGCTGAGCCAAGCCATACGCCATAGTGTATCGGCTTGCGGTAGCCGCGCAGCCACAATGCAGGTAGCATGGCGAAGGCAAGCGCTAATCCGCTGAGGTAGGCGTAACTTGCGCCAACCGTGCAGACGATGATCGGCACAAGGCTGACTGTCCGCACAGGCAGACGCACCAACAGCCAGAGCGCTAGGACTGTGAAGAACAGCCAGAAGAACCAAGCTGTCTGAAAGCCCATCAACCAGTTTTGGCGCTGACGGACAGCAAAAATGAGCAGGGCGAATGGCACAGCTAACCAGAGCGCACTCGATGGATGAGTTCGCTGTTGGATTGCCAAAAAGACGCCAAAACTTAAAATTGCTAACGCAAAGCTGACCCACATTTGCACGCGCACGTCCCACGCTGCTAGTGCCGTGACGAGTGCCGTTGTCAAGTGCGTGAAAAAGATGCGCGGCTGATCGTGTGGCTTGAGCAGATCAGCAAGTGTGAGCGTGCCTTGCGCTGTCTTCAGGACAACAGGCGCGCTCGCTTGCCATTCGTCCCAATGTGGCACGTTGACGCTGTAGCGCGCAATGAAGCCTGCTGTGACTAGCATGATTGCAAGGCACGTCATGCCGATTAACGTCTGCGCAAGGAAGCGTTGCGCCATAGCGTCCTATGAACGTCGCGCTGTGCGGCTGAAGCGCCTTGCAGCTGTGCTGCGCAGGCGTGGCACACCGAGCCGCCGATGGTAGATGAACCACTCAACGGCGAGAATTGCCAAGCCGATCAAGGCGAAGAGCGACCAGAACTCGCGCTGACCGACTTCTTCGGGCGTATCAGTCGCCGCAGCAGCGGCGCTGTTCCCAAGTTGCACGGCGCGCGGCGCAATAGCACTCTCGTTATCGCTGAATATGTTGACGGCGAAGAACTCTTGCCGGATCAGCTCAGCGCCGCTGTACATTTCTACGCTGTAAATGCCTGTCTGCGCAGTCTCTGCATAAATCAGGAGCGGTTGATCGGCACGGAAGGTTGTTGCAGCGCCATCAGGCGCGATTACACGGACTGTTTCTGCCTCTGGTGGCGGCTGAATCACGACTGTTTGACCGATCTGGACGCTACCCTCAAGGCTCAGAGCGCGTGGCGTCTGATACCATGCCGTCAAGTTGGCAATTAGAATTGGGAAAGCGATCTTGAGCGGCAAATCTGAGTCAAACAGGTTGAAAGGCAAGATTGCAACCCGCCGTCCTTCGAACTCACCTGCCAAGACCAGAGCGCCGCCTTCTGCCTCAACAAGCACATCTGCCCAGTCAGCACGAATCGGTCGAAAGGTGCGCACATTCACGTCATTAAAGCGCAGATAGCGTGTGCGCGGGTCGTCAGGACGGACGCGCAACACCTGAGCGCGATTGGTCAGCTCACCAAAGGTATACAGGTTGTTCGGCGGCGGCTCAGGCGGCGGATTGACGATCAAGATGTTTGAGTCGGGCAATGTTGGCGGCAGCCAGCCATCAAAGATGTACAGGTCATAGCGCTCGGTCGGCAAGCCGCGGCTCGGATCGCCGCGATAGACCTGCCAGACGTTCAGCGCTGCGAAGCCGCGCTCTAGGAAAGGATTACCTCTGCTCATGATCAGCGCGCGTTCAGCGCGAAGCGGCGTGTAGACTGCGTAGGCAGTGTCATCAAGGCTCAAATGATCGGGCAAAGTGCTGTTGGCAGGGCGAGTCAGCTGCGCTTGGACGCGCCGAAAGTCAGGTGGCAGGTCAGTAATGGTGATATCTACAGCGCCATTCTCGGCGATGCGATGAGGTGAGGCGCTGTGCAAAGTCCCGTCTAAGCTCAGGCTGAAGATAACCTCAGCGGGCTGATCGCCGTAATTGGTCAGACGCGCGTAGATTTGAGCGCCACGCACAGGGTCGTTAGCTGTGGCGAGTGCGCTGATCGCTACATTCTGAGCAGCTATGCCGAATGGTACATGCCGAACGTCGCCGTAGAGCGACAAATCGAGGTTTGATGGCAAGCCGCCGTCGCTCAAGAGCAGGATAGTGAACTTCTCTGCACCTTTGGCGCCAGCTGCAGCAAGCGTGAGCGCAGCGTTCCAATCTGGGATGCCTTTGCTGGGCGTGGCACGCTCTAGGGCTGCGCGCAGCTGTGTACGGTCGTTCGTGTAGTTCATCAACACCTCAGCGTTCTCTGCCACACGGATGATCGCCACTTCATCATTGCCGCTGAGCGTCTCGATCAGCTCTAGGGCAAAACGGCGCGCTGCCTCAAAGCGGCTTGGCTGTACGTCGGTCGCGTTCATACTGGCAGAGGCATCCAGCAAGAGCGCTGTGCGTCCGCTGGTGAAAGTCGGCACCTCTGCATACGGTCGCGCTAGGGCAAGGACTAAAGCAGCAAGGATCAGCAGTTGCAAAAACAGCAACAAGTTACGGCGCAGGCGCTGCCACGGCGCATTCGCCTCACGATCTTGCAGCAATTGACGCCACAATAATGTGCTGCTGACCTGCACTTCACGGCGGCGCAAGCGCAGCATGTACAGCAAGATAATCGGCACTGCTAACAGACTCAGTGCGAGCGCTAGTGGCGCAAGAAACGACATCGCTTCAACTTTCCAAAACTACTCAACGGTCACTTTGTGCGGCAATTCCACAAAATCGCCGCCATTCATCAGCGTCAAGCGCTCACCTGAGCGCAGATCGTACAGTCCAACGCGCAGACTCGCTTCACCGCGATAGTCAGGCACATGCCAGTGTAGCTTGCGCTGATCGAGAATGGTCTCGCCTGCGCGCCAACTGACAGTTGGACGCGCGCCATTGACAGGCTCGGAGTCGCTCTGGGCGATTAACTTGCCGTCGGCGCTGACCAGATGTACAAAGACGACGTAACTCTGTTCGCAGCGCTCCAGAGCGCGCCAAGCCAGAAAGATCGGCGTGTCGCGCTCAGGCGAGAGGCGCTCTGGCACGTCTGCAGCGACTAACTCGGCAAAGGCGACTTGTCTATTTTCAGTGTCAGGGCAACGGAAAGGCGACGTTGAGATGGTCAATGGTAGCTCAGGCGTTGACGCGCGCCTCGGCAGCAAGTTAACGCTTGGCACAAAGCGCACCACGCCGTTCTCGTTCAGCAACGTGCCAAGTAGTGTACTTGGCGAGCGCTGCTCGTCTCGGTAGAGCCATGCGGTCAACAGCATTGGCTCGTTTTCAGGCGGCACGGGCAATGCCAAGAAAGCAGTCGCCATGAAGCCGTAGCGTTGCGCTGTTGCTAGGTATTGCCAGTCATCGCGCAAGTCTGTGTCAAGCTGCGTCTGTAGGCTACCATCGGCGCGCCACAGACGGACTGCCATGCGCCAGTCATGCTTGAGCGGCACGCTGTCCACGACGAAGTCAACGATCAGGCAGGCTGACTCGCCGCCTTTGGCGTGCAAAAACATGAAGCTAGGCTCAAGGTCTAGGTCATCAGGCGGCACAAACGCGACATGCTGTTCCTTCGGCAAATATTGCGCGGTCAAAGCGCGCGGATTGCCTGTCAAGCGGTAGCGGACGCTGTGCACGCCGCTCAGCGTCAATTCGCTCTCGCGGACGCCAATAGCGCTCAGCAAGCATGGGAATGCGCCGCGCAAGTCCGCTGGCAGCTGATACCAAGTGAACAGCTCCACATACCGCTTGCCTTGCAATGCCTCAGCCAGCTGCGCAGCGACCTGTCTTGCGCTGCTGCGAATGGGCACTTCCACAAATGACGCGCGAATGCTAAATTTTTCCTGATAGTAGTCAAGACTCGGTTCCCAGCCGTAAGGCACTACGATTGCGTCTTGCTCAGAGAGCGACGCATAATGGCGCGCCATGCCGCGAAAGTCATCGTGCTGATAGATTGGCACGCTGTAGGTCAGCCATGCCATGCGCAGCATGATGGCGACTGCAATCAGCGCTCCAGCAGCGCGCAAACTCAGGATTGGCAAGCCTTGCGCAGGCAAAGCCAGACCTGCTGCGATCAGAATTAGCGTTGGTGGCGCGCTGAGCAGGAAATAGCGCGGATGAAAGTCTATGTGCGCAGCGCGGATGATGAGCAGCTGGAAAATCGGCAAAAGGACAGCGGCTGAGAGCAGCGTCCAAGTTCGCACAGAGCGCTCTAGCCACACTGCACGTGCTACGGCGATGAAGGCTATGACACCAAACAACGCGCACAGCGCCATGAGCAAGTCGTCCGCGCTGACCATTGGTTTGATGCCTGTGAAGTAGGATTGCCAAATCTGCCAGAGCAGCTCAAGTGAAATTGACGGCGGCGTGTTGAGCGGCGTGCCAGTCGGTCGCTGTGTGATGAGCCAAGGCAGGTACAGCAGGAAGAGCAAACTTTGCAATAGCAACCAAGCGACTAGTCTGCGCCAAGCGCGGCGCAACAGCAAGCCGCTGATCACGGTCGCATTTAGCCATGCTACAAGCGGCACGCTCAAGTTGTGCGACCAGAGCGCTGCTAGAGTCACGGCGAACAGCCACAGCCACGCCGATCTCGGCACGCGCTGACTGCGCTGCACTAGGAATTGCGCGGCTATGCCGATCAGCAGGACTGTGTAGAGCGGCATTGGAATGTAGGCGCGTATTTCCTGTGCGAAAACCCACAAAATCGGCGAGAAAGCCAGAAAAATGCCTGCCAAAGCGCCCGCTCCGACGCCGAACCATCGCTTTGCCAGTGCCATACCGACTGCCACGCCGATCACGCCTGTCAGCAGCGACCAGAAGCGCACAGTCCAGATTTCATCGCCTGCTATGCGCAGCCACAGTCCGATGCTGATGTTGAAAAGCGGCGGCGCGTTCACGTCCATGCCGCGAATGCCCATTGGACCGATCAATGTGTAGGCAGGGTAAAGCGACCAGCCTTCATCATGCCAAAGGCTCTGTGTGTCGAGATTCCACAACCGCAACGTAAACGCTGCAAACAAAATGACAGCGTAGGCAAATACAGCGCCTTGCTTGTTTGACCAACTCATCGCAGCACGCCCAGACGCCGTAGCTCAGTCATGATCAGCGTTTCCCAGCTCGTGCTGGTCTCAACTGTGGCGTAGTGAATGCCACGCTTGCGGCAATAAGCCGTGATTTCGTCGCGCCATGCCAGCAGCCGCCGCATGTAGAGGTCGCGCATGGCTGCATCAATAGTCACATCAGCTGTAGCGCCGCTTTCCACGTCTACCAACTGTAGATCGCCTGCCAACGGCGGATCGATCTCCTCAGGCGATAGCACGTGGATGATCGCCACCTCATGCCCGACGCCTTGCAGCGCCGCAATGCCATCTCGCCAGCCATTCGGCGCCAGCAGGTCGCTGATGAACAGACACAAGCCCGGACGCGGATAGCGCATGGCATAGTCGCGCAATGCGCCTGCCAAATCGAGATCGCCAGCAGGTTGCAGAGCGCCAATGTATTCTAGCAGCGCTAATGAGCGTCCGCGACCGCGGTAGGCGCCCCAAGTGACGTTCAATCCTGCACCATACAGCGCTGTGACCGCTACATTATCGCCGCTCGCCAAGCCGATGTAGGCGAGTGCCGCAGCTGTGCGCTGTGCGAAGCGGAATTTGTGATGTTTGGGATCACCTTCGCCTTCACGCGGAAAGTCCATGCTGGCAGAGGCATCTATCAGCACGTGAACTGCCAAGTCCTCTTCTTCTTCAAACAGCTTGATGAAGGGACGCTCCAAGCGCGCGAAAATGTTCCAGTCTACACGGCGCAAATCGTCGCCACGCACATAGTTGCGGTAATCGGCGAACTCCAAGCTAGTGCCGCGCCGCACGGAGCGCCGCTCACCTTTCATGGCGCCTGCGCGCACGCGATTGGCGACCAGAGTGAGTTGGTCAAGTTGGCGCAGCGTTTTCTCGTCAAATAAGCGTTCTGCCATAGACAAGTTATCCGCAGTGGACACAGTTGAGCTGAGTATACAGGTATTGACAAGCAAAGTAAAACGGCAGCATCAGGAGTCTACAAGTTTTGAGCAATGCGATGAATTTTGCCTGCGACGCTCCGCCAATTCCATGAGGAATCACCTAGAAACTTCGGAGATGGTCGGATCAGCAAATTCAATTGGATACTTTCAAGGATGACAGACTTCACAGCGCGCAAGCCTCTGTAGAGACAATCGCCACAACTGACGAACTTTTTGGCTGAGCATACCGCTCGACTCATAGAAGCAGCTTAGCTTTTTGGGATTGGCAGACAGGTGTTATAATCTAGGCGAGGCACGGGCAAGGCGGGCGCAGCTCACACCCGCCTTTGTGCTGTACTCTTCATGCAGCAAAGGGCGTATGGCGCGTGAACATCCTAGTCTTGGGCTATGACGTAAAGTCGGTCAACATTCTGAGCTTTATCTTGCGGCAAGAAGGCTACGATGTCACCAGCATCATTGACTCAGCGCAGACTGAGCGCACGTGGGATGACCAGCTGACTGACCTGCTGATTCTTGATGAAGAAGACCTCGGCGCTGCGCTCTTTCGGCGCATTGAGAGCATTCGCGGCGCCTCATCTGTGCCGATTTTACTGTTGGCGAATCCGACCTCTGAAGATGACATTGTCAGCGCCTATGAAGCAGGCATAGATGACTTCCTCGCCAAGCCGTACAGCTACCAGATGCTCTTGGCGCATGTCAATGCGCAACTGCGCCGTGCGCGCGTCATGCCGAGCGCGCTTGTGCCAAATCTCAGCACGCCGACGCTCAGCCTCGACCCTGAGCGGCACACAGTCACGCTCAGCAACGGGCAGACTCGCCAACTGACTAACCTTGAGTTTCGGCTGATGTACTGCCTTGTGGTCAATCGTGGGCGCGTTCTCAGCCCGGAGACGCTAATCGAGAAAGTCTGGGGCTACACAGGTGAAGGCGACCGCAACTTGCTCAAAAGTCTGATCAGCCGTCTGCGCGCCAAGGTTGAACCTTCGCCGCGTGAGCCGAAGCTGATCACGACTGTGCCCGGCGTCGGCTACACCTTTAATCCAAGCGAGTAAACGGCAACTGTCGGCATTGCGCAGTGTTATAATTCTCCAGAAACTTCACTCTTGACCGTTAAATGGAGTAACACTGACCATGCGTATCCTCATTCTCGGCGGCGACGGTTATCTGGGCTGGGCAACCGCGATGTACTTCTCGCGGCGCGGACATGAAATTGCCCTTGTGGATAACTTCTTGCGGCGCCGTCTACACCTTGAGCGCGGCACAGATAGCTTGACGCCGATTCGCTCTCTGCACGAGCGCGTGCAGGCATGGCGCGAGCTGACAGGTAAGCACATGGCGCTCTACATCGGCGACTTGACCAACTGGGACTTCACGGCGCACGTCTTCCGCGAGTTCCGTCCAGAGGCAATCGTGCACTACGGACAAATCCCTAGTGCGCCGTACTCAATGATCAGCGTGCACACTGCCACCTTCACACATATCAACAATGTGATCGGCAACTTGCACGTGATCTACGCCATGCGCGACTACACGCCCGACGCGCACCTGATCAAGCTCGGCACAATGGGCGAGTACGGACAACCGAACATTGACATCGAGGAAGGCTTCATCGAGATCGAACACAAAGGGCGCCGCGACCGTTTGCCTTTCCCGAAGATGCCTGGCTCAATGTATCATCTGACCAAAGTGCATGACAGTCACAACATTCACTTTGCGTGCCGCGTCTGGAATTTGCGCGCCACTGACCTAAATCAAGGCGTCGTCTACGGCATTGACACAGATGAGTCTGTGCTCGATCCGCGCCTGATCAACCGCTTTGACTACGACGAGGCATTCGGCACAGCGCTCAATCGTTTCTGCGTGCAAGCCGTGATCGGCATTCCGCTAACCGTCTACGGCTCAGGTGGACAGACGCGCGGCTACCTGAATATCCGCGATACGCTCGCCTGTGTGGAGCTTACGGCGCTCAATCCGCCACAGGCAGGCGAGTATCGCGTCTTTAATCAGTTCACAGAGCAGTTCAGCGTGCGCGATCTCGCTTACGCTGTGCAACGCGCTGCACGCGAGCTAGGCATCCACGTGGAAGTCGGTCACTATGAGAACCCGCGCGTGGAAAAGGAAGAGCATTACTACAATGCTGTCCACACGCGCCTGCTCGACCTCGGCTTGCAGCCGCATTACTTGAATGAAGAGCTAGTCGAGAGCATGATCAGACGCATCGAACAGTTCAAAGACCGCGTGATCATGGATGCTATCGTGCCGCGCATCCGCTGGACGCACGGTGAGCAGCCTGAAAAAGTGCAATTGGTTGCCACTGAGCCAGCTGCCAAGGTCTGAGTGTGTGTCACTGCGGTCGGTTTTTGCGCCGACCGCGCTTTTCTTTTGCAAGGGCTGAGATTCCATGCAGCCGTTTCATGCTGAAATCATCTCAATCGGCGAAGAGCTGCTCTCCAGTGAGAGTGAGACGCTTGATACGAACTCGGTCTATATCACGCAACAACTTGGAACGCTCGGCGTGCGCGTGCTGTACAAAACGACCGTTGGCGACGATGAAATGCGCATTGCAGACGTGCTGCGCATTGCCATGCAGCGCGTCTCAATCATCATCACAACAGGCGGCTTAGGTCCAACGGTAGACGATAAGACGCGCCAAGCCGTCGCCATTGCCACGAACCGTCAACTTGTCTTCCAGCAGGCGCTGCTTGATGAGATCGCCGCCAAGTTTGCGCGCTTTAACGTCCGCATGAGTGCTAACAACCGCGCACAGGCAACCTTGCCTGAAGGCGCAGTCGCCATTTCAAATCCTGCTGGCACGGCGCCGGGCTTTTACGTTGAGCACAATGGCGCAATCATCATCAGCTTGCCCGGCGTGCCACGCGAGGTGAAAGCAATAATGGAGCAGAGTGTCTTGCCGCTGCTGCGCACACGGCTCGGCGCGCCGCGCGTTATCAAGACGCGCGTGTTGCGCACGGCGGGCATTGGCGAGAGCCACATTGATGAGCAGATCGGTCACCTTGAGCGCCTGAGCAATCCAACAGTCGGCTTGAATGCACATGCCGGTCAGACGGATATCCGCATTACAGCGCGCGCTGAGAGCGAATCGGAAGCCGATGCACTGATCGCGCCTGTTGAGGCAGAGATTCGCGCTAGGATCGGAGATTACATCTTCGGCATTGGCAAGGAGACGCTTGAGCAGGCATTTGCCGATGCTCTGGCACGCTCAGGCTTGCGCATTGTGATCGGCGAGCTATACACAGGCGGTATCGTACAGCGTCGGCTGAGCAAAGCGACTTTCTGCGATGGCACGCTACACTTCGCTGATCAAACTGTCCTAGAGCGTTTGCGCAGCGCTTTTCAAGGCGACCTGCGCACTGTCTGTGAGCAAGTGGCGTCTGCGCTCTGCGCTGAGTACAGCACAGACGCAGCTTTGGTCGTGATCGCTGAGTCAGATAGCTCCGCCATGGCGGTCACCAATGGCACGCAGACGCGCAGCCGTGCTTACTTTTACGGCACAGACGTCACCACGCCCGAAGTGCCAAGTGGCTGGGCAATTGCCATGGGCTGGCACATGCTCAAATCGGCACAGCGGCGCTCAGACGTAGGCGATCAGCCTGCCAGCAGCGATAATCGCTAACCAGCTGCACAGCGAAACAAGCGCTGCTAGACGAGCAGCGAACGGCTCAGGCGCATTGATGTCCCAATTTGCTACGCTACGGTAAATCCCAAAGTGGAAGATTACAATATTGGCGAGCGCTGCTGCTAACAAGATCATTTTGATCTGAAACGCTCGATTCGCTGCTAAACCAATTGGGTCTGCAAGGAAGAGCAACAGACCTGAGCTGACCGCAATCACAAAGCCAACCCGCGCCGTGCGCAACAAGAAGCGCACAGCGAAAGTCACTTTGATAGCGCTACGTCCAATGCCCAGCAAGCGCAGGTCGAAAAGTGCTGCTGCGCCAACTAGCAGCCCAAGCCCAAAAATGTGGACGATCTCAGCAATCGGATATGCCCAGACCTCGCTCTGCATCCAGCGCGCCAACGGTGTCTGGCTCAGCCACTCTAGCAGTACATCCATTGCCTACTGTAGCGCGCGCAGCATCTGGAGCAACATTTCGACGAGCCTGTTCAGGCTTAGCGCTGGACGCGCTTCAGGCAGATCAGGATTGCAAGGATTCGGCTGTGGCTCTTGGTGCGGCAATGGACTGTTGCGTAAGCCTTGTGTCTCGCCGTCACTGAAGATCACAATCTCGGCTCGTATCTCGTTGCAGACTGTGCGACTGATATAGCCGACAAAGGCGACTCT
>JANWYI010000012.1:32269-33587 GCA_025055255.1 Anaerolineae bacterium | reverse complement strand
GTACTGGATCATGCGCGAAATTGGCGCCAATTCCAGTGTCCAGCGCTTGGCAGGTTGACTGGGCAGGCGCGCTTTTCGCAACGTCTCGCGTCCGCCAACGCGCTCCAAAAAATCAGGGATAGGCGTCTGAGCAAGGTTCGCAGGCAAGCGAATATCAGCGGTCACGTCGAGAAACACTTCCACGTGTGGATTCTGCCAGACCACCTCCACGACCGTGCCGACGATATAGACCGGGCGTGAGAGATCGTATGAACTCCAGCCATGATGCGCCTCAGCAGGCACGCCGCTGATCAGCACAACGCTCATCACGATAGCTAACGAGATAAATAATCTTCGTTGCATGGCGAAATCTCCACCTCAAACACATTTACCCGAATCTACCATGCCCTGTGGTAGACTTGCGCTTTGCACAGTCAACGCTTAAGAAATGTTAAGCATGAACTCGCGCCATTGGTCGTTTGACTTGCTGAGTGTCGCGCTGTTAGGAGCGCTGTGCTGGCTATTCTATTGGCGGCTGCTGACGCCGAATGTGCTTGACCAAGTCTCTTTCGTAGAAGGTGACTTCAGCGGACAGTTCGTGGCGTTTGCGCATTACCAAGCGCAGCGACTCGGCGCAGGCGAAGTGCCGCTGTGGAATCCGTATAACTTAGGCGGACATCCTTTCTTGGCAGACACACAGTCTGCTGTCTTCTATCCGCTGCGCTTGCTCAGCATCGCTCTCTTGAATTTAACAGGCGGCAGCACGCCGCAGCGCATGTATGCAGCCTTACAAGCTGAGGCTGTCGCGCACGCGCTGATTGGCTCACTTCTGATGTACGCCTTTTGCCGTACCCTGATTCCGACCGCCTACAGTGTCCCTGCAGCGCTGATCGGCGCGATCACTTTCGCCTATGGCGGCTTTCTGACAGGCTACGCGCCGCTGCAGTTGGCGATTATGGAAGCAGCGGTCTGGCTGCCGTTAGCGCTGCTGGGCATTCTGCAGGCGACTAGGCTGCCTGAGCGCATTGCGTGGAAGTGGTTTGTTATCAGCGGCATTGCGCTAGGCTTGACACTGCTGGCAGGACATCCACAGACAGCGCTGTACGTCATCTACTTGTGTCTTGCTTACTTGCTGTGGCGCAGTGGCGGCAGAGCAAGCGGTAAAGTTAGGACGTTCATCGGTGGCGCACTAATTTTTGGCGCTGTTGGCGGCGGACTTGCCGCAGTGCAGCTGCTGCACGGCTGGGAATACCTCAGCGCAACAACGCGCGGCACGCTCGGCTTTGAGGCGAAAGGAAACGGCTTTCCGTTCCACGATCTGCTGCAAATTATCTTCCCG
>JANWYI010000012.1:26366-31972 GCA_025055255.1 Anaerolineae bacterium | reverse complement strand
GCGCGCCGTTATGTGACGATTTTTCTGGGCATTGCGGCAAGCGCGCTCAGCTTCAGTCTTGCAGCCTTTATCGAGTGGCTCTCAGCGACTGAAGAGAGCGCCGCTAACTTTCAGCGCACAGCTTTCAGCTTGCTGATCGCGTTGCTCGCTGCGCTGCTGCTGATCAACCTCGCCACTTATCGCAACCGCTACTGGTTGCAGTGGCGCGCCGCAGCGCTGCTCGCACTGGTCGTCTTTGAGCTGTTCAGCTTCGGACGCACTAGTCCAAATTTTGAGCCAATTCCTGTGGCTAGTCGCCTGAAAGAGTCAAGCGCACTTGCTGTTCTGCGCGCTGATGCTGTAGATCAGCCGTTTTTCCGCATAGATGGTCTGCGCGAGAACTTTGGCACACTCTACAACTTGCCTGACATCCGCGGAATTAGTCCCTTGCGCTTTGCGCATGTAGAGCGCGTGCTGAACATGCCGAATCGTGCGCGCACATGGCAGCTGTTCGGCGTGCGTTACGTCCTGACTGCTGACCGTGAGCTACCTGCGCCTAGTCGGATCATTTATGAGGAAGAAAATCCGTATAACCCTGTGCGTCTGCACGTCCTAGCAGAGCCGTTGCCATTGGTGCGCGTGATGCATCGCGCTTGGATTGAGCCTGATGAAGCGCAGGCGCTTGGCTACCTGAGCGATCCAAGCTACGATGTAGCGAACACGGTCATGCTCTCAGCAGCGCCGCCAACTGCGCTCTCAGGCGCTGAGAGCCAGACGGCGCGCATCCTCACGCTCATGCCAGAGCATTGGCTAGTCGAGGCTGAGTCTGAGACCGACGCGCTGTTGCGCCTCGCATTGGTCTATGACGGCAATTGGGTTGCTCACGTCAACGGCACGCGGACGCCAATCATGCGCGCTGACATCGCCTTCAGCGCTGTGCCAATTCCAGCAGGCAAAAGCGTGGTAGAATTGGTCTACCAACCGACCAGCTACGCGCTTGGCGCCGCGATCTCGCTCGGCACATTGCTCGCGCTTGGTTCAGGAGGACTAGTCAGTCTTGCGTATACCGTTCAACAGCGCGCGCGTCGCTCTGCTTGAGCCACAGGCGCGCTATACACTCCTGTTTGGAGCAGCGCTCGGCGCTGTGTGCGCTACCTTTGGCTTGCTCACTGTCATCAGCGGTCCGCTCCTCGCCTTTGGCGCGCTGTTTGGCGTGGCTATTGGTCTCTACGCGCTAACCAATCTGACCTTTGGACTGTACCTGATGATAGCGATTATCGCGCTCTTGCCGTTTGGCACGTTGCCAGTGCGCTTTGCACTTACGCCGACTTTCATAGACGTTGCGTTAGGCGCCTTTTTGTTGGTCTACCTGTTTGAATGGATGACACGCCGCCGCGAGAGCTTCCGCTTTGTGCCTGCGCAGTTGCTGATCGTTTTATTCATTGGCTGGTGCATTTTCAGCTTTGTGGCAGGCTTGGGTCACGCTTTGTTGACCACAAACGTGCTGCGCAAGTTCGTAGAAATGCTGTTGAGCATGGCGACAGCGATTGTGATTGTAGACGTCGCGCGTGACAGGCAGGTCATAGCACGTATTGCCTTTGCCCTGAGCATTTTTGGCGCCGTGCAAGCTTTGATCGGCGTGCTTCTGTACGCTCTGAACGACCAAACGACGCTCATCTTGCTCAACGCACTCGGGCGACTCGGCTATCCGCGCGGCGACGTGCTGCGCTACATCGAAGACAATCCCCTGCTTGGCGAGCGCGCCATTGGCACGTGGGTCGATCCAAACGCTTACGGCGGCTTCCTGCTCATGTTCGGCACGGTCGCTTTGGCAAACGCGCTCAATCCATCACCTGCTATTGGCAGACGCACTCTCGCGTGGCTGATCTTCGCGCCTTATCCGCTTGCCATGCTGCTGACCCAGAGTCGCGGCGCGTGGTTAGCCTTCGGCGCGGCAATTTTCTTCATGGCAGTCCTGCGCTACCGCTGGCTGCTCATCATCGGTGCAGTGAGCTTGGCAGTTTTGCTGAGCCTGCCGTTCATGCAGCGCTATGTGGAGCGCTTCATAGACGGCTTGCAAGGTCAAGACCTTGCCACACAGATGCGCTTTGGCGAGTACAAAGACTCGCTGACTTTGATCGGACGCTATCCACTGATCGGCGTCGGCTTTGCAGGCACACCTGACCGCGACATTTACTTGGGTGTCAGCAGCACCTACCTAAAGATAGCCAACTCAACTGGTCTCATAGGCGTGACGCTTTTCGGTCTAATCTTGCTGGAGACATTGCGCTACGGCTTAGCGCAGCGGCGTCAACTGCGCGAGTCAGGTCTAGAGGCGCTGTGGCTAGGCTTTGCAGCGGCCCTCTTTGGCGTGGCAATCAACGGCGTAGTTGACCACTACTACTTCAACCTAGAATTCCATGCTGTCTCGCTCGCTTTCTGGCTGATCGTCGGCTTGGCGTTAGCTGCAACGCGTGCTACGCGCCGCCATGCGTCGCAAACGTCCATGTTGTGAAAATGAAGTAAGCAGCCAGCAACAGACCGCCTTGCCAGCGCGTTATCTTGCCACTCTGCACAACCAGCAGCAAGCCAAACGAGAACGCCAACATGATGAAGATATCTACCGATAGCACGCGCTGATTAATGCCAATTGGCTGAACGGCTGCTGTCGCGCCGAGGATGGCGAGGATGTTGAAGATGTTCGAGCCGACGATGTTGCCAACAGCGATGTCGTTTTCTTTGTGCAGCGAGGCAATGAACGATGTCGCCAACTCTGGCAATGACGTGCCAACTGCCACAAGCGTCAAGCCGATGATCAGCTTCGGCACGCCAAGCGCTGTTGCAACGTTCACAGAGCCTTGCACTAGCCAATCCGCGCTGATCACGACGACTGCTAAGCCTGTGATCAGCCGCATCAGCTCAAACAGGCGGTTGGCGCGCCTTGGATCAGGTCCGAACTCGCTTTCTAGCTCGTCTGGCTCGGCTGCGGCTGTGCGCTTCTCGCGCAGCTCCAGAAAATATGAAATGACCGTGTAGGCGATTACGCCGCCGAAGAGCAGTGCGCCTTCTAAACGGCTGATTTGAGTGTCTTGGATCAGGATAATTGCTAACACCGAGACAACTAGCATGATCGGCAAATCGCGCTTGACCACTTGCTGTCTAACAGCTATGGGGAAGGCAAGCGCAGTCAAGCCGAGAATCAAGCCGATGTTGGCAATGTTTGAACCAACAACGTTGCCAACAGCGATATCGCTCACGCCTTTCAGCGCAGCGTCGAGCGAGACGAACAGTTCAGGCAGAGACGTGCCGAAGGCGACAATCGTTAAGCCAACTATCAAGGTCGAGACGCCAAGCGAAAGCGCCAGACGCGCTGCGCCCTTCACTACCCAGTTGCCGCCGAAGAATAGTCCGAGCAAGCCGATTGTGACGAGAAGTACGTCCTGCAATTGCATGATATGCTCCCTAGTGACATGGAAGCGCCTCACATTTCATTGTGAGGCGCGCTTAAGGTTTTAGAATCTTTCAGTTAAGCATAGCATAGCTCGCCGCTTTTGACACGAGCAGCCATCAAAACCACCAAAAATTAGGGGTAGGCTTAGGAAAAATGTTTGAGCGCTATGTCAAAGGTTCTTTCAGGTCGTAGATGCCGTCGCGGATTGCCCAGCGCGGATTGCCTTCAGCGCTGATCAGCAGGTCGCTTTCGCGGCGCAGCGGCGCGCCTGTCAGTGGACATTTGAAAAGCCGCTCGCGCTCGACTAAGGCGCTTGGCGCGCCTGCCACACGACTCTCGACAAAAATTTGGGGTGCATACGGGAAAAGACCGCCAAGCGGCTGCAGCAGCCTATCCAGAGCAACCATCAGGCGCAACGGTAAGATTCTCTTGAAAAGTCCGAGCCGCAACCACGACGTCGCAGCGCGGCGGCGCGGCGTGAAGCCTGCAGCAACTAACTGCTCGCGCATGTAGGCGGGATGAAAGTCGAAATTCAGGCGGACGAACTCAATCGGCTCATGAGTGTATGGATTCCATGTTTGGCGGCGCAGCGCGTAGCGTAAGATCGCTTTCAAATTCAGTTTATTAGCAAACTCTAGCACAAAGGTACTCCCACTTGCCATACTTTGGCGAATTTGTCGAAGAGCGGCAAGTGGGTCGGCGAGATGATGGACAACGCGACACAGCAGCGCAGCATCAAAGGCGTTTGCCGCAAACGGCAACTTGTATAGGTCGGCTGCCACGTAAATGAAACGCTCGCTTCGTCCAAGCCGTGCTTGCGCCTCTTGGAGCATGGTGCGCGAGTAGTCCATCACCACGATTTCCTCAAAGCCTGCAGCTTCGTCAATCAGTCGCCCGAAGCCTGCGCCAAAATCTACGTAGCGCTTGCCGCTGCGCGGCAAAAAGCGCCGCAAGACAAGGCGCTCAACGGCGTCTTCATACTCGCGTCCTTTGCCTTCCCAAAAATCTGTGCGATAGGCTGAGCCTTCATAATCGCAAATGGCAGGCTGTGATGGTGGCTGTTGCGTCATGGTTGGCTGAACACTTCCTCAGGGCGTGCTGGGCGTTGGCGAACGGTATTGAGCAGGATCAACGATAGTCAGCGTCGGCGTAGGTGGCACAGGCGTCACAGTTGGCGGTATAACAACGGTCGGCGTGGCAGTGGCAGGTGGCACAGTGTTTGGCGCTGTGCTCTCAGCAGGCGGCACAACGATCACGGTCGCGTTAGGCGGCAGAGCGGTCGGCGTGAAAGTCGGCAAGTTGGCGCCAGGTCCAGTGCGGTAGCCAGGCCACGGATTGCGCATGAACTCGTTATCTTGCAAAAGGTCAGGCGGCTGACCTGCCAAAATCTTGCCGATCACAATCCACATCTCGCTCCAGTTCTTCGGCAGATTGGTCACAACGCGCGTGAGCGGCGCGATCACGTCCTGCAGGCTTTTTGCCACGTCATTCAGCTGCGTCTCTTCTAGCGGGATGTTCACAGGCACTTTGAGCGAGACGGGCACTTTCAGGTCAACTGGCACGTTCAGGTTGACAGGCACTTTCAGGTCAATCGGCAAGCTGCTGTCCACAGGCACATTCAAATTCAGCGCCACAGGCAACTGCAGACCTTGTGGCAAAGTAATCGCCACGTTGCCGCGAATTGTGCCGCCGCCGCCAGGCAGAGCAAACGAGGCATTCGCCGTGATCGGCACAGGCTGCGTCAAGGTCACCACAGTATTTTGCTGCAATGGAATGTTCAGCACGACTGGGATGGTATCTTTGACGTTGATTGTGTCCACGACTTGAATCGCATCCTTGACGTTAATTGTATCGTTCACGTCAATGACCGTGATGATGCGCGCCTTGTTCAAGCCGACAAAGCTACTGTATAAGCCGCTCAGCAATGGCTCTGCGATGCCGCTAGTGATCTGAAAGATGACGCTCAGCAGCAGCAAGATGACGATCAAGAAGATGAAGTTGAAGATGAATGAGAAAAAAATAGCGACGTTCTTGAAGGCGTTCCAAAAGCGATTCAGCCCGACCATGTGCGCTTTCTCCGTTGCTTGCGAAACAAAGGCTCAGCCGCTCTATGATAACATCTCAAGCACGGATCGGGCAATTTACAGCGTATACAGGCTGTATCGGCAAAACTTGT
>JANWYI010000012.1:22279-26217 GCA_025055255.1 Anaerolineae bacterium | reverse complement strand
TTGCCTGTGGCATAGCCTTCATCAAAGATGACTAAGGCGCGTTTGACGTCGCGGTACATGCTGACAATTGCCTCTGAGAGCGAGCCGACTACGGGCGCGCTCCACTCATGAGCGTCCTGCACTTGCCAGAAGAGCGTCAACTCAGCAAAGCCTGGGAAGTTAGTCAGCTCATCAATGTGTGGCTGCACAGGGTCTTCAGGCGGCGCTTGCTCAGGCAGAAACAAGCCTGCACTGTAGAGGTTTGCCACCAGAATTGCGCCGCGCAACAGACGCTCGCCCAGCTCATAGGTGTGCGACTCTTCGCAATATTCGCAAAAGCGGCGCGCGTTATCCACAAAATTGGCAATTTCAGGTGTCAGAGTCCACTCAGACATATAGGCTCTCACTGAACTTGGTTATAGTTTGTCATTATAGCGCTACTCAGCACGCAATGTGACGAAAAAAAGCGTCGCGCCGTTCGGCAGCGGCAAGCGCGCGCCATTTTCATCGTACCAGCCAATGTAGAGCCGATAAATGCCAGTTGGCAGCTCGGAAGGCAATTCCAGATATCGCGTCTCAGCAAAGCGGATGCCACGTTGCCACACGGAAGTCGGCAAGCCGCTCGGCGCGCCATCTGCTTGCGCCACAATCTGATCGCGCTCATCCAGTATGCCGAGAGCAAGCCGATAGTCCGTTGTCAGCGATGCAAGAGCTTCCCAGCTCAAGGTGACGGCGAGTTCAGCGCCGCTGCGCAGCGTTTGCTCACTAAGCGTGTAGCCGATCAGGCGCAGAGCGCTGCCGAAGCGTGCATCGGTTGCCTGCTCAGCGCGAGGCGGCTGCCAAGCTGAGTCCACCAAAACGGCGCCGGCGACCACGAGGCTTTCAAGCAATCCATTCTTAGCGTTTGTGAGCGGTAATGTACGTCCTGTGTGTGGCACGCGCCAGCCAAACTGCAACAGAGTCTGCATCGGCGGCTCAGGCGGCAAATCAGCGCGCATAGGAATGGTCAGTTTGGCGCGGTAGAGCAAGTTTGGATCGAGCGAGTCAGTCGGCGCCATGCCCAAGTACGTATCCACGCCGCCGAGCCGTTCACCTGTGCGCGGATTGATTACAGCGGCATAGAAATGTGCATTCTCAGCGTGACTGCCTGAGAAATACACAGTTAGACGCATTGGCTCACTGCGACCAATAACTGGTCTATCCAGCTTGTAGGCGTGCAAGGTCAGCGTCTCGGCGCGCACATCGAGCCGAACTGCGTCCGCAGGCACTGTCTCAACTACCTCAAGCGCTGCATAGGCGCGCGGCAAGTATGTGAACGGCGCAATCAACGCTGCGGCTGCTAATGGCGTTACCAGCAATGGTGCAAACTTGCCGGCAAGTACGCGCCAGCCGACCATTAGCAGCAGCGCAAAAACACCTGCCACTGGGAAGTACATACGTCCTTGTCCTGCTGCTGCGCGCAGCATTATCACAAACATGACCACATTGAGGCTGAGAAAGCAGCCGAGCAAAAAGATTCCTTGCAGCCGATCTGTGCTGCTGCGCAGCATGTGCCATACAAGTGCCAGGGCGCCGAAAAATGTCAGCAAAGTGACGTAGGGATACAACCACTCAGCGCCGCGAATGTTCAAGTAGCCCAAGATCATCCAGAACGAGAACCATACACCCTCAAACTCTTGCAAAAGCAGCGGACGACTGCCGCGTCCCCACAGCCCGAGCGTCGCTTCAGCTGCAATTGGATCGCCATATAACAAGAAATTGCGTGCATACCACCAAGCGGCGACCACTGCTGCCACAGCAACGGAGACCAACATGAAGCGGAACGCAAAGCGCAATGTCCATGAGCGCCACAGCAGACCTAGCAGCGCAGTCAGTCCGACGTAGCCTAGCAGTGCTACACCATGTTGCTTGCTCAGCAAGCCTGCGCCTGCGCTCAGACCGATCAGCAGCGTATTGCGAAGGCTGTGATCGCCTGTTAGCGCACGTGCACACAGGTAGATACATAGCGCGCTCATCAAAGTGACCAAGTTATCGTCGTTAAGGCTGCTGCTGATGTGGATAAACGTCGGAATGCTTGCTAACAGGAACATCGCTGCTAAGCCAAGCGGCGCATTGAACAGCCGTTTGCCCGTCAGATACGTCAGCCAGAGCGTGCCGCACGCCAGAGCAATGCTATACAAGCGCAGCCTTGCAAAGGCAACGTTCGAGTCGCCGCTGTAGCGCAAACGATGCAAATGGATGTTCTGATTGGCATGGCTGACGACGCCACTAGAAGCGAACGGATTACGCGGCATGTATTCAGCAAAGTCGCTGCGCTGCGTGTCAGCAACTAGCAACGCGCCAATCAGATAATAAAGCGGCGGATGCGAACGCTGTGTATCGCCGCGCGCAAAGACCGTTGCACGGTCTTCGATGACAGGTAAGCCTTCTTTAAGCAGGTAATGTACGTAGAGGAAGTGCGGCACTTCGTCTGGCGCCTCGCCAAACGGCACGACGCTCACGTAGCTGAGCGCCAAAGCGCAGAACCATGCGATGATCAGCGCTGCAGCCAAGTCAGGCGAGCGCAAGATGCGCCTAAATGCCATAGACGTTCGGACGACGATCATTCAGTACAGGCAAGCGCTGCTGCACCTCACTGACCAAATCCGTATTAATGCGGACGGTCAGCATCATCTCCGAGTCGCCCGCCTCTGCCACTAGGTCGCCCCACGGATCAATGATCATCGAGTGACCGCCAAAGCGCGTGCCGTTATACTCGCCAACACGATTGCAGCCGATCACGAACGCCTGATTTTCGATAGCGCGCGCGCGCAACAGTGTCCGCCAATGCTCAATGCGCGCTTCGGGCCACTCAGCAGGCACGACGATCAGCTTGGCGCCGTCAATGAAGTAGCGCCGAAACAGCTCTGGGAAGCGCAGATCGTAGCAAATGGCACAACCCAAAGTTCCCCACGGCAAATCCACGCTCAGCGGCGCCTCGCCTGCTGTCAGGTACTGCGCCTCGCTCATTGGCTCAAACAAATGCACCTTGCGGTAGACGCCCAGCACGCCTGCCTGTGGTGAGAAAACTGCCATGCTGTTGTAGACGCCGACGCCGCGCTTCTCCAACATTGAGCCGAGGATGAACAGCTTCTGAGTCCGCGAGAGCGCTGCCACTTGCGCGAACAGACCGCCTGCTAACGGACTAGCCACCTCTTTTGCCTTTTCCAGCATGTAGCCGTTATCCCACAGCTCTGGGAAGACGACCAGCTCAGCGCCGCGCCGCGCCGCTTCTTCGGTCAGCGCTTGCATAGTCGCCCAGTTCTTGCGCGGATCGCCATCTTTAACGTTCATCTGTGCCACACATACAGTGAATGCAGGCATAGAGAGTCCTTTCTGTGCTGCTCAATGCGCCTAGAGATTGCGCCTATTGTAGCAAAGCTCACAGGTAGGACAACGTCGCTGTATCCAGTCAGACTGGCTAACTACCAAGCTATCAACTCTCTTTCGGCAAGTGCGATGATGCAGGTGATTCACACGGTTACAGACGCTTCAGGCTGATCACAGGCTCCTGCCCAAGCAGCATTCGCAAGCCTCCTAAATCAGGCGAACCAAGCGCCTCGCTGACCGCCTTGTCAATCTTTATGCGCACAGAGTCGTCCTCCATCTTTGGGAAAGGCTCAAGTGTCTGCTGGCAGAGATCATCATATGCTTGTGTCAGCACATCTAGTTGCCACTCAGTCAGCAAGCGCACGTCTAGCACAGGCAACGCAGCGAGCGTCGGTTTGTTGAACTTGACCCAAGCTCCCCGAGTTTCTACGCGCGCTGTTAAGGCTAACAAAATGTGCAGCGTGCTGTTAAGCCAGAGCGTGAGGGCTTTTTCACGACGCTCGTTTGGAGCATGGAGAGAAAAGCTCCACCACACATTTGAAAGCGCAGGTCTCGGCAAGTATATAGCGAATAAGCGTTGTGTGTTGAGG
>JANWYI010000012.1:0-22180 GCA_025055255.1 Anaerolineae bacterium | reverse complement strand
CGGCGAGCGCCGTGCCGCGTCAGGAATCCACACCTCGCCTTGCAGCAGGTAGTATGCTGCGCGTGCAAGATCGGTTTGAGCGAAAGCGCAAGGCAGCAGCCAATTCTCCATCATGACCTCATCAGGAACGCGGCAACTTTCCGCTAGCTGCACCTCGCCGTAGGAAATCTCAGTATAGCCTTGTCCATCTGTCAACGGCACGTGATCCGAATCGCGCGTTTGCCACGCCACCACTAGCGCGTCCATTGCCGTCTGGACGTTGCGTCGCAGGTTGACAACCACCACGCCTTCAGACTCTACCTTCGCCAGAGGATTACGCCGAATCGTGTAGACTGTTGGCGTGCCGTTGCCCTTCGGCTTCGGGATTGCATACAAGTCGGGACGCTCACCTTCGGGCAAGCCGCTCTCATCCGCCGTCACCTTACGCGCCACTAGCAATACTTCGCTCAACTCTGTGTTGTAAGAAAAATTCCACTGCTCAGGATCATGGCTGACTATCACATACTCCAAGCGGTAGTGCTGCTTGAGCAGCTCGCGGGTCTTTGCCCATGCCACGCCTGAGAGCAACGCCTTTGGCAAGATGAGCGCAATGCGCCCGCCTTCTTTGATGTAGGGATGCGCTACCGCTACAAAGACCGAGCCTAAGCCTGCTGTGATGCTGGCTGAGAGATTGCGCTGGCGGATCAGGCGCTGTAAGCGCTGTTGCATTTCTTGGCGCTGCCCTTGTGGCAAGCTGCCGAAGAGCAAGTTGCCGCCGCTGCTGCGCACAAAAGGCGGATTCATCACACACAAATCCAGCTTAGGTAGCGGCGCTTGGTAGACTAGCTGCTCACCTGCACCTGTGACCTGCACAGCGCTGCCGAACAAGTCTTGCGGCAAAGCGATCTGGAAGGCGTTAGCGAACTCAAGACTGCCAAGCTGTGCCTCTTCTCCGCCTAGCGGCAGCACGAATAAGTTCATCCGCTCAAAGGTCTGCTCAGGCGCGCGCAAAGCAAGCGTGGAAGCAGTCAGGTGGACAGCTGAGGCGAGCACATCGTAGCCGTAGAGCATCTCCTCAGCCAGAGCCTTCTGCAGATCGGCGCGACGTGGCGTTATGCCCATGCGCGCACTTGCTTCCACATGATTGCCTGTGATGACATCAGCAGCAGCCATCAACAGCGTGCCACTGCCACATGCTAAGTCAGCCACGCGCAGTTGCCGAACGGCATCTAGGTCGTGCCATGCGGCGTCCCAGCGCTTTGGATTGAGCGCCAACATCAGCAAAAGGATAGCAGCTGGCACGCTCGTGTAGTATGCGCCCAGATATTTCGCTTGCGCTAACAAGCGGTGATAAACGCGTCCCATCAAGTCATGCTGAAGGGCGCTCTTCATCGCTGCCACGTTCAGCGCTGCGCGAACCATAGTCCGCAGCAAATTTGAGGTTGGCTCACTAGCAGGCAGATTCTTCACCACGCCTTGCGCAAGGTGGAAAATCGGATAGTAATTGATTCGCTCAAGGATGTGCTGCCATGCTTCAGCAAAGTTGAGCGGCGGCGCGCCTTCGCTCTGCACTTGTGTCAGCGTTTTGACATCCTGTCCGTGCTGCGCAAGGAGCTCTTGGAAAATCAGCGCGTTCATCACCGCTAAGCCGCCAATGTGGCACACAGCGTTGTAATGCTCTGACTCTGAGCGCAGCCGTGGCAACGGCGTCTCTTCTGTCTCGTCGTCTGCCTCGTCTGCTGCTTGAGTCGCCTTGCCTTTTCGTCTGCGCTCTGGCTGATAAGGCATCTCAAGGACTTCCGCGATAGCCCTAGCCACAGCGCGTCCATGTTCGCCGAGCTGACCCAGAACAGTTTGTGCAAATTCTTCTACAGCGCTGTCAACGATGCCCGCAGCAAGTGTGACCTCTTCCTCATGCGCCAAGTGATCGTAGGCGCGCGCTAGGACGTCGCGCAGGTGATTCAGACCGCCTTGCACAAAGCGCAGTTCACGTTGCGCAATTGTCAGCACTGTGAAGCGCAGCTGAGAGCGCAGAAATTCAAGCGGTAGATCGTCAAATGGCACGTTGCGCAGCTGCGCAGGGTAGATCACGCCGATTGAGAGCGGCGCTATGCCTTGTTCAAGGCGGCGAATAACTGCTTCCTTGACCTTTCTCTCTGCATCAACTTGGTCGTCAATCTCGCCTTCGATTGTCGCAAAGAAGTGGCGATAGCGCACGATGACGTCTGGGATGCTGCGGCGACCGTTGGCGTGGATGATGCTCTCAGGCGCGACGACGATCTCGCAGCTGTGCAGCGTCTTGGCGAAGGCGATGTTCAGCACCTCTTGGCGCGAAATAGTCCTGATCATGCGGCATTCCTTGTGGAGGTAGTCACTATTAGAACATTTTAGCATAGGCTCAGTCCAAAATGATAGCCTGAATGCTCGGACTGCTTCAGCCTGACTTCGTCCTCAGGTACGCCTGACCGAATTTATGTGTTATACTGATGTTAGCCGCCTTTTAGCCGTCTTGCGGAGCGCGCCATGCAAATTCGGTATGACTTGTTCATCAGCCATGCTACAGCGGATGACGCGATTGCAGACCGTCTCTTTGAGGCTTGCACGGCAGCGGGACTGCGCGTCTGGGTAGATCATCGTGAAGGCATCGTCTACGGCGACCTGTGGGAGCGCAAGATTCGCCTCGCCATCGGCGAATCTGCCAAAGGGCTATTCCTGATGAGCCGCCGCAGCTTACAGTCGGAGTTTTGTGAGGCTGAATGTCAGCGCATCCTCAGCCTCGGCAAGCCGCTCTATGTGGCGCTGCTGGAGCCAATTGAAGACCGCAACGCCATTCCGCTCTTGATTAGCCGCATTCAGTACGCCGATCTGACGCGCCCTGAGACCTTTGCGGCGAACCTCGCCAAGCTGATCGCCGTCTTGCGCGGCGACTCGTCCGCCGCAGCCGCGCCCAGCGCGCCGACCGCTGCGCAGTACGCCCGCCTCACCAGCGCCAACGGCGTTGATCGCCGCCTGACCAGCTTGCCGCTGATCGGGCGCGAGGCTGACCTTGAGGCTGTGCGCGACCACCTCAAAAAGGGCGATCCGACCTTCATTTTGGGCGTCGGCGGCGTGGGCAAGTCGCGGCTTGCCTACGAGATCGCCCTGCAAGGCGTGGACGGCGTCCGCAGCGTGGTCTGGTACGTCTGCAGCGACGTGAGCGAAGTGGACGACCTGCGAGACCTGCTGCGCGAACATTACAACTTGCCGCCTGCGACGCAATTCCGCGACGTCTTGCGCCGCATTGACCAAGAGCGCTGCTTGGTGGTGATAGATAACGCCGAAGCGCTGAGCGGCAGGCGTCTCGAGGATCACAAAAACTGCGTGGATCAGCTTGCCCAGCACAAGGCGTGCGTGCTGATCACCAGCCGCGTGGCGTGGCAGGGCTTGTCTCGCATCAAGCAGCACGCGCCGAGCGCGCTCTCGCTGGATGCGGCAGCACGCATCGCCGCTGAGATGGCGCAGGTTGAGCAGGTGGAAGGCTTGAGCGAAGCCGACCTGCGCGCATTGGCAGAGGCGGCGCGGCTGCATCCGCGCTTGATCGAATGGTCAATCATGCAGGTGAAGGAGCGTCCGTTCAGCCGCGTGCTGGACGAATTACGGAGCTTGCGCGGGAAGCGCGTGGAAGAGGCGCTGCGTGAGATGATCCTCAAGACACGCGACCAGATGGCTGCCGATGAGCCAGACGGCGCTGAGGCGGCTGCTCTGCTCAAGTGGCTGAACGTCTGTCGAGGCGGCTTCACCTTTGCAGCAGCAGCGGCGCTGCACACAGCTGGAGGCGCCGCGCCTGATGAAGGGAAGTTGGAAGACTTGCTGAGCGTCTTGATCAAGTGGCGCTTTATCAGCAGAGTGGGCAAGGAGCGCTACGTCGTCTATCCGCTGGTGACCGAGGCGGTCGGCGAGGATGAGTCGGCGTACCAAGCCCACGCTGACTATTACAAGATGCTGGTCGAGCGTCACACAGAGCGCCAAGACTTCGGGAGCATCGCCGATGAGGTGGATAACGTGGTCGCCGCTTATGAACGCCTGCGCGGGCGCGATGTAGTTGCGGCGTTTTGGTTTGCCAGCACGTGCTATAAATTTTTGCTGAACCGTGGGCGTACGCGCCTGTGTGCAGAGTGGATCATCGCTTGTGCCGATGCGCTGAGAGAGACAGAAGACGCTTGGTTGCGTGCAGCCCTACACAACAGTCTTGGCAACGCATACTGCACCCTTGCCAGAGTCGAGGATCAAGTGGTGAACCTGCACAGGGCGATTGAGGCGTACTACGAGGCGCTGCGCTTCTTCACGCCTGACGCTGCGCCGCTAGATTATGCGGCGACGCAGCACAACTTGGGCAACGCCTACAGCGACCTCGCCAAAGTCGAGGATCGAGTGGTGAACCTGCGCAGGGCGATTGAGGCGTACTACGAGGCACTGCGCTTCCGCACGCCCGACGATGCGCCGCTGGACTATACTAGGACGCAGCACAACTTGGGCAACGCCTACAGCGCCCTTGCCCAAGTCGAGGATCGAGCAGCAAACCTGCATAGGGCGATTGCGGCGTACCACGAGGCGCTGCGCTTCTACACGCCTGACGCTGCGCCGCTGGACTATGCAGGGACGCAGAACAACTTAGGCAACGCTTACAGCGCCCTTGCCCAAGTTGAGGATCGAGCAGCAAACCTGCGCAGGGCGATTGCGGCGTACCGCGAGGCGCTGCGCTTCTACACACCTGAGGCTGCGCCGCTAAACTATGCTGCGATGCAGCACAGCTTGGGCGTCGCCTACAGCGCCCTTGCCCAAGTCGAGGATCGGGTAGTGAACTTGAGCGAGGCGATTACAGCATGCCATGAGGCGTTGCGCTTCTACACGCCCGATGATGCGCCGCTGCACTATGCAGAGACGCAGGCTGTTCTAGGGATTGCCTACAAGGAACTTGGCGACATAGCATCTGCATGCGCTTGCTGGCGTGAGGCAGAGTACTACTTCTTCCTAATGGACGACATAGAGCAGGGATGCCGCGTGTACAGCTGGCTAGAGGAGAACTGCGACGCCTGACCTGTTGATCCGACCGTGCTTGTGCCAGCCGCGCCTTGTGTTACAATCGCTCCTGCAAACGGCTCGCACAAGGTGACGGCGGCTCATGCAGATTTTCATCAGCTACGCCCGTGCGGATAGCGCGTTCGCTTGGCGCTTGGTCGAAGACCTCTCTGAGTACGACCTTGCGCTCTGGCTGGACGTGCGCAACATCCCGAAGGGCGCCAACTGGGATATCGAGGTGCAAAAAGGGCTGGACTCCAGCGACCTGATGCTGGTCTTGCTCTCGCCCGATTCAGTCAACTCGCAGAACGTGGCGGATGAGTGGAGCTACTTCATTGAGAAAAACAAGCCCGTCTTGCCGCTCTTGATCGCGCCGACCGAAGTGCCGTTCCGCCTCTCGCGCCGCCAGCGCATAGATTTCACCAATGACTACGAAGTCGGCTTCCGCGAGCTGTTGCGCGCGCTCGGCTCGCCGCCGCGCCTTGACCCTGATAGCACGGAGCGCCTCAGATCGAAGCCGCCACGCGTAGAGCGCCCAGAGCGTGCCGAAAGCGCGCCCTCGCGGGAGCGCCCTGCCTTCCGCAGCGTCGCCCAGACGGCTGAGCTGAGCGTCCGAACCTTGCCCGTTGTCTGGGCAGAGCGCTACCACTGGTGGCGCGGCATGCGCGGCGGCACGCTCGGCGAAATCTTGATCAATCCGCGCGAGGTGCTGTTAGTGCCGCCTAAAGCGCCTGTGACCAGCATCCCGCTGGGCAACCTGATCTCGGTCAAGCCGCAGCGCGCGCTCGATCCACACCTTAAAATGACCTTCTATGGCGCACAGGGGCAGTTCCAGAGCCTCGTCTTGATGGGCGCGACGCGCGCGCGCCGTCTCGCCGTTAACCAAGAGATCGTCAATTTGCTCAAATGGCTGACCAAACGGTCGCTAGAGTAGCGCTCTGATGTATGCTGAATGCATCGGCGTGAGACGAGAGGAGACTCGCAGTGTATGGATGAACGAGCAATTCGTGAGGGTCTCTATGAGACGCCGTTCATACAGCATCGCATCACTGGCGGCTACATCCGCATTATAGACGGCACACAAGGCTTGCCTGCATTTTGGGCGCATCCGCAGATCGGCGGCACATTTCCCGGCTTGGTGCTGATTCATGGCGAGCGCGGCTTGAACAACCAGATTCGAATGCGCGTGCGCCGCTTTGCCGAGCTTGGCTACTATGTGATCGCGCCTGAGCTGTTCGGCGCGACTTTCAACACAAACGATCTAGCGACACGCCGCGCTGCGCTGCGCAAAGGCGGCGATTCAGCCGTTCTTTCAGCGTTGCAAGTGCTGCGGACGCACAATCGCGTCAATGGCAGATTAGGCGTGGTCGGCTGGGGAGCAGGCGGCGAGGTGGCTCTGCGCGTAGCGCTCAAGCAGCCTGAGCTGAGAGCTGCGGTCATCTTTGGCGGCAATCCACAGCCTTACCTCAGCGAGCTGCATAGCGATCAAGCAGCAATTCTCGCCTTTTATGGCGATGACGATCCTGAGGTGCCGCCTGCCACGCTCAATCAGATGTGGAAGGAACTTGCGCAGAGCAAGGCGCGTTGGCAGATGATCATCTATCCAAACGTGGCGAACGACTTCAAAGATGAGGAATCGCCGCGCTATCATCCGTACTATGCAGCGGACGCTTGGCGGCGTTGCACGGAATTCCTGCATGAGTTGCTGGAGCCGCCTGCGCCAACGGTCAGCCTGAAGGCGAGCGATCAAGCATGAGCGACGCACCTTGTGCTGTGGTCTACGCAGGCAAAATGCCCTATGAGACGGCTTGGACGCTGCAAAAGCGGCTTGCAGCGGCGCGCGCTGCTGATCGCGTGCCTGACACGCTGCTGCTGCTAGAGCATCCGCATACATACACGCTCGGCTCAGCAGGCAAGCTGGAGCATTTGCTCTGGACGCCTGAGCAGCTAGCTGAGCGCGGCATTGCGTTGCATCGCGTGGATCGCGGCGGCGATATCACTTATCACGGCGACGGACAGCTAGTCGGCTATCCGATCCTGCGCTTGCCATGCGGTGCTGACGGACTGCACGCAGACGTGATCGCTTACGTGCGGACGCTAGAGGGAGTCATTATAGACTTCCTTGCGCTCTACGGCGTGCATGGTGAGCGGATCAGCGGCTTGAGCGGTGTCTGGGTGCAGAAAGACGACGCGCCACATAAAATCGCGGCAATAGGCGTGCGCGTGACGACCAAGCGCGTCACACTGCACGGTTTTGCGCTCAACTTGACGACTGATCTGCGCTACTTCGAAGGCATTGTGCCGTGCGGCATCCGCGACAAAGGCGTGACGCGCCTTGCAGACTTGATCGCGCAGCCGCCTGACTTGCTGACTGCGGCTGCGCAGCTGGCGCCGATCTTCGCGGCACACTTTGGCAAGCGACCATACACTGTGAGCCTTGACGAGCTGCTGGCAACGCTAGGAGATGCTCATGCGCTTCACGCTACGCCCTAAGATTTTCTCGCTCTTGTTGTGTTCGCACGTTGAGGTGGATGAGATGACAGGCGGCTGGCGCCTTGCGCCGTTGAGCCATGTTGCAGCGCGCAGCTTGCCTTTGCCGCTCAATGTGGTGCTGTGCGCCAACATCATGGCGCCGCCTGAAGACCTTGAGATCAGTTTCCGTATTTTTCACGCCGATCAGCCTGAAGGCGTCCCGTTGAGCGCGCCGATCCGCCTGAGACCTGAAGCGGATAAAAATGTGGACTTCATGGCGCGCGTTGCGCTTACGCTGACTAGCACAGGACTGTATGTTGTCGAGGCGCGGCTCAGCGACTTTGACACAGCGCTCACGCCGCTGCGCGTCTCGCTCCTTGCCGAAAACGCTCAATGATTCGCCTTGTGTGCTCGCTCGCGCTGATCGCTGCGCTCGCTCTGCCGCACTCCATCAGCGCACAGCCTGACCTACAGCGCTACCACAGCTCGACCTTCGGCGTCACCTTCGCCTATCCAAGCCATTGGACGCTGCGCGAGAATCTCGCCACGCGGACGATCCTTGCGGCGCCCAAAGGCGACTGGGAAGGCTTGGCAGAAGGCAAGTTGCCTAGTGGTGTGCTGTTCAGCCTGACCTTCAGCACGTTCCGCCTGATGGGCATTCCAAACACAGACGCTTTTCCGATGCTCCTGCGCAAATACGCCACAGGCAGACGACGCGCGCTCAGTTCAGTGCAAATTGGCGGCGCCGCAGGCATGAGCATGGTCGAGCGCGATCAGGCTCATGATTTAGCCGTCTACACAGCCTTGCTCTCAGTTGGCAGGCGGCGCGTCGCCATTCTGCGCGCCGTGAGCACGCTGTCAGTCTGGCAGGCAGGTGGTGAGGCGACTCTGCGGCGTCTCTTGGCAACCGTGAGCTTTTTTCCGCCGAGCGAAAGCGCTGATTTGGATCGGATTGATATTCCGCTGTGGCAAACGGCAGCCAACGGTCTGCCTGACCTGAGCGCAATCGCCGTCAGTGCTGATGGTGCGCTGATTTATGTGTCAGACGCACAGCGCGGCATTTGGCAGCTCACAGCTGATGGATCGCCTTTACCTGATCTGCTCACCTTTCCTCAAATTCGGCACTACGGGCAGATCGTGACGCGACTCGATGGCTCGATGTACATCGCCGATCCACGCAGCCAAATTGTCTGGCGGCGCGCGCCGAATTCCACCTCAGCGACACGCTTCTTTGGTGGCACGCGTGGCACTGGGCGCGGCGCCTTCGGCGAGGGAATGCCGCGCCAATTTGTTTTCAGCGGTCAAAATGTGTACGCAGTGGATGAGAACGTTAACGGTGTTCGCGTGCAAGTTTTCAACATCGGCGGCGGCGTTATTGCAGCTTGGAATCTGGCAGGTGAGCTGCCAAACGCGCGCAATGTCCTGCTGGGCGCCGACATGCAAGGCAATCTTTACTTGCTGGCGAGCGGCACAAACGGTTTGCTCAAACTGTACGCTGATGGTCGCGTGGCACAGCGCGGCATAGGCAAAGTATGGCTTGCCGAAAGCGAGCCATTAGCGCTGACTCTAGATCGCTTCAATAACTTCTATGTGGCGACAGCTGATCAAGGCATTCTGATGCTATCGCCTGATGGAGCGCTCATCGGCGTCATTGGCGAGCCGTATGATGAATCGGCGCCGCCAAAAGCAGGACAATTAGCGCGACCGATAGCAATGGTGACTGCGCCTTCAGGCGACGTGCTGTACGTAGCGGACGCGGGCAGATATCCGCAAGTGGTCGCTTTTGTGCTGGATCGCAACTTATCTGAGTCCTTAGCACGAGGTAGCGCTGAGCAAGGCGAGATCGGCTACAGCGAGCAGCGGCGCGGCACACTGACCGATCAAATTTTCTTGCACAGCTACACTTTCAACGGCAAAGCAGGCGATACAGTGACCATCACGCTACGCTCAGCCGAGTTTGACGCTTACCTTGAACTACTTGCTCCAGATGGCAAGCTGCTTGCCGCCAACGATGATATCAACATGGCAACTGAACAGCTCTCAGGCACTGATGCACAAATTGCAGCTTTCGCTTTGCCACATGACGGACGCTACACTGTGCGCATCACGCGCTTCGGACGCGAGACGGCACGTGGCAAAGTCGGCGCATACACGCTGCAGCTGGATCGCATTGAGTAACTTAGCGTAGCTTAAACTTTAGCTGGCAAAGATTTGGCAAAATGCGATTTGCCACATTTGACAAAGTATGCTATTCTCTATAGCTGAACATTGGTTCACAAAAAATGTTCAAACAAGGAGTACGCTATGCGCAAAGGTTTTGTGTTGTTTTTGGTCTTGGCGTTGCTAGTGGTCGGCGTGTTTAGCGCGACACCGAGCCGCGCGCAAGGTACATGGAGCTTGGCTGAGGCGGCAAAGCCGTACGCCGGCACGGAAATCCGCGCTTTCTTCTTAGAGCGCCCAGGCTACGTGGCGGCGCAGCAGATGATCCCGGAGTTCGAGAAGATCACGGGCATCAAGGTGACGTGGGATGTGACGCCTTACGAGAACAGCCTTGAGAAGCAGACGCTCGACTTCACAGGCGGCACGGCGCAGTTCGACGTGGTGCTAGTGGACGTAGTCTGGATTGGCAACTTCGCTGCGAACGGCTGGATCGTGCCACTGGAGAAATTCTACAAGAATCCTGCACTGGCTGATCCTGAGCTGAACCTCGATGGCTTCTTCCCGATCCTGCTTGAGTCCTTCGGCACGTGGAACAATGTGATCTACGGTCTACCTTTCGACAACTACAGTGGACTGCTCTACTTCAACAAGTGCATGCTGAAGGAAGCAGGCTTTGACCGTCCGCCGGACACTTGGGAAGAGCTGCTGAATGTCTACGGTCCAGCGCTGACCAAAGACGGCAAGTACGCCTTCGCGCTGCAGAGCCGTCGCGGTGAGACGCAGTCCGCTGACTCGTTCATGCGCGTGATCTGGCCCTTTGGCGGCTCGCTGCTGAAGGAAGACTTCACGCCGAATCTGTCCTCGCCTGAGTCGCTGGCAGGCTTGAAGTTCCGCCAAGAGCTGATGAAGTACATGCCGCCGGACATTGTCGCCTTTGACCATGACGAGACTGTGCAGGCGTTGGCACAAGGTCAGGTAGCGATGATCACGGAGTGGAGCGCCTTCTATGCTACGCTCTCCAATCCTGCCACGTCGCGTATTACGGACTGCCTAGGCATCACGGTTGAGCCAGCTGGTCCAGCCGGTCGTCGTCCTGCGCTAGGTGGTTTCTCACTAGCGATCAACTCCAGCAGCTCTGAGGCGAAGCAGGCTGCAGCATGGCTGTTCATCCAGTGGATCACTAGCGAGGCAAAGGCGAAGGAGTACGCCGAGCGTGGTGGTGTGCCAGGTCGCCGCAGCGTCTACAGCGATCCGGAGATGATCGCCAAGTTCCCGCACTATCCTGCGCTCGCCGAGTCGTGGGAGAAGTACGGCAATCCTGTCTTCCGTCCGCGCTTCCCAGAGTGGCCCGCCATTTCGGACGTGATCGCGCAGTTCGGCACGGAGATGATGCTCGGCAACATCTCGGTTGAGGAAGGCGTGGCGCGTATCGAGGCGGAAATGAGGACCATTTTGCGCGACTACATCGAAGGTCGCCTGCCCCGACTGCAGTAAGTGCCTAAAGGCTCGTGTAGAGGTCGGCGCGCCCGACCTCTACCGCCAAAAACAGCTTTAGATGAGGACTTTTTGCAATGCAGACACAGTTAGACCTTCAGAGCATGGCAAAGCAGGCGCTCAGCGAAATCGGCGCTGTCTTTGAGAATGTGCCTACTGAGACAGCGCGTCTAATGTGCGATACAATTATGGCAGCGCGGCGCATTGCAACCTATGGCGTTGGACGCGAAGGGCTGATGATGAAAGCGCTGTGCATGCGCCTGATGCATCTTGGCTTTGACGCGCACGTTGTTGGCGACATGACGACGCCGCACCTAGGCGAAGGCGACCTGCTAATTGTAAGCGCCGGTCCGGGCGAGTTCTCGACCGTCTTAGCGCTGATGGGCGTCGCTAAGCGCGATGGTGCGCGCACCATGTGCATTACGGCGCAGCCAAGCGGACGCGCGCCGTCGCAAGCCGACGTGGTCATCCATCTCCCGGCGCAAACTATGGCAGATGACACAGGCGGCAATGTTAGTCTGTTGCCAATGGGCAGCCTGTATGAGGCAGTCCAGCTCGTCTTTTTCGACCTAATCTCGATTATGCTGCGCGAGCTAACTGGACAGACGCCTGAGCAAATGCGTGCGCGCCACACCAATCTAGAGTGAGACAGGAGTAAACAGCTATGGCGAACATGGCAGACGCAGTCAGTTTGGTAGAAACTCGCAGGACAGCTCGGCACAGGCGTTTTCCGCGTATCAATTGGCTGGCGCTTGCCATGATCATGCCGTCAGTCATCGCGCTGTTGCTGATCGGACTATATCCGCTGCTTTTCGCCGTCAGCCTGAGTTTTCAGCGCTTCCTGCTCAATCGTCCGCAGAACAACGGCATGTTTGTCGGCTTCGAGAACTATGCGAAAGTGCTAGAAGACCCATTGTTCTGGTCGTCGCTTGGACGCACGCTGACCATGCTGTTGATCGTGCTGATCATTCAGATCATTGCAGGCATCGGCATTGCGCTGCTGGTGGATAGCAGCCGTTGGCGCGTCTTAAACTGGGTTGTCAAGACAGTCTTGGTCATTCCCATTGCTATGACGCCAGCTGTTGTTGGCTTGCTGGGCGTGCTGATCTTCAACCGTGATTTCGGCTTGATGAACTATTTGCTCGGCTTAATCGGGATTGAGAAGATCAACTGGCTCGGCGATCCGACAATGGCAATGGCGGCAATTATCATCACAGATATCTGGCAGTGGACGCCATTCGCAGCCCTGATCATGCTCTCCAGCCTTGCGCTTGTGCCGCACGACATGATTGAAGCAGCAAAGCTGGATACCAAGAGCGGCTGGATGATCTTCCGCTACGTCAAATTGCCGTATCTCATGCCCGGCATCACAGCGTTCATGATCATCCGCACAGCGGACGTGCTGAAGCTGTTTGATATGCCCTTCACCTTGACGCGCGGCGGACCGGGCGTCTCCACAGAGCTGATCAGCCTATACGTCCAACGCATGGGCTTCCGCATTTTCGACATGGGCGTCGCCTCGGCGCAGGCAGTCTTGCTGCTGATCTTGTGCATCGTTTTGGCGCGCGCCTACATCTATTTCTTCTATCGCGCACCTGAGGCAGAGTGAGGTGAAGTGACACATGGCACGCGCAGAAGAGTTTCAGGCAAATCTACTCTCTAGCCGCGCACGGGCGACAACGGTTCGACGGCGGCATATCCCTGCTGAGGCAGTCCTACAGCTGGTGTTGCTGATCCTGCTTCTAATCTTCATTCTGACGCCATTTTTCTGGATGGTCTCGACATCGCTCAAGGAGCAGAACGACACTTTCGCTATCCCGCCGAAGATCATCTTCACGCCGACGCTGGATCACTATAACTTCGTGCTATTCAGCCCATCAGCCATTGTGCCAACGGGCTTGCAAAATAGCTTAATTGTGGCAACATCCACGACGCTCTTGGCGCTGATTCTTGGTACGCCGGCAGCGTACATCTTGGCGCGCTTTGAGTTTCGTGGCAAGCGCGACCTGTGGTTCTGGTTCATCTCGAATCGCTTCATCTCGCCAATTGTCGTAGCACTGCCGTTCTTCCTGATTGCGCGCGACTTGCGCATGTTGAATACGCCACAGGCGCTCATCCTGATCTATCTGACCTTCAATGTTCCACTAGTGGTCTGGCTGTGCCTTGACCAGTTCCGTGCCATTCCGCGCGACCTCGATGAGCAGGCAAAGGTAGACGGCTGTAACTTGTTTCAGTCATTTTGGCGCATCAACCTGCCGCTAGCAATACCAGGCGTGGTCGTCTCAGCAATCTTGTGCTTCATTTTCAGCTGGAATGAGCTGCTCTTCGCATTGATCTTGAATCGCAGCACTGGGCAAACAGCGCCTGTGCAAGCTGCCAACTTCATGACGGGCTTCGGCGTGAAGTGGGGCGAGATGATGGCAACTGGCACGCTGATCGTGTTACCAGTGGTCATCTTTGCAGCGATTGTCTCGCGTCACTTGGCGCGCGGCTTAACAATGGGCGCTATCAAATAGTGAGGAGTTTTTATGAGCATTCCTTTCGGCATTAATCTCGGCTTTGCAGTCAAGCGCCTGCCTGCAGCTTCAGAGTGGGCGCGCTTTGTGCGCGAAAAGCTGAACTTAGACCTTGTGCAGTTCTCCTTCGACCTGATCGATCCATTCATGCCGCTTGTCGCGCGCTCAGCTCTAGCAGCACAAGTGCGCCAAGCCGCTAGGGATTACGGCATTCTGATCCACAGCGCACAAGTTGGCTTGGCGTGCTACACCTACAACGGTCTGCTGCATCCTGACCGTGCAGGACGGCAAGCGGCAATGGAGTGGTGGCAAAATGCTATTGAGTTAGCGGCTGAGCTGGAAGTTGAGGCAGTTGGCGGTCCGCTCGGCGCAATGAGTGTGCCTGATGCAGCTGATCCAAGCATTGCCGAGCGACGCTACCGCGATCTGCTCGACTCGCTGACTCAGATCACAGAGTTGGCAGAGCTACACGGCTTGCGCGCTGTGCTAGTCGAGCCGACGCCGCTGCGCCGCGAGTTTCCGCATACCATTGAGCAGGCAATCGCGCTGCAAAATGACATGCGCGAGCGTGCCGCTGTGCCGATTGAGTACGTCCTAGACATTGGTCATGCGCTCTACCAGCCGCTCTATGGTAAGAATGCCTCGCTAGACGCTTGGTTTACAGCGGTCGGTGAGCATATTGGCGTGCTGCACTTGCAAAACACAGACTTTCAGAGCGACTCTCACTGGGGTTTCCCTGACCCGCGTGCCGAATATGACGTAGCAGGCTTTGCGGCGCAGGTTCAGGCAGCAAACTTGACTCATGTGCCGACTTTCCTCGAAGTATTCTACTCTTTCGAGGCAGACGACGACCTCGTGCTGCAAAACGTAATTAGCTCAGTTGAGCATTGCCGTGCTAAGCTAGCGGTCACTGCCTAGAGTGCTTTGAACAGGCGGCGCAAGGCGTAGCCGCCTGTTTTCATTCTGCGCACCTTCATTTGCGCCAATTTTATTTGATAAATATTATACTTATTGCCTTTTCCACAAAAACATGCTAAAGTCTGAAAAGTAGCGCATAGAAATGCTCTCAACTTGCTGAGGAGCCTCGTGGCAGGTGTAGGTAAAGTGCGCGACACACGCTTAGCGGTACTACAAGCTATCCGTACACAAGGACAAGCAACGGTCGCCTCGCTTGCAGCAGCACTGGGTATCTCGCCAATTGCTGTGCGCCACCACCTCACGAGCCTGCAGGCAGAAGGTTTGCTGAATGTAACATTGGCGCGGCAAGCAGTTGGGCGTCCAAAGCATGTCTACAGTTTAAGCGAAGCTGCTGAGCACTACTTTACGCCTGCTCACACTTTTGCCGAGCGTTTCCTGCAACAGCTAAAAGCCAGCCTGACGTCTGAGCAGCTAGTGGCAATTATTGACCGAATGGCAGAGAAAGTCGCAGTGCGCTATGGCTTACTGCACCTTGAAGGTAGCCTTGAAGAGCGCCTGCAAAAGTTAGTGGACATTCTGGGCGAAGAAGGCTTTCGTGCTGCTGTTCGGCGCGTCGAAAGTGGCACATTGCAAGCTGAGCTGAGCTGTCCATACGTCTTTGTAGGACAGCGTCACGCTGAGACGTGCCGTATTGAGCGCACTATCATTCGCTCTGTGCTAGGGCAAGATGTTCAGCGCACTGCTTGTATGCTAGATGGTGACCGTCTGTGTATATTTAGCGTAGTTGAACGCTGAGGAGAAGCAACTCATCATGTCTGAAACCAACAATCGTGCGCCATTGAGCGAAGAAGCTGTCCGTGAGGCACTGCGCCAAGTGGTAGACCCTGAGATTGGCATGGACGTGGTCGCGCTAGGCTTGATCCGCGAGCTGATCCTTGAGCCTGACCGCTCGCACGTCAAAATGCTGCTGACCACGCCATTCTGTCCATACGGTCCGCAGCTTTTAGAGCAAGTGCGCATGACCGTGCAAGACGTGACAGGCGTGCCGACCACAATCGAATTCAGTCCAGAGCTGTGGGATCCTTCCATGATCGAGGAAGGCGCCGCACAAGACTGGGGACTATTTTACTAGTCGCCGATAGACGGATAGTGTCTGTTGCGCAGTTTGTTGCCACGTGAACTGAGCAGCGCGCGCTTTGCCTGCTGCTTTCAGGCGTTCGCGCAGTGCTGAGTCGGTCAGCAGGCGCAACAGACCTTCAGCAAGTGCTGAGGTGTCATGCGGATCGACCAGCAACGCTGCGTCGCCTGCAATCTCTGCCAAACTGGAGACATTCGAGGTCAGCACAGGCACGCCGCACGCCATTGCCTCTAGCACAGGCAGACCAAAGCCTTCCCAGAACGACGGCAGTGCAAATGCCTCAGCGCCGCTGTAAAGTGCGGGTAGCTGCGCTTCCGACACATAGCCAATCCATCTGGCGCGCACCTGCGGATGCTCTGACAGGTACGCTTTGACCGACTCGGTGCCGCTACCTTCGCCGCCTGCCAAAATTAATGTGTGTGGCACATGCTCCTGAATTTGCGCAAAGGCGCGCAGCAAACCAACTTGATTCTTGCGCTGCTGCAGCGTGCCAACGCACAGCACGTAACGCTCTATGCCGAGCTGTGCGCGCAGCGCCATGATCTCTGCATCAGATGTGGGCTGGAACAAGCGCTTGTCCACGCCTTCGTAGATCACGGTTGCGCTCAAGCCAAGATGTCGCTGCACCTCGTCTGCTGCATTCTGTGAGACAGCGATCAAATGCGCAGCATGCCGACAGGCGTAAAGTGCGTCCTCAAGATAGCGTCGCTCTTTTTCAGTTTGCTCAGACGGTAAGCTGAGCGCTGCTAGGTCATGGACAGTCACAACGGCTGGCACAGGGCAGAAACGTGCCATATGCGGCGCGGGAAAGTGAAACAAGTGCAGCCGATCCAGCAGCATCGCTATGCCCATGCCAATTCGCCACCAGCCGCGCTCAAACGGCGCGACGCGCCATTGCAGCCAACGGCTCGGTTGCAAATTAGCAAGCTCAGGCTCATTGCCGCGCGGCGGACTAATGAAATACAGATACAACTTAAAATTTTCTCGGGACGCTTGTGCAGCCAGTGCTTCGAGCAGGCACAGCAAATAGCGCCTGACGCCTGTGAGCGCCTTTGGCGCAATTAGTCCGCTCGCCTCAATGCCGACGCGCAACATCAGTTGCTGTGTGCCAGTTGGCGCGCGCGACGTATCGCTTCTTCATGCGCAATCGGCGCCATCGCCGTGCGATACTCAGCACTGCCTTTGTAGTCATGGCGCGTGCTGCGGATGCCGTCATAGTAGCGCACAGGATGCTCTAGGACACCGACCAAGACCGAAAAAGCGCCTGGATCAGGCTCACCATGAAAGGCAAAGCCGACCGCACCTACAATCGGCGCGTCTGACGGCGTACGCGAGATTTTATAAGGCGCAAAGCGCCAATTTGCAGCGTAGTCTGAAACAATCAAACCTAAAACTGCCAAACGACGGCGCTCTTCAAGGCTTAGGGCGCACCAGCGCGGCATGTCAATGGCTGCGTTCTCATCGTGCTCAACCGTGATCACGCGCGCGCCAAAGCCTTGCAACATGGCGAGAATTAGCGAGTCCTGTGGGCATTCCATCAGCAGGTCGCCAAGCGTGAGCGTGTTCTGCAGCGTGTGTGGCAACTCTGCGTCAATCACAGCGGCTACATCAGAGCTGATGCTGCGCGCTCTTGCCGCTGTGATTGCGCTGCCGACTTCTAGCCGATGTTCGTTGAGCCGCCAATCGCTCGGCGTCAACGCTGAGAGGTCTACAACTGCTTCGATATGGCGACGGACGCTGTACGGTAGGCGCGATAGGTAGGCGCCGTTGCCATAAATCGGATATGCGTGCTGTTCTTGTAGCCGCGCATGTGCTTCCTGCATTGAGATTGGATGATAGAGCGTGTGTAAGTGATGGAGCATGGTAAAAATCTCCTTAGCTGGGCGAATTATAGCGCTCAGAGAGTGGTGACGCACTGCGCACTCTGCCTAAACGCGCTAGAATGTCCTTATCGCCGTTTGAGCTGAGGATTTTACTCATGTTCCGACGTTTGGCTGTCCTATTAGCGTTCTGTGCGCTGTTAGCTGTGCCGCTGCCAAGTGCAAGCGCCCAAAGCAAGCCCCTGCGTCTAGAAAACTGCGAAATTCCGATTGGTGCGCAAGGTGCCACCAAGCAAGCAGCGCAGTGCGGCGTCCTAAGTGTGCCAGAAGACTACAGTGCGCCGAATGGACGCCAGATCGAAATTCACTTTGCTGTGCTGCCTGCGCGCAACGCCGCTGTGCGCCGCGAGCCAATTTTCCACTTTGAAGGCGGACCAGGCGCTAGTGCAATTGAGTACTACGGCTTAGCATGGTATTCGGCTTACGCTGACTTGAACGAAGTTCATGACATCGTGCTGATCGATCAGCGCGGCACAGGTAAATCAGCCTCTCTGCAATGCACTGAGATCGCTGACTTGAGCTTTGAAGACCTGAAGTATGACCTTGATGTCAAAGCAGAGATTGCTGAGAATATCGAGCGCGTCCAAGCATGCCTAGCACGCCTTTCCCAGACAAACGATCCGCGTCACTACACTACTGCTAATCTTGCGCGCGACACTGACGCTGTGCGTGCTGCACTTGGCTATGACAAGATCAACCTATTCGGCTCATCCTACGGCTCGTGGCTGGCGCAATTCTACCTACGCGACTTCGGCGAGCGCGTCCACGCAGCTGTGCTGGAAGGCACGGTCGGACCATGGGATAGACCATTTTTGCTGGCAAATCTTCACGCTGACGTCTCGTTGCGCCGTCTCTTTGACACTTGCGCGGCTGACGCTGAGTGCAAGCGCGCCTTTCCTGACCTTGAGCAAAAGCTGGAGCAAGCTGTCAAGCGCTTACGCACAGCCGTGCGCGTCAGCGGCACAAGTTCATTGACAGGCAGGAGCTATCCTGTGGTCATAAATGCGACGCGCTTCCTCGCGGCAATCCGCAGCATGCTCTATCAAGGCAGCCTGATCGGCTCAGTGCCACAGGCAATCGCTCAAGCGGCGAACGGTAACTACACCCTGCCTGCTGCTGTCCTGATCGCAGCCGCTGAGCAGCCGATTAGCTACGGCATGAACCTCAGCGTGGTCTGTGCTGAGAGCGTGCCATTTTATACAGCCGACTTGTTAGCCGCCATTCCTGATAGCACTTACTTCAGCGCATTGCCTAACGACACCTACAGCGAGCTGTGCGCTGCATGGCGTAGCGCTGAGCTGGACGAGTCTGAGATTGCGCCTGTCAGTTCAAACGTGCCGACGCTATTCTTGGCAGGCGACTTCGATCCAATTACGCCAACCGCTTTCGCGCTGACAGCACGCGCGCGCTTTCCTAACAGCGTCTTGGCGCGCTTTCCTTACCAAGGTCATACAATTTTGCCAAACAGTCTGTGCGCTCAGCGCCTCGTCCGTGCTTTTTACGCCAATCCAAGTCAGCTTGACACTAGCTGCACAGGGCAAGACGTGCCGTTTGCTTTTGCCGACGCACAGCGCTTAACCTACGAAAACCTCACAACGCCTACGTTTAGAGCGCGCATACCTGCTAGTTGGAGTTTCATTGATGAACGCAACGGCATGTACTTCTTCCGCAGCCCAGATAGCATCCCTGAATTTCTAGGTATTGCTACTTACCGTCTGGCAGGTGGCGCGCCGCTGCAGCGTGCAGCTTTTGAGGCAATAAGTGCGCGCTATGAGCGACTCTTTGAGCAGGCGCGCATCTCGCAGCTAGGCGTGACCATTGTCCAGTACACATTCAACACAGACCAAGAAGTCTACTTAGGCGGACTGATCACTTTCGGCTTTGGCACACAGTCGCGTGCGGTCTGGTACGCAGCGCCTGCTAATCGCTTCACGGCGCGCTTTGGAAGCCTTGCCGTTGAAGTTTTTGGCTCAGTCATTCCACGCTAACCGCTGATCTGCGCAGGTCTGGGCGCCGACAGAGTCTAGACCTGCGTGCATAGTTGATCGAGTGAGCCAGCACACGACAGCATCTGAGGCGCTGTTCGGCGCTAGTCTCCTCAATGACGTTGTCTGCGCTGAGCAGCACATCCGTGCAAAACTCATGTGTCCGCAATGATGTGCCTAGCGAAGCCTGTGTAGATCAGCTATAATGCCCGCGCTAAATCAGTAGCTAAAAGGACAACAATACATGGGCGCGCTTAAGACGGCTCTACAGATCATTCAAATCTTGCTCTCGGTCGCTCTGGTGGCACTGATTATCCTTCAGTCCAAAGGTAGCGGCATCGGAAACTTGCTGGGCGGCGGTGAAGGCGGCTTAGGCATCACCAAGACACGGCGCGGTCTAGAGAAGACGCTTTTCCAACTCACGATCATCATCTCAGCAGTCTTCCTGATCAATGCAGTAGTCCAGTTAGCGGCACAGTAGGACGTCGTGTTGAACGGATTGCGTGCGCCGCTGTTAGCGCTGTTTCTGGCAATTAGCCTGCTGACAGCGGTCGTTACCTTGCGCCTCTCAGAATCGGCGTCTGATCCGCTACCTACTGTGATGCAGGCAATGCCGACCGCCACGCCGTTGTTGATGCGCTCTGAGACTAAGTCGCCAATTACACCGACGGCAACGCCGCGTCCTGTTGCTGCACTGCCACTGGTAGAGCGAGGCGTCCTACGTGAGGCGCTCATCACGCCTGACTGCGTCCTAAAGCTCAATCCGCTTTTGGCAGGCTTCAATCAAGCTGACCGCGACATAACTGCCCTGATCTTCGAGGGTCTGATGAAAACAGACGCCTACGGCAATGCTGTGCCGAGTCTAGCAGCCAGTCAGCCGCGCGTCTCAAACGACGGCTTGACTTACGTCTTTACATTGCGCCAAGACGTACGCTGGCACGATGGCGAGCCGTTCACTAGCGCAGATGTCGTCTTCACTGTCAGCTTAATGCAAGCAGAGGACTTCAGCGGCGCGCCTGATTTGCGCAACTTCTGGCAGACTGTGGAAGTGGACGCGCTTGACGCGCAGACTGTGCGTTTTAAGCTGGCACAGCCATTGGCGACTTTCCCTGACTATTTGCGCATCGGCATCCTGCCTGAGCATGCCCTGCGTGGCGTCACTGGGCGCACTTTGGCGACGCATCCGTTCAACTTGAATCCGATTGGCACAGGCGCTTACCAGTTTGACCGTCTTTTAGGTGATGGCACGCGGTTGCGCGGCGTCAGACTGAGCGCTGCGCCGACCTTTGCGGCACGCCCAGAAGCAGCTGAAGGTTACACACTGCGCCAGCTCGACTTCATCTGTTACAGCACATGGGAAGAGGCGCGCACAGCTTTTGAGCGCGGCGAAGTCAACACTATCTCAGACGTACCTGCTGCAGCTATAGACTCGCTCACAGGTCTACCGCTCACGCTGTACACTGCCTATAAGCCTGCTCTAGGCGCAGTGATCTACAACTGGGCGAGTCGCTCTGCGCCATTCTTCCGCGACGTGCGCTTCAGGCAGGCGCTTGCGCGCAGCGTGGATCGAGCAGCACTAGTGACGCGCTTCATGGCGAATCGAGCCGTAGTCGCCAACACGCCGATCTTGCCGAGTTCGTGGGCGTATGCGCGCGAGGTTGTCTGTCCTAGCTACGATCCAAGCGCGCCTGAAGCAGCAGCGCGCAATTTGGCACAAGTCCAGATCACGCCGCCGCCGTCTGAGAGCGATCCAAACGTGCCTGAGGCGACTCAGCCGTCAAGCTCAATTGGCTATCGCTTTCAACTGCTGCTGAGCGACGACGCTGCGCAGGCGGCGCTCGGTCAAGCGTTGGCTGAGGCATGGCGCAGGCTTGGGCTTGGCGTAGATGCAGTAGTGGTGGATCGTGTGACTTTCCGCGAGCGTTTGGCGAACGGTAACTTCGAGGCAGCGCTTGTTGAGCTTGATCTTGCGCCGAGCGCTGATCCTGATCCGTACAGCGTGTGGAGGCAAGTGCCAAGCGAAGGTGGCTTGAACTTTGGCAGCTTGAATGATCGGCGCATTAGTGAACTGTTAGAAGCAGCGCGCCAGACAACTGATGGGAGCGCAAGAGTCACGCTTTACGCTGAATTTCAGCGTCTGTTCTGTGATCGTGCGGCAGCTTTGCCGCTTTACTACCCGATCTACTACTACGGAGCTGATTCGCGGCTGGAAGGCGTGCAACTTGGTTTCATCAGCCAACCTGCTGACCGTTTCCGTACGCTAGGCGCATGGCACTGGGCGAAATGAGCTTCGCATTCCTAGCTCACACAGCAAGGCGTTGCAAAAACCTAGAAACTCGCTCTTGACGTAGATAAAAGGTGTGGTAGACTATTGGTCACCAAGCGCGGGCAAGCTGAAAGACACACTTCAAGGCTTCGCCGCGCGCACGCACCTTAACAACTGAATAGTGGCAGGAAACAGCAAGTCCAGCAACACAGCCATCTAAACCCAGACCCCGTACAGCGCTGTGACGCTGTTTTGCCCGCGAGGGCGATGTTCACGGAGAGTTTGATCCTGGCTCAGGATGAACGCTGGCGGCG
>JANWYI010000129.1 GCA_025055255.1 Anaerolineae bacterium | reverse complement strand
CCGTTGCGACGTTGCGTCGGCGTTTTTTGGCTCGCGCAAGGAACGCAATTTAGCGCATCTTCAAAATTTTCTCGGAAAGACGCGCCGAAGTCGTAACTTTGTTCCTCGTTTGTCCAACATTTTCGCTGAATGACATGGCAAAAGGGAAATCTTCGGGAAACGATTTTTTTGATTCGGTCGTGCATTGTTCGTTTTGCGGACGCAGCAGCGACGAAGTGGCGAGCATGGTCGCGGGTCCAAACGCCTTCATCTGCGACCGATGCGTGCAAAGTTCCGTCGAGATCATTCGCAACGATTTGAGCGCGTTTCAAAACCGACGGCAAAACGCGCGACGCGCGAAGTTGTTTTCGCCCGCCTCCATCAAAGCCGAACTCGACCAATATGTCGTCGGACAAGACAAAGCCAAAAAAGTTCTCTCCGTCGCCGTCTACAACCACTACAAGCGCATTGAGACGTCGTCGGATTGGTTCGCTCAAAGCGACGACGACGTGCAGCTCGACAAGAGCAACATCTTGCTCATCGGTCCGACGGGCACGGGCAAGACCTTGCTGGCGCAAACGTTGGCGAAGATTATCGATGTGCCGTTCACGATCGCCGACGCGACGACCATCACCGAAGCGGGCTACGTTGGCGACGACGTCGAGAGCATTTTGGCGCATTTGCTTCAAGCCGCGGACTTCAACTTGGAACGCGCCGAAAAAGGCATCGTTTATATCGACGAAATCGACAAAATCGCGCGCAAAGGGGCGAATGTTTCCATCACGCGCGACGTGTCGGGCGAAGGCGTGCAACAAGCCTTGCTCAAAATTTTGGAAGGCACCATCGCGGGCGTTCCCCCAAAGGGCGGACGCAAGCACCCCGAACAAAATCTCATCAACGTCAATACCAAAAACATTCTTTTCATCTGCGGCGGCGCGTTCGAAGGTTTGGACAGGGTCATCGCGCGCCGTTTGGCGAAAGGCTCAATGGGCTTTGCCGCCGACCCGCCCACGAAAAAAGAACGCGAAGGCTCGCATCTGCTTCATCAAGTCGAGCCCGAAGACTTGCTCGAATTCGGC
>JANWYI010000128.1 GCA_025055255.1 Anaerolineae bacterium | reverse complement strand
GCGGCAGCGCGGTTATACGGCTGCTCGATCAGGCGTCCGTAGGTCTCATCCCAGTAGAGCTTGGCGTTCGCCAATTGGAAAGCTGGGCGCGTGTCGGGACGGATTTCCAGCACGTCTTGGTTGCCTTCTGCCAGCGGCGCAGGGCTGTAGACGCGCTGTGCCAACAGAATGCCGCCTACTCCAATGCCGAGCGCGAGGATCGCCAAGAACGGATTGAAGGTCAAGCCTTTGGTGTACGGCACGCTGTGCTCTAGCCACAGCACGAGCGTCTCCAGCGGATAGCTGGCGCCGAGCGACGGCAAGAGGATGATCGCCGCGCCGCTGAGCAGGAACGCCGCGGCTGAGCCGAGCATGATCAGGCGGAAAGCAGGCTTGACGCTCGGTATGCTCGTGATCGGCTCAGCGCGCCCGATGAAGAACAGCCGCACGCTCGGCAACGCCCACAGCAGCCAGAAACCTGCTGTGACGAACAGCACGCCAAGCACCAAGACGCTGTTCACGCCGAGCGGGATGTTCAGCGCGCCGCCAAAGATGCTCAGCGCGGCGAGGATCAAGAGCGGGATGGTCATGCTTGGGCTAGACTCGGTCGCTGCAGCAGCGGCTTCCGTGCGCGGCACGCCTAAAAAGACCAGCTTGACTTGCCGCCACATGTAGAAAGCCGTGAAACCTGCTGCTGCTAGAAGCAGACCGAGCGCCAACAGACCTTCCAGCTTGCCGTCATTGAAGCCAGCGTTGAACGCCTTGCCCAGAATCTCATCTTTTGACCAGAAGCCTGCCAGTGGGAAGATTCCGGCAAGCGCTAACGTGCCGATCAGATAGGTGACGAACGTGATCGGCATGCGGCGCGCTAAGCCGCCCATGTTGCGCATGTCCTGCGGATCGAAGGCCTCCTCATGTTCGTGATCCGCATGTCCGTGTGCGCCTTCGCCGTGCTCAGCCTTGTGGTGTGCATGGACGTGATGATGTCCGTGTTCCATAGCGTGGATGACTGAGCCACTGCCCAAGAACAGCAGCGCCTTGAAGAAAGCGTGCGTGATCAAGTGGAACATGCCTGCTGCATAGCCGCCAATGCCGAC
>JANWYI010000127.1 GCA_025055255.1 Anaerolineae bacterium | reverse complement strand
GAAATCTACCAGCCGATCATTGGCTATGTGCCGCAGACTGACATCGTCCAAGACGCGCTCACGGTCTACCAGACGCTCTACTACGGCGCTAAGATGCGCTTTCCCAATGAACCAGACGAGTCACGTCAACAGCGCATTCAGAAAGTGCTAGAAGTGCTTGAGCTGACCGATTTCCGCGACCGTCTGGTCGGACGATTGAGCGGCGGACAGCGTAAGCGTGTCAGCATCGCGCTTGAGCTGATGGCAGAGCCAATCTTGCTCTTCATGGACGAGCCGTCGAGCGGACTCGACCCAGGCTTGGACAAATCCATGATGGTGACTCTGCGCCGTCTGGCAGACCGTGGACACATCGTAATTGTCGTCACGCACACCACGCTCAACATTGACCTGTGCGATCATGTGGCGCTCATGTCACGCGGCTACCTGACCTACTTCGGTCCGCCTAAGCAAGCCTTGAAGTTCTTTGAAGCGCGCGACTACTCCGAGATTTATAACAAGGTCACTGTGCCACCAGAGACAGCGCGCGCCATAGGCGAGACGATGATCTTCACGCCTGCTTCATCGCGCGTCGTGGCGACTGGCAAGTCCAATCCGCAGGATGCTGCGCGCCAATGGGCAGAGAAATACCGTCAAACGCCTGAGTACGAGAAGTACATTGCCGAGCGGCTGAAGGTACATGGCGATAGCGTCAAAAACACGGCATTGACCAACAAAAAGTTGCGCCGCGTGCGGCGTGGCTCGCTGCTGCAGCAGACGCGCACCCTGACTGAGCGCACTTTGGCGCTTGTGCGCCGCGACGTGCGCACGATTGTTGCATTGATGCTTGTCCTGCCGCTTGTCGCGCTGTTTTTGGGCTTGATCAGCTATGACACAGTCGAAGGTGGGCGCGGACGCATGTTGGTCAGCCGTGGTACGCCACGCGATTACGTTCTTTTGATGGATCGCGTGCCGTTGCAATCTGTGTCGCCTGTAGCCGCTGCTGAGGGTATTGAAGAGGAGTTAGCGCCTGCTGAAGAGGAAAGCAGCAAGCGACGCACGCCGCCAACGGTCACTGCAGTCGGCACGTTTGTGCCAGCCTCAGAGGCAGAGCGCGTGCTGTTCATCCTAGCGTTAGCAGTGGCACTTTTCGGCGTGTTTGCCTCTGCATACGT
>JANWYI010000126.1 GCA_025055255.1 Anaerolineae bacterium | reverse complement strand
CCGCTCTGCGCGTCCCATATGTGAATCACGCCATCTCCTGCGCTCGAGGCTATGAACTGCCCATTGGGCGACCAAGCCACTGAGAGCACAGGCTCTGCATGACCTCTGAGCAGCCGCAGGCGCTTGCCATTCTGCGCGTCCCACAGGCGGACAGTGCGGTCATATGACCCTGAGACCAGCGTGCGTCCATCAGGCGACCATGCCACAGAGGTCACAGCGTTAGTGTGACCCTCAAGCGTGCGCAGTAGCTTGCCGCTCTGCGCGTCCCATAGGCGGATAGTTGCGTCCCAAGCGCCCGCTGCTATGCGCTGCCCATCTGGCGACCAAGCCAGTGAAGAGACGCGCTGCTCATAGCCTTCCAGAAGGCGCGGCTCGCGCGATGGGTCTTGTGCATCGTGTAGCCAGACGCCAATGGCGCTTCTCACCGCTAACGTTTTGCCGTCAGGCGCATAAGCGACTCCCTCAGCTACGCCGCGCCCGATGCGCTGCAGCTCCACCACGCGCCTGAGGTTGTTGGCGCCCAGCGTTGGCGCAGGCGTCGGCGTGGACTCTTGCGCCACCAGCGGCGCCGTTGCCTCAAACGGAAGCCAGAGGGAAAACAAAAATGCGCTTGCCACGCTCAGCAGCGCCCAAACTAGAAACCTCGCCTTTCGCATATGCATACTCCTTGACACATTTATGTGTCTCTCTATGTGCAGCATACTGCGAAAAAGCGAGGCATGTCAAGTTAAGAAAAAGCCGCGTCTGCGCTTGTCAGCGTCAAACTGCTCTATGTAGGCGCGGAGCGTGCGCAGCACGTCCGCTAGACCGTGCGCTTCCTGCTCAGCGGGCGCCCCAGATGCGGATCGTGCCGTCCCACGAGCTGCTGGCGAAGTAGCGCCCATCAGGTGACCAGACCATAGAATCTGCAGCCTGTGTGTGCCCTGTGAGCGTTTTCAGGAGCTTCCCGCTCCGCGCATCCCATAGGCGGATCGTGCCGTCCATGGCACCTGACGCCACGAGGCGTCCATCAGGCGACCAAGCGATGCTCGTCGCGCCGCTGCCGTGACCTGCAAGAGCGAACACCACCTTGCCGCTCTGAGCATCCCATATGCGAACTACGTCACCGTTTCCGCCTGATGCCACACGCGGCTCATTCGGCGACCAAGCTAC
>JANWYI010000125.1 GCA_025055255.1 Anaerolineae bacterium | reverse complement strand
TCACGTACGCCAACACGGACGTTCACGCCATCACGCACACTGACACGCACCTTCACGCCGACACATACGTTCACACCGTCACGTACGCCGACACGGACGTTCACGCCGTCACGCACACTGACACGCACCTTCACGCCGACACATACGTTCACACCATCACGTACGCCGACACGGACGTTCACGCCATCACGTACGCCGACACGGACAGCTACGCGCACGCCCACGCCGAACTTCACAGCTACTTTTGCCGTCGAGCGTACTCGAATTGCCTCTGCAGACCTGCCGCTGCCTCCACAAGCTAGGCTTGTCTATCCAGCTAGAAGTGGTAGCCTCGCTCATGATCCAAAAAACGGCATCGTAGAGTTGAATTATGCTGAGGGCATTCTTCTCCAAAATGGCGTAATTGAAGCACGTTTCTACACGCCTTACACAGACCACGCTTGGGACTTCGGCTTCTTCTTCCGAACAAATGATCGCGGTCAGTATCGCCTCTTTGTTACTTCAGATAAGTTATATGCTCTGGCAGCAGGATATTATAACAAAGAAAATGAATGGCAACTCGAGATAATACAATCTGGTAATTTGCCGAATTATGTGGACTTCAGCGCTAATGCAAGAAATAAGTTACGTCTTTCTATCATAGGCGATCAAGCTGCCCTTTATGTAAATAACCAGCTTACCGCAGTACTGAATGTGTCGCTCAACAGGAGCATTGGCGCAGTGGGCGTAGGCACTGGTTTTTACGATATCAGCGAAAAAGCAGGCGCTGTGACGCGCTATGATCAATTCACCATCTGGTCGCTTGATCCTGAGCCGACGCCTACGCGCACGGCTACACGCACACCGACACGCACCTTCACGCCATCACGTACGCCGACACGGACAATCACACCATCACGTACGCCCACGCGCACCTTCACGCTGCCGCCAACAATTGGCGCCAGCAATTTTGATCGCGTTAGTCAGCTGCGAACGCTCTCCGATAGTGCGCTTTGGATACGCTTCATAGTGTGGTCACCTGATGGGCGCTTTTTGGCTTCAGCTTCAGGCGATGGCGTGATAAGAATCTGGGAAACAGGAGGCTGGCGGCTAGTAAATCGGTTGAGGGGACATTCAGACGAAGTGACCTCTGTATCATGGTCGCCTGATGGACGCTACATAGCATCAGGGTCAGCGGATAGCACTATACGTAT
>JANWYI010000124.1 GCA_025055255.1 Anaerolineae bacterium | reverse complement strand
ACGCTGCTCTCAAGCGATACGCCGTCTCCATGATGCAGGGTTTCAATACCCTCAACGGGTCGTTCACGGTTGCAACCCTTAGCACTCTTTTCGGCAACCGCCACGGTAGCGGCGTTTCAATACCCTCAACGGGTCGTTCACGGTTGCAACGCAAACCACTTTGGCGGATTACATGGGGATCAAAGTGTTTCAATACCCTCAACGGGTCGTTCACGGTTGCAACACAGGCGCAGCCACGCCCGGACTTAGTAACTGTAACGTTTCAATACCCTCAACGGGTCGTTCACGGTTGCAACATGGCGCTGCTTTTGGTGCCCGAGCAGCGTTAATTTGTTTCAATACCCTCAACGGGTCGTTCACGGTTGCAACACGCCGTTTTACGCGCCGTGCGCTTACGATCCATCGCGTTTCAATACCCTCAACGGGTCGTTCACGGTTGCAACATGTCGTCTTGCAATGGCGTCCAAACGCCGCGATGATGTTTCAATACCCTCAACGGGTCGTTCACGGTTGCAACGCTGGATTGTCTACGGCGATGCAGCGTACAAGCATTGGTTTCAATACCCTCAACGGGTCGTTCACGGTTGCAACTCCGTCTGCATCGGCATGTAGAGCGATTGCCATGAAGAGTTTCAATACCCTCAACGGGTCGTTCACGGTTGCAACTGCGCGCCGTAACCGATGGAAACTGTCTGGCTTATTTGTTTCAATACCCTCAACGGGTCGTTCGCGGTTGCAACTTAGAAATCGCGCGGGCTCGTATGAAACAGATCATGCGTTTCAATACCCTCAACGGGTCGTTCGCGGTTGCAACGGCTTCAAGCACGCCAAAGCAGCGCTGCATGTGTGGAGTTTCAATACCCTCAACGGGTCGTTCGCGGTTGCAACGCCGAAGCCGACGATCCGCATTATCAGCTCTGAGAGGTTTCAATACCCTCAACGGGTCGTTCGCGGTTGCAACCTGCAGGTTCAAATGCCACTGCCAGTTTTGAGCCTGCCAGTTTCAATACCCTCAACGGGTCGTTCGCGGTTGCAACCGATTTCAACGTCAAGATGGTACTGGTTGTCATCAGAGTTTCAATACCCTCAACGGGTCGTTCGCGGTTGCAACCTGTTAACAGTGGCGCCATCCCGCGCAGGTCGTCATAGTTTCAATACCCTCAACGGGTCGTTCGCGGTTGCAACAGAAGAAAAGCGCCAGAAGCGCTCAGCAGAG
>JANWYI010000123.1 GCA_025055255.1 Anaerolineae bacterium | reverse complement strand
TTCTGGTATGGCTCAGGTTTCTACATCCAGTTCAACGCGCCGATGAACTTAGAGAACTTCAAAGAGCGCATTCGCGTCATCCCAGAGCCAACTTTGTTTTTTGAGAGCTATGGCGATAAGCGCGGCACTTACTTTAACTATGGCTTTAGTCACGAGCCGAACACGCAATACACTGCGTTAATAGACCTTGAAGGCTTAACCGATATCTATGGCACGCCGTTGCAAGTTGACCGTAACAGCGACCTGTACGAGGTCTCCGAAGACGGCAAGACCTTGATCGTCCGTTGGTCAACGCCTGATTACGACCCTGAGCTAAACCTGCGTACAGGCGCCTACGACATTGGTCTGTACAGTGCCTACAATGCCCAAACGCGCGCTTTTTCCACACATCGCAACCTTGAAAAGATCAACTTCGCGCTTTACCGCATGCCAAGCCACTCCGGACGCGCGCTTTCTCGCTACAGCAGCATACCATCAGGTGCGCAGCGCATCCGCGCTTGGAGCGTACAAGTTGAGAATCCGCGCAACGTGCTACGCTACGACCTAGTCACGCTCAGCGAAGGCGCAAGCACGGCTTTCAGCGCGCCTGAGTGTCGCGGCGCGCCGCCTAGCCGTCTGATTCCCGGCGAGGTGGCTATTGTCCTGCCCGATGATCCTGCGCCTGTGCGCTTACGCTTCGGTCCAAGTCTCTCAGATCGGGTCATCCGTGAACTGCCTATCAACACGCGCCTGCTTATAGATAGCGGTCCAGTTTGCGCTGATGGCTACTTGTGGTACCAAGTTTACGTAGGCAACCGAAACGGTATTTCAGGCTGGGTTGCTGAGGGCAGCGCACGTCAATATTTCATCGGCGTGGAAGGCAGCAGCAGCCGCGTGGTGAACTTACCGCGCACGCCTTTGAAGCCGTACGATCCAAATGCTAAGTCACTCAAGCCTGGCTTCTACCGCCTGCTGGTGCACTCGCCTGAGGTCGGCTATTACTTTGCCGAGAATATGTTGGTCGCCACAGTCAACCTGACGCTCAAGCTCTCGGAGAGCAGGCTGATGATCTGGGCGACTGATCTGCAGAGCGGCGCGCCTGTGCCCAATCTGCCTATCCAGTTGGCGCTAGAAGATGAGCCGTTTTCGCCGACGCCTGCAGCGACCACAAACTCAGAAGGCATTGCCATCGTTGAGTTGCCTGAGCGCCTAGACACTCTCTACACGAGCGTCTACGCATTAGTTGAGACACCTGA
>JANWYI010000122.1 GCA_025055255.1 Anaerolineae bacterium | reverse complement strand
TGATTGTATAATCACTTGCGCATGTGATTTTAGTGAAGTTCGCAATGGGCGATAAAGACAGTTTGCACAGGCGATCATAGCCAGAGTGCCGCGCTACAGGCGCTTGGCGCTATACTGCCGAGCAGCGAGACTGCGCTGCGCATGGCGGAATTCTTCAAGGCGCTCAGCGACCCGATCCGCCTGCGCATCATCAGCGTCCTTGCGCAGGCAGAGCTATGCGTTGGCGATCTGTGCAGGTTGCTGGGCATGGCACAGCCAGCTATCTCACAGCAACTGCGCCTGCTGCGCCAAGCGCGGCTTGTGAGCATGCGACGTGAAGGCAAGCACGTCTTCTACGCACTCAGCGATGATCACATCTGCGTCGTCTTCCAGCAAGGTCTTGATCACGTTCAAGAATGAGGAGCGACCAAATGGAACACAAGGTTCATACTGATCATCCGCACAGGCACTCTGAGCATTGCGGACATCTTCGCATCGTTCATGGCAACCATGTAGACTATCTACATCACGGTCACTTGCACGCCGAACACGATTATCACTACGATAAGCACATAGATTGAAGTCAGCTACGCTAATCCCAATGTCTGCGCGCTAATTGAGTGTCTCTGCGGACATGACGGCTGTGGACATCCGCTCGTGCCGCGCGGCGACCACTACGACTACTTGGTGAACGGACGCCTACATCATCGGCACGGCGACCACTGCGATGACCATGGCGCTGTGACACTTGCCTAAACTGATCGGCGAAAATGCGCTAGACGATCAATCACAGCTGCGCTGCTGATGCTGGCAAGCAGACTCAGTGTGAAGAGCAGTAGCGGCACAACAGTCAACGCACTGCCGACCACAATCAGCAGCGTGCACAGCCACACAGCTGCGCTGAAGAATGGATTTTTCATCACCATTAGTGCCGCGTTGTAGAGCGCCATGCCCAAGTGCTGGCGCTCCATCTCTTCCAGCAGTGGAAAGACGTACAGCAGCATAAGCAACCATACCGACGCTGCTGCGAGCCATATGCCACGCAATAGCCAGAAAAGCGCGCTGGTCTGCTGGGCGTAGACGGCAAAGTTGACGTATAGCACTGTCCAAAAGGCAATGTTCAACGCGCCCAGAAGCAAGCCATGCCAAAGATAGCGCCGCACACCACGCCAAAAGTCATCGGGATGCGCCGTTGGTGCACTATGTGCAGCGTGTGCCATGTACGCTAGACCTGCGAAAGCGAGCGGAGCAGTCAGAAGCGGCAGGCTGAGCAGCACGGCAAACAGATTCGCCACAACA
>JANWYI010000121.1 GCA_025055255.1 Anaerolineae bacterium | reverse complement strand
AAATACCGTATGTACGCTGTAGTTCGCACAAGCGGACGCCAGTATCGCGTCGCGCCTAACATGGTGATAGATGTAGACAAGTTGGACGCTGAAGCAGGCACTAGCTTGACCTTGAACGAAGTGCTGCTCGTGGTGCCAGAGAATGGCGCGCCTGTGATTGGGCGTCCGTTAGTAGACGGCGTAGCTGTACAAGCTACTGTGCTTGGACACTACCGTGCTAAGAAAATCATCGTCTGGAAGTATCGTCCGGGCTTGCGCTATCGGCGCCGTCGCGGGCATCGCCAGACCTACACGCGCCTGAAAATCGAGAGCATCACAGGCATTTGAGCAAATTTGGGAGGTTTTTGAGCTATGGCACACAAGAAAGGTGGCGGCTCAACCCGCAATGGACGCGAAAGTCACTCAAAACGACTAGGCGTTAAGCGCTTTGGCGGCGAGTTCGTCATTCCAGGCAACATCATCGTGCGGCAACGCGGCAATCGCTTTTACCCAGGTCCTGGCACAAAGCAAGGCAGAGACTTCACGATTTACGCTGTTGAGCAGGGCTATGTGAGCTTTGAATGGGGACGCGGCGGTGTGCGCGTCGTAGCTGTGCGTCCAGAGCCGAAGGTTGCCGCCAAGACTGAGGTCGCCGCAGACTGAGATCGCGTTTTTGTCACACGAAAAGCCGCGACGCTAACGCGCTAGCGCGTCCGTCGCGCACTGTTGAGGAGACGATTATGAAGGACAACATTCATCCCAAGTGGTATCCACAGGCAAAGATCACGTGCCTTGCCTGCGGCACAGTTTGGACAGTCGGCTCAACGCGCCCGACATTGCAAGTAGACGTTTGCTCCAACTGTCATCCCTTCTACACAGGCGAACAGCGCATTGTGGACACTGAAGGGCGCGTAGACCGCTTCATGAAGCGCCTAGAGACGCGCACAGTGCGCACACAGCAGCAGGCTGCTAAGACAGTCGGCTCGCCTGAGTTTGCGCTCTCAGAGCTAGGCTTGGCTAAGCAGCAAGTGGAGCTACTGGCTGCTAACGGCTTGGTCACAGCCGGCGACTTCATCAAGCGCTTGCAGGAGGCAGGCGACGAAGGTGTGCTTGCCATTCGCGGCGTCGGGCGCAAGCTGCTGACCGACATCAAAAAGAAATTGCGCCAAAAAGGCTACGAGTTGCCTGCTGCACAAGACTAAGACGACACTTGGTCTCACGGGCAGGAGTCCGAATCCTGCCCATTTTTTGTGCTTTTTGACAGCTTTGAAAGGATTCTTATAATGCTTCACTATCGCGGACGCATAGAGGTGATCTGTGGCAGCATGTTCAGCGGCAAGACCGAAGAGCTCATTCG
>JANWYI010000120.1 GCA_025055255.1 Anaerolineae bacterium | reverse complement strand
CACAAAAACTGGCTCTCAAAGATGGCGCGCACAGGCACGTTGAAACCTGCTAGCGCACCACTGCCTTCCAACAGGTCATCGCCGCTCAAAACTTGACTTGTGTCCGATTGCCTGTGGACGTGGACAGTCCGCTCGCTTGGATAGACAACCCAGACTGTCTCTACGCCGAAGGCGAGCCATTCTGCCACCTTCGCCGCGATGTCTGCGCTGCGGTCGTTTGGTGAGACAACTTCCACCACCAAGTCTGGCACAATGGTGCTGAAACCTTCGGGCAAGCCTGTCTGAGGCAGTTTTTCGCGCCGAATGAAGGCGACATCAGCGCCGCGCACTGTGTACGGATCGTTGCGCACGTAGAAACCGACCTCGCCGACAAGAATGCGTCCCAGTTGGCGTTGACGTACATACTGTCCGAGCAGGAACGCTATGTTGAACTCAATTGCACTGTGAGGCATTCCAGTCGGCGCCATTTCTACTAGCTCTCCGTCAATCAGCTCGTAGCGCTTGCCCGTCTGCGCCTGAATTTCCAGCAAGTCGTCACCTGTCAGCTTGGTGCGCGCCTCTCTCTCACTCATTTCGGCTACTCCTCAAAGATGGCGCGCACAGGCACGTTGAAACCTGCTAGCGCACCACTGCCTTCCAACAGGTCGTCGCCGCTCAAGACTTGACTTGTGTCCGATTGCCTGTGGACGTGGACAGTCCGCTCGCTTGGATAGACGATCCAGACCGTCTCCACGCCGAAGGCGAGCCATTCTGCCACCTTTGCCGCGATGTCTGCGCTGCGGTCATTGGGCGAGACGACCTCGACTACCAAATCTGGCACAATGCTCAGGAAACTGCTTGGGATACCTTCAGGCGGCACTTTCTCAGCGCGGATGAAGGCGATATCGGCGCCGCGCACTGTGTACGGATCGTTGCGCACATAGAAGCCGACCTCACCAACTAGCACATGACCAAGCCGATGTTGCCGCACATAGTTCCACACCAATGCACCAACGGTCATCTCAATCTCACCATGCGAGCCACCAGTTGGCGCCATTTCTACCAGCTCTCCGTCAATCAGCTCGTAGCGCTTGCCCGTCTGCGCCTGAATTTCCAGTAGCTCGTCACCTGTCAGCTTGGTGCGCGCCTCTCTCTCGCTCATTTCGGCTACTCCTCAAAGATGGCGCGCACAGGCACGCTGAAACCTGTCAGCACGCCGCTACCTTCCAACAAATCCTCGCCGCTCAAAACTTGACTTGTGTCCGATTGCCTGTGGACGTGGACAGTCCGCTCGCTTGGATAGACGATCCAGACCGTCTCCACGCCGAAGGCGAGCCATTCAGCTACCTTTGCCGCGATGTCTGCGCTGCGGTCACCAGGCGAGACAACCTCGACTACCAAATCTGGCACAATGCTCAGGAAACTGCTTGGGATACCTTCAGGCGGCACTTTCTCAGCGCGGAT
>JANWYI010000011.1:54050-84004 GCA_025055255.1 Anaerolineae bacterium | reverse complement strand
CCAGCGCTGAGGGTACTGCTCTGGCGACGGAGTGGGAGAGTAGGTCATTGCCAACCTCCTCTGCCCTCTCAAGCGCCTTTGTGCTTCCTCAGCCTCTAGACAGCCGCGCTTTTGTATAACTTGCCCAATGAAGTACCGCTCAAATTCCGTGCAACTCGTCCAATGTGCTGAGCACCCTTTTTCGTAAGCTATTTGAGCGTATTCAACGCTCACTAGAGAGGCTAAACCATGCCCGATTTGCGAGTTTTCCTCGAAATTCCCTACGATGAACTGGAAGAGCGCAATCTTGCCGCCAAGCAGCAGCGCCTTGACCGCGTGCCAATGGACGTGCTGCGCGAAGAGCGCATGCGCTATCTCGCCGATGAGAAGCGTCTCAAAGCAGTCACAGTTTGCTTTACTGACCTCGAAGGTCGCCTGCACATGCTGGACTACGACAAGAAGTTCCTGCTGAAAGCAGCGGATAACTTGACTTTCGATGGATCGTCAATTCGCGGCTTCTCACAGCAATCTGAGTCGGACTTGCGGCTTGGCATTGACTGGTCAGCCTTCTATTGGTTACCAGCAGATGTCTTCGGTCCGGGCAAAGTACTGGTCTTTGGCGAGGTGCTTGAGCGCGATGGCTCGCCTTACATCGGAGACATGCGTTCACTGCTCAAGCGCTACCTGCAGAGCCTGTATGAGCAATACGGCTACACATGTAATGCGGCGAACGAGATTGAAGGTTTCCTGTTCAAGGGTCAGAATGCTGAGCAGCACTACCACGAGACGGGTCGCTTTGAATTTGTGACGACTAGTGGCTACTACCACTCATTGCCAACTAGTCCGTTGCGCCAATTCATTGACCTCGCTGCAGAAGTGCAACGCGCCATGGGCTTCGCCAACGAAAAAGACCATCCCGAAGTGGCGCCTTCGCAGTTTGAGATGAACTATTCATACTCAGAGGCGTCTATTGCAGCCGATCAGGTGCAACTCTACAAGCTGCTGTGCCGCCAAACTGCCTACAAGCTCGGCATGACTGCCAGCTTTTTGCCCAAGCCCGTGACAGGCGTAAACGGCAGCGGCATGCACACCAACCTCTCGGTCTCGCAGAATGGCAAGAACCTGTTCTACGCTGCTGACGGCGTGCATAGCCTCTCACCAATGGCGCATGACTTTATCAAGCGTATTTTGAACCATGCGCTCGACATGTGCCTTGTGCTCAACTCAAGTGTGAATGCTTACCGCCGTCTTGATCCGCATTTTGAGGCGCCAAACGAGATTAAGTCATCGCCAATTGACCGTGGTGCAATGGTCCGCATCCCTGTTGGCAATGAGCGCTCTGCGCGCATCGAGATGCGCTCGATTGCACCAGATGCTAATCCGTACCTTGCCTTCTATGTGTTGCTGCGCACAGGCTTGGAAGGCACGCTCCCCGCAGAGTTGCCCGAAGGCGCCACGCTGCCCGATAACATTTACGATGCGATTGATTGCTTCAGCGGTAGCGCCTACATGAGACATCTGCTCGGTTCGGAGATTCAGTCGCGCTTCACTGCGCTCAAGGTCATGCAGGCAGATCGTTGCCCGCGTCGGCTTGGCTCGATGATTAAGGTGGCAGAAATTCAGTACCATCACGAAGTGACCAATCAGCATCTGTGGAGCATGTTCTAAGCCCGTAGTGCCGTAAGGCGCTCAGCATCAGCTGCTGAGCGCTTTTTTATTTTGTCCTCAGCTAGAACGCTGCGTGAATAGCAGCGCGCAGACGCAATATCGCTTGCCACTCAGCAACATTGCGCCAAACTGCACCTCTGCGCCCAAGCGACTCAAGGTTCGCAATAGTGCGCTCAATTGCTCGCGGATGTAAGTGTGTCAGTAACGGCTCAAAGTGTGACGGAAAGCTGTGATCGAGCCAGAGTGCGCCATTCGGCGCAACTTGCCTTGCTAGGAATTGCGGCAAGTACTCAGCAAAAGATAGGCTAAACTCAGCTGACCATGCGTGGTCGCAGCGGAAGAGCAAGGTATACTCACTGTGTGACCATGGACGAGCGAGACTAAAAAGCGGTAGCGCTTCTGCCTCACGCTGACTAGGCAATGGCAGCGGCTGGCTCAGCTGATTAATGAAATCTGCGGCTGTTTCTCTCAAACTGAGTACGCGATCAGTCTGAGCAACGCGCTTGAGAAATGGCAAATCAGCCTCTGAGAGGTTATGGATAAGTGTTCCCAGCAAGTCGGCACGGCGCTCAGCCGACTCGCGCTCCCAAGTTTCCTCCAAAAGCTGACGCGCGCGCTCAGGTGCGGTCAAGCGGAGCGCGCTGAGGAATGTCTTGCGCGTGAGCGGCGCACCTGTGCGCCATGCAGAGTCATCGTCTAGCTGAAAAGCAGCGTAAATCCATTTGCCACCAACTAGCGCCGCGAGCCAACGTCCGCGCACGCCTGCTACCAAAGCACTGAGCGCAGGATTCACTTGCTCGCCAAGATTTAGTAGCTCAGGGATGTACTCTTCCGAAACACGCAAGCCGCGCTCAAAAGCGAGGTGCAGCCATTCCTCGAACAGGTGAGGTCGGCGCGCGTCGAGTACCTTGAGCAATTCAGCAGCTTGGCGTGAGACTGCAGGCTGCGGATCAGGCGGACAAGGTAGCGGCAGGGCACGTCCTAGCGGCGCGATCGGCATACTAGCAGCACGTTGCACGTAACTGAGTGTTACAGCAGCATTTAGCAGCGCACTCTCGGCATCAGAAAAGTCAAGGCGTTTGAAGATGTCACCAAGCGTGCCTTCAGCATGCAGCGACGCAAGCGGCTGCCGTTCTGTGCCAAGCAGCCCTGCTGTCAGCACTTTCTGCCATAATTGCTCAATAAGTTCTATGTTCATCGCAAAGTGCGCCAGCCGCTGTCAAAAGCATGCCACACGCGATATCCCGCCTGTTCATAGAAGCGCGGTATGTTCGTCCAACCGACGTGCGCTACGCGAACATCATGTGCTTTAAGCAACTCCGTGCCGCGTCCAACAAGCGCTAGACCAATGCCACGTCCGCGCGCCATAGCGCTCACACCGACTGCTGAAAGTGCGCCAAGCGGCTCACCTAGCTCTGCCCACCACAAAACGTCGCCGCGCATTTGCTGTGAGTGCGGCGTAAACATGATCAAAGTGCCGAGCAACTCGCCGCTCTGTTGGTCACGCGCGATCAAGATATCCGCGCCGTCACCAACAGCAATCACATGCGCATACTCAGGTTGCCAGTGAGGAAACTCACGGTTGTGAAAGGCAAGGATGTCAGCGTAGTCTTCAGGCGCAGCCGAGCGTAGCACAGCGCCGCACTTCTGAATCCGCTCAGCAACGGAAAGCGACGTGCGATAGTCAGTCAAGTCCTGAATCAAATCGTAAACTGCAGCGTCAGGCGCGCTGACTTGAAAGCCCTGCGTCACAAAAAAGTCAGCAGCAGCAGGCAAAACTTGTGGCACGCTAGGGAAAAAACGTGGCAGGTGTCCGCCAAGCCTAATCTGTACAGCGCCTGCTTGTGACGCCGCCTCACATGCTGTGCTGAGTAAGGCACGTCCGATGCCATGTCGCCAAAATGAGCGCGCGACGCCAATCGCACACAAGCAAGCATGGAGCGGCGCGTCCGATTGCTGGACTAGTTGAGCGAAGACAAAGCCAATCACTTGGTCGGCGCGACGCGCCACAAAATGGTCGCCGGGACGATACGGACCTGTTGTTAGTGCAACGGCACGCAAAGCACGCTCGTCAATGCGGAAACGATCACCGAAAGCACTCTGCCAAGCAGCAAGGACGCGCTCTGCATCGCGTTCATGGTTGTAGTAATCTATTGTGAAGTCAGGCAAGTCTGGCTCTCCAGTGTACATGGTCTAGCGTACCGCAAAAAACACACTTGCGCACTGCGGCGAAGTGTGCTATGCTACTGCGCAGATTGGGGGATAGTTTAATCGGCAGAACGACGGGTTCTGGCCCCGTTAGTCTTGGTTCGAGTCCAGGTCCCCCAGCTCAAAGACACAATAGAGACACGCTTGCAGGCAAGCGTGTCTTTTCGTTTGTCTAGTGGCTGTGCACAAGGCGTGCATATTCGGCAAACTCAGCCAACTCACGCTGAGTCAAGCTGCGCGCCGGCGTGATGATGTAGCAAGCATCAAGCCAAAGCGAGGTCTGACCAGTATGCGTCGCCGTCTCTCGGATCAGACGCTCGGCTGCAGCAGCCGGCGCTACTTCAGACGGCACGCTCACCTGCAAACTGACGTGAGTCGGCTGAATTTCAACGCCTTCCACCTGCCAGCCTGCCCCAGCTGCCGCCATCTCAAAGTAGCGCGGCAAGAGCGCTGCCAAGTCATTATCCAGCGGCGGCGTGGCAGGCAAGAGCGCCAAAGTGAACACGAGTAGTGGCGGCGCTAACTCAGGCTTAGCAGCAGCTGCCTCGCGCAGTCCCTGTGGTGGACGCAGATCAGTTGGACGCGATGGCAAGGTCTTCGCCGCTTCGGGCGTTTCTTCAGATTGCAGCTCAGCAACAACAGCTGCCTGACCTGCTGATTCTGCCTCTGGCAAGGCTGCCTCAGGCACGCGCGCCATTGCCTCGTGTAGTTGACGTGCAACTTGCCGAATAGTGCGCATGGAGGCGTCGCCGTGGAAGAGCAGCGAGAGCGTCAAGTTTTCCACTGTGCGCGTAGAGTAGAGCAAGTAGAGTGTCTCAGGATTGACCTGTAGCGGACGAAAGACAGTCGGCGCATTCACGCTACCTTGCCACATGCGCACGATTTCGCGTAGAGCAAGAGCGCGCGTCGGCTCGTCGAGTACGCCAGAGCTGGCGAGCGCGATCAGTTCGTCGTTGCGCGTTAGGAAAGCAGCCTTAGCGGCTGAGTCTATAGTTAGCTGCATGAAGCGGAGCGCGAGCGCAGCAATTGGATCAGCTGGGTGTGTGGAAGCAAGCTGTTTTTGTTGTGCTACAAGCTGTGCAGTCTCATGGAGAGCGTGACTGAGCGTCTGCTCAAGGTTTGGTGCACTGGACGGCGCAATCCAAGCAGGACGTGCATCAGGCGGCACTTTTTCAGCTTCTTCTGCCAGATGATCAGCGATATCGGTCAGCGGCACAGAGTCATCAACAGCTGTTTCAAGAGCAACTTGGGCAGCGATCAGCGTCTGTGGCTCAGTCGGTTTAGGCGTCGGCGTTGAGACAGGCTGAGTGCCGCTGATCAGGGTTTTGAGCGTGGCATCAGGCGGCAAAGGCGGCTCAGTGAGACTTTGCGGTGTTTCGGAGAGCACAAGCGTGGTCGTGCCGTCTGCAATGCTCTCAATGGCGCGCATAAAGGTCTGATCAGGCTGCAACGGCGACTCAGTCCGTTGAGCAGGTGCAGTTCGGGCAGCCGCAGCAAGACATTCGCGTATCAGAGCGTCGAGATGGCGCGCGAGGTAGGGTTTGAGCAAGCTAGGCAGTGTTTCAGTTTCTGGTGGGAAAATAGGCGGCTGATCGGCGCGACGGCTGACAATGATCGTGAGCTTGGGATACAAGCGCTGCAGCGTCTCAATGAAGTGCAGCACGCCGGCGCGCTCAGCTGAGACGTCTATTACAGCAAAATCTTGCGGCTCGCGTGCCAGCAGCTCTAGTGCAGCTTGGCTGCTGGCAAAGACGTTCACACGGTAGCGTCCAATGCCTTCCAGTGCCTGCTTGATCGGCACAGCAAAGCGAATGTCGGGATCGAGAATCAAGACGCGGATGAGTTTCATAAGCTGCTTCCACTGCCTGCGCGCTCTGTGCGAAATTATAACATACTTTGCCTGTTGCTCAGGCGCTGAATAGCCTACGCTATGCTATACTCCGCGCTAGGCGCCTGCTGCATCGTCGAGAGAAGCGCATGGATAACTCACAAAAGTTCGCACAACTAGGCATAGCTGTGGCACTGCTAGGCGGCGTGATCACGTTCATCGGCTTATTTCCCAGCGTGATCGGCTTAGAGGCGAGTGCAGGTGTAGGCGTGCTGCAAATGCTGACTATCCTAGTTGGCTTCTCAATTTTGATCAGCGGTGCCTACATCTTTGTCCAAGCGACATACTACCCTAACAAACGCCACAATCTTGCTCAAAAAGTTGGTGTGCGCCTGAGCATGACAGGCGTAGTTCTAGCAACAGCTATCGGCTTAGCAGACGTGCTAGGTTTTGGCTCAAACTCGCCGCTGATCGGGCAGCGTCCAACGCTGGGTCCGTGGCAGACGGCAGGCTTGATTGGCAGTTTCATGGTTGCCTCGCTTGGTTTGCTGATTTTTGCGCTATTCGGCGACGGCACGCCTGATGAGCCGAGTGATCCTGATGATACGTTGACTTTTTGATGAACGCCATGTCTGACCGATCACGAGTTGCGCTCTGGCTGAGCGTTTGCGCGCTTTGGTTGTTGACATTCAGCCGCTTGGTTGCGCTGGACACTCTGCCACTGCATAACGACGAAGGACTGCACTTGACGCGCGCTCTACAAGTTTGGCGCGGACATCCTTTCTGGGAGATCAGCGACGGAAAGATCGTCAACCACTGGCTGATCAGCTTTTTCTACCCGCAGAACGCGCCTGTCTTCAGTGGACGAGTTGCCACGGTCTTGATAGCGCTGATAGGCTTGGCAGGCGGCATAGCCATCGGCAGACAGTTCAGTGGCATGGCAGGTATCGTGGCAGTCAGCTTGCTGTGGATCAACGCACCTTACTTGTTCTTCTATGAGCGGACAGCGCTCAGCGATAGTCAAGCAGCGGCTTGGGCAGTCATAGCCATTTGGACTGCGCTGCGCCTTGCACGCGCGCCCTCAACAATTAACGCGGTACTGTGCGGCGCTACTCTAGCGCTCGCAGCACTTTTCAAGCTGACCGCTGCACCGTTCGCTCTGACAGTTGCCCTGATTGTGCTGTCAAGCGGCACGAGTCTCTTGCAGCGCTTACGCAGTCTTATCATAGTTGCGCTGACTGTGATCGCTCTTTTCAGTCCCGTCCTGCTGTACTTAGCGCTGCGCAGCGGCAACTTCGGCGTCGCGCTTGGCTGGCTGGCAAGCGGCACACAGCAGGCAGACCTAGCTGACAACCTGAGACGGCTTGGCGATGCGCTGCTTGGCTTCGGCGATGTCACAGGCGCTACGCTGTGGTTGATTGCCTTCTTGAGCGGCATCCTAGCGCTGCTCTACTTCAGACAGCGCGTGGAACTAATCGCCGCTGCTAGTTTACCGCTCGGTCTCATGCTGCTCATCAGTCTGACGCCAATGCCGCGCCATTTCTTGACCGTCTTACCGCCGCTGATTGCGCTGAGCGGCAGTGGGCTCGGCACCTTGTGGCTACGCACACGGCGACTCGCGCCTGTCTGGGCGACCATGAGCGGCTTGGTGGTGCTAAACAGCGCTGCCTTCGCTCTGACAGCCTACAATGCGCCCAGTCAGCTCAAGTTGCCTGCTCTTGACCGTGCGCAGTTCATCACTGAGCATAGCAGCGGCTTCGGACTGCGCGAGGCAATGCAGCGGCTGCCTGAACTGGTGTCAGGGTCCGTGCCGATCATCGGTAGTATGTTTCCTGACAGCTGTCGCCGCGCCAATTTCTACGCCACTGGTAGGACACTGCGATGTGTTGACGGCGGCGGTGCCGCGCTTCTAGAGCAGTTGCTAGAAACGCAGCCTGAGGTCTGCTTGCTCGCCGAGCCGCCGCCAATCGGCATTCCGATGAGTCGCTACGCCGAGCGCGCGCGCTTGATCCAGCAGTTTGCGCGTCCGCAAGGCGGAACAGCAGTCAGCCTGTGGTGCGTGAAGCGCAGCTAGTCCTGAATCGGCGTGCAGAAGACCTGATCGTTCGGAATGCCTTGCTCGCGCTGACTTTTCAGCTTGAAGTAGCAGTCCACGACAGCCTTTGCCACTGGCAGCGCATTTGCAGAGCCTTCACCTGCGTTGTAGACGAAGACGATCACGCCGATTTCAGGTTTCTCAAATGGCGCGTAGCCGAAGAACCACGCGTGCGCCGGCCATTGACCAGGCTTGCACAGTTGGCGCGATGCAGCGATGTCATCACAATACTCGGCTGTGCCAGTCTTGCCAGCAGTCTTCACATAGCCGAGGTCAAATTTGCGCGCAGTGCCGCCGGGATTGATCACAGCTTGGCGCATCCCTTCTTGGATGACGCTGATGTGGAAAGCGCTGACGAACGGCGGCTGATAGTTGCGGTAGAGCGCGTCGTTAATGAAGAGCGGATTGCACACGCCGCCGAAGCGATAGCCATATGGAATGTGCACGGTATAGGTGATCTCGCCACGTCCTTCCAGCTTGACCGTGCGCCGATAGTTCTGCTTAAATTCCTCAGTGCACTCAGGCAACGTCGGATCGTAAAAATCGGCATTGTTTGGGTCTTTGTAGGGACTGCGCGGCTCGCAAATACAGGCAAGACTGTTTTTACCCTGCAACAGCATGTCCTCGCGCATGTTCAGCACAGCGACCTGTCCTGGCTCTGGCGGCAAAATAGTGCGCGCGATTTTCGGCTCAAAGGGCATGATCACGTTGCCTTCAGCGTCCAAGAAGCTGTGCAGGATCGTCGGCTGATAGAGCGTGCCGCCATTGGCGAGCGCCGCGCTTGCGACCAGCAGCTGCAATGGTGTGACCGTCACATAGCCCTGACCAAAGGCTGCATTGTAGGTGTCGCCGGTAGACCAGCTCTCGCCGTAGTTGCGGCGCTTCCATGTGCGATCAGGCATCCTGCCGCCATTCTCAGCCGGCAACTCAATGCCTGTGCGCACGCCGATGTTGAGCGCCGTTGCGTAGCGATTCAGGTTCTCAATGCCCAAGCCACCCGGCTTCAGCACCATTGAGACGTTCGGATCAGGGTTGCCGCCGCCGACTTGATAGAAGTACACATCGCAGCTCCATGCAATGCCTTCCACCATGTTCACCCACTTGTGACCGCCTACCTCGATTGGCAGCCAGCACACAAAGCGTTGCCGTTGACCGATGTCGTTCGTAGCGAAGGTGTTCTCCACAAATAACTCGCCAGCATCGTAGAGCTTGTAGTCCCACGGCACGACCTTCTCCTCTAGCACGCCCGCCGCCGAGACTAGCTTCCAAACTGAGCCTGGCGGATAGAGCGACTGAATGGCGTGATTCACCAGCGGCGTCTGTGGCTCGCGTGCAATTCGCAAGTAGTACTCGCCGTCAATGGCGCGCGCAAAGCGTGAATTATCGTAAGTCGGCAAGCTGACCATTGCCAAAATCTCGCCTGTGCGCAAGTCCATAGCGATGACTGAGCCAGAAATGGTCACTTGCGCTTGCCTAGTCGCATTGATTATGTTGATGCGGTCTTGCAAAGCCTGCTCAGCGACGCGCTGTAAGGCGAGGTCAATGGTCAGGCGGATATTTTTGCCTGCCACAGGCTCACGGCGGCTGATGACCTGCACAGGCAGACCTGCCACGTCCACAATGCGCGTCTCCAAGCCGCGCTGACCTGCTAGGTCGCGCTCAAAGTACGCCTCGACGCCGGCATAGCCGACGCGCTCAAAAGCGGGATTGTAGCCTTGCTCGCGCAGTTGGCGCGCCTCTTCGGCGCCGATTGGACCGAGGTAACCGATGATCTGCGCTGTCAGGCTACCGCTTGGATATTGGCGCACTGAGACGACTTCCACGCTGACGCCCGGCAAGTTCTGCAGGTCTTCCAGAATGGTCTGTGCCACAGCTTGCGGCACGTCTGTGGCGACAACAACGGGACGATACGGCGCAATGCCTTGTCCTTCCGCAATTTGTTCCTGCAGACTGCGCACAAAGCGCCTGCCTGAGGCTTCAGCAGCAGCACGAGTCGGCGGCACGTCAATCAGCGCCGAAAGACGATTGAGCATCCGCAAAAGCGACTCTTCATCGTCTGGCACGTAGGCAGGCGTGACTGCCACATTGAATGCAGGCGCGTTCAAAGCGAGCGGCACGCCGTAGCGGTCGTAGATGATGCCGCGTGTGGCAGGTAACGGCACGCTCTGTACGGCATTTTCGCGCGCAGCTGCTTCAAATGCCTCAGCGCGCACAAACTGAAGTTCGTACAGGCGCAGCATCAGCACAGCAAAGCTGCATAACATCACCACACTGAAGAAAACAAGGCGTGAGCCTTGAAAAGGCAAGATTCGCTCTCGCATAGTTACCAACTCACAAACGCAAGCGTTTCGGGTAAAACGCCCTGTGTAACAACCTCAGTCCGAAAAAGACGAGCAGCATCGCTGCTGTATTGAAGAGCGCGTTAGGCAACGTCACATGGCGCAACACATAGTTGAGCTCGACAGGACGACTCACAACAGTCAACAGGACGACCAACGCGCCATGATAGACAAAAGTCATAGTCCCTGCCGCGAACAACCCGATGAGCAGACTGCGGCGCGTCCGTTGACCGACCATTAAGTGTGCGCACATAGCGGAAGCTAACAGCGCTAAAGCGGTTGTGCCGATTGGCAAGCCGCTCAGCAAATCCTGTGCCATGCCGCCAAAAGTAGCCCAGAGCAAGCCTTCGCTCAAGCCTGTCAACAGCGTCCAACTGATAGCGAGCAGCAAGACCAGATCAGGCGCGCTCTCTCCAATCCGTAGCTCTGGCACTAGGGTTGACTGAGCAAGGGCGCCGCTCAGCACGATCAGCAGGCTGAAGTAGCGTCCCATGCCGACGCCTCAGCGCTCCAAAGGATAGCACATGGCGTGCATTATGCCACAAAGCGCGCTTGTTTTCACGACTAGGGCAAGGTGATCAGCCAGAGCGCCGAGTCGTCCGCGCTCCAAAAGACCACGTGACGTCCATCAGGCGAGACGTGCCAGTCGTCATTGGCAATGCGGAACGGCTGCGCAGGATCGGTCAAAATGCGCTCCTCACCTGTGGTAACATCGTAACTGGCAAGGAACATTTGTCCGCCATTAAGATTCAGGAAAGGGTCAGCATTCTTGCCGTAGCGCAGATATAGGACAGTTTTACTATCGCGCCAACGGTAGCTGCCGAAGAACGGCAATAGCACAGGCTGCGCGCCTGCTTTGGTCAACATCCCGTAGAGTCCGCTGCGCGCTGGGTTGCCTTGAAACGGCGCGTAAAACAGGATGATCGCGCCGCCAGGCGCAACTTGTAAGCCGCGCAGATTTTTGACTTCAGTTAACAGCGTCTTTTGGCGCGTAGCGATGTCCCAGAGCGCCAATTTGAAAGTCTGCGTGCGCCCGACTGGCTCAACGGCAAGAAGGCGCGTCTCATCCAGCCAGTAGACAGCGCCGCCCTGTTGCGTGCCAAGCAACGTACGTCCTGTGCCATCTACATTGGCGACCCAGACTTCGGTTAATGGCGGAATGCCGCCGGGAATGTTATCGGCAGGATGCCGATGCCAGAGCAAGCGCGCACTGTTGGGCGAGAATTGTGGATAAGCGCCACCAGTGGCGATCTCACGCCACTCGCCTGTGCCGCGATTGACGACGCGCGTGCGTCCGTCAATCTGAACAATTTCCCAGAGTCCATCAGGCGAGTAGTAACGATGCGGCGCTGTGCCGATTGGCTGCGGCGCACTTTCCGTCTGGACGCTCACGGCATAGCGCGTTGCCAAGGCGCCATCTTCGCCGTCATAGTAGTACACAGCGCTTGAGTCGGGCGCCCAGAACGGCAAGGCACAGCAGCCAGGACGCGTCAAGCGGCGCATAGTCGCGTAGCCTTTGCCGAGCAGCGGCGCATTAAAGCTAGGCAAGGTCAATGGCGGTGGCGCATTGCGTGCTGGAGGCGGATAGCTGAGCTGGAAATCGTTCAGCGGACGCTCATTGAAGTCCACATTTGGCTGATCGTAGGCGCTCTGCCAGCGATTTGGGCGATACAGGTCTTTGACGAAGCCACCAAAGTGATGGTAGCCAATGCTAGCTAGTGTCTCCCACTCAGCGTCAATCAGCAACATTGGATTGTAAGAGATTTGATAGTCTCGGCTGCGAATTTCCAGATGCAAGTGCGGACGCGATTGGCAGGTGCGGTCAGGGTCGCCGACTGTGGCGATTACGTCGCCGCGCCGCACAGGCTGACCGCGCATCAGGCTCGGCTTGGCGTTCAGGTGACCATAGACCGATGTATAGCCGAGATCGCGGTGGAAAAGGGTCAAGTTGTGTGGCTCTAGACCGAAACTCAGGTTGTCAATTTGGTCAACCACTCCATCAGCGATAGCCACTATAGGCGTGCCACATGGCGCCCAGAAATCCAAGCCGAAGTGCAAGTTTTGTCCACCTGCATACCAGTAACGTCCGTAGTTGAAAGCGCCGACTGTGTTGCCGAACTGTTGGCTCAGCAGCCATGTGGTAGGACTAGGTGGCGTATTAAACGGCAAGCCAAATGGCTTGCTGCTCTGCGCATAGCTTGAGGGTATACCGTGCGTAGCGCAGAGCGCAATGGCGAGCGCTGTAAGTGCAATCAGGCGCGATCTCATCCTAGTGCGTCACTTGTCACGGTTCAGCGTCGCGGAAAAGTATAGCGCGCGACGGCAACCCTGCTAGGCGCTTTAGCGAAAATTGGCTATGATTAGCGTCCATGATGAGACATGGAACTATTCTGCGCTTCTCACTACTCGTTTTGCTCAACCTGCTGGTATCGGCATGCTCTACAGGGCAGACAGAGCGCGTGCCGACTGAGGCGCCACATTACCGAAAGACTGCTGCTCACATTGCACCAGTTCACACGCCGCTAGTCGGTCAGCTTGGCGCTGTGCACGATCCGAGCGCAACGCCAATTGTGATAGCGCAAGCCACGCCTTCGCCCACCAAGCAGGTCGCCCAGCTTGGCACGCCTGCCTTCACAGTGACCTTCGGCGCTGTAGTAGATAGCCCACCTGCCCTGCCAACAGCCACGCCCAGTCCACTGCCGACAGCTGTGCTTGGCACGCCAACAGCTACTCTGCCGTTCGGCGCTGTGGTAGACCCAAATTACACGCCGCCGCCGACCTATACGCCCATGCCTAGCCCAACTTTTCCAAGTGGCACCTTGCCGCCACCGCCGACTCTGCCACCTGCCGACGGCACAGTCCTGCGCGCTGACCTGATGGGCGTGCAAATTCACACTTTTCTGGACGACAACAGCTTTGCTGCTATGCTAGACCGCGCCGCTGAGCTAGGCGTCGGCTGGGTCAAATTTCAGCTGACATGGAAGCTCTACGAGCCTGCGCAAGGTCAGTTTAGCGAGTTTTACCGCGCAATGGTGCTGAATGTGCAGCGCGCCAGTGTGCGCGGCTTTAAGACGCTGCTCAGCGTCGCCAAAGCGCCTGACTGGGCGCGTCCGCCTGCTGTGCGCGGCATTGAAGACGGTCCACCTGCTGATCCACAGCATCTTGCCGACTTCGTCGCCGCTTTTGTGCGTGACGTCAAGCCTGAGTTCATTGACGCTATCGAGATTTGGAACGAGCCGAATTTGATCCGAGAGTGGCGCGGCGGCGTCATCAGCGGCGCCGACTATATGCGCTACTTCCGCGCCGCATATGAGGCAATCCTGCGCGAACAGCGCGCTCAGCCTTCCGCGCTTAAGCCGAGTCATCGGATCATGGTCATCACAGCAGGTCCAGCACCGACCGTTACCATGTCTGATGGCAGCACAATGGGCGACCGCGAATGGCTGCAAGACCTGTATAACAACGGCTTAGCGTCGCTCAGCGCTGATGGCGACATCGGCATCGGCGTCCACAGCTTTGGCTGGGCAAATCCGCCTGAGGCGCGCTGCTGCCAAGCCACAAGCGGCGTCACAGGCTGGTACGAGCATCCAACTTTCTACTTCCGCGAGACGCTAGACGCTTACCGTCAAATCATGCTGCGCAACGGACACGGCACGGCAAAACTCTGGGTGACTGAGTTCGGCTGGGCAACTTTTGACGGCTTGCAGCGCAGCGACGGCGCGCCTGCCAGAGCCGATCCACGCTACGCATGGCAGAGCTTCATCAATCAGGAGCAGCAAGCCGCTTACATCTTGCGCGCTTTCCGCTTGGCTCAGAGCGCGCCATATAACGAGTTCGTCGCGCCGATGATCCTGTGGAACTTGAACTTTGCGATGATCCCAAAGTTGGTAGATGACAGCCGTGAGGAGGCAGGTTTCTCACTGCTGGACGCACAAGGCAGACCGCGTCTCGCTTTCTATGCGCTGCGCGACGCGCCTAAAGTACGCTAGATGCGTCGTTCGCACAAGTGTTTTACAGCCGAACCTGTGGTATACTCTTCAGCGTATAGACTGATCTGCCTGAGGTATGCCGATGAATCAGCTCTACTACGGCGATAACCTGACCATTCTGCGGCAACACATCCCTGATGAGAGCGTAGACTTGATCTACCTCGATCCGCCGTTCAACAGCAACCGCGATTATAACATTCTGTTCAAGGATGAAAGCAAGCGTGAGTCGGTAGCGCAGATCACTGCCTTTGAAGATACATGGCACTGGGATCGCGTGGCACAAGCTACATATGAGCAACTGGTGACTGAGTCGCCTATCACGCAAGTCAGCACGGTCATTGCAGCTTTGCGCCAAGTGCTAGGTGCCAACCAGATGATGGCATATCTAGTGATGATGGCGGCGCGCCTAGTTGAGCTGCATCGCGTGTTGAAGCCGACAGGCAGCTTGTACCTGCACTGTGATACCAACGCTGCAACATACTTGCAGATGGTGCTGAACGCTGTCTTCGGTCCGCAAAACTTTCGCAATACCATTGTGTGGAAGCGTAGCGACACGCATAACGACGCGCGTAAACGCTTTGCAAATGTTAGCGACTTCATTTTCTTCTACACCAAAAGCGACCAATACACTTTTCAGCCACAGTATGTGCCGCACTCGGCGCAAACACTCTCAGATTGGTATCAGTACCTCGAATTGCCAGACGGCACAATTCGCAAAATGACTAAAGACGAGCGGCGTGGCGCAGAGCTACCGCCAGGTGCGCGCCGCTTTAACACAGCAGATATGGCAAGCCCAAAGACTCGCAAGAACTTGATCTACGAGTACAAAGGCTACCCGCCGCCAGAAAAGGGTTGGCGCTACTCCAGAGAAAAAATGGAACAGCTGGACTCTGAGGGACGCTTGCTCTTTCCAGCCAATCCAAAAGGGCGGATCATGCTCAAGCGTTACCTAGACGAGCAAGAAGGCGCTGTTATCGGAAATGTCTGGACGGATATTGGACATCTTCGCGCTAACAATCGAGAGAGTTTAGGTTATCCCACACAAAAGCCGATTGCTCTGCTTGAGCGTATCATCCTCGCCTCCAGCAAGCCAGGCGACGTGGTACTTGATCCATTCTGTGGTTGCGGCACAGCGATTGCCGCAGCACAGAAGCTCGGACGTCAGTGGATCGGCATTGACATCACGCACTTGGCGATCTCTCTGATTAAAAGTCGGCTGAGTGAGATGTTCCCAGAGCTGGGCGACATCAAGACGATTGGCGAGCCAGCTGATGAGGCAGGCGCGCGTGCTTTAGCACAAGCGGATCGCTATCAATTCCAGTGGTGGGCGCTTTCGCTCGTCAAGGCACGTCCTGTGCAGAGCACAAGCGGCAAGAAGGGCAAAAAAGGCGCTGATCAAGGTATAGACGGCGTGATCAACTTCTTTGATGATAATAGCGGCAAGCCGAAGCGTGTCCTAGTGCAAGTCAAGTCGGGCAAGGTAGATGTCTCAACAGTGCGCGATTTGCGCGGCACGCTGGAGCGTGAGGGCGCGCAAATAGCGATCCTGATCACGTTAGAGTCGCCGACATCCGCCATGCTGCGCGAGGCTGCCAGTGCAGGTGAATATCAGCACGCCTTCGCTGATGAGCGCTATCCGCGCCTACAAATCCTGACCATCAAGCAGCTGGTAGAGGAGGGTGCGCGTCCGCACATGCCGCCCCCTTTCGGCACATTCAAGCGAGCGGCGCGTGAAAAACGCCATCTTGCCGAGCAGGCAGCGCTTGTGTGAACTGACTAGAGCAGCGTCACAGCGCCGCTGACAAGGTCATAGTAGGCAGGCACAATGCTCAGCTGTCCGCTCAGACGCGCCTCGGCTAAGATGGCGCTCTCAGCCACAAGTGCGTTCGCTGTGAAGCACGCGCTTTGCCTGATTGCCTGATCGAGCGCGTTAGCATCGCTCACAGGCAGATTTACAAGTGCAGGGCGCAGACGCGCTGCTAAGTGCGGCAAGTGCCCTGCTTGCGCTTGACCACTCAAGACTGCTTTGACAGCGCCACACTGCCCGTGTCCTAGCACTAGGATCAATGGCACTTCTAGCGCTAGGACAGCGTACTCAAGACTAGCAAGCACGAGCGCGTCTACAGCGTGACCAGCTGTGCGCACGATAAAAAGGTCGCCCAGACCTTGATCGAAGATGATCTCTGATGGTACACGCGAATCTGAGCAGCTTAAAACAGCGGCGAAAGGATGCTGTCCTTCCACCAATGTCTGGCGATGCAGCTCTGTTTGGCGCGGATGAACTTGGCGCATGGCGACGTAGCGGCGATTGCCTGCCAACAGACGCTCTAGGGCTTGAGCAGCAGTGTACGTCACAAGATGCTCCGCAGACATTTCTGGCAGGCAAGAGCATAGCGCGCAGGCGCGTCTGTGACAAGGCAAGCTCAGCTGTGCACAAAAATTCTGTTCCGCTATAATAGAATGTGAAATCTGTAAAGGCGGCTTATATGGCTTACATTCTAGCAGTAGATGATGAGCCTGAAGTGCTGGGTACGCTATCGCGCGCTCTGCGACGCGAAGGCTACGAAGTTGGACAAGCACAATCGGCAAGCGAGGCAATCCAGAAAATTTCGGCGCGCCGCCCTGACCTGCTGATCCTCGATATCGCTATGCCAGGTATGGACGGCTTGACGCTTTGCAGACAGCTGCGCGCTGATCCGCGCTACGTTGACCTGCTAATTTTGTTCTTGACAGCGCACACGCAGACCGATGACGTCATCGCAGGCTTGGATGCAGGCGGCGATGACTACGTGACCAAGCCATTTGAGCTGACCGAGCTGAATGCGCGTGTGCGCGCCCTGTTGCGCCGCGCTCAGCGCACTGAGGCAGAACGTGCTATTATCGAGCTAGGCAACGTGCGTCTTGATTCTTCTACTTACCAAGTTAGCTTTAATGGCAAAACTATCCAGCTGACTGCTACAGAGCATCGCCTGCTGCGCTACTTGATGGAACATCCGAATCGCGCGCTCTCGCCTGCACACCTGCTGGAAGCTGTCTGGGACTACCCTGCTAATACAGGTGATCCTGATTTGGTGCGTGCGCACATTCGCAACTTGCGCGCTAAGCTAGGCGATGAAGCAGACGCCAGCCGCTTCATCCGCACCATTCATGGCGTCGGCTACATGGTCTCGCCCTTGACGTAGTGCTGAGCTAGCAGGCGCACAATTTCATCGGGCGTCTCGGCAAGCCGCACACCTGCTTGCTGCAGCGCCTCAATTTTGTCCTCATAACTGCCAATCTCGCCTTCGACGATAGCGCCGGCATGCCCCATGCGCTGATTCTTTGGCGCCGTCTTGCCGACGATGTAGGCAATCAGAGGCTTAGTCATGCGCTCGCGGATGAAGCGCGCCGCTTGCTGCTCGCTCACGCCGCCAATTTCGCCAATCAGCACAACGCGGTCAGTGTAGGGATCATCCTCAAAGAATGCCAGCACGTCTACAAAGTGCGTGCCAGAGACTGCATCGCCACCTAGACCGATGCAAGCGCGTTGACCGATGCCATTGTGAGTGAGCAGCTCAGTCACCTCGTAAAGCAGAGTGCTGCTGCGTGAGACAACTCCGACATTGCCTGCGCTGACAATCTCGCTTGGGATGATGCCCAGCTTGATCTGATTTGGCACAATCAAGCCGGGCGAGCTCGGTCCGAGCAGGCGCGTGTGGCTGAGCGCAAGCAGCCGTTTGACGTGCATCATGTCGCGGACAGGAATGTTTTCAGTGATGCAGACGATCAGCTCAAGCCGAGCACTAATCGCCTCATGAAGTGCGTCCACAGCGGCGCGCGGCGGCACGAACATCACTGAGACTGTAGCACCAGTGGCATGGCGCGCCTCTTGAACCGAGTCAAATATCGGGATGCTCTCGAAGAGCCACTCGCCACCTTTGCCGGGCGTCACGCCTGCCACGATGTTTGTGCCATAGGCAAGCATTTCATGTGTGTGATAAGCGCCTTCGCGCCCAGTGATACCTTGCACTAATACACGCGTCTCACGATTCGGCAGCCACATAGTCGTCAAGACCCGATAGAAGGATACTGAACTAAAACTGCGCGCACTGCCTTTTCCGCTGCTTCGGTCAGTGATGTAGCACTTTGCACACTCGGCAAGTTAGCAGCTTCAATCAGCTGGCGACCCTGCTCGGCGCGAGTGCCTGCTAAGCGCACGACCATCGGCAAGTGTAAGTGCAATGCGCTGACAGCCTGCAAAATGCCGTGTGCAACTTCATCACAGCGCGTGATTCCACCGAAAATGCTGAAGAGCAAGGCGCGCACGCTTGGCTGACTGGTGATGATCTGCATGGCAGCTACCACTTTATCCGCACGCGCGCCGCCGCCGACATCTACGAAGTTGGCGAGACTGATTGAAGGCGTGCCAAAGCGCAGCGCTGCAGCATGAATCATGTCCATAACTGCCATGCCAAGACCAGCGCCGTTGACCAAGCAGCCGATCTCGCCGTTCAGTGGCACGTAGGCAAGACCAAGCGCGCGTGCGCGCGTCTCTTGCGGCGATTCAGCACCTAGATCGCGCATGTCGGCAAGCTCAGGATGACGGAACAGCGCGCTATCGTCAATAACCAAGTTACCGTCAAGTGCCACGAGCTGTCCGTTGCGCGTGAGCGCCAATGGATCGATCTCGGCGCGCACAGCATCGTTCTCATAAAAGCAGCGGTAGAGCCGATGAGCAATGTGTGCGAACGGCTTCCACAGATGGCGCGGCAATTCAAGGCTGATCAACAAATGGCGCACTTGGTAGTCCTGCAAGCCGAGCAGCGGATCGATCACCTCGCGTCCGATCTTGCCTGTGTGTCTGCTGGCAGAGATGCTCATGCCGACAGCGCCTGTGGTCGCTGTGATGATCGGCTGCTCAATGGCACGGTCGTTGTAAATGCCAAGATAGAACTCTTGATAGATATCAGCGCTCGGCTCGACCAGCACCTTGTAAACAGGCAGACCGTGAATGGTTAGGCTGAGGACAGCCTCAGCCATTTGCCGTGCTTGCTCAGCTGTCCGCGCCAGTCGAATTCCGCCTGCTTCACCACGCCCTTTGGTCAGCACTTGCGCCTTGATGACGACTTCGCTATCTAGCTCGCGGGCAGTGTCGTAGGCATCCTGCGGCGAGGTGACAACTGAGCCATTCGGCGTGGGAATGCCGTAGCGCGCAAAAATAGCCTTGGCTTGATATTCGTGTAGCTGCACGGCGGCTAGGCGTCACGGATGCGCTCAGCACGGCGCAGCGCTTCAGGATCAACTACAAGCAGGACTGCGCCACAGTCGCGGCAAGCAACGGCGTCCAACTTGAGCAGTTTACGCCATGGTCGTAGGTTGAAGAGCGAGTTCAGCCATTTCAGCGAGATTCGGCGTGGCGCAAAGCGCACCTGCTCAAAGCGCTGACCGCCATAGTCCACAATGAAGCCGCGCGTCAGGTTAGTGGAGCCGCAGCGCACACAAGCAAAGCGCTCAGGCTGATAGAAGTGTGTTACATGCGGCATAGACACAGGCGGCGCGTAGGCAGGTGGCGGCGTCTCGGCAAGCGGAGCAGGCTCTGTCAGATCGAGTGCCTCGATCTCAGGCGGCTCAGGCGGCAGCGTGTCAGTTGGAGTGTTCGGCTCAGTAGCCATGCGTAGTGCATCCTTTCTCAGTTCAAAATGGGCAGCCAAAAGCCGAAGGTGCTGCCCTGCCCTTCCTTGCTGATGAACCAGACCTGCCCGCCGTGCCGCTCAACGACTTCTTTGACCAGACTTAAGCCGACGCCAGTGCCGCTGATGTGCTGTGTGGCAGCCTGCTTGGCGCGGAAATAAGGCTGGAAAATCGAGGCTTGCTGATCAGCAGGAATGCCGTAACCATTATCTTTAACGCTGAAAGTGAAGCGTTCTTCCTCGCTGTAGGCACTGATGACAATGCTGCCGCCTTCAGGCGTGTACTTGCTGGCGTTGTCCAACAGGTTTTTAATCACTTCGCGCAGGCGCTCAAAATCGCCTTTAAGCGGACGCAGATTTGGCTGAATGTTTTGTGTGAGCTGCTGCTGCCGTGCGTGAAAAACAGGTAGCATGTCTTCCAGCGCTACTGCGATCAGGTCATTCGGATTAAACTCTTCACGTCTGAGCGGCTCAGCTTCCTCAGCACGCTGAATGTTGAGTAAATTAACCACTAATGACTCCATGCGCTCCAAGACCTTGCGCATATTCTCTAGGAAGAGCAAATCAGGCATAGTGCCGCTTTGCACATCGGTATAGATCACATCCAGATAGTTGCGTAGCACGCCGATTGGATTTTTCAGGTCGTGCGATGCCATCTGGATCATATGTGTCTTCAAGCGCGTCAGGTCTTTCAGGGAGCTAACATCGCTGAGAGCGACTACGTAGCCGCTCTCAGCTGCGCGCCTAGCGTCAATGCGCGCTACGTTCACTACAAAATCGCGCTTGGCGCGTTCGTCGCGCGCTTCAAAACGATTTGTGTTCTCTTGCAGAGCGACTGTCAGCTTCTGAGCGAGTTGCGCTAGGAATGGATTGCCCAGACGCTCTGCTAGCGACTCCAGATTGAAGCCTAGCACGTCTGGCAGCTGAGCACCGATCAGCGTCAGCGCGGCTGGATTAGCAAGACGTACACACAGCAGCGTATCTAGCACAAGCAGGCTCTCAGAGACGCTATCTAACACCGCCTGCAATTGACGTTGTTGACCTTGCACACGGTCAAAGAGCTGAGCGTTGCGCAGCGAAGCAGCAGCTTGATTAGCTGCTGCTTCTACAAGGCGCAAGTGCGCCTGAGTGAAATGGTTAGGCTGCGGATGCTCAAGTGTGATCACGCCACGCAACTCACCTTCTACAAAGAACGGCACACATAGCGCTGAGCGGACGCGCTCACGCTCTTTTTCTGCGTCTAGGACGACCCAGCGCGCGTCAGTCAGCGTATCTTCAATCAGTGCCGATTGCCCATGAAACATCACCCAGCCTGCCAAGCCTTGCTCCAGCACGCGCCGCGAGACGATCTGGCGCGTCTCAGCATCGTACTCTTGTGCTGAGATGAAGCGCTGAAGCGTCTCGCCTTGCTCGTCCAGCAGAAAAAACGTGCCACGCGCTGCGCCGACTGTCCGCGTAGTCAGATCAATAGTCTGCCACAGCACGTCGTCCAGATCGAGCGTCGCAAGCAGGCGCGCGATCTGCACCAGCATCTCCACGTGTGACCTGTCCGAGACTTCCATACAATCAGCCCTGTGCGCCTTGCTCAGACATTTGCTGCGCCCTGAATTGTACCGTGCGCTGTGCATTTTGCCAGTGAGAGATTGTTGAGCGCTTGCCGTTTTTCAAATACTTGCTTTCATAACTCTCGTGACCTAGTCACAGCGTATTCCGTTGAAATGCGCTATGCTTGTGGCACCGCCGAAAGCGAGTGACAGTGATGAGACGCCTCATCGGCTTAATTAGCTTGCTCGTAGCACTAGGATTGCTTGCCTTGTTAGGCGCTCTGCTTGTGCAACGCAGCGTTGTTGATCAGGCTATCCAGCTCGCTCAAGCACAAGGCACACGCGCTGCTCTACAGTTTACGCTACTTGCTCAAGCAATGTCCTACACATCTACACCAACGCGTCTCGCGCCAACTTTACCGCCTACTTGGACGCCAACGCATACGCTAACTGCCAGTCCAACTTTTACTGTCAGTCCAACGCGCACGCCAAGCGCCACACGCACGCCGACACGCACGCGCACCTTTACGCCGAGCGCAACTTTCACTGCCACATATACTTTTACGCCAAGTCACACGCCGACCGTTACACTCACGCCAAGTATTACGCCCTTGCCAACTGATACGCCTATACCGCCGACGCTTGAGCCGGGCGCTATGCCGCCTGTTGAAGTCGGCGCGTACGACTTGTTCAACATCTTGCTGATTGGCAGTGATAAGCGTCCGAACGCTGTTGACTATCGCACAGATACGCTTGTGGTTGTCAGCATCAATCGCACAACGCAAAGCGTCAGCCTGCTCTCGCTTCCACGTGACCTGTATGTCTATATTCCGCAGTATGGGTATGATCGCATTAATACTGCCAGTCTGTGGGGCGATCTCCACAAGTTGAATGGCGGCGGCATTGGCACGCTGCTGGCTACGTTGCGCTACAACTTGGGTATCCGCATTGATCGCTACGCGCAGGTCAACTTTGAAGGTTTTAAGACCATCATTGACCAGCTTGGCGGCATTGAGATCGCAGTAGATTGCCCAATCACAGACTATCGGCTGCGCGAAGGCGCCAATCCAAGAGTGCTGGCAAATTATCAGCTGTACACACTGAAAGTTGGCGTGCATCGCATGAATGGCGACTTCGCGCTGTGGTACGTGCGTTCGCGTAACGGCACCAGCGACTTTGACCGCAATCGCCGTCAACAAGCTGTCCTGCGCGCAATTTTTCACGCTTTGCGCGAACGCGGTCAGCTAGAGCAGCTGCCATCTCTATGGAGCGACTTGACGAAGGTTGTCAAAACGGATTTGAGTCTGAGCGACCTGCTCAGTCTGTTGCCGATTGCGCTCAACCTTGAGAACCTGAGTCTGCGTAGCTATTTCATCAGCAGTCAGCAGGTGACGAGCTGGGAAACGCCACAAGGCGCTGCTGTGCTCGTGCCGAATCGTGAGGCAATTCGCGCTGAGCTGATCAAGTTTTTCACGCCGCCGACTAGTAACGCGCTCAAGCGCGAGCGACCGACTGTTGCTATTTACAATGGTAGCGGCAACGCTGATTGGGATCGTGTTGCGGCTGATCGTCTAACATGGGAAGGCTTTGCGCCTCAGCCAATGGGCGAGAGCGAGCGCGTCAACGTGACACGCGTCTACGATCATACAGGCGGCGCCAAGCCAAGCAGCCTGCGCGCGCTCATCCGCGCCTTAAATTTGAGTCCGAAAAGTGTGGTTGAGCAGCCTGATCCGAATGCTGACACGGATTTCACAGTTGTGCTCGGCGCTAACTATAACGCTTGCACATTCAATCGTTACGGCGCGAACTTGCCTTGAGCTGCGCGCTGAAATGAAAAGGGCGAGTTTTGAACTCGCCCTGAGCATGAGCTTGTGTAGCGCTACAGCATTTGCGCTGCAAGGCTTTGCAGGTTGCTGCGGACGCTGCCATCTACCACGTTTTCGCCTGAGCGCAGCACTAAGCCGCCTAAAATGTTTGGATCAACGCGGAAGGTGATGTGGCGTGCGCCTGTCTCAGCCTTAATACGCTCTTTCTCAGCCTCCGTCAGCGGCAAGGCGCTGATCACCTCGATGTCACCGCCCATGCCGCGCGCTGCTGCAGGCATGTGGACTAGGAAGTCGTTGACAATTGCCTGCGCACGCTCCTCGTCAAGGCTGCCGACCAGACGCTCTGTGGCGGCGATGGCAACGCGCGCCACTTGATCGCGCACGCCTGCTAAGATGCTGTCGCGCTCAGCAATTGCCTCTTGGCGCGCCTTCGCACGGATCGCCTCTGCCTCGCGCTTTGCCTCATCTAAGACAGCACGTGCCTGCTCCTCGCTACGCGCGCGCGCCTCTTCCAGCAGGCGATTCGCCTCGATACGGCGCTGCTCCATCAGCTTGTCCGCCTCACGACTAGCCTCGGCAAGGCGCTGCTCTGCAGCACGTGCGTCCTCCAAGCCTTTGGCAATGCGCTCACGGCGCGTCTCCAGCGCCTTCACCAGTGGACGCCACACTAGCGCCCACAAGATCAGCGCTAGAATGACAAAGTTGACGATCTGCGCAAGCAGAAAACCACTATTGATGCCCAGTCGTTCCAACGCTAACCTCCTTGCGCGCTACGTCCTAGACGAACAGCGCAATAAGCGCCACCACGAGCGCGTAAATGGCAATCGCTTCTGTGAACACGATGCCTAGAATCATGTTCGTCTGGATAGTGCCCACAGCATCAGGATTGCGTCCGATAGCTTGTAGTGCGCCATTTACGAGCAAGCCGATACCAATGCCCGGACCAAACGCACCCAGCATTGCCAAGCCTGCAGCTAGAAATTTCAGACCTGCATCTGTCATTGTGAGATTTCCCCTTTTGTGTTTGTGTATATGTCCTGCAAGTGTTTCATTATGATTGCGAGTCTTTCAGTGACTCGCCTTGTGACCATGCGCTTCTGCGTGTCCATGCTCTTCATCGCCGTGGTGGACAACCGCCTGCGACGCATAGATGATCGTCAGAATGGCGAACACATACGCTTGAATGCCGCCTACGAACAGCTCTAGGAAGTAGATCGGCAACGGCAACACGAATGCCATTAGGAAGCTGAGGACGACCAACAGCACGCCGCCTGCAAAGACAGCGCCGAAAAGACGGAAGGTCAGCGAGACGATGCGCGAAAGCTCAGAGATGATCTCGATCAGACCCACAAGGAAGTCAATCGCGCCCATTGGCTTTTTGCGCAGCTTGCCCAGAGCGGGCAGATTCAGGAACTTGAAGAAGTAGCCTCCGCCTAGCGCCTGCACGCCCCAGACCTGTACCATCACTACGACTATCAATGCCAGCGCAATGGGCAAGTTCAGATCAGTCGTCATGCCGCGGAAAAACGGCACTAGTGTGAAGCGATCAGGGTCAGCAGCCTCGATTTTTTTCTTAGCCGCCTCTAGCTTCTCTTCCTCAGAGCCTAGCGCTGCCTTTTCATCTGCCGTCAGCACCTTGAGCATCTGCTTATTATGATACTCTTTACGTGCTTTCTCCTCTTTCTCGGCTGTCCACTTTTCGCCCTTCGCTTCGACCTCTGCGCGCTTAGCAGCAATAGCCCGATCTTCCATTGCCTGAGCCAGCGGCGCTTTGCCCCAGCTGTACTTTTCCTCACAGTGGAGCGTGTTAGCGCGCACAACGCGTTGACCTGTGCGCTCACTCAAGTTGAAGACGCCATCTCCATCATTATCGCTGTTGAAAAGCGTTAGAATGCCTGCAGGTTGCCCTTGTGCATTCAAGCCGCTGACGCGATAGCCCAGCTGACCCGGCGCCTCAGGATCGGTCTCAGGTGCGAAGACGTTGTACTCGGCACAGACCGTTAAGCCAACTGACTCAAAGCCCGGCACTAGCTTGATCCAGTTGCCCAACAGCAGGAACAAGAAGATTGACGCGGCAAGTGGGAAGACCGCGCGCGTCTTTTTGCCGAGCAAGTTATATGCCTGATTGTAGAGAAACTCGCCGATCAGTTCAATGAAGTTGGTGAAGCCTCGCGGCACAAAGCGATCAGGCGGAGCGCTGCGGTAAGCACGCCCGACTACGACCGCTGCCAGAATCAACAAGGCATCTACCAATAGCAGCGAGGTCATTGTGTTGGTGAAGTCAAAGTTTGGCAAGATGTTGCCTGCCAAGACTTCAGCTGGCAGCGAGATAACTGGCAAGGCTACGCCGGCACCGACTGAAGGCAAGAAATTGAAAGGCAACCAGACACAGACCACTGCCACGAAGATGACTAGAGCTATGAAGACAAGTAGACCGCGCAGGGCTGCGTTCATGGCGCCCTCCTTGTCCTTGCTACGATGAACCACACTCTGTTATTCAAAAAGAAACCTCCTTCAGCGCGAAACGGTCTGCGATACCTGCCGAGCCGCTGAGTTCACTCAGCTGCTCGATCTTTGTCGGGCGACTCGGCTAAGCTCGCTTCTGCTTTGAGCGGAGTTTGCGGAATAGCTCTTGCGATCAGACGCAAAGTGAGCCAGATTGCCGAGATCAGGTTGATCGGCAAGCCCACCAAAATGCAAACAAGCGTGGCAATTCTGCGCTCGTTGCCCAATAGCGAGTCAATCCACAGCCCAAGCAGAATTGAAGCCGCAGCAAGGATCAGCATGTAGCAACCCATCGCGCCAGCGATACCAATGGCGATCTGCGATGTGTTGCGCGTTGGCGTCATCTTGATCCTGCCCTATTTGCGTAAACTCTCACAAGCCTAGCGAATGCGCTGCGCTTTGTCAAGGTGCAGCGCAGACCTGCCTCGGCAGCTCTCAGACCGATTTCAGAGCTTTTCCAAACGCCGCTCAACTGCCTTGATACATTAGCATGAGTGCGCTGAAAGTGCAAAATCAGATTTTGACCGCGCTCAACGTAAGCGCCGCAAGCTGCTGATGAACAAGCCACTGAGTCCAAGTGCGCCTAGAGCGAGGATTGGCAAGATAGGTGGAATTCCGCTGCTGCCGACAACCGACACAGTGCGCGCAGGCAGCGTCGCCTCAGCGAAAGGCGGTGGGTAAGTGAAAGTAGGCAGTGGCGCGCCAACTGGCAATGTCTCTGGTGCTGCAGCTGCTAACGTGAAAACGCCTGTCGCCTGCGCTTGGAGCGCTGTGGCGGTTTGTGGCGCGCCAGGTGTAGCTGTCAGGAACTCAGCTGTGCGCTGAGCAGCTGCAGTCTGAAGATTTGGCGTCGGCACGGCGTTCAGGTCAACCAGTGGCAACGACTCAAAAGTGCCGCCGCTCAGGTTCACTACCTCGCGGTAGACCCAAGCCAAGCCCGTCGGCGCGCGCTCAAACTGGATTTGAATCCATTCGCCGTAGCGTCCACGCGCTGCATAGAACTGACCGGGCACGGCTTTGGTCAGAATTTGCGCGTCTAGGCTTGGCGCCGTGCGGATGTTTGCCTCAAGGCGTGCCTCAACGCGAATCAAGCCCACGTTAACAGTCGGCGTGCGCGTTGGAGTCGCCGTGTCAACTAGCTCAAGGCGCGGCGTGACGCTTGGAATAACGAGCGGCACAGGTGTCGGCATGCCTTGAGCGCGTAGACTGTACTGAGCAGGCGCGCGCAGCAGGCTCACAAGAGCGAGCAGCGCGACGCCTATCAAGACCAGATGTAAAAAACGTCTCATCAGCGCTTTGATTGCTTACAAGCCTACGATAGCCTGTATTCTAGCGCGTGGTATGCAGCTAGAGATAAACAACGCGCGGCGCTAGAGCGATAACAGCGCGTTGACGTGCCTCAAAGCGTGCCAGTTCAGTCACACCTAACCTACTGAGCAACGCCTCAACTTGGTCACGCGCGTAGCCGACTTCGTTTGGACGATGAGCGTCGGAGCTAAAGGTGAGCGGAATGCCCAAATCACGAGCAAGTGCGATCATGCGCGCTGATGGAAACGGCTCGTTGCCTAACTTGCGATAACCGCTCGTGTTAATTTCTAAACAAACGTCTGCTTGGCGAATGGCAAGGAGCGCAGCATCCTGCAGCGGCTCAATAGCCTGCGGAATTGGCTTGGGCGCGTAAGCGATGATAGCAGTGCTGTGCGCAATGATGTCGAATAAGCCACACTGCGCCGACTTCGCCAGCAAGCGATAGTACTCGGCGTAGATCGGCATTGGATCGCTTAGACCGTGCCAACGCTGTGCGTCATAGACGTTACGTCCATGCACATAGTGGACTGAGCCGATCAAGTAGTCAAATGGATATGGCGCCAACATGGCGGCACACTCCACTTCGGCGCCTTCGATGTAGTCCACCTCTAAACCCAGACGTACGGCAATGCGTCCAGCATATTGTTCCTTCAGACGCAACACCTCTTCAACGTAGGCGGATAGCTCATCCTTCGCCATAGCGATGTTCGGCATGGGATCGTTGCCGTCTTGCCAGTAGATTGGCGCATGGTCTGAGATACCAATCTCGCTCAAGCCGAGTGCAATTGCTTGCTTGATGTACTCCTCAACCTGCCCTTGCGCATGTCCGCAGCGGACGTGATGTGTGTGATAGTCAACCGTGATCATAGAAGCTCCTTCACATGAAAAGCCCGCCTTGCACGTGCTGCAAAGGCGGGCGTGTAAACCTGCCTGCTCAGCGTCAGCCTTCAGGCGATCTTAAGCGCTACGAGCTGGTTTAGCGCGTCGCGCAGGACGTACTCCGGCAAGGCGCCTGCCTGCTGACCAACGATCTTGCCACCTTTGACGAACATCAGTGTCGGGATGCTCATGATATTGAAGGCTTGCGCCAAGCCCGGATTTTCATCCACGTTGACCTTAGCAATGCGCACCTTGCCTGCAAACTCAGCAGCCAGCTTGTCAAGGATCGGCGCTACTTGGCGGCACGGACCGCACCACTCTGCCCAGAAGTCCACCAACACAGGCAGAGGACTCTCGATCACTTCCTTGCGGAAAGTCTGATCAGTGACCTTGATGGGCTTAGTGTCAATGCGAGTCGGCGCGCTAGGTGCTGCTGCAGGCGCAGTGTGCTTGGCTGGAATGTACGGCTTGAGCACCTCAACAATTGCGCCGACATCGGTCGCCCACGGACGGTTGCGGCGCACCAGCACTTCGTTATTCGCAATGCCCAGCAGCAAAGGATGCTTGCCGACCTCAAAGCGCTCAGCCAGCTCTGGCGCACGGCTCACGTCCGCCTTGACGACTAGTATCTGCTCAGTGCGCGCCACGTTATCCAGCTCGTTCTTCAAATCTGCGCGCAAGGAGTCACCATTCCACAACAAGAGCAGTACAGGCAGCTCGGATTTCAAGATTTCGCTCAGCTCAGCGCCGCTTGCTACCAACAACGGCGTATCTGCTTTGGCTATTGCCATGTTTGACTATCTCTCCGCTCGTTAGTCTGAATATCCCTGACATCTATTGACGGCACGCGCCTGCTAAGCCTTACGCAAAACGAGCGCGCCTTCTGATGAGGAAAACTTGCTGCTTTTAGATTGTAGCATACTCTCAGCTAGTTTGACGGCTTCTCAGCAATCACGACCTGCACTACGCTACGTTTGGCAGGCACTTGGGCAAGGCTGAGCCGAAAACCTGCTGCTGCAAAACGCTCAGACAGGTTAAATGGTGCGCCGCTGCGTTGACCTGTCAGCCGATAGGCAAGCTCGATGCTGCGTTGTGCCACACTTTTGCCTGTGAAGACAGCGTTCGGCACGACAATCAACCGTCCACTCGGCTGCAGCACGCGATACACCTCGCGCAGCGTCTCAAGGGCTAGGATGAAGCTAGTCGGGAACGTGCTGAGCGCTGCTGAGAACGACTCGTCGCGGAAAGGCAACTGCTCAGCGCGCGCGCGGACAAGACGTGGCGGTACATTGGCGCGCCGCAGCTTACGCACTGCAATGCGGCTCATGTACGGACTTAGGTCAATGGCGACGCTACGGACGCCTGCAGCGTGCAAATCTAGCTGCAGGTTGCCCGTGCCATGAGCCAGCTCTAGCACAGGCGCACTAGGTGGCGGTAAAAAGTTCAATGCAGCGCGCTGCCACGCTCGCCATTCACCCAGACTGACGACGTAACTCACTGTGTCGTAAGTGAAAGCCAGCTCATTGTAGAGCAGGCGAAAACCGAACCTGACCAGTCGCCACCACGCGCCTCTGATCGTTTGCATGAGCCATCTCGTGCAACAAAAAACCTCTGGGCATTGCCAGAGGCTTGTTGAGCGGGCGACGAGATTCGAACTCGTGACCTTCTCCTTGGCAAGGAGACGTTCTACCACTGAACCACGCCCGCCAATCTGCACGATAGCATAGATCGCTTTGGCGAGCTTGTCAAGAGCAAATTTTTGAGAAATGACGAAAGCGATCATGATAAACAGTTGGCGACTGTGGTGGAGCAGCCTCGCCTTCACGAGCATATTTGGCGCGCTGCTGAGGCGCATTCAAACGCATCGCTTGGCGCGATTGCCTCACGCATTTGCCGTTGACTTAACCTTCAAGCTATGCTAGTATGTTAACAGCAGGTAGCGCAAGACGCGCTGTGTCTCTATCGGCATTTTTAGGAAAGGCTAAGGTAGTCAGTATCAGCAGCGAAGAATATCGCGTCAATGAGCAAATTCGCGGAGTGAGCCGTGTGCGCCTTGTGGTGCAAGGCGAGAATGGCAAGAGCGAGAACTTAGGCGTCAAGTCGCTCCGTGAGGCGCT
>JANWYI010000011.1:26051-53950 GCA_025055255.1 Anaerolineae bacterium | reverse complement strand
GAGATCGCCCAAGAGCGCGGCTTGGACTTGGTCGAGGTGGCGCCAAACGAGGATCCGCCCGTGTGCCGCGTCATGGACTACAGCAAGTTCCTCTATGAGCGCTCCAAGAAGGAACGCGAAGCGCGCAAGGCTCAGAAGACCATTGAAGTCAAAGAAATTCAGCTTCAGCTGAAGACCAGCGAGTTTCATTTGGGCTTCAAGATCAAGGACGCGCGTCGTTGGCTGAGTGAAGGCATGAAAGTGCGCGTGCGCGTTAAGTTCATGGGGCGCGAGATCACCTATCCTGAGCTAGGGCGCAAAATGATGGATACTGTGATCGAAACGCTGCAGGACGTGGCACAAGTCGAACAGCCGCCAACGATGGACGGACGCTCTATGCTGATGGTGCTGGCGCCGCTGACTGCCAAAGACAAAAAGAAGCAGCAACAGCAGTCGCAGTAACTTTTGCACTGTGTGCCGCTAATTGAGATTATGTGAGCTGGGCACCGCACTACAAGGCGGTGCCGTGCTGTTCAGGAGTTGACAACTGTGGCAAAGAAATACAAGATCAGGACGCACAAAGCCACTGCCAAGCGCTTCCGCGTGACTGGCTCTGGGCTGCTGGTGCGCACCAAAGGCGGCAAGAGCCATCTACGCCGCCGCACCTCTAAGCGCACCAAGCGCCTTTTCCAGCGGATGTTGGCTGTCTCAAGGGCTGATGCGCGCAGAGTCCATCGTCTTGCACCATATCTCAAGCGCTACAAGGCGAATCCGCCGCGCGGCTAATCCAAAACCGAGGAGTTTGGCATGTCTCGTACCAAAGGCGGCTACGTCACACGCCGCAGCCATAAGAAAGTCCTCAAGCTGACCAAAGGACAACGCGGCAGCAAGCACTTGCTTTTCCGTCGCGCCAATGAAGCGATGATGAAGAGCCTGTGGTATGCCTACCGCGACCGTCGCCAGCGTCGCCGTCAGTTGCGCCAGCTGTGGATTACGCGCATTAACGCTGCAGCGCGACTCAACGGCGTCAAGTATAGCCACTTCATCTATGCGCTTAAGCAGGCGAATATCCAGCTAGACCGCAAAATGTTGGCGGATATTGCTGTCCGCGACGCAGCGACTTTTAGCGCTATCGTGCGCGCCGCGCAGAGCGCCTGAGACACGCACACTTTTTGAGACACTGGGCTGGTGTCCGATCTGCTGATCACGAGTCTGCATAATCCGCGTGTGAAGCTGGTGCGCGCGCTGCAAACACAAAGCAAGGCGCGCCGTGCTGAAAAACGACTGGTTCTAGAAGGCACGCGACTGATTGCAGATGCATTAGCAGCGGACGTGCAGCCCGACTTCATACTTTACTCCGAGAGCTTCGCGCACAATCCAAGTACCTCACAGCTCCTTACGCAACTGCGCGCTCTGGACGTGCCGTGCATTGCCGTCACAGAGGCTGTGATGGCGCACATGGCGCAAACTCAAGCGCCGCAGGGCATCCTTGCTGTTGTACCACTGCCAGAGTTGCCTTTTCCAAGCTCGCCGACCTTGCTGCTCGCCCTAGATGGTGTCTCAGAGGCAGGTAATCTCGGCACGTTGTTGCGCAGCGCAGCAGCTGCAGGCGCTGACGGCGTCTTGATGCTGCCGAATTGCGTTGATCCATTCAATCCGAAAGCGTTGCGTAGCGGCATGGGCGCACATTTTCGCCTGCCGCTCAAACACAGCACGTGGCAACAGATTGCCGCTGACTTTCCCAACTTACCATTCTACCTAGCTGATGCATCAGCGACTGTGCCATACTACACAGTGAATTGGCGACATCCTGCTGCGCTGATCATCGGTGGTGAGGCACATGGTGCAACTGATGCTGCACGCCGACACGCTTCACAAGCTATAAGCATTCCCATGGCAAACGCGACTGAGTCGCTGAATGCCGCTGTTGCAGCTGCTGTGATTTTGTTTGAGGCGCGGCGCCAACGGACACTCGCTTAAGCGCGCCTTCATCATTCAGCGCGCTGCGCTGTGCTACAATCAAAAACAACGTCTAGCGGTAGCAATTGCAATGCGATGCATTCATCTTATCGCCTCAACTTTCGTCCGTTCTGGCTCTTGGCATTGGCGCTCTGCCTTGCCTTGAGCGTCCTGTTCAGCAGCACTGTGTTAGCGGCGCGCAGCGCGCCAAGCGTCTTTGCTTGCCTGCGCATTGGCGGCGACATACCTGCGCGCGATTGGCTGCTAGACCTCAACAACAGCGTCTTAACCGCTGATGCACGTCCGTTGAGCGATCCGTTCCGCTACACGCCGCACAACGCTTGGACATCGCCTGATGGACGCTATTATGCATACACACTGCCTGACCGCAGCTTAACGCGCCGCTTCACACTTTATGTGCAGCCAAATAGCGGCGTTGTTGACCCACAAGCAGCGCGTCCAATGGTCAGCGATGCAATTGTCAACGCTGTCTCTTGGTCGCCTGATGGTGAGCGTTTGGTCTATCTCTACCGCGACGCAAACAACGTGCCATATTTCGGTCTAGCGAATGCTGATGGCAGCGCAGCTGTTGCCACGCGCTTGAACACGCCGCGCGCCAATGAGATCGCTTTCTTCGGCTGGAGCGCTGACAGCGCCTATTTCGCCATTGGCACGACCGAAGCCTTCGGACGTATCTTGACCTATTATGAGACCGCTACGCTGCGTGCTAGGACTTTTCCGCTGATCTCTATTTTGCCGTATGTGGAGAACGCTGTTTGGTCAGAGAGCGGACAGCGCCATGCTTACTTGCGCACAGATCAAGTCGGGCGGACGCGCCTTGTGGTCACCTTGCTCGACTCGCCTGTTCATGGCGGCGAGGAGCTGAGCCTTGAGATGCCGTTCCTGCGCAACGCGCGCCTGTTCTGGTCACCAGACGGCAACTACCTCGCGCTGCGCTATAATGACGCTGATCTGAATTGGCAGTTGATCATCTACGAGATTGCGCCGCGCAGCTTCCAGCCGCGTCAAGTCGCGCAGCTCAGGCAAGGCGGACGTTTACTCTTCCCTGCCAGCGCCGCTTGGAGCGCTGATAGTGGCACGCTCGCCTATTTCCGCGAGCGGCGCGGCGGACGCGACCTCGCTGCGTTTCGCCTTGCTACTGGCAAGAGTGAAGTGATCGTAGAGCGCGTCATGCTTGCGCAACAAAACGACTTTCTATGGGCAATCGAGAATGGCACACGCCCAGCGCGCCGAGTTGCCGTGCCGTTCCTGAATGAGCGCGGCGAGATCGGCATAGACCTGATGAACATAGATGGTTCAGAGCGCGTGCCGATTGTACGCGGCGCAACTGATGTAGAAAATGTCCTGTGGTCGCCTGATGGCGCTTTCGCACTTGTCAAATGGCAACGGCGCGAGTTTTTACAGGTCGCCTACTATCTCACTTGGGCACGCACAGATGGTAGCGACGTGCGAACTATCAGCGCTGAGGAATTTGCTCTCGATCAGGTGCTATGGTTGCGCGAAGGCGGACAGTTCAATGGCAAGCTCGCTTACACTTACACAGCATTGACGCGCTATGGCGTCGAGCTGCTTGACCTGAAGTCAGGCGTGCGGCGCACGCTTGCGCGCAACCTGACCAGAGCGCAAGCGCTCTCTCATGACCAAAGCACACAGACGCTCCAGTTTTGGTGGACAAACAGGCACGAGAGCGGCGTAGACGGCTTTGGTTTAGATGGTACGCGGCGCTATCGCTATCGCTCGGCAAGTGGCAGCATTGAGTCGCCGCACATGGCGCGCGCGCCGAACGGTAGATACGCCGCAATGTACGTACGCACAAGCAGTGGCTGGACGCTCCAAGTTGCTGAGGAAGGCGATGAAGGCTCAGCGCGCGTCATTTGGACAGACAAACAGCCAATGCCGCCGCCGCTCTGGTCAGCTGATGGCGAGCGCTTTGCAGCGTTTGTCAGTGTGGATAATTCAGCCATGTTCGGCATGTACAGCATAGAAGTTTACGACAAAACAGGCGAGTTATTGTACACTTATCCACGCGTGTCCATGCGCTCAGTCAGTGAAGCACTCTGGACGCGCTGCGATTGAGCGGATCATGAGACGTTGGCTGTGGCGATTTCGCTTGGTAACTGCCTTGTGCTTTTTGACAGTCGGGATGCTACAAAGCGCGTTTTTAGCGGTCGCAGCAGGACGCGCGCGCCAAGATTACGGCTGCTTGACCTTTGACAGCAAGCAAGGAACGCGCGTCTTGGATGTCGGCACAGGCGCTGTGATGCTCAAGCGCCAAATTTCGCCGCCAAAGCCGAGCGCCTACTTGGAGAGCAGCCAGTGGCAGGTCTATCAGCTTGATAACACCTTGCGCCTTCTACGCCGTGCCAATGGTCGTGCCTACACGCTGCAGATCAACGGCAATCTACAAGGCGCAGCCTTCTCGCCCGATGAACGTTGGCTCGTTTACAGTTGGTATGACATGCCTAATCGAAGGCTTGCGCTGACGCTTGTTGACTTGCAGTCTGATGTTTCAGATACACCTTCACTGCGCCAAATTGAGCTTCCAGAGAGCAGCCAGACTTGGTCGTGGTCACCTAAGAGCAAACTGCTCCGAGTCAGGCGTGAGGACGGCAAAGCATTCATGCTGTGGTCAGCTGCAGACGAGCGCGCGCATGTGTTTTCAGCCAATGGCACGGTTGATTACCACCGCTGGCTGCCCGACAACGCTGAGCAGAAGGTCGCCTACTCCACATACCGAGAGAACGGCAGTCAAAGAGAAGATCAGTTGCACATTGCTGACTTGACAGGCGCACGTGCCAGCTATACGCTCGCTATGCCGCCCGATCAACTGCTCTGGTCACCGCATGACCGCTACCTAGCGCTCACAATACCGCTTTTTCCGCGCTGGCAGATTGCGGTTGCAGACGCTGAAGGCAATTGGCACGACGTCGCTCTAGTAGCGCAGCGCGGCGATGCGCTCTCGCTGCCGCTCGTGTTCTGGTCAGCCGATGGTGAGACGCTGTTCTACTTACAGGACGAAGGCGCCAGTCCACTGAGCTGGCACTGGATTGCCTACCGTGTCGCTGAGCGCAGTCACCACAAGATTGTGCGTGATGTCGTGAAGCGTCCGAATTTCTCGCGCACTGATCCACAGCAAGCCGTTTTCATCTGGTCAGAGCAGGGCAAGCGCAACGCTACACTGATGAGGTTAGATGGCAGTCAGCGCGTTGCCTTAGCTGAGGCAGCTGATGACATGGGCGATCCGTACTGGTCATCAGACGGGCAGTATGTAGCGCTTGTCTGGGCAACAGGGCAGGATGCTAGGCGCGTTGTGCGCCTGACTGTAGCGAATGCTGAGACAGGCGCTGTGCAAACTTTGAGCGACGGACTGTGGGATGCGCGTGACTTGCGTTGGTTAGCAGGCAGTGAAAGCCTGTTTTTCATAGCGGCGCGCGGAGGCGAAGATGATCAGCCCGTTTACAGCGCTGAGCTGCTTGTGCCAAGCACGGGCGAACAGCGCGTCTTGCTCTCAGGCAAGGAAGCGATTGGCACAGCGCTGTGGCAAGGTCAGGCGATTGAGTTTTGGTGGCGCACAGGACAGACGCTCGGCATCAGCCGCCATGCGCCGAACGGCGACACTGTCTTCGCGCACAGCGTAGTTGACGAAGGCATCACGCCTGTGTTGAATGACATACTGTTTTTCTCTGACCAGAGCTTTATCGTCCAGCCGCCGTTTCCACAGGTCTTTCCTGCGCCGAACAGTGGCGTATTGGCGCTAAAGGTCGGTAGCCGTGAGTCTGAGCGGCTCTACATCGTCATGCCTGATGGGTCGTGGCGCCTTGTGCGTACAGACTTGAGCGGTCTGGGCGATCCGCTGTGGTCGCCTAATGGCGCCTACATGGCGTTCACGCAGTCAGTCAATCGAGGACAGGTGACATTAGAGATTGTGAAAGCAAATGGCGCACAGATTCGCCGCGTAGAGGGCTATGACGGCATTTTTCGACGTTTGAAGTGGACGCGCTGCGGATACTCAAGATGAATAGACTTACCAGCGTCATAATTGCGTTGCTCACACCAATTCTGCTCGTCTTGATCGGCATCCGTCTGCTGCTCAGCGAGCCTTACTTGGCTATCGCCTATCGCCTGCCGAACTTTCCTGACGATCCGTTCGGCTTCACGCTTGAGGATCGTCTGCGCTACGCACCATATGCTGTACAGTTTTTGCTGAATGGCGCGCCGCCAAGTTTCCTCGCCGACCTGACCTTTCCCGACGGCACGCCGCTCTATAATGCGCGCGAAGTACAACACATGGTAGATGTGCAACGTGTGACACAAGCAGCAATGCTCGCGCTCACGCTTTTGAGCGCGTTTGCTGCGCTCAGTGCGCTAATCCTAGTCCGCAGCACTTCAGGACGCCAAGCACTGCGACGTGGCTTGCGCTATGGCGCTCTACTGACTTGGCTGCTGCTTGCTGCGCTAGTCGCCTACATTTTACTGGACTGGGATCATTTCTTTGACAGTTTCCACAGCCTGTTCTTTGCCGAAGGCACATGGCGCTTTTTGATGTCCGATACGCTGATTCGGCTCTTCCCAATCCGCTTTTGGCAGGATGCAGCGCTGATACTTGGCGCATTTTGTGCCTTCGGCGCGCTGCTCATCTTTGTAGCAACGCGCCGTCGTGCTGCACCTGTTGATTAGCCGACTACAAGCCGTGTTCGCGGCGAATAGCAGCCAACAAGCCGCGCACGCCAGCGTTCACCAGCATGTAGCATTCTTCAAACTTACCCGTGTAGTATGGATCGGGCACTTCGCGCACGCCGAGCTGTGGCGCGTAGTCCAGCAAGAGCGCAACCTGCGCACGCGAATTCCCTGCAATCAGGCGGACGCGCTCTAGAGCGCGGATATGATCCTGAGTCATGCCGATGAAGTAGTGGAAAGCGGCGCCATCTTGCTCAGTGAGCAGACGAGCGCGCTTGCTGAAGATGACGCCGTGCTTTTTCAGCACGCTGACCGTGCCGCTGTGCGTCGGCTGACCTACCTCATAACTGTCTATGCCAGCTGAGTCCGCAAAGAGGCGGTCTTGCAAGTTTGCCTCGCGCACCAAATGATTGAAAATGCCGTGTGCCATTGGCGAACGGCAGATGTTGCCCGTGCACAGGAAAAGAACGCCAATCACAAGCATCGCTCCTACTGAGGTCAAGTCACTGCGCTTTCAGGCTTAGTCGAGATGAGCTTCAAAAGCGCCTTAAATAAATTTTTGAGCTGACTAAGTATAGGCGTTCCTAAAGCTGTCAGACGCTGTGCAAGGTGAGTCTATCACGACTTTACTAAAAAAGCCAAATAGCGTGCACAGTCCTCAACGTAGCTTCAGCAGTCAGCGACTTGCTGACTTGCCTGACAAGACGCTCAGAACGCTGATCACATTTGGCATTCAGCCAATTTTGTGATAAATTTCACATAAGTCTAAGTTATGCAATGAGGTGTTCAATGAAAAGGCAGACTTCTGCAGAAGAGCAGAACAGACCGCATGTGGTGATTCTGGGTGGCGGCTTCGGCGGTCTGCAGGCGGCGCGCGCCTTGCGCAAGGCGCCTGTGCGCATCACCTTGATCGACTCGCGCAATTTTCACCTATTCCAGCCGTTGCTCTACCAAGTAGCGACAGGTGCGCTCTCGCCTGCTAACATTGCAGCGCCATTGCGCGCTATTTTGAAGCGTCAAGCGAACGTCGAAGTGATCTTAGCGCGTGCAGAGGCGATTGACCCTGAGGCGAAGACGCTCAGGCTGCATGACGGGACTGAACTAGGCTACGATTACCTGATCGTGGCAGTTGGCGTGCGTCCGCATTACTTTGGTAACGACGACTGGGAAACCTACGCGCCGAGTCTGAAGACGATTGAAGACGCGACACGCATACGGCGCCGTGTGCTGCTCGCCTTTGAAGAGGCTGAGCGCGAGAGCGATCCAGAGCGTGTTCGAGAGTGGCTGACATTTGTGGTGGTCGGTGGCGGACCAACGGGTGTAGAGTTGGCAGGCGCTATTGGCGAAGTTGCTAACCATACGTTGCGCGGCAACTTCCGCCGAATCGATCCAACACAAGCCAGAGTCCTGCTGATTGAAAGCGCAGACCGCGTCTTGCCAAGCTATCCGCCTGATCTCTCAGCGCGCGCAGCAGAGAGCCTAGCAAAGCTAGGCGTCACAGTGCGCCTGAATACGCGCGTGAGCGACATTGCGCCTGACTGCGTGACGCTACAGAGCGACGACCAGCAAGAAGTTGTGCGCGCCAAGACTATCCTATGGATGACAGGCGTGCGCGCTGTGCCATTTGCTGATGCACTTGCTGCTGCAACCCGCGCGCCACAAGATCAGCTAGGACGTCTGATTGTGCAGCCTGATCTGACCTTGCCAGACTACCCCGACATCTTTGTCATTGGCGACGTGGCGCATTACGCGCATCAGACAGGCAAACCGTTGCCCGGCGTAGCGCAGGTCGCCATTCAGCAGGCACGTTACGTTGCGCGGCTGATTCAGGCACGTCTGCGCGGCAAGGTGAGTGCGCCAAAGCCGTTCCGCTACGTAGACCTGGGCTATATGGCGACCATTGGTCGCGCTGCAGCCGTTGTCAATCTGCGCGGCTGGCATGTTCACGGTCTACTGGGCTGGCTAATCTGGCTATTCGTGCATCTTATGGCACTGGTAGAGTTCCAAAATCGGCTCTTAGTGCTGATCCAATGGGCATGGAACTACTTCACACGCAACCGTGCGGCGCGCCTGATTACTGCTGAACCGGAGCTGCAGCCTGAGCGCGAGCGTCAAGTCGTTTAGTCTTGTCAGCTGGGCTGCGCACAGCGTAAGATTGGCGCAGCCCAGTCTTTCTGTAAGGTATAGGTAACACACAGGAGAATTCCCTGATATGCAACGCGAGAAAGTCGTTATCATCGGCAGCGGTCCGGCAGGCTTGACCGCAGCGCTCTACACGGCGCGCGCCAATCTGAATCCAGTAGTGATCGCCGGCCCGCAACTCGGCGGTCAGGTGGCGCTGACACATGAGATTGAGAACTATCCGGGCTTTCTAAGCGGTAGCGGCACTGAACTGATCGAGATCATGAAAAGCCAAGCGGAGCGCTTTGGCGCGCGCATTGAGATGGACATCGTGCTGAGCGTAGATTTCGGTCACGGCTCGCCGTTCACTGTGCGTACGGGCAACGTTGAGTATCTGGCAGACGCTGTGATTGTGACAGCAGGCGCCTCGCCGCGTCTACTAAATGTGCCGGGCGAGGCTGAGTACACTGGACGCGGCGTCAGCTACTGCGGCACGTGCGACGGCTTCTTCTTCCGCGGCAAGCGCATTGTGGTCGTTGGCGGCGGCGATAGCGCAATTAAAGAGGCGCTCTTCCTAACTAAATTTGCCACGCACATAGATGTAATCCATCGCCGTGACACACTGCGCGCTGAGGCAGAGCTACAAAAGCGCGCCTTTGCGCACGAGAAGATCAGTTTCATCTGGAACACAGTCGTAGAGCGCATTGACGGCGAGAACGGTAAAGTGACCAGTGTCCAGCTGCGCAACGTGCAGACAGGCGAAGTGCGTCAACATCCAACTGAAGGCGTCTTCATCTTCATCGGACACGAGCCGAATAACGCGCTCTTCAAAGGCGTGCTCGCAATGGACGATCACGGCTACCTGATCACAGATCGGCACATGATGACCAGCGTGGAAGGCGTCTTCGCAGCCGGCGAAATTCAGGACCCGATCTGGAAGCAAGTAGCGACTTCAGTTGGGCAAGGTGCGGCTGCTGCCATGGCAGCTGAGGAATGGCTCGCCAAGCGCGAGGCTGCGCTCGCAGCTGCTCAGCAAGCCGAAAAGCAAGTCTAGCTGAAGTACTGTGTGGCGGAGTTTTCCGCCACACGCTTTCAACGCCTGATCTGCTCCTCAAACCAAGCCGTCAAGTTTCGAATGTCCTCACGCGTGCTGTACAGGCGCGTCAAGCGGCGCAGAAAGCCAAGTTCTGTCTGCAGCTTATCTAACGGACAGATATCTTCCAGCACGCGGCGATAGTGCATCTGTGCCTGCTGAAACTGTCCGTTGAGCAGCGCGAGTTTTGCCAAGTCGCGCTGCTGCAGCAGCACGTCTTTCTCGTGAGCTGCTAACGCAGCAGCCTTTTCCCAATCCAGCAAAGCGTCTTCATAGCCGCCTAGCAGCTGACGTGCCACGCCGAGCCACAAGTTGCTACGCACCACAGTTGAGTCAAGCGCCACAGAGCGCTTCAGGTCGTTCAGCGCCTCTGGATAGCGCCCTTGGTCGAGCATGACCAAGCCGCGCCAAAAATAGGTCGAAGCATTGCCTGAGCGCACCTCAAGCGCCTTGTTCAGGTCTTCAAGCGCTTTGTCGTAATCGCCACTATCCTGATAGACGCCTGAGCGCCATTGATAGTTGATATCGTTTTTCGGCTCGGTCTCGATTGCCTTGCTGAAGTACTCCAGCGCACGCTGCATATCGCCTTGGGCGTAGTAAATGATGCCCAGCAGCTGGTAGTTAACGTCATTCTGAGGCTGCAGACGCACTGCCTCTTCCAGATCGCTGATTGCAGCGTTGAAATTGCCGAGAATGTAGTTGACTTGTCCGCGCCAATACCAGTTATAGCCGTTGTCAGGCTGCAGCTCGATGGCGCGCGTGAAATCTAGCCGCGCTGAGGCGTACTCGCCCTGCTCAAAGTAGACTCGTCCGCGCCAGAAAAAAATGTACGGATCGCTCGGCTGTAAGTCTACGGCGCGGTTGAGGTCAGCTTCAGCTTTGGCGAGCTCTTGCAGGTCGTGATAGACTAAGCCGCGCATGTAATAGTACATGCCGCCTTCTGGCTGCAGTTCAATAGCCTTGTTCAGGTCTGCAAGCGCAGCAGGATAGTCTTCGAGCGCATAGTGGGCTCTGCCGCGCATGGAATAGACGCTGTCGCTCTCAATGCCTTGTGCGCCAAGCAGTCCGATTAAATGATCGAAGTCAGTCAGCGCCTCACGCGGCTGCTCAAGACTCAAAAAGGTCAGACCGCGCCAAAAGTAGACAGCTGGATCAGGCACTTTGAGCGCTAAAGCCTGATTGAAGGCTTCCAAAGCGGCTTGCAAGTCGCCCAACTCGCGGTGAGCGCGCCCAAGCCAGAGAAAGTTATAACCGTCATGTGGCTGGCATTGACAGGCTCTGCTGAAATCCGCAAGTGCTGTGTGAAACTCACCTAGGCTGAAGTAAAGCTGACCGCGAAAGAACAAGTTGTTGCCGTTTTGCGGCTGCGCTTGAACGGCGTGGTTCAAATCGGCAAGGGCAGCCTGCATTTCGCCCAGCGCTTGGAAAATCCGTCCGCGCAGGACGATATTAGCCGTGTCCTCAGGCTGCAAGCTGATGGCACGATTGATATCGGTCAATGCAGCATTTGGCTCGCCCATCTCGAAGAAAGTCTGGGCGCGGAAGTAATAAGCGTCGCCGTTGTTCGGATTGAGCTCAATAGCGCGTCCGAGATCGTTGAGCGCCGCTGAACGGTTGCCCATAGCAGCGTAGGTGCGCCCGCGCAGGAAATAGTTAGCGCTGTTATCAGGCTGCAGCGCCACAGCGCGATTAAAATCGTCTAGAGCAGCGTCCCAGTTACCGAGTGCAGCGTGAGCACGTCCGCGCCAGCTGTAATCAAGGCTGCTCTCAGGTCCGAGCGCAATAGACTTGTTCAGGTCTTGGATTGCCTCATGGAAGCGTCCTAAGCCGTAATGAACTGTGCCACGCCAATGCCATAGGAAGCCATTGCGCGGCTCTAGCTCTATAGCGCGGCTGAAGTCAGCTAGGGAAGCCTGCAGGTCGCCCATCTCATAGTAGATTCGCCCGCGCAAGAACAGATTCTCTTCATCCTCAGGCTGCAGCTCTATAGCGCGCGTGATGTCAGCGAGCGCAGCCTCGCGGTTACCCATGCCCATGTAGGTCTGAGCGCGAAAGAAGTAAGTGTTGCCGTTATCAGGAATCAAGGCGAGCGAACGGCTGAGATCGGCAAGGGCTGCTTCACGGTCACCCAGACCTAGATAGACTCGTCCGCGCAGTGAGTAGATGTAACCATTTTCAGGCTGCAGCGCTGCCGCACGGTTGCAGTCGTCAAGCGCTGGGGCGAACTGGCGCAAGTCAAGGTAGACTCGTCCGCGAAAGAGGTAGAAATCTGCTGAGTCGGGCTGCAGTTCAATCGCCTTGCTGAAGTCATCCAGTGCTGCCTGCGGATTACCGAGCGCGTAATGCGCACGTCCGCGCCAATTGTAGTTCAGAGCATCATTCGGCTGTAGCGCAATAGCACGGTTCAGGTCGGTTAGAGCGTCTTGATAGTTGCCTAGCTCGTAGTTGACGCTGCCGCACCAATGGAAATTAAAGCTGCTCTCAGGATTGAGCTCAGCAGCGCGCAAAAAGTCTTGAAGTGCCTCGCGCTTGCGATTCATGGCGTAGAGGACGCGCCCGCGTAGGTAGTAGTTTTCCTCTTCATCAGGCTTCAGCCGAATAGCGATGTTGAAATCTTCGAGTGCCTCAGCATAGCGTCCTAATTCATAGTAGAGCGAGCCGCGCCAATGATGATTAAAGCGGTCACCCGGCTGCAGGCGCACTGCCAGATCAAAGCAAGCTAATGCAGCCTCTTTATCGCCGTTGGCATAGTAGGCGCGCCCAAGCAGATAGGCAACATAGCCGTTGTCAGGCTGTAACTCCAGTGCCTTGTTCAAATCGGCAATAGCAGCGGGCAAGTCATGCAAGTCGAGGTAGGTCTGTCCGCGCCAACGGTAATTGCTGGCGCTGAGCGGCGTCAGCTCAATGGCGCGCGTTAGGTCAGCTAATGCCTCTTGGTAGCGTCCCATGCCGTGATAGAGCGTGCCGCGCCAATGGAGATTGTAGCCATCGTCGGGATTCATCTCGACGGCACGGTTAAAGTCTGCCAAGGCTTCTTCGTAGCGCTCCAGCGCGTAGTAAGCCTGTCCACGCCAACGATAATTCGCAGCGTCGTCGGGCTGCAGGGCAATAGTCTGGCTGAAGTCCTCAAGAGCAGCTTGATAGTTGCCAATGTGATAGTACGACAAGCCGCGGAATAAGTACAGGTTAGGTGCGCTGGGATCGAGAGCGATAGCTTGTGACAGATCAGCGATAGCAGCCTGTGGATTGCCTAGGAAGTGCTGTGCGCTTCCGCGATGGAAGTAGTGGTCAGCGCGCTGTGGATTTAACATGACAGCCAAATCAAAGTCAGCGAATGCCTGTGCATAGCGCTCTAGCCAGAAGTAGCGCAAGCCGCGCGCACGATGAGCAATTGCTTGGCGCTCAGCAGGCAGAGCGCGACTCAGCTCCAGCAGCTTATCAAACATTGGGAGCATATCTTCGTAGCGTCTTTCAGGACTAGCTGTGTAGCCTTCTGTGCACACAGTGCCGAATGCCACTAGTTCAGGATCGGAGAGTGTCTCGCCTGCCCTGCGAATGGTCGCCGCAAGCTGCAAGTCGTATTCATTAGGTGAGCCAGGGTCAAATGTGTGCAATACCTCGTCAGCCGCAATCGTCAAAGCACGGTCGCTGTGCGCACACAGCCAATGGTAGAGCCATTGCAAATGGAGCGACTGCCATTGCGCATCGCGTAGTCCATCGCGCAGCGTCAAGTTGAGCGCATCACGCTGAGCAGCGAACTCTTGAGCAAGGCGGCTGTGCATAGCTTGCCGTACTTGGCGATCCTGCGGGAAGTCAACTTTCATAGCAATTCTCTCCAATCAACGCACCTGACTAGATTATAGTATAGCTTTTAGGGAAGGGCGACAGCGCGTCGCTACAACGGCAGCACTCAGTGACTACGCTTTCAATTAAACGATCCTATCCTCTCTTTCTCAAAGTCAGCTTGCCTTAGTCTCGCACATCCAATCGCAGCGCACACAGGCAGCCGTACACAGGACGAGGAGTAACTGGGCATGACTCAGAGCAAGCGCACTGAAGATAAGGCACTATCAATGGACGAAGTACATAGCGGACTAGTAGAGGCAGTCGGCATTTGTGTAGACAAGGCAGGCTTTTGCCTCAAATACACGCTTGTACCTAGTTGACTCAGCAGCGAGAGACGCCAGCAAGACATCAACCAGCAATTTACAAAGCTGTCTGCAAAATATCAAAACACAAGTTTTTGCAATTCTCTAATCTTTCAGGTGAAACTGAGCAGAAAACAGCGGTAAATTTGATATTCGATGACACAAAGCACGCCTCAGAGCTGTGAGTTATGTCCACTTTTCGTCCGTCGCTTGCCATAGAGCAGCATCGTCAGCCGCTGCTTGCCATCTTGCGCGCAGTGATCGCCGCGCCAACGTTCAGCTATGCCGACCTGTATCAGTTACTGCGTCAACATCTCAAGGTGACGTCTGAAGGACGACGTTTCTTCGCCAAAGATGAGCTGATCGCTGCTTATCGTGCCTTCACTGCCTCAGGCGACCTGCCGCCTTTCGATCCTGCTGTGCTGGAGCGCTTGCGCCTGAAGCCTGTGCGCACCACTAGCGGCGTGACCGTGATCACTGTGCTGACCAAGCCGTTTCCATGTCCCGGCGAGTGCATTTTCTGTCCGAACGACGTGCGCATGCCAAAGAGCTACCTGCGTGATGAGCCAGGTGCGCAGCGCGCTGCACTGAACAGCTTTGATCCATATTTACAGACCTACACACGCTTGCGCGCGCTGCACAATATGGGACATCCAACTGATAAAATTGAGCTGATCGTGCTTGGCGGCACATGGTCGTTTTACCCTGAGAGCTACCAAATCTGGTTCATCAAGCGCCTGTTTGACGCCTTGCACGACTTTGGACGCGGCATAGATCGCACAGAAGAAGTGCGCGCGCTGCTGGAATCTGACTCTTTAGCCCAGTTCAAGCCAAGCGCCGAGTTGCCTGATCGCGCTGTTCACGGCGCGCAGCTGGAACGCACTTACAATCAGCTAGTGACGGCGCTCTACGCTGCAGAGATGCAGCGCAGCCGTGAGCAGGCAGCACAAGTCCAAGCAGGTATCTTGCCACGCACACCAATCACGGAGTACGCCACATGGCAAGAGCTAGAAGCAGCGCATCGTGAAAACGAGAGCGCGCCGTGCCGCTGCGTCGGCTTGGTAGTTGAGACGCGCCCAGACCACATCTCGACTGATGAGGTGCTGCGCATACGGCGACTGGGCTGCACGAAAGTCCAAATCGGCTTTCAGAGCCTTGACGATCAGATTTTGCGCTTGAACAAGCGCGGTCACACAGTTGCAGCGACTCGGCGCGCCGTTCGCTTGCTGCGAGCGGCAGGTTTCAAGATTCACGCGCACTGGATGCCGAACCTTTACGGCGCAACGCCTGAGTCGGATCGCGCTGATTATCAGCGGCTGTTCAGCGACCCTGACTTTTGCCCTGATGAGCTGAAAATCTACCCGTGTTCGCTGATTGAGTCAGCTGAGTTGATGCAGCACTATCAGCGCGGCAACTGGCAACCGTACAGCACTGAGACGCTCATCGCGCTGCTTGCTGATTGCATGCGCGCCACACCTGAGTATTGCCGTTTGACGCGAATCATCCGCGACATTCCATCTACTGACATCGTAGCAGGCAACAAGCTGACCAACTTGCGCGAGCTGGTCGAGATGCACCTTGCCGAGCGCGGCGAGCGCAGCCGCGACATCCGTGCGCGCGAGATACGCGGCGAGCCTGTAGCAACTGAGTCACTTCAGCTTGACGAGCTGCGCTACCAGACGAGCATCGGTCAGGAGTATTTCCTGCAATTCATCACAGCCGAGCGGCGCATTGCGGGCTTTTTGCGTCTATGCTTGCCAGACCAAGCGCTACAGCCGCTTCATCCTGAGCTGGAGTCTGCAGCAATTATCCGCGAGGTGCACATCTACGGTCAGGCGCTTGGCATTGGGCAAGAAGTGGCAGGCAAGGCACAGCACAGCGGACTCGGCACGCGCCTGATCGAGCGCGCCGCTCAAATTGCTCGGCAGAGCGGCTACACACGCCTAGCTGTCATTTCAGCTGTCGGCACGCGCGCCTACTATCGCAGTCGCGGCTTTGCTGATGGTCAGCTCTACCAAGTGCGCAGCCTGTAGTGCATCTCTCCTAAGCTGCTGAAAAATTAGTGAATTTTGGTGTGCCTAAGCCATAAGGATAGGCATGTTGTGCTTATTCGCAAGTCTTTGGTCAAACTGCCCATAGACAAATTTTATGGGATCGGCGCAACAAAACCTTAGAAAAGTGTTAAACTTTATGACGCAAGTCAATGCAGGCGGGTACGCCCTACGCGGGTAAAGGTATCCCTAACGCTTGACGACCATTGGGTAACGGGAGAGTTACGCTATGCCGAAGGATTTGTTCGATAAGGTACGTAGCTACACTATCGCTAAAGAGGCGATGAGTCGAGGTATTTATCCGTATTTTCAGCCGCTGCAGAACTCAGAAGGCGTCACAGCGACCTTCGAAGGGCATGAAGTGATCATGCTTGGCTCAAACAACTACTTAGGCTTGACGACGCATCCGCGCGTCCGCCAAGCGGCTATGGACGCCATTGCCAAGTATGGCACAAGCTGCACAGGCAGTCGCTTCCTGAACGGCACGCTTGAGCTGCACCACGAGCTAGAGCGCCGTCTAGCGCGCTTTATGGGCACTGAGGCTGCACTGACCTTCACCACAGGCTATCAGGTCAATGTCGGCACAATCAGCGCATTGGTCGGGCGTGGCGACTACGTCATCATTGACAAGGATGACCATGCCAGCATTGTGGACGGCTGCTTGATGAGCTTTGGCGAGATGAAGCGCTTCAGCCACAACGACGTGGATAGCCTTGAGAAAGTGCTGAGCCGTCTGCCTGAGGACGCAGGCAAGTTGGTCGTCGTAGACGGCGTCTACAGCATGGGCGGCGACATCGCGCCACTGCCTGAGATTGTCGCCATTTGTAAGAAATACGGCGCACGAATCATGGTGGATGATGCGCACGGCATCGGCGTAACTGGTCCGATGGGACGTGGCACAGCGGCGCACTTTGGCTTGATGGATCAAGTTGACCTTGTGATGGGCACCTTCAGCAAGAGCTTTGCCTCAGTTGGTGGCTTCATTGCTGGCAATGCTGACGTGATCCACTACGTCCAGCATCACGCGCGCTCACTGATCTTCAGCGCCAGCTTGCCGCCTGCTAACGCTGCAACTGTGCTCGCTTGCCTTGACATCATCGAGGAAAATCCGCAGATCGTTGACCGACTGTGGGAAAATGCCAACTATATGCGCGCGCGCTTGACTGAGATGGGCTTTGACACAGGGCAGAGCAACACGCCAATCATCCCGATCATCATCCGCGACGATCTGCGCACGGTTTTGGCGTGGCGCGCTCTGGTAGATGGCGGAGTCTACACCAATCCTGTCTTGCCGCCCGGCGTACCTGCTAACATGAGCCTGCTGCGCACCAGCTACACAGCGACACACACGCGCGCTCACCTCGACCGCGCTCTTGAAGTGTTTGCAGACGTGGCAGACAGACTCGACCTGATCAAAGCCAGTCGCGCTGCTGTACAAGTCCCTAACGGTAGTGCAAGCTGATTGCTATCCGCCAAGCCCTTGTCTAGCCCGACAAGGGCTTGATTACTTCGCTCGACATCTCATGACTTCAGTCTTATCTTCAGCCCAAGATAAGTGCAGCATTATAAAGCAACTGTTTAGCTCTTAAACAACACTTATAGCTGCCTCAGCGTTCATTCATTGTCCACCTATAGTATATGCTTTGTATAAGGTAAGCGTTCACCTGCTTGCCGTACACCCGAATCTGTTTCCGAAACTTAGTGAGAGGTATACAAACCATGAAACGTCTTGTAGCTTTCGCGTTGATCGTTGTGATTGCGCTCGGCGGCTTTGTTGGCACTGCCAATGCTCAGATGGGCGGCAAGACGATTGCCGAGATCGTTGTCGAGACCGCTGGTGGCGCCAAGCCTGAGTTCACCACGCTGCTCGCCGCTGTACAAGCAGCTGATGAGTCCGTGCTGAAGGCGCTGAGCGACCCTGAAGCAAAGCTGACTGTCTTCGCGCCAACCGATGCTGCTTTCGCTGCGCTGAAGGAAGCGCTAGGTGAGGAAGCGTTCAACAAAGTACTAGCAGACAAAGAGCAGCTGACGCAAATCTTGCTCTTCCATGCGCTTTCAGGCGTTGTGAAGTCGGCTGACGTGCTGGCTGCTTTGGAGAAGGGCAACGGTCGCTTCACGGCGCGCACGCTGCAGGGTCAGTTCATTGACGTTGAGCGCGCTGAGAACGGCGTCCTAATCAACGGCGCAAACCTGAAGCTGGACATGGTGGATATCGAGGCGAGCAACGGCGTGATCCATGTGATTGACGCGGTCATCCTGCCTGAGACGCGCACACTGGCTGAGATCGTGGTTGAGACGGCAGGCGCCAAAGAAGGCGCGGAGTTCACCACGTTGCTGGCAGCTGTGCAGGCGGCTGACGAGGCTGTGCTGAAGGCGCTGAGCGATCCTAAGGCGAAGTTGACCGTCTTCGCGCCGACCGACGCCGCTTTTGCTGCGCTGAAGAAGGCGCTAGGCGACGAAGCCTTTAACAAGATTTTGGCTGACAAGCCTGCCTTGACCAACATCCTGCTCTACCACGTCGTGGAAGGTATTGTCGGCTCGGATGACGTGGCGAAGTTGCTCGAAGAGAACAAGGGCGAGGTCAAGGTGACCATGCTCAACGGCAAGAGCGCAACGGTCAAGCTGATGGACGGCACCATCATGATTGACAACGCCAAGATCGTCCTGACTGACATTGACGCTGCCAACGGCATCATCCACGTCATTGACGCCGTGATCGTGCCTGCTGAGTGAGCCTAAGCTAGCTTGGCAATGACGGCAAGGGCGAGTCCAGAGCTCGCCCTTGTTTCTGTTCAGGCAGGCGTCGGTTCGCGCTGCATCAGCGATAGCACGTCTAGCGTCCAAGCGCGAATAGCCTTCCAATCAATCCAGTCACCCTCAGGAATCTCTTCTTTGTTCTGCCTAAGCAGGAAGCGCATTAGCCAACTGAGCCGCGCGTAGTCCATTCTGCCTGCGAAAGCGCCGACGCGCAGTGGCGTGCAAATGGCGCGCAGCGGATTGAAGTAAGAGTCTACAATAGCGCGACTTTCTGGCGTGTCGTCCATCAGGGTGATGTTGACGTTGAAATAGGCAAGGGGCATCTGCGAGAGTGTCGTAGCGTGCGTGCGCACAAATTTGACCAGCTCCGGCAGCACTTTGCCCATACGAATCGCGCTGCCTAAGATCGCGCCTGAGTAACTTGAGAGATCGCGCACCTGCTTGATCGGCAACACATCAACCTGTGCGCCTGCCTCGCGCAGCACCTTGCCCATGAACTCAGCGATCTCTGCTGTTGAGCCTGCTTTTGTAGCATAGGCGACCAGTAGCTTTCGCATAGCGACGTCGCTCCTTTCGCAGCGCGCAGTCTGCTCTGCAGCCTGATTGTGCTACACCTTGCCACAGCTTAGCGAGTGCAATTTATCATCAGGCAGACGTGCTGAATGTCAGATGTGACATGCGCCGACTGCCCAGCATGTACAGACCAACTTCTTCTTCGCTGACGGCGCTCGGATCGTCAAAGTGCGCAACGATCTCTCCGTTGTGTAGCACAATCAGCCGATCTGAGAGCTGAAGCACTTCATTCAGGTCAGCGCTGATGAGCAAGATTGCCACGCCTTGCGCACGCGCTGCAATCAGTTGTGCGTGGATGAACTCAATCGCGCCGATATCTACGCCGCGCGTTGGCTGTGCTGCAATCAGCAGGCGCGGCGCCGCAGAAAGTTCGCGCGCCAAGACAACTTTCTGCATGTTGCCGCCTGAGAGCGCGCTGAAAAGTGTCTCAGGTGCTTTAGCAGCGATGCTGAAGCGCTCGATCAACAACTGCGCATGTTGGCGGATAGCGCGTACGTTCAAGTTGCCGTGAGCGGTGTATGGCGGCTTATAGTAGCGATCCACAATTAGATTTTCGGCGACGCTCAGCTCAGCTGCGCCGCCATTTTTGAGCCGATCTTCGGGAATGTGCGCCACGCCTGCCTCGCGCACAGCGCGCGGATCACCTTTCGGCAAGGGCTGGTCGCACAGAGTAATGTTGCCACTCTCATATGCCCGTAGTCCTGCCAAAACTTCAGCGAGTTCGGTCTGTCCGTTGCCTTCCACACCTGCAACACCTAGAATCTCGCCGCTGTGCAGCACAAAGCTGACCTGGTCAAGCGCGAGTTTGCCGCTCGGCAAGCGCACGCTCAGGTCTTCCACGCGCAAGATCGGCGCGCCGCGTTGGACGGGCGGCTTCTGGATGTTCATGAAGACTTCACGTCCAACCATCAGCGTTGCCAGTTGCCGCTCTGTGCATTGGCTAGTTGGCAGGCTGTCAATCAAACGACCGTCACGCAACACAGTGACTTGGTCGCTCACTGCCAACACCTCGCGCAACTTATGCGAAATGAACAACACGGTCTTGCCATTAGCAGCCAACTCGCGCATAGCAGAGAACAGCTCGCGCGTCTCGCTTGGCGTCAAAACTGCTGTTGGCTCGTCTAAAATCAAAATTTCAGCGCCACGGTAAAGCGCTTTGAGAATCTCAACGCGCTGTTTCATGCCGACAGGTATCTCGGAGACACGCAGCTCTGGTACAATCGGCAGACCGTAGCGCTCAGCAAGTCTACAGACCTGCTCATTTGCCGCTTTCGAGTCTAGGACGCCGCGTCGCGTTGGCTCGGCATTCAGCACGACGTTCTGCGCCACTGTGAAAGACGGGACTAGCATAAAATTCTGATGCACCATGCCAATGCCGCGCCGAATAGCGTCTTGTGGCGAGCTGAAATGGACAATCTCGCCGTCTAGGACAATCTCGCCTTCCGTTGGACGCTCCATGCCGTAGAGAATCTTCATCAGCGTGGATTTTCCCGCGCCGTTCTCGCCGACAATAGCATGGACTTGACCTGCTTCGACTGTTAGCGAGATACGGTCGTTGGCGCGCACGCCATTCGGATAAATCTTTGTGATATTGCGCGTCTCTAGCCGAGTTGCCATGTGTTATGAGACTGATCTGAGCGCTTCCGCTTGTTTGGCAAGGCGCTCAGCGTCGCGTGCCTTCCGATTTTGCCGCCAACGCACAAATGTGCCGACAATGCCATATGGAAAGACCAACACGACTAAGATGAACAGCGCGCCTAGAATAATCGGCAACGTGCGTCCAATTTCCAGCACTGTGTCACCAACGGCTATTTGAACATTCCGCAACTGCAGCTCCAGAAAGCGCAGACCGATTGCGCCGATCACTGGACCTGTCAGCGTGCCTGCGCCGCCGATGATCGTCATCAACAGCGGATTGACCGTGTAGGCAGTGCCGAGCATCTCAGGTCCAACTTTTTTGTTCAGCAAGGTAAACAGAATGCCTGCTACGCCTGCCAGAATGCCTGCTAAGACGATGGCGAATAGCTTGTAAGTGAGCGTATTGAAGCCAACTGTGCGCGCGCGATTCTCATTTTCGCGTATGGCGAGCAGCACAGCGCCTGTCGGCGATTCCATCAAGCGGCGAATCAAGATGAAGGTCAGGACAAAGATTGCTGTGACGATGTAATAGAAGGTCAGGCGGCTGCGCGTTGGATCGAACCATTCGGGCAAGGCACCAAGTGTGAAACCGTCCTCACTGCCTGTTGGCTCGTAGCGGCTGAGGAAGATGTACGCCATCTCTGCTACGGCGAGCGTGAAAATGGCGAAATATACGCCTTTCAGGCGCAGCGTCGCTGTGCCGATCAGCAAGCCAAGCACTGCACAGACGCTCAGCGCAACCACAATGCCGATCAGCAAGCCGCTCTCTGCCAACTCAGGCGCGCGCTGAAAGCCGCCTAACAAATAGCCCGCTAAGCCGAAGAACAGCGCGTGTCCGAACGAGATGACGCCTGTGAAGCCAAAGAGCAGGTTGTAGCTCATGGTCAAAATGCCGTAGATCAGCAGCTCAATCATGACACCTTGCCAGTAGACCGCTAAGCCGCGCCGCGCCGTCGGACTCGTGTTGGTCAAGGCACCGACGATGAACGGAAAGACGATCAGCAGAATTAGCGCGCCAATCAGCAGCCAATTTTTTTGCGCCGCGCGCCATGAAATGCCTCGGCTCAGTTGCATGGCTTACTCCTTTCCAAACAAGCCACTTGGACGCAGCAACAGCACCAGTGCCAGCAGAATCATCGGCGAAAGGCTTTCCCAGACGGGCTGATTCAAGTACTGCACGCCGAACTTAGCGACCACTGCTTGTGTAATGCCGACCAGCAGGCTGGCAATCGCAGTGCCTTCGTAGCTGCCCAAGCCGCCTAAGACAACTGCTGCGACGGCGCCCAGTAGAAACTCAGTGCTCAAGCCGAGCGAGGCGCCCAAAAATGGCGCTGCCACTGCGCCGCCTAGCGCCGCTACTGCGCAGCCGAGCGTGAAAACAGCCGTGAACACAGCGCGCACGTTGATGCCGAGCGCCTCGACCATCTGGCTATCTTGCACTCCGGCGCGAATGATGATGCCGATGCGCGTCCGCTGCAAGAGCAGCGCCACAGCGATAATCAGCGCAAAGCCAACAATGATGACGAACAGCCGATAGACGCTGAACTGCTGTCCGAACAGTTGAAATGAGCCTTCGTTCAAGCCGAAAACGGTCGTCCAGCTGCGCGGCGAGACGCCCCAGATCAGCTTAGTTGCCTCTAGGATCAAGATTGAGACGCCGAAGGTGATCACCAGTTGGAAGAGCGGACGCTCATACAGCGGACGCAGCAAGCCGCGCTCCAATGCCGCACCGAGCGCCGCACCGATGGCTATTGCTACTAGCGCGCCTAGCAAAAAGCGCAGGTTGCCATCTGGCACAGCGGCAATGATCGCAGGCGTGTGATGTAGCTCGTAGGCAATGTACGCCCCGATCATGAAAAAGCCGCCTTGTGCGAAATTCAGCACGTCCATCAAGCCAAACACGATAGACAGTCCTGCCGCGACCAGGAAGAGCAACATGCCGCGCAGCAAACCTGAGAGCAATGTGATGCTGAAATCGCCGGGATTGATCGTGTTGAGATAAGCGCTAATTCCGCCTGTCCTGACTAAGCTCAAATCGCCTGTTGTGAAGAAGCTGAAGAGCAGCAGAATGCTTAATATGACGCCGATAGCGATTAGCGAGCCGCGTTTCTCGCGTGAGAGAAGTCCTGACATAATGAAAAAGTCCCTTTGCACAATTTATGGTTCGTCCAGCACAGCAAAAATTTGTGAGACAGGCAGCTCGAAATTCGGCAACAGGTCGCCACCATCAATCACACTTTTATCCGTGTGGATTGTGACCTGATCCTCAGCCGTGTAGACGTACACAGCTCGCCTGCGAGGATAGACAATCCAGACTTGGCGCGTCTCTACCTGAAAGAGCGCGATCTTCTCTGGCAATTCAAGACGCGAATTGCTTGGCGAGGCAACCTCGACTGCCAAATCAGGCGCGATTGGCAGAAAACTACCTTCACGCGGCACAACGCGCGCCCGTGAGACGAAAGCAAAGTCAGGCGCAAGCACAGTGTTGGGATTGCTAGTGAGTTTGAAGTCTGTTTTAGCGGCGTAGAGACGCCCTAAGCCATGAGCGCACGCAAAGTTGCCAATTAACAGGCTCAACGCTATGACAGTCTCGCCATGAACGTCGCTCATTGGCAGTATGGCAACTAGCCTTCCATGCACCAGCGCGTAGCACAGACCGTCTTCAGGCAAAGTGGCTAGGTCTTCAGCTGTGCAAGGGCGCTCGCGCTCAACCACGCTCTTTGCTCCTGTTAAGCCGCACCTAAATAGCGCTGAATGGTCGCCTCGTCGTTCACTAAATCCGCCATCATGCCGCTCTGCACGCTGATGCCGTCGTCAATGATCACGTACCGATCAGCTAGACGGCTCGCCATGCGGAAGTTCTGCTCCACAAGCAGCACAGTCGCCGACTCAGAGAGCCGCTGAATAGCGTGCATGAGTGCCTCAATAATGACTGGCGCCAAGCCTTCGCTTGGCTCATCAATCAAGAGCAAGCGGTTCTCTGGCACAAGCGCGCGCGCAATCGCAAGCATCTGCTGCTGACCGCCGCTCAGCTTGCCGCCTGCCAAGCGATAGAGCCTTTTCAAGTCAGGGAACAGCTCAAAGATGAAATCTTGGCGTGCAGCGAGGTCGCCTTTGCGCCGCTCGGCAATCTGTAGGTTTTCGGCAACGGTCAGCTCGCGGAAAATAGCACGATGCTCTGGCACGTAGCCAATGCCGAGCTTGGCAATCTGGAAAGGCGGCTTGCCGACTAGGTCTTGCCCATCAAAAATGACTCTGCCTTCGCGCGGCGGCGTCATGCCCATGATGCTCTTGAGCGTGGTTGTCTTGCCTGCGCCATTGCGACCGAGCAGCACAGTGATGCTGCCGCGCGGCACGCTAAATGTGACGCCTTCCAAGATGTGGAACTGACCGATGTATGTGTGAATACCGCGCACCTCAAGCACCATGTCACTCATGGGCACCTCCAGCGGCTTTGTCCAGCACGTCGCTGTAGAGTTCGCCCAAATAGGCGCTTTGCACAGTCTTGTTCGCGGCAATCTCAGCAGGCGTGCCTTCTGCCAACACGCTGCCCATGTGCATAACCGTGATGTAGTCTGAGACGTTCATGACCAAGTTCATGTTGTGCTCCACAACGATGATTGTGCGGTCACCTTGCGCCCTGAGCCGAGCAATGTTGCCGATCATCTCGCGCACCTGCTCAGAGGCGACGCCGGCAGTTGGCTCATCCAGAATCAGCAGCTCAGGCGCGCCTGCCAACAAAATCGCTAACTCCAGCTTGCGCTTGCCGCCGTGTGGTAGCGCACTGGCGAGCATCGAGGCGACAGGCGTCAGACCAACTTCATCAATGGCGCGCATTGCCTCTGCGATGAAGTCAGTGTAGCTGTAGGCACGCCGCAGCACATTGAAGTTCACATTACTGCGCGCCTGCGCGGCAAGCCGCACATTCTCCAGCACGGTCAAGTTTGGAAAGATGTTGGTGATCTGAAAAGACCGTCCAATGCCGAGATGCGCGCGCCGATGTAGTGGCAAATGCGTGATCGGCTGACCTTTGAATAGGACTTCGCCGCGCGTTGGCTTGTAGATGCCGCTGATCAGGTTCATCAACGTCGTCTTGCCCGCGCCATTCGGACCGATGATCGAATGGACGCGACCGCGCTCTACGCGCAGGTCTACATCGTTCACAGCGACCAAACCGCCAAATTCTTTGCGCACGCGGCGGCACTCTAGGATAGGCTCTGCCATAAGTCATTCTTTCACGTAAAAAGTTTTGGATAAGTGCAGGCACGGCGCAGTTGCCCGCGCCGCGCCATGCTGTTTTTTCAAGCGGTCAATGCTTACTTTTTGCAGCGCTCTGCGTATTTCTCTGGCAAGGCGCAAGGCGGCGCCACGAAGTCAGCTGGCACCTCGCGCACCAGTTCATAGAACTTGAACTCAGGATCGGTCAGGTTGACCAAGCGCACGATGTAAATCGGCAGCATGACCTGATGGTCAGAGGCGCGCAAGACGTACTTGCCGCGCGGGCCTTCCCACGCCAAGCCTTCTAGCGCTGCAATCATTTTCTCAGTGCTGGTATCGCCTTCAGTCTTTTGTAGCGCAGCGACTAGCGCTTGCGCAGTGGCAAAGCCGCACTCAGTGAACAGGTCTGGGAACTCGCCGTTGTAATCTGCCTTGTGATTCTCAACAAGCCAATCGTTGATCGGATTCTTGGGCAGCGTGTAGTGGTAGACCATTGAGCCAATGCCGCCAATTTCACCTTCGGTTGAGGCAGCTTTGGTGATTGGGTTCGAGTTGAAGGACGTGATCAGGATCATCTTGTCCAGCACGCCTAGCTCGCTGATCTGCTTGAAAAGCGCCACGCTGGTGTCGCCTGCCCAGATCGGCTGTAGCGCATCGGCGCCGCTCGCCAGCACCTGTTGCAACACAGCGGTAAAGTCAGTCGTGTTCAGCGGCGCGTAGATGGTCTGCGCGATCTCCAAGCCAATGCCTTTGTAAGCTGCCTCAGCTGCAGCAGCTGAGCTACGACCGAAGTCATAGTCTGCAGCGAGAATCACCACTTTCTTCACGCCTGTGTCCTTCAGGACGGTTGTCAAGGCGAGGAAGTCTTGCGTAGTGTTGCGGCAAGCGCGGAAAGTGTTCGGATGGAAGTTTGCGCCTGTGATAGCAGGTGAAGCAGCTGGTCCAGCCATCAGGATCACGTCCAAGTCAGCCGCAACCTGCTGCAGCTGGAGCGCCACACCAGAGCTGGGCGCGCCGACTAACACTTCGGCGCCATCTTTCTCGATCAGCTCACGCGCCTGACTAGCGCCGACATCAGGCTTGCTCTGAGTATCGCGCACAAGGACTTCCAGCTTGCGCCCTGCTACTTCCATTTTGCTTTCTGTGGCGTACTTCAAGCCGAGCATGAAGCCGCGCTCAAGCTCCTTGCCATACTGCTGCAGAGGACCTGTCTGGTCGCTGAGCAAGCCAATGACGAGCTTGTTTTCTGCGCGCACGCCGCTTGTAACGCCTGAGAGCGTCAGCAGTGCCAGCACAACAATCATTGAAAAAGTAACTAGACGGCGAAACATTGTGTAGCTCCTTATTTTTCAAAACACTCTCGGTGAGACCACCGCGATCAACTATACCACTTTTTGGCGTGGTGTAAAACTTCACAAGCCTTTTTAATGGTGAATGTGCATCCACAACTGAGGATTAGCACGTCAGCGCTAGCTTGCTATACAATGTACACAAGGCGAAGTCGCTCAGCTAGTTGCGATTAGGCGAAAGTACAAAAAGGCGCTACGGAGTAAAAATGCATGAACTCGACCAATCGGCGTGTGACAGCTATCGGCATTGTGTTGCTGGGCGTACTGGTGGCGTTGATCGCTCTTGCTAGCGTCTCTAGCGCAGCGCTCAGTCCAGTCGTTGGCTTCAGCATCTTGGTAGCGTATTTGATAGCGGCATTCCTGCTCTACAAGCGTGCTGATCTAAGCGCACTAGCAGAAGGTGTGCAGCGCCGCCAAGCTGCTCTGGCTGCTGCAGCGCGCATGAGCGGCGTAGCGCGCCGTGCGGCTGAGCGTGCAAAGTCACATCCAGAGTCAGGCTATGGCGTGGAAGTGATATTGCTGGACGTCGGCATGTTAGTGAATGAGCGACGGCGCGATGGTAGCTGGGATCGGCGGATTGCACAAAAGTCAGCTGCGCTAGATGATGAGTTCTTGCAGCCGTACGTCAAGCTATTTGTGCCTGCAGGCAGCGGCGAGCGTCACGCTAAGCTCACCTTTGAGTTCTACGACCGCTCAGGCAGGCTGCAGTTCAGCCACAGCATGGAAGACTACTTGCGAACGGGTGAAAACTTGATCCTGTGTGAGCGCCAACTTGCACTGCGCAATTCAGAGCAGCCAATGCGCGCTGGCACGTGGGATTTGCGCGTCAAGCTGGATGGCGTGCTGATTGCGCTGCATGATTTCAGCATGGCTTCCACCAGCAGCACAAGACGACCTGCCTCCGAGCCAGAAACCTTCGGCGACCTTGAGGAAGACTATGAAGAGGCACCGCCTATCAGCCTTGAAGAGCTGTTGCGCGAGCAAGCGCGGCGGCGTAGCAATTAGGTGCGCTGCATGACTGAAAAATCTACGCTGGAGCAGCGGCTGAAACGCATTGGACGCTTTTTGCTGATAAGCGGTATTATCGGAACTGTTCTACTGCTTGTAATCGTCCTTTTGCGCAACGAACTGACTGTTGAGGCGCTCTTTTTCGTCGGCATATGGCTGATGTGGGCAGTCTTCATGCTCACGCGCTCGGATATGCTCAGACGCCGCTAGGAGATACAGGTATGGAGCAACTACTCTTTATTGTGCTTTTCCTGATCATATCGGCTCTATTCCTCCGCCAACTCTCAGCCAATGCGTTTGCCTCACC
>JANWYI010000011.1:0-25952 GCA_025055255.1 Anaerolineae bacterium | reverse complement strand
TGTTCTCGATCCTGCCCAGCAAATGGAGCGTGACGAGCACGAATTCCGAATCTCACGCCTCAACCTGAAGGACTTAGATATCACCCGTAAGAATCCATTGCCCGCTACGCGGAAAGAGGTAGCGCAGCGTGCCATGCAGCGCGCAAACTTCCGTCAAGGCGATGTGGGGTTTTCACTCGAAGATATCGGCTTGCTCACCTATCAAGGCAACAAACTGCTGAGTGCTGTGCGCTCGGATTCTATCATGCCGAGCGTCACACATCTGCGCCCGTTTGCTGTGCTTCATCTGGTCTACCCACACGGCAGAGGCACAATTCACTTTGAGCTGTTTGATGAACTCGGTACACGCCGTTTTGCTTCCAGCGAGGTGTACCGATTAGAACAGGGCGATAACTTCATCGCGCCCAGCACGTTCCTACGCCTGCCCAAGGAAAGTCATGGCGGCGTTTGGACATTGCGCCTGAGCATCGGCGACTACCTCATCGCTGAACATGAGTTCTTTGTGAGCCGACAGGTCACAGCACTTGTGCGCAATGTGCTAGATCAGGATGGTGAAGTAGAAGAATGGTTAGCAGATGCCATCAATAAGCACGGTACGCAGGGGACTGGCATGTCGCTTGAGCAGTTGCTTAGCAGTCAGACACACTGAAGGCGGCTGCTTGCACTGATAGCGTCCCTCGATTGACTCGCTCCGCGAGTGGACATTCAGAAAGCACGTACACTTCGTGTGCCATAGTGCCGCGAAGGTGAGGTGACGGACAATGCGGAATAATTGGAATTCAGTGCTGATTCTGTTCTTCGTGTTGATGATGCTCGGCGCTTTCCTCAGCGGCAGCCCTAGCATAATCGTCTTCATGGCTATCATTAGTATCGTTCTAGGAGCGCTGATCGTCATTAGCAGTTCTGTGTGGCATACATTCAACGCTGTGTTTGGCTCAGGCAGCACTACACAGATAGCGCAGCGCTCCATTGGACGCCAAGCAGAGCGCAACCTTGCCTACAGCGATGACGAAAGTCCGCGTGCGCGTGCCGTGCCGAGAGAAGTTGCGTGGCGTGCTATGCAGCGCGCTAAAAATCGCCCAGAGGACTGGCTGCTCTCGCTAGAGGACATTGGTGTGCTCGCCTATCACGGCGATGATACGCCTGATGTTGTGCGCCTAAATCCTGTAGCGCCTGATACAACGCACCTACGTCCATTTGCCGTGATTCACATTCCCTACAAACAAGGCAGAGGCACGATCTCCTTTGAATTGCTCGATGAGCTCGGAACGCGCCGTTTCGTCTCTAGTGAACAGTACCTGCTTAAGGAAGGCAATAACTTTATTACGCCGCGCACTTACATGCCCTTGCCTAATGAGCGCACAAGCGGCATGTGGACGCTGCGCATGAGCATCGGAGACAAACTGATCGCCGAGCATGAGTTCCCTGTACGCACACGAATAAACACGCCTGTGCGCAACATGCTTGCTGATGACGGCGAAGTAGACCAATGGCTAGCGAGCGCTATCCTTGAGCAGGGCAGGCAGGGTAGCGGGATGTCCTTAGATGAGCTGCTAGCAGACCAATCAGATGAAGGTCGGAGCAGTCGCTTGCGCTAATAATGATCCAAGATATCGCCGATGTGTTCGTGCAGAGGTCAAGTGATTCATGGTAAGACTTGGCACATTCATCCTGCTGATCGCCGCTGCTATTGCTCTGTCTGCTGTAGGAATGAGAGGCACTGAGCAAGCCCGTAGCACGGTTGGGGTAAGCGTCTTCTTTATGGCGCTAGGCTTAGCGATTGTCTTTCTCGGACAAGTATTCAGTTTTATAGATAGCCTTTTCAAAACAGATACATCGCTCCAGCCGCGACGCCGCTCTGAGGAGCGCCTTCAGCCTTCCAGAGAGCTGCATTCACAGGCGCAAAGCGCTAAATATGCGCATGACGACGATGAACACGAGCTACGTCCGCGCGTGGTGCCTAAGGAAGTGGCACAGCGCGCCATGCAGCGTGCTAGAAGTCGCCCAGAGAATTGGTTGCTCTCGCTAGAGGATATCGGCGTGCTTGCCTATCACGGCGACGATACGCCTGACGTTGTGCGACTGAATCCTGTAGCATCCGACACAACGCATTTGCGTCCATTCGCCGTGGTTCGCCTTCCCTTTGAGCAAAGCAAGAGCGCAATCCGCTTTGAGTTGCTGGATGAGCATGGCGTGCGCCATTTTCTCGCTAACGAGCAGCACGCGCTCCGAGAGGGCAACAACTTCATCGCGCCGCGCACCTACATGCCTATGCTCAGAAAGCGCACAAGCGGCATTTGGAGATTGCGCTTGAGCATCGGCAACCGACTGCTAGCTGAGCATGAGTTCTCCATCGAAGCGTGGGCAGCCACACCCGTGCGCAACGCGCTCGCTGATGACGGCGAAGTAGACCAATGGCTAGCAAGCGCTATCCTTGAGCAGGGCAGACAAGGCAGCGGCATGTCGCTAGATGAGTTGCTCGCTGATCAGTCTGATAAGCACCAGAGCAGCAACCGTCTGCGCTAGAGTACCTTGACTGAGGTGATCTCCACAATGAGCGACACATTCCAAAATACGCTGTACTGCGGCGATAATCTTGAAATCCTGCGCGAATACATCCCTGATGAAAGTGTTGACCTGATCTACCTCGATCCGCCTTTCAACAGTAACCGCGATTACAACGTGCTGTTCCGTGAGGAATCAGGCGAAGAATCCGAAGCGCAGGTTGTGGCGTTCAAAGATACATGGCACTGGGATAAGACGGCAAATGCCACTTATCACGAGTTATTAACCAGTCAGCGCGTGCCTGAGCGCGTCTCGCGCTTGATCGGCGCGTTGCACGACATCCTCGGCACCAATCAGATGCTGGCATATCTGGTGATGATGACTGCGCGCCTAGTTGAGCTCCATCGTGTCCTTAAGCCGACAGGTAGCCTGTATCTACATTGCGACACCAACGCCAGCACTTATCTACAGATGGTGCTGAACGCAATCTTCGGCGTTGAGAACTTCCGCAATCAGATCATTTGGCGGCGCTCACAGCCGAAGGGACATGCTAAAAAGCGCCTGCCGCGCTCCTACGACACTATCTTCTACTACGTCAAAAGTGATGCTGCACCACTTTACACGCCACGTGGCAAGCACAACCCTGAATACATCCGCAAGTTCTACAAATACGTTGAGCCTGAGACAGGTCGGCGCTACAGGCTTGATAATTTGGCTAACCCTAATGACAAGCGCCCGAACCTAACCTATGAGTTCCCGCCCGGTAGCGGTGTTGTGCGCGTATGGCGCTGGACGAAAGAGCGCATGATGCAAGCATGGCAAGAAGGACGCGTAGTTCTTCCGCCAAATGGGAAAGTCGTTGCTTACAAGCGCTACCTCGATGAGGTGGAAGGCACGCCGCTTACGGACACATGGATGGACATTGAGCACTTGCATGGGAACAACAAAGAAAACGTAGGCTACCCGACACAAAAGCCGCTTGCGCTCCTCGAGCGTATTATTCAGATGTCTAGTCGGGAAGGTGACGTGGTGCTCGACCCATTTTGTGGCTGTGGTACAGCAATCGTCGCAGCGCAACAGCTGGGCAGACGTTGGATCGGCATTGATATCACACATCTCGCCATTGCCATGAATCGCTATCGCCTCAAAGATCGCTTTGGCGACTCAGTCAGCTACCGAGTAGTGCGCGTGCCGAAAGATTTAGCCTCAGCCCAAGAGTTGGCAAAGGCAGATCGCTATCAGTTCCAATGGTGGGCGCTCTCGCTAGTCGCGGCGCGTCCGCGTGGCGGCGAGACAAGCGGCAAGACAGGCAAAAGAGGCGCCGATAGCGGCATAGACGGCGTGATCATCTTCACAGATGAGGAAAAAGGTAAGCCTAAGCGCGTTCTGGTGCAGGTCAAAAGCGGGAGCGTGAGAGTGAACGACATCCGCGAGTTTAAGGATGTCCTAGCGCGTGAGAAAGCTGAAATTGGCATCTTCATCACGCTCAAGCCGCCGACTGAGCCGATGCGCCAAGAGGCGCTCAAGGCAGGCTACTATCACTCTGAGCGCTGGAATAAAGACTACCCACGTCTACAAATTTTGACCGTTGAGGAGCTGCTCAAAGGCGCAGAGCCGCTCTTGCCGCCGAACAATATCACTTTCAGGCAGGATCGTCCTGCGCCTATCAACGGCGAGCAGCACGTGCTGGTCTAACTCGAAAGGTCTGTGTGAATGGCTGCGCACAACGTCGCTATTTTGCTTTTTGATGAGGTCGAGGTTCTGGATTTTTGCGGTCCGTTTGAAGTTTTCTCGGTTGTAGACGCTTACAATCCCGTTCGTCCGTTCCACGTCTACACGGTCGCTGAAAAGACGCCGATCTTGGCGCGTAATGGACTGAGCGTCAACCCGACCTACCTGCTCGACGATCCGAGCTGTCCTGTGCCTGACCTGATCGTCGTTCCTGGCGGACGCGGCACGCGCCAAGCCATGCTCAACGAACGCCTGTTAGCGTGGATTCGTACTAACGCACGGCGTGCGCAGCTGACGCTCTCAGTCTGCACAGGCGCGCTGATGTTAGCGCGCGCAGGCTTGCTGGAAGGTCTATCGGCGACGACGCACCACAGCGCTCTTGAGGAACTACGCGCTGTAGCGCCAAACACAGTCATTTTGCCTGATCAGCGCATTGTGGATAACGGTAACATCATTGTCTCTGCAGGTATTTCAGCAGGCATAGATATGGCACTGCACGTCGTGGCGCGCCTATGCGGCGTTGAGATGGCGCGCCAGACCGCTGCCTATATGGAGTACGATTGGCGCACGTGAGAGTTGTTCATGAAGTCGCGGACGCGCTCAGCAAGGTCACGCAGCGAGAACGGCTTGATCAAGTAATCGTCCGCACCAATGTCCTCAGCTGCCTCGACGTCTGAATCCTGACCATTAGTTGAGATAATTACGACCGGTGGCGCTTGAACGCCGTAGTGCCGCTTGACAATGCGGCAAATCTCGTAGCCTGTGACTTCCGGCAAGCCGATATCCAGCAGCAAGAGCATTGGACGCTCTTTAAGTGCCAGAGCAAGCGCCTCTGCGCCGTTCTCAATGCTGCGCACAGTGTAGCCTTCTTGCTCCAGCTTGCGCTGAACCAGAAACTGCAGACTGCGATCATCTTCAGCGAGCAAAATGTAACTCATCAGCTTGTGCTCTCCACGATAGGTAAAGTAAAGAAGAACGAACTGCCTTGCATCGGCGCAGAGCGCAGCCAAATTTTACCACCATGCAACGTCACAAACGATTCGACAATGGTCAGTCCTAAGCCGCTGCCCTGAATGCGCCGTCGGCGCGCTTCCTCTGACCGATAAAAGCGCTGAAAGATGAACGGCTGCTCTTCAGGCGCGATGCCGATGCCTGTATCCTGCACCATGACCAATACTGCAGGCAAGCGCACGTCTGATGGACTATTTTCAGGCAAATCACTGTGCTGATCAACGCGCGCCGCGCGCACTAGCAGAACGCCTTCTTCAGGCGTGTACTTGCTGGCATTGGTCAGTAAGTTGGTGAAGACCTGTGCAATGCGGCTGCGATCTATCCACAGCAGAGGCAGATCGCTGGGAATTTCCAAGTAGAGCTTCTGCTTGCGTGCCTCGATCATTGCGCGCACGCCACTGAGCGCTTCGTCCAGAGCTGCCTTCAGAGGATGATAGGCGCGACGCAGCTCGATACGTCCTGCTTCAATACGAGTCAAAGCTATGATGTCCTTGATCAGGCTCTCTAGCAGCTCAACACGCTGGTAGACGATCTGGATGTATTGGCGTCCATCTTCGCTCAAGCGGCTTTCAGGATCGTCTTCCAGCAGCTCAATGGCGTTTTTGATAGCAGAGAGTGGCGTGCTGAGCTCATGTGTGACGAGCGAGACGAACTCGGTCTTGGTACGGTCAACGGCTAGTTCGTGCGTAGCGTCGCGGAAGACGAACAGGCGACCGAGCAACGTGCCATCGTAGGTGTAAACAGGCTCAGTGTACCAACGGATAACGCGGCGTGCTGTGTCGCTGATCTCGAATTCATAGCTGGCGCTTTGCTTGTAATCACCGCTGAAGTTGAGCAGCACATTTGTGAAGTCAGGCGGCAAACTCGGCTGAGTGCGCAGCTGACCAACTAAATCTCTCAGTGAGCGGTCAAGCACGTCGTAGCGAGGCAAGTTGAACAGACGCTCAAACTGTAAGTTGGCAGTTACTACCGTTCCCTGAGCATCAACCATAAAAATAGCGTCATTAACGCTTTCCATGACTGCCTCAAGGCGGTTGCATTCGCGCTGCAGGGCGCGCTGCGCGTCCACCAGCTCATTTACGTCGAGGATGAAACATAGAACCTTACGTATCTGTCCTTCTGGAGTACACACAGGCGAGAGATGAAAACGCACAGTGCGTACCTTTCTCTCGCCGACTTGCTGATCGAGTAAACCTTCCCAGCTGCGGCGCTCGTGCAGGACGTAGCGCAAGGCGCGCTCCTGCAGGCGTTGGCTTTCAGCGTGAGCAAGTGTTGCGATACTCTTGTTCTGTAAGGCTTCCTCAGGACGACCGTAGAAAGTCTGAGCGGCTGCGTTTGCCTGCTCTATCACACCTTCAGGGTTGAGGATCAAGATGGGAACAGGTGACTCTTGAAAAAGCGCGCTGTAATCCATGTGCCTGCACACTTATCTAGCAGTGACGGGCGACTTCCTCTTCCGTGATGAAACGATATCCTACGCCACGCTCGTTACGGATGTATTGAAAACCTTCTGAGTTAGGCTGCAGCTTGCGGCGCAAGCGATGCATGTGCACGCGCAACGTCTCTTCAAAGACCTCTTCGTTGCGCCATGCGCGTGCCATTAGTAGCTCAGTGCTGACCACTTTCCCGCGATTTCCTACTAGCACGTGCAACAAGTTGGCTTCAATCGGCGTGAGTGTGACGCGCTGATTATCGCGCAGAAGAGCACTGTTGGCAAAATCAATTGTCAAGTGGCTATCAATGGTGATCAATGGCTCTTGCGCGTAGGATTGATCAGGGAAACGACTCAAAACACGTGCCACACGTGCTAGGACTTCACGGTAGTCAAATGGCTTGGTGATGTAGTCTTCAGCGTATTTTTCTATGCCTATCAGCTTGGACTCAATCGAGCTATCGCCTGTTAGAATGACAATTGGCACATCGCCCATCTGTTTAATGCGGCGGCTCAGCTCAAAGCCGTCATAGCTGGGCAAGCCTAAATCCACGATGATCAGGTGTGGCAAGCCGTGCCGCCGTGCATGCTCAATGACTTCAGGAGCATCACTGAAGGTAGTGACTCTGTAGCCTGCCCTACCTAGGACGTCGTGTAGCATGGCGCGCGTATTAGGATCGTCTTCTACCAGCCAAAGACGTTTTGCGTTCGCCATAGTTCACAAGCGCCTTGAGATGCGCTCTCCTTTCTGTGCGCGATATCTCACTTGTTCGCTTCACTTTTGCAGCTTTCATTCTAGCATTAAACAAACTTCACATAAAATCACAAGCCAGTTACGGCACATTGTGCGATACGCAGGCTTGTAGCGCCGAAAAGTGGCGAGATCACTCTTAAAGCGCTCAGCTAGGCTTTTTGCGCGCTGAGCGCTTGAGCATGGTATGCTGTCTGTGCTGTCACGTGGCACGCAGCGAGGCTGCGTCCTTGCGTAGGCGCGAGTTCGGGTAGAGCGACGTCACAGACGCTCGGCACATGCCATGGACAGCGCGGATGAAAGGCGCAGCCGCTTGGAATGCGCAGCAAGCTAGGAATATCCTCGCTGCGCAAGCTAATGCGCTTCTTGTGGCGCGTTAGCTCTGGATCAGGTTCAGGCAGAGATGCGATCAAGGCGCGCGTGTAAGGGTGCTGCGGTTGCGCCGTCACGTCGGGCGCGCTGCCGATTTCCACAATCCGTCCCAAGTACATGACCGCGATCCGTCCTTCCCACGCAAAGTAGCGTGCCACTGCTAAGTCGTGCGTGATGAAGACGAAGGTCAAGTTCAGCCGACGCTGTAAATCTAAGAGTGTGTTGAGCAAGCTGACACGGATTGAGACATCTACCATTGAGACAGGCTCGTCTGCCACAATCAGGCGTGGATTGACCGTCAAAGCACGTGCAATCGAGGCGCGTTGACGCTGCCCGCCACTTAACTGGTGCGGGAACTTGTCTATGAAATCCTCAGGTGGCGTCAAGTCCACCAAGCGCAGTAGCTCTAGCACGCGCACGCGCGCCTCAGCGCGGCTGTGCACCAAGCGATGCCGAAAGAGCGGGAAGCTCAACATGCGGTAGAGCGTGTGTGTTGGATTGAGAGACGCATACGGGTCTTGGTGTACGATTTGCACAGCACGCCGATAGGCTCTGAATGCCTCGCCGCGCAATTTGCTCACATCGTTCCCTTCGAAAAAGACTTTGCCTGAAGTCGGCGCGATCAAGCCTGCGATGATCTTGCCAGTTGTGGTCTTGCCACAGCCACTCTCGCCGACAAGACAAACAATCTCGCCTTGTCCCACATCAAGCGAGATATCCTGTAGCACGCGAATGGTATTTCTGCCTGCCTTGAAGTACTTATGTATATGCTGTAAACTTAGAAGTGGCAACCGATTGCTCATTAAGGTTTCTCCTGATCGAGCATTTTACATAGTCTGTCTCTACGCTCAAAAATTCTTTTTGGTAGAGGCGAGAATAGTCAAAATCGAGGAAGTGCGCAAGTTCAGCGAGGCTGCTGAGAGCCTTTTTGTCTGCAGAGTCTGCCGAGGCACAGTTCACTTAACAGTATTTACTAGGAGGCAAACGACACAATGAACTATTCTGAGCAGGTCATTCACTTCTCGGATCGCTACCGCGAAGGACGCTTGGTGGGCAGCGGCGGCATGGGGAGCGTGTATAAGGCGGTTGATATCCATCTCAACAATCGCCCTGTGGCTGTTAAGGTTTTGACAATTGATTCGAGCAAGCCAGAGTTCAAGGAGCGACAGCTGCGATATTTCAAACGTGAGATTGAGCTCCTTGCTGGGCTTGATCATCCCTACATTGTCAGGATTTATGAGCAAGGCGTTTATCAAGATATGCCGTTTTTCGTCATGCAATGGCTAGAAGGCGGCAGTCTCAAGGATTATCTTCAAAAGGGTCGCATTCCGCCTGAGAAGTGTGTGCGTTGGCTTGAGCAAATTGCCAGCGCAGTAGACTATGCGCATCGGCGCGGCGTGATACATCGTGACCTGAAGCTGAGCAATATTCTCTTTGATCGCAATCCATCTAATCCAGATAGCAACGCTATCCTCACAGATTTCGGCATTGCCAAGCCAACTGACAGTGATGACGCATCTTTGTACACAGGCTCAACGGTTGTGCTTGGCACGATACGCTACATGCCGCCGGAAGCCTTCGATAATGCGCCGCCTGCAGCTAGCCGCGACATCTTCGCGCTCGGCGTCATCCTTTTTGAAATGCTGACCGGACAAGCGCCTTTTGTTGGCGCGCCAACTGAGGTTATTCGACAGATCGTCCTTGAGGAAAGACCGCGCCCTTCAGAGTTTGTGCCAGAGTTGCCGCGCGCTGTGGATGAGGTTGTGGTCAAGGCGCTCGCTAGAAAGCCTGAGGATCGCTTCAAGACTGCTCATGAGCTAGTCACAGCCTTCAAAGCCGCTCTGACTATGGACAAGGTTGTGGTCAAGGCACCTGCTGGAAAGCCTGAGGATCGCTTCGAGATTGCTCATAAGATAGTCACAGCTCTCAAAGCTGCTCTGACTAAGCTTGAGCGCAGTGGCAGTGTTAGTAGCGCCGAAAGTGAAAATTCTAGCCGCAAACTACTATTGCCAATTGCTCCCAGCGCACTCGGTGTACTTTCGGCAATCACAGTTGCGATACTCTTGATAATCGTAATTGCGTTGGTTATCTCTAGCCAAGCGACCTCAGCAGGAGGTAGTGTCGGTTCTCAACCCACTCAGACCGAAACCTCGACGCCGACAGCAACAGTGACGCCGACTGTTCCTGCAATTATCATCATCGTGGAAACGCCTACCTCAACTTTAGCCGCTGCTGAGCCAACTTTGGTGTTGCCGACACAAACTCCTACTGAGAATCCTGAGCTGATCGAGCGACATGCGCTCCTCAGTCCAACTGATACAGCTACTCCTGTATCGAGCAGCATATCCTCACCAACGTCCACACCAATGCTCGTGTTGACTGACACGCCCACCTTTACGCCAAGCTCTACGGCAACAGCGACGTCCTCTCAAACGCCTACTGCCACGTTGACTGCCACGTCCACGCCTAGCTTGACTAGCACATTCACAGCTACCGCCACTGCCACACCTTCTCAGACGCCCACTAGGACGTTGACTGCCACTCATACGCCGACACCAACCGTCACGCCAAGCGCAACGCCAACGCCGACTGCTACGAGCACGCCGACACTGACGCCAACCCAGACTTTCACTGCAACGCCCACGCCCACGAACACGCCAACACCAACATCAACGCAGACTTTCACTGCGACCCCTACTCTCACGAGTACACCAACAGAGACAAGCACGCCGACGCCTGAATACGGCACGACTCGGAATTTCGTGCGGCAAGGCAGCAACGTGGAAATCAGCGCAATCCTGACGCCTTACGGCTGGTTCAATGTGTTGCCTGTCACTGTACGGCAATACAGAGCCTGTTACAATATGGGCGCCTGTCCGCTCATCAACCTAGAGACAAGCGGTAACGACGCTATACTGCTCACAAGTGCTCAAGCACGTGACTATTGCGCGTGGCAGTTCAATGGCGAAGTGCCAAGTCGAGCCGTCCTTGAGTCTATGTTCCAACTTGGCTTAGTCACGCGCCTTGACGATGAGTGGACGCAGGAAACGTTAAGCGACCTAAGCCGAAAAGCCTTTGCGCGTTGCCTGTTCAAACGCTAGATGCAGTCCTTCGAAGGAGAGATCAATGCGAAGAGTGCTAGTTTTCTTGATCAGCCTTGTACTGTTCTTCACAGCTCTTGAGACCGTTGCCGCTCAACGCCCTGAGGTGACTAAAGACGGCATTTTGGTGTGCGTGCGTCTTGCTAGTGGTGTGACGTATACACTACTCTTCCGCCAAACGACAGGCTTCGGTCTGATCGTCCCAGAGAGCGGACGCGTTACAGTGAGCGCTGCTTCGAAGCTCTCTGCTTCGCTGTATCGCATTGCGCCTGATGCACCATCTGGTGGTTATCGCTTTTCTGAGCCAATTGCACAGAGCTTTTCCTTGCGCGAGTTGCCACCTGAGACAAATTGTGCCGATCAAGTCACAACAGTTGTAGCCGAACGCAGCGCGCTCCTTTCCACCATTGATTTTCCCGTCAATGAGCAACGTGCGCTCATCATCCAGACCGATCCAGCAGCTCAGCCGCCAAGCGATATTCTCGGCGTGCTCGGCATGGAACTAGAGATTGAAGGTGCAGTCGCTCCTGTCAGCTTTCAGGTGCTGCAGATAAGCAAAGTAGACCGTGAGATTCAGTTCCGCTTGCTGAGCAGCGCAGAGCGCGCTTTCTATAGCGCAGTGGCAAACAAGCTATTCGATCTACGCCAAAGTTTGCCTGATCTGCCCAATCCTGTCCCTGAAGACTTCACGAGCCTAGTCCAAGCCAGTAGTTTTTCCTTCAATGTGCGCCGCTTCAAGAATCCAGCAAATCTATATGCTGTGCTGGCGCGCAACAAGATGCGCATTTATCCTGCCTATGGCTTGTTCTCAGTCGCGCGTGAGCAGGTTTACATCGGCGGCTTTTTCAGCATCCGCATGGACTCTGAAAAGGCAGAGCGTCTGCCGCGCCTCGAACCAAATGTGCGTGTACGCGCCTTGCCCGGCGCTGTGGCCAACTACTATGCTGCGGCAAAGCCCGATGAAGTGCTGGGACGCTTGCAGGGCAACGGCACGGCTACCGTCAACAAAGTAGACGAGGAAGGGCGGTTGCTCGTCACAGTCGGCAACAACCGCAACGTCATCATTGATGCATGGCTAGTCGAAGTGGTTGAATGAAGCCAGCCTATGCAGAGCGCCTGCGGACGCTCTGCACAGCTACCTAAGAGCCAATCTCTTGGGAGGACGCAGCAGGCAACTCGCGCAGGACAGGCAACTGATTCCAGAAGTGGCAGGCACTGGCATGATCTGTCTCGTGCATCTCCAGCAATGGTGTCTGCTCGCGGCAGATTGCCTGCGCATAACCACAGCGCGGCGCAAACGTACAGCCGCGCGGTAGATCGATCAAGTCAGGCGGCGAGCCTTGAATTGAGACCAGCTCAGCGCGTCCACCGCTTAGGTTCGGCACAGCGCGCATTAAGCCGAGCGTGTACGGATGCTTGGGACGATAGAATACATCGTTTACCTGTCCGATCTCAACCACTTCGCCTGCGTACATCGTCACAATGCGATGGGCTAGTTCTGCTGCCATTGAGAGATCGTGCGAGATGAAGATCAGCGCAAAGCCCATTTCGTCGCGTAGCCGCTTCAGCACTTCGATGATGGTGCGTTGCGTTAGCACGTCGAGCGCCGTTGTCGGCTCATCCAAGATGATGACTTGTGGATCGAGCAGCAGACCGAGCGCTAAAAGCACGCGCTGACGCATTCCGCCGCTTAATTCATGCGGATATGCATGGTAGACGCGCTTTGGATCGAGGCGCACCTGCCTGAAGAGCCACAGCGCGCGCTCCTCCACTTGTTTAGTATCATGTTCGCCATGTGCGCGCGCTGTCTCCTGCACTTGCGCGCTGATCCGCAAGACAGGGTTGAGTGCGTTGAGCGCGCTCTGGAAGACCATAGCGCAGTTGCGCCAGCGGAAAGCGCGCAATTGCCGTTGAGTCAAGCGCAGTACGTCTATCGGCGCGCTGTGATCGCTGCTTTGAAACAAAATCTTGCCGCTTGTGATCTTGGCGGCGCGCGGCAACAGGCGCACTAGCGCAAGCGCAAGCGTCGTTTTGCCGCAGCCGCTCTCGCCAATCACAGCGACCGTCTCGCCGCGAAAAACATCAAAGCTAACGTTGCGGACAGCCTTAACTTTGCCGCGCCGCGCTGCATACTCGACGCTCAGATTTTGAATGCTCAGCACAGGTTGGTGAAACACAGCTTTCATGCTCCTGAGCGTAGACGCGGGTTAAAAACATCCTCGATTGAACGTGCCAGTGTGACTAGCGACCACTGGAAGAGCGCAATCGCCATGACGGGCGCGAGGATGAACCAGACTGTCTCAGAGAGGTAAATAGCGCCTGTGGTGCGCGCAAGGAAAATCATCCTGCCCCAGTTCAAGTCTGAGAGCGGCACCAAGCCAAGCGTGATCAGCGCAATTTGCGCATAAATGGCGCTCGTCATCGCCAAAATCATGCTGATAGCGATGTAGCTTGCCATGTTGGGCAGAATCTCGCGGAAGATGATGTGTGGCGTGCCAAGATTGAGCGCTACAGCCGCTTCCACGTACTCGCGCTCGCGCAGGCTGAGCACTTGCGCGCGCACTGTGCGCATCAAGGTGGGCCAAGACCACAGCGAAAGGATTATCGCCTGTGTGACTGGGCTGTTCAGCCGTATGAAGCTGGCGAGCACAGTCATCGCCACAAGGTAAGGAATGGTCAGTACAAAGTTAGCAGCGCTGTTCACTACACGGTCAAACAGACCGCCAAAAAAGGCAGCCAGTGAGCCAAGTGTGATAGCAATTGCTGTTGTGATCACGCCTGTCAGCACAGCGACGACAATCACTGGACGCGAGCCATGCACAATCTGCGCTGCGATATCTTTACCTTGATTATCTGTGCCGAGAATGTGCGCGAATGACGGCGGCTGGTTGCGCACTTGCACATTGACCTTTGGCAACGGCACAATCAACGGACCGATAAACGCCATTAGCAAGAAAAATGTGACGCCGAACAGACCAATTACGCCGCTTGGATGACGCCGAATGGCGCGCCAAATGCCATCTGAGCGTGGAAACAAAAGTCGGCGTGGCCGTGAGAGACTTGGCGTAACAGTCGTCATAGCATGCTCCTATTTGCTCTCGCCAAGCCGAACGCGCGGATCAAGTTGCGAGTAGAGCAAGTCTGCCAGCAAGTTTGCCAGCACTGTTGAGAGCGTGATCATCAGGAAAATGCCTTGCATCAGCGGATAGTCGCGCGCGCCAATTGCCTCGAACAGCCGTATGCCAATGCCTTGGTACATGAAAAATAGCTCAATGATGATAGCGCCACCGACCACAGAGCCGATGCTGAGCGCTAGTTGAGTGAAGAGCGGCAACGAGGCATTCCGACCGACGTAAGCTACTAGGATACGACGCTGCGGCAAGCCGCGCGCATGTGCTGCATTCACGTACTCCTCGCCTAGGACGCTCAGCGTGCTGTTCTTCATGCTCAGCGCCCAGTGACCGATCTGGCTCAGCACATAGGTCAGGACAGGCAAGATAGCGTACAGCATCACGCTGGCAATGAACTCAGGTGTGAAGCCGGGCGTAAGTTTCGGATCGTACGTGCCGCGCATGCGTGCCACAGGGAGCAATTTCCACTGTACGCCGATCAAGTAAATCAGGATGATAGGCAGCAAGTAATTCGGAATGCTGCTCAGAAATGACGCAATGGTTGAGACAGCGACGTCAAAGATGCTGTTGCGCCAATATGCCATTGCCATGCCGATCAGCAAGCCGAGCACGAAGCTGATCAGCAAGCCCAAGCCGACGCTGAAAAGCGTCCACGGCAAAAAGCGCGCGATGATCTCAATCACAGGCGTGTTGGTCGAGCTGATTGAGATGCCCAGATCGCCGCGCAGCAAGTTGCCCAGATACTGGAAGTACTGCTCGTGGATTGGCGCATTGAAGTTGACTGAGAACATTGCTGCGGCTTGTGCGAGCGCCTCTTCGCGCGTCAACCCTTGCTCTGAGACCAAGCGATCTACCAGAATGTCCACAGGATTGCCCGGCATCATACGAATCAGCACAAAAGTGACGGTCAGCACGAGCCAAACCGTGAAGAGCGCCTGCACTATGGAGCGAAAGAGGTAACTTTTGAAGGTGCGCTCAAGACGCACACGCAGCGCCTCAATGATGTTCGGCGGCGCGTTAGAAAGCGTGGTGTCTACCATAAAGAACTCCTAAAAACTCTATTGAGCATTTAGTATAGCGCACTCCATGTAAAATTGCGCTGTCTGCTCAGCAATTCTTTGCCATCGAAAAGCGCTCTCTGCCCATTGACGTGCTGCTCTGCCCATGTCGTGCCGCAGGTCTGGCAAAGCTAACAAGCGTTGCAACGCCTCTGATAGTGCCTCAACTGTCCGCTCCACGATTATGCCTGCGCCGTGTGCTGCTGCTTCAGGCAGGTTGCAGCCTTCGGTCAGGAGCAGTGCGCAGCCGCTTGCCGCTGCCTCTAGCGCCGCTAATGGCAACCCTTCGCCAACAGCAGGTAACGCGAAAATGTCCGCAGCGGCTAGAGCAGCAATGCGCTCGCGTCCTGTCAGCAAGCCTGTGATTGTGACGCGCTCATGTAGTCCATGCGCTGCAACCAAACGTTTGACTTCATTCAACATGCCTGCATCGGCGCCGACGATCAACAGATGTCCGTCTGCGCCGTCCTGTAGCGCCTGTCCAAAGGCAGGCACTAAGTACTGTAGTCCCTTGCGCTCGTGCAGCCGACCCAGAAACAGCACAATTGGCGCGTCGCTGATATTGAAGCGTCGGCGCAAGGCAGCGATGTCGTCGCTCAGACATGGTTGAGCCAAGCCTGTCCAAATATCTTCGCCGACTGCGTTCGGAATGACGCGCAAGCGCGGCACAGATAGCTTGAATTGACGCCAAAATGCCTCGACCTCACAGCGCTCTGTCTCGGTCAAGGCGACTACACCTGTTATTCGGCGCGCCATGTAACGTCCAAACAGCCGATCCCAAAGCTGCTTGAGTACGCTGCGACCTGTCTCTAGGCTGAGCGTGCCATGTGGTGAGAGGATGAGCGGCGCTTTCGGTTTGGCGCGCAAAGTCAGCAGCGCTTCCACTGTGCGGAACTCATGTAGATGGACAATCTCTGCCTGTGACAGCGCAGTGCGCAGCAATTTGCTGAAATCTTTCGGCGTGGAAAGGTTATAGCGCGCGCGCAGCTGCGGAAAGACGTTCGGCGCGCGCTGGATATGCACGCCGTTGTGTATCTCGTTGCGCACAGCGATGCGTTCGCCGCTCAAATCAGCGATGTCAGTAGTCAGCACGCGCACGCTATCGCCACGTCTGACCTGTGCCGCAGTTAACTCGCTCACGGCACGCACTACGCCGCCGAACGCCCAAGCAGGCGCGTAGTATGGCGTGACATGCAGCACATTCACGGCATTCGCCTCACACGGTAGACTTGTGCGCCGTCTCGCTCAAAGACCAGCTCTAGGTAAGGCAGTTCAGCAACAGCCGTCACGTCGTAGACTGTGTACTCAGGTAACGGTTGACGCCAGCGGAACATGCGCGCGAAAGACTCAGGCTTGCTGAACAACTGTGGCACGATCACGTAGTCCACGCCATAGCGCTCAAACAGTGCGTAGTGCGCAGGATCGCGCGGATTGCGCCAAAAGGCGCGAAAATCTTCCCACATCGCCTCAACGCGCTCTGTGTTGCTGAAGAACGGCTGTCCGCGAAAGAAGACGGCATTGCGCTGCGCGATGATCGGCACCCAGTCTGCCTCGTGCAAGCCGGGATGGTTCAGAATCAGCGCGTCGCGGCGCGTATTCTGCTGTAGCCAGCGCATTGCCTCGACATCAGCGTGGCTAGAAAAGGCACCAAAGAATTGAATCGGCATGCTTTTGCTGAGGGCGAGGAGCTGGTCAGGAAAACTAATCGCAAAAAACGCTGCTAGGACAACAGCGCCCATCAGCGGCAAGCTGAGACGCCGCAGCCAGCGCTCGAATGCCTCACGTCGCCGCGAGACGAGCCACAACAAGCCCATTCCACCTAAGTACACATATGGGATAATCGGACCGTGCCATGCTACGCTGAACGGATACTCATACTTGATGATCGGCGCTAGCAAACTTGGAAAAAGCGTCTTCAGGAGACCTAAGCTAGAAAAGTCAACTACCAAGAGCAGCCACACGATCATGGTCAGGTCAAGGACGCTGCGCCGCTGCAAACCTACGAAAATGCCGATCAAGGCGAGCAAAACAATGGCGCCGCCGTGATAGACCACCATCACAAGCAGATGACTAGGACTGATCTCGAATGGCGAGCGAATGTCGCTGCCCAGCAATGGTGCAATCTGCGCCAGCCAAGGCGAGATACCTATCGCTGCTACAAGCGGTATACCAACTGCTAGTCCGAGCCAACGCGGCAAGAAAGCGCGCCAATTGCGCCGTCCGTCTAGCCCGACAAACAGCAAGAATGGCGCGAAACCTAAGCCGAGAACGATTGTCATGTCAGGCTGAGCAAGCGGCATGCAGCCAAGGCACAACGCCGCGCCGATGAAGTCAGCGCGGCGACCTTCTTTGGCGTAGCGCATAGCAAAGGTCATGAAGGCGAGCGCAAAGACCAAGCCGAGCAGCGCTGTGAAGTGAGAATCCATGTAGGCGAGGAAAAGTCCTAGTCCGAGCAGCGCGCTGAATGCCATTGCAATGCCGTAACGCCGCGAGCCGCGTTCCATCTCAGGATCGATCTCATTCCCAAAGTCGTAGGCTGTCCAGATAAAAATTAGGCACAGCACAGCGCCGATGGCGAACTGAATGGTATGAATACCGGCATTCAGACGCTCGCTCAGGTACGCGACCAGCATCGGAAAGGCAGGCGAGTAGAGCCAGTTGACCTCAGGATGAAATGGCGCAAGCGTGGTGAAACTGCCGCTCTCGCGCAGCGTCAGCGCAAGATAGCCAAAGCCTTGTGCATCAGTATCGAGCGGTACAGGCAGGATCAGGATCGGCGCAATGAAAATCACGGCAACAGTAGCGAAGAATGCCAGCTCGCGCGGACCTGCCCAGCCTTCATACTCGCGCGTGCCGCCTTCTGCCTCTGCGCGAAACATACCTGCTGAGAGCGTGCCAGTGAAAAAAATGCTCACGAGCGCGGCAAACCACATATAGTCTATGACGAGCGTATCCCAGCCGAAGAGCGTTGCGTAGAAAATGCCGCCTGCTGTGACAAAGGCGAGCGTGAGTGCAGCCGCTAAGCCAATGCGCGGACTGTGCGTTGGCAGAGCAGGCGCCAACATTGCACCTGCGCCTAGCATGATCGAGCCAAAAACAAAAATCACGAAAAGAGGCATAGTCTCTCACAGAGTGCGTTGACATGCGAGCGGTCAAAGACGAGTATAGCGTATTCTCTGAGCTGGCTTGGCAGGCAGAAGAAGCAGAATAAAAAACAGCCCACTCAGTTGTGGGCTGTTCTGGACTGCTGCTGGTGCTAAATCTATTTTCTAACGTTTTTAGAAAACTCTCTATCACCTCGCTAAATCTATTTCAGACAAACCGCCAAGCTAACTTTTTTCGAATGCGCCGCCCATGTAGGCTAAAACTGGGAAGCGCTCTAAAATTTCTTGCTGCTCAATCTAGTTCAGCTCGTGTGCGCTCACTACTGCTGGCATTATAGCTTGCTAAAATGCCTTTGCAATATTTTAGCAATTTAGAATCCATAAATTACAATTGAGAAAATTATCCAAAATTTATGTTTTGAGATGTACATAGAGTGTTCAGGCTTTGTCGAAGATCGCCCCCAAAAAAGCTCGTCTAGCCTGTCTAAAGAGAGTGAACTTCCAGATTAGCTGAGCTTCTTTGGGATCACAATTGCTGCGATCTAGAATTGCTACACGGAGCGAATGTTGATGAACGAGGCAGCAATCAAAGGTCGCAATTCATGGCGCAGCGTTGTCTTGCCGACTGAACATGGCGGCTGGGGCTTTTTGTTTGAGCCGATTCTGCTCGGTTTACTGGTGTCATTTTCATGGTCAGGTGTTGCACTGAGCATTGCTGCTACGAACGTCTTTTTGCTTCAGCAGCCACTGAAAATTGTGTTGAAAGATCGGCTACGCGGCAAGCGCTATCCGCGCACGGCACTGGCAGAGCGCTTTGTAACGCTGTTTGGCGTTATAGCGTTGCTCAGTGGCATTTTGGCTTTGCTCACGGCGCGTAGCGACTTCCTCGCGCCACTGCTGATTGCCATACCCTTGGCACTTTTACAAGTGAGCTACGCTGCGCGCAATCGCGGACGCGAACTAGTTGCCGAGATGAGCGGCGCTTGGGCGCTCGGCGCCAGTGCGCCTATGATTGCCTTAGCAGGCGGCGCAACAATGCTGACCGCTTTTTTGCTCTGGCTCGTCCTTGTTGCGCGAGCGCTAGTCTCAATTATGTACGTGCGTGTGCGTCTGCGGCGTGCGCGTCAAGAGGCAGCGCGTGTAGAAGGCGCGCTAATCCTGCATGGCGCGGCACTCGCCTTGTTTGTGGCGTTGTGGCTGCGCGATGCAGTCGGCGTCGCTTTGCCTGTTGCGTTCGGCGTGCTACTAGCGCGTGCAGCGAAAGGTTTGCTAGCACCAAGAGCAGTGCCGACGAAAGTGATCGGCTTCAGCGAGATCGGCTACGGTATTCTGGTTGCACTTCTAGCGGCGTTGGCGATACAATCGTAGCGTCTTCGTCCGCTAGAGCGAGAGCCATTTGCCATGAGCGAGCTACCGACCTTGCAGGCGCTCTCAGAGATCAGCTTGCAGGATGACACAGGACGCACAGTCACGCTGCGCGAGTTTTTAGGCAAACGCCTACTAATTTTCTTTTTCCCGAAAGCCGGCACCTCAGGCTGCACTGAGCAGGCGTGCGGCTTCCGTGACGCTTTTCCGCAAATTCAGGCGAAAGGCGCGCTCGTTATCGGCGTCAGCCCTGATTCGCCGCAGGCGCTTGCCAAGTGGCGCGCTGATGAGCAACTGCCCTACATCTTGCTCAGCGATCCTGAGAACCGTCTGGCGCAGGCGTTCGGCGCTTGGGGCGAGAAAAGCATGTACGGCAAGAAGTACATGGGCATCATCCGCTCACACTTCGTCATAGACGCCGAAGGCAAGGTTGAGGCGGCTGAAATCAAGGTTAGTCCAAAGGAAAGCGTGAAAAAAGGCGTAGCTGCCTTGCTCAAAGATGCCTGATGCGCCGATTCGCCCTGCTCTGTGCGCTCTTGCTATGTCTGTTGCCGCTTGCGCCTAGCCGCGCCGACGATCCGCCGACGGCGACACCGAGTCCCAATGCGCTGACCAACAGCGTCACTTACTGGGACGTTGGCATTGCCTTGAGCTATCCTGCGGCTTGGCAAACGCCGCTCTTCACCAACGGACAGCTGCTGCTCGCCGCTGAGCCGCGCGCTGTTCTCGAAGGCAAGATCGAACAGCCAGTGGTCGCGCTGCGCTTGATTGAGCCGACTGCTGAGTTTGACCTACCCAAAGGTAGCGACTTCGTAGAGATCGCCATCAACGTCAATTTGACGGCTGGCGACTCGCTAATCGTGCGCGAGTCGGGCAAAGTGACCTTAGCAGGCTTGGATGCCGGCTTCGCTGAGGTCGAGAATCCTGAGCGCAAGCTCTACGGACAGACCTTCGTCGCCTTGTTGCCTGATGGACGCTACATCGCGCTCAGCGGCATCTCGCCAAGCGACCAATGGGCGAATTTCGTGATGGTGTTCTTCGAGATGCGCCGTTCAGCGCGCTTAGTCAGTGCGCGCGATGTGACGGCGCCGCCATTGAGCGATGAAAGCGTCATTATTGAAGCAGGCAAATTGCAACTCAAGATGCCACAAGGCTGGCGCGCTGAGCCGCTCACAGCTGACGGTCGTTTAATGGCTTACCGCGCGCCTGAGAGCTTACCCTACGCTGAAGGCGGACTCGCCAATGGCGCACAGCTGGTTTTAGCAGCTTTGGAAAACTTGGCGCCTGCTGATGGCACCTTCCGCCAAAAGGCGCTGCGCTTGATGGACTTACCTGACACAGCGCCGCTGCGCGAAGAACGCATTGACGGACGACCGACGCTTCACTATGAAGAATTTGCGCCCATCAGTCAGCAACACATTGCTTCACTGCTGATTGAGCGCGGCAACGGACGTTACGTCCTGATCCGCTGGAGTTCGCCGTTGATGTTCTATACAGCCTATCAGCCGCTCTTCAGAGGACTTGTGCAGAGCCTTCGCTTTCTCGACTAGTCATGCCGCGCCGTCGCCTGCTCTACAGCTTGCCGCTGCTGCTGATCATCGCGCTGATGGCTGCGATTGTGCTGCGCAGCTGGCAAGGCATTGGCTCGCCAACAGCAGAGGCGTTGAGCGCGTGGTTCAGCGCGCCTGAGGTACGTCCAACACTGATCAGCCGCTTTACCGAGCCGTGTCCGAACGCGCCGTTTTTGCTACCTTCGGAAGGCTTTGTTGGCTTTCTCTACGGCGACCAAACGGCGCCTTACACGCCTTTTGCGCCGCACACAGGCATAGATATCTTCGGGAATGGCGACGTCGGCACCGTGCCTGTCTACGCCGCGTATGACGGCTACCTCACGCGCTTGCCAGAATGGCGCAGCACAGTCATCATCCGTCATCCGCGCGACCCGCTGCAGCCTGACCGCCAAATCTGGACGTACTACACGCACATGGCGAGTGAAAACGGCGTCCAGTCTTACATTGTGGACGACTTTCCGCCCGGCACCTACGAAAAATTCGTCAAGCGCGGCACATTGCTCGGCTATCAAGGCTTGTACAGCGGCGCGCCGTATCGGATCGGCATGCACGTGCATTTCAGCGTCGTGTTGAGCGCGCCTGATGGCAGTTTCCGTAACGAGACGCACATCAGCAACACGCTTGATCCGTCGCCGTATCTCGGCTTCAATGTGGACGCGCGCCGCAATCCAACTATCCCTGTGCGCTGCGGCTCATGAGCGCGGAATTTCTGCCAAGATCGGCAAGCCGAGCGCTTCCAGCTCGCGGCGCGTGCGCAGCGTTGGATCGAGATAGTCAGCGAGAAAAGCGAGTCCGACGCCGCCAAGCACGCCGATTAACGTGCGCAGCAGCGGCGCTAGGCGCTCTGTGAACGGAAGCGGCAACAGCGTGACCTCTACAGCGTCTAGCGGCACGACTTGAGCAGGCTGTCCGCTCAGCTGCGGAAAGTAGGCATTGCTGCGCTCCACGAGTGTGCGCACAGCCGCCTGAGCTACAGTGCGCAGCCGTTCAGCGTCTGAGTCAGTCAAGTAGAGCGTCAAGATGCTGCGCACGCTGTCTGAGGCGATCATGGCGCGCACAGTCTCAACGTTGATCGCCTGACCATCTGCCTTGAGCGCCGCTGACACTTCGCGCGCGAAGGATTCTGTGCGCAGCCATGCTGCAAGGTTGATCACGGCGTATTCTGAGCCAAGCCATGCGATATAGCTGCGCTCTTCAAAGCTCTCGCCTGAGTTTGGCTGCGGTGGCTGCGCTGCTGTGAAACGCACTGTGACGCGATAGAGCGGCTGCGGACGAATCAGCTGACCGAAACTTGGCAGGCTGAGCGCCAATGCGATCAGACTTGGCACAGCAACCAGCCACCAACGGCGCAGCAGCACAGCAAGTAGATTTTTTAGCTCCATAGTCACGCTCACAGCCACTCAGCCAACTCGATCAAATCTGAGAGCAGGGCGTAGGCAGTTGCCTCGCCGCCTGCGCCTGCGCCGATCAGCGTCACGTTGCCGATCAGGTCTGTCTGATAGGTAATGGCGTTCATGCCGCCGCTGACGCTCGCCAATGGATCGCTCAGCGGCACGCGCGTAGGACGCACCGACGCGCTCACACGCCCATCAGGCTGTAACGTTGCCTGAGCGATCAACTTCCAGCGCTCGCCCTGTGCTTGCGCCGCTTGGACAGCTTCAGGCGTCAAGCCTGTGATGCCTCGCCGATCAATCTCGGTCATGCGCAGCGCCTTGCCGAAAACGACGTGCGCAAGGATGATCAGCTTGCCTGCTGCATCGAAGCCTTCCACGTCGTTTGTCGGATCAGCCTCAGCGTAGCCGCGCGCTTGCGCTGTGCGCAGCGCCTCAGCGTAGGACGTGCCGCGCTCCATCTCAGTCAGGATAAAATTTGTCGTGCCGTTGAGGATGCCGCGCACTTCGCTGATGTGGCAACCTGCTAAAGTTTTGCGCGCCATGCGCAGCGCAGGCGTGCCGCCCATGACCGTGCCTTCGTAGCCCAAAAAGACGCCGCGATGCTCCGCTTGTGCCACTAAGTCTGGATAGGCGAGCGCGATTGGACCTTTGTTGGCAGTGATGACGTGCTTACCTGCTGCTAGCGCCGTGCGAATGTGACTCATGGCAGGCTCAGCGTTGTTCTCGTACGTCGTCGGCGTCAATTCGATCACGACGTCCACTGCAGGGCGCGAGAGCATTGTCAAAGGCTCTAAGCCGCGAATCAGGCGCGGCTGTTCAGGATACTCGCTCAGATGCCTATCGGCGACTGCGCTCAACGCTGCTAAGTTCAGCCCTTCGGAGCAGAAAACTGAGCCGCGCCGTGCTGTGGCGACGCCAATCAAATTCAAGCGCAGCTTGTAGCGCTCCTGAAGGTATGCATGACGCGCCTGCAGCAGCGCGAGAAAGCCGCGCCCAACAGCGCCAAAGCCGAGCAAGACAGTGTTAAGCGTTTTCATGGTCATTTCCGAGCCTGTCAGGCGATTTTCCAGTGTATGAGCGAGCAAGGCTTGCATTATAGCGCGCCATGCCTTTTCTCTCTATAATTGGCAACACATTCCGCCAGACTGAGAATCAATGCGCCTATGAACGTCCAAGAGTTTGTCCAGCGCTGGAGAGAGAGCGCCCTGCAGGAGCGTCAAGCTGCTCAATCACACTTTGTTGAGCTGTGCCGCCTTGTGGATCATCCGACGCCTGCTGAAGCTGACCCAAAGGGCGAATTCTTCACCTTTGAGGAAGGCGTGCGCCGACTGACAGGCGGGCGCGGACGCGCTGACGTCTGGAAGCGCGGGCACTTCATCTGGGAGTACAAGAGCAAGGGCGAAGATTTAGAGCGCGCCTACCAGCAGCTGCTCGGCTACCGCAGCGGTCTAGATAACCCGCCGCTCTTGGTCGTCTGTAACTTTGAGGAATACCGCATTTATCCGCAGTTTGTGAACCTGCCCGGCACGCCGATCATCTTCAAAAACGAGGATTTGCTCAAGCCCAATGTGCTGGAGTACCTCACATGGCTGTTTAAGGCGCCGCACAAGTTCCGCGAATACATCGAAGCTCAAATCGCGCAGCGCGCCATCTTCACAGAGCGCCGCGCCGCCGAATTCGCCGCCATTGCCGACGTCCTGCGCACGCGCTATGAGCCGATGCGCGTCGCCCGCTTTCTAGCGCGCCTCGCCTTCGCCCTGTTTGTGGAAGATATCGGCTTGTTGCCGCGCCTCGCGCCCGATCTGACCATTCTCCGCCACCTTGCCCGCAACGCCCAGCAATTCCCTGAGAGCTTTGCCGAGTACCTCCAGCAGCTCTTCAACGCGATGAACGGTCAGCGCAAGGATTTCCTGCTGTGCAAAATTCCGTATTTCAACGGCAGCATCTTCACACCTGAGTCCGACGAAGGCAGCTCGCCCGAAGTGCTCGACCTCGCGCCCTTCAATCAGACCGACATTTTCTCGGAAGTTGAGAAAGCGAGCAAGGCGAATTGGCGCTATGTCAATCCCACCATCTTCGGCACGCTTTTTGAGCGCGCTCTCGATCCCAGCAAGCGCGCCCAGCTCGGCGCCCACTACACCAGTGAAGCCGATATCCGCCTGATCGTCGAGCCTGTGCTGATGCAGCCGCTCTATGACCTCTGGGAAGAGACGCGCCGCGAAGCTGAGCCGCTCTTGCAGCTGCTGAACAGCCCCACTGCCACGCCCGCCCAGAGCAGCCGCGCCCGCAGCCAGCTGATCGCCCTGCATGACGCTTTCATGAGCAAGCTCGGCAGCGTGACTGTGCTCGACCCCGCCTGCGGCTCTGGCAACTTTCTGTACGTCTCGCTGCGCGCCATGAAAGACCTCGAACAGCGCGCCCGCGACCTGTTCGCGCCGCTCGGACTTGAATTCAAGGATATTGTCACGCCGCGCCAATTTTACGGTCTGGAAAAAGAGCCGTTCGCTGTGCGCCTCGCCCAGATCGTCATCTGGATCGGCTACCTGCAATGGCGCTACGAGCATGAAGGCGTCCTAGTGACCGAGTGCCGCGTCCCGACTGACCCGCGCTGGCTCGGTTCGCCGATTTTGCGCGATTACGATAATGATCCAAGCGAGCCGCGCCGCATTCAGCTTAACGACGCGATCCTGCGCTATGACGCCGAAGGCAAGCCCTACAGCCCTGACTGGCAACCTGTGGACGTGATCGTCAGCAACCCGCCATTTTTGGGCAACAAGCGCATGTTGCGCGAGCTAGGCGATGCCTATGTGAGCGATCTGCGGCGCGTCTACCATGAGCGTGTGCCAAGCGGCGCCGATCTGGTCTGCTATTGGTTTGAGCAAGCGCGCCGCCATTTGGCAGAAGGCAAGGTCAAGCGTGTAGGCATGTTAGCGACCAACAGCATCCGCGGCGGCGCCAATCGCAAGGTGCTGGAGCGCATCAAGGCGACGGGTGATATCTTCATGGCGTGGAGCGACCGCGAATGGTCGTTAGATGGCGCCGCTGTGCGCATCAGCGTCATCGGCTTTGATGACGGCTCTGAAAAGCGCCGCGTGCTGGATGCCAAGCCTGTTGCCAGCATCACGCCTGACTTGACGGCAAGCGTAGACATCACAGTTGCTAAGCGCCTCAAAGAAAATGCACGCATTGCCTTTCAAGGCATTATCAAGGCAGGCGCATTTGAACTGAGCGACGTCGAAGCCCGTGAAATGCTCTCAGCGCAGAACAAGAGCGGACGTAGCAACGCCGATGTTATCTTGCCTTATGTAAATGCGTCCGACATCATGAAGCGCCCTCAAGGCCACTGGATTATTGATTTTGGTGTGGACATGCCTCTAGAAGAAGCAGCGCAGTATGAGTTACCATTTCATCATGTTAGCAAGCGTG
>JANWYI010000119.1 GCA_025055255.1 Anaerolineae bacterium | reverse complement strand
TCTGAAAACGTTCAATTTGACTGCACGCACGTTCACGCTGATCCGTCTTTTCTTGCTGCTGTTCTACGTCGCGCTGCTGTTGCATAGCCATGCGTTCAGTCTGCCTTACATAGACCATCCCGATGAACCTGCTTTCTATCTTGCAGGGCAAGTCTGGATTGGCAACTTTGAGATGGGCAGCTACATGCGCGGCTATCCACCTGCTTACATTGCACTAGAGCTGCTCGTTGCGCAGACGCTGAAGCTGCTCGGCTTTCCTCAGATTAGCCAGACAATCAACGTCATGCGCTGGATTGCGATAGCGGTCAGCGCTGGCACACTGTGGCTGATCTTCAGCGCCGCGCGCGAGGCAGCTGGCGATTGGGCATCGCTGGTGGCAGGCACGGCATGGATCACATCGCCGTTTGTGGTCTCGCACGCTGTGCTTGCTACGCCTGATGTGTTCGTAAATTTCACAGTGACTCTTGCACTATGGCTCTCAATACTTGCTGTAAAGCGAGAGAGACCACGCTACGCAGTAGCAGCCATGGTCGTCGGAGCGGCAGCAGTTTTGATCAAGCTGATGGTTGTACCAGCACTACTGGCAGGCGTAACAGGACTGCTTTTCTGGCTGCGCAACAGACAAGTTGGCAGTCAGCTGTTAGTAAGCCAAGTTGACATCGTGGTAGTCACTGCTTTCTTGGTGCTAGGTGTTTTCCGCATAGATAGCTTGTTGACGCCTTACGAAGACTCGCTGCCTCAATCGGAGATCGGCATCATTCGGCAAGAAGGCGCTCAGAGCATGCTCTTCAACCTAGTCAATACTGAGCGCGTTCTGAACAATATCAGCTATGTCTTGTTACCATTGAACACAAGCGCGACGCTGCTGTGGCTGCTCAGCGGCGCTATAGCGTGGCTACTGGCGCGCTCAGCACGGGTAAATTGGCGCATTGTGTTGCTCTGTCTGGCTGCTGTGATTGCAGTGCCATGGATCATGGCGTCCTTCACAGCAATCTCTCTACAGCGCATGCGTGACGCACTGCCGGCAACAGCGGTTCTGTGCGTGCTGCTCGGCATTGCAGCGGCGCAAATTTGGCGCGCCCTGCCGAATAAGCGCGTGCTAGGCTGGCTATACAGCGGCGCTGTTGTGTTATGGCTCGTCCTTGCCATTCTGCCGAATCTCAACGCTGCGCTCGCCGTGGTACACGAACGCAGCTTCCCTGATCGGCGCGTAGAGGTGCGTCGCTGGGCGGATGCAACGCTGGAAGACGGCTGGATCGCTGTGCTGAACGACTATGAAAAAGTTTTCAATCCGTTCTGGGGCGGCATTCCGCATACGCGCTGGTTTGACCATCTTGTGTATGACCACGAGTTCACTGAGAAACCGCTCAGCTATTGGCGCGATGAGCGCGGCATGCTGCACGCCATAGTGCCTCTGGAAACAGCACAGCGTCCTGAGAACCAAGAATA
>JANWYI010000118.1 GCA_025055255.1 Anaerolineae bacterium | reverse complement strand
TGAGGGTATTGAAACTCGCTCTTCACGCTGCCCCGCGGTAGCAAAACCAGGTTGCAACCGTGAACGACCCGTTGAGGGTATTGAAACCTAGGCAATTCGATAACAATCTTGTCTATTCGACTCGTTGCAACCGTGAACGACCCGTTGAGGGTATTGAAACTATCAGGTCGCGCCGTCGGCGCAGGGCGCGCGCTAATGGTTGCAACCGTGAACGACCCGTTGAGGGTATTGAAACCTCAAGGTCTGTTTTTGTGCGAGCCAACAAGATCTGTTGCAACCGTGAACGACCCGTTGAGGGTATTGAAACCAAGCGAATGCCGCGTCGCCGTCACTGCATCGCCTGTTGCAACCGTGAACGACCCGTTGAGGGTATTGAAACTTGTCGGCTGTGTCGCCTTTGTCGGCTGTGTCGCCTTGTTGCAACCGTGAACGACCCGTTGAGGGTATTGAAACACACAGTCTGGGCAACAGGTTCGCGCGCAGAACAGGTTGCAACCGTGAACGACCCGTTGAGGGTATTGAAACATCCAGATCGCGTTTGACCTGACACAGCAGGCGCTCGTTGCAACCGTGAACGACCCGTTGAGGGTATTGAAACCTCGGCGTGACGCCGCCGCTCTCCACGCGGCGGGCGGTTGCAACCGTGAACGACCCGTTGAGGGTATTGAAACGGCTTAAGCAGCAGCTGTGCCAGACCGCGGATGTTGTTGCAACCGTGAACGACCCGTTGAGGGTATTGAAACCGTGGCTCTGTAGCACCTGCGTGCCCAGAACCTCCCGTTGCAACCGTGAACGACCCGTTGAGGGTATTGAAACACATCCTCACCAATTAGCCACCATTCGTACAAGAGCGTTGCAACCGTGAACGACCCGTTGAGGGTATTGAAACTCACAACGCCGCCGCGCTCGCTTAGCGCTGCACGGCGTTGCAACCGTGAACGACCCGTTGAGGGTATTGAAACTGCCGCCAAGCGTATATGCGGCGTTTTTGGATGTGGTTGCAACCGTGAACGACCCGTTGAGGGTATTGAAACCCCAGCGCGCCCAAACGGCTGGATTCGATTGCCGTGCGTTGCAACCGTGAACGACCCGTTGAGGGTATTGAAACGCCCAGTACTGGGCTTCATCGCGCTCAACCTTCGTTGCAACCGTGAACGACCCGTTGAGGGTATTGAAACCGCAAGAAGCAGTGTATGCGCGCGTCATGGACTGGGATGTTGCAACCGTGAACGACCCGTTGAGGGTATTGAAACACACATGACGAAAGTTGTACGGACGACCGCAAAACGTTGCAACCGTGAACGACCCGTTGAGGGTATTGAAACCGCAATATACGCACGTTCACGTACGACCCCTCGACGTTGCAACCGTGAACGACCCGTTGAGGGTATTGAAACTCAACAGGGTCTCTTCCAGTCTTACGTCCGCCACGTGTTGCAACCGTGAACGACCCGTTGAGGGTACACACACAACCCCACCCCTCAGTCCCCGCCCCGCAAGCAGGGCGGGGAAGCTGTCTTATGTCGCTAACTTGTTAACAGTGCAAACTGTTGCGTTGCCGCCATGTCCCAGAGGTCA
>JANWYI010000117.1 GCA_025055255.1 Anaerolineae bacterium | reverse complement strand
ATAATGCTTCACTATCGCGGACGCATAGAGGTGATCTGTGGCAGCATGTTCAGCGGCAAGACCGAAGAGCTCATTCGCCGCGTGCGCCGCGCTCAAATCGCTCGCCAGACCGTGCAAGTCTTCAAGCCAGTGATTGACACACGCTACGGCGTCACGCGCATTACCTCGCACAATGGGCAAGACTTTGAAGCGTTGCCGTGCGCTGATAGCGCCGAAATTGCAGCGCGCCTTGCGCCTGAGACAACGGTCATCGCCATTGATGAGGCGCAGTTCTTCGACCATGGTATTGTGAGGCTCGTTGAGCAGCTTGCCAATCGCGGTCTGCGCGTCATCATCGCCGGTCTTGACCTAGACTTCCGCGCTGAGCCGTTCGGTCCTATGCCAGACCTATTGTGCCTTGCCGAGGAAGTAACCAAGCTACACGCGATTTGTATGGTCTGTGGCGAGCCTGCCACGCGCACACAGCGCCTTGTAAACGGCGTGCCGGCGCGCTATAACGACCCTGTCATTTTAATTGGCGCGCAAGAGCGCTACGAGGCGCGTTGCCGCTATCATCACGTGGTGCCACGCTGATGTCTAGCTTTAACGAGCGCGTCTACACACTTGTGCGGCGCATTCCGCGCGGCAAAGTGCTGACTTATGGGCGCGTTGCGGCGCTCTTGGGCGTGCCGCGCGGCGCGCGGGCAGTCGGCTGGGCGCTGCACGGCGCACCTGAGGACGTGCCGTGGCAGCGCGTCATCAGTGCCAGAGGCTGCATCAGCACGCGCTGTCCAGAGCATCCGCCGCAGCTGCAGCGCGCTCTGCTTGTGGCGGAAGGCATACGCTTCAAAGCTGAGGACTCATTTGCACTGGCAGATTTTCCGGCTGTTTTGTGGCAGCTGAGCGACGAAGAACTTGCTGACCTGCCTTGAAACAAAAAGTCCCGCTCTGCACAGAGCGGGACTTTTGCGTGCCAGAGTGGACGCGCGTCGGCTTAGAAGTCCATATTGCCGCCGCCACTTGGTGTCGGCTTTTCGTCTTCCTTGATGTCCGTGATAAGCGCCTCAGTGGTCAGGATCATGCTGGCGATGCTGGCTGCGTTCTCCAGTGCGCCACGCGTGACCTTCGCAGGGTCAATGATGCCTGCCTCGATCATATCCACAAACTCGCCGCTCAGCACGTCGTAGCCAATGCGCGGATTATTCTTCTCAGCCTGCTTTGCGCGCACTGTCTGAACGATCACAGCGCCGTCTTGACCTGCGTTCGCGGCGATACGGCGCATCGGCGCCTCAAGCGCGCGGCGCATGATCTGCACGCCTGTGTTCTCGTCGTCCAGCTCCATCTTCAGACCATCTAGGCAAGCAATTGCGTTGATCAGTGCTACGCCACCACCCGGCACAATGCCCTCCTCAACAGCGGCGCGTGTCGCGCTCAGCGCGTCCTCAACGCGATGCTTCTTCTCCTTCAGCTCGGTCTCAGTCGCCGCGCCAACGCGGATAACTGCCACGCCGCCTGCCAACTTGGCAAGACGCTCCTGCAGCTTCTCGCGGTCATAGTCGCTGGTGGTGCGCTCAATCTCGACCCTGATCTCAGCAATGCGCGCCTTGATCTTAGACTCCTCGCCTGCGCCGTCAATGAT
>JANWYI010000116.1 GCA_025055255.1 Anaerolineae bacterium | reverse complement strand
CGTGAGCTGGTCAGCAGCGAGTACGGCGTGCGGCGTGAGCAGTGTGAACAGGCAGCGCGCATCATGGGCGTGCCAAGTCTGCGCGACGCTACGCCTGAGCTGTTTGCCGCTAAGCGCGCCGAAATGCCTGAGGTTGTGGCGCGGCGCGCGCAGCACGTGCTTGAGGAAAACGCACGAACTCTAGCAGCAGCTGAGGCGTTGCGGCAAGGCAATCTAGCACAAGTGGGCGCGCTGATGAACGCTAGTCATACCAGCTTGAGTCAGCTTTATGAGGTCAGCATCCCAGAGCTGGACGTTATGGCTGAGCTAGCACAACAGCAGGAAGGCGTCTACGGCGCGCGGATGATGGGCGGCGGCTTTGGCGGCGCTGTGATCGCTTTGGTGGGCGACTCAGCTGTGCAGCGCGTGATCGAGACGGTCTGCAAAGAGTACACGGCGCGTACAGGGCGCACTTGCACGCCATATACAGCGAAAGCAGGCATGGGCAGCGGCGTGATCTATCTAGGCGGCGTTGGCTGAGCGCAGACGGCATGGACTGTGCTACAATCGCCATATCCGAGAGCACGTTGATGGAGAATTGACTATGCGTCCTTCCACGCAAAAGTGGCGCGGGATGCTGATGACCATGCTGCGCGGCTTTGCCTTTGGCGCGTTGCTAGGAGCAGTTTTTGTAGCGGGCTTTCTGTTTCGCGGCGCCATGCCTTCACAAGCGCAAGGCAATCGGCACTATCCGCTGCTGGAACAAGCGCACAGCTTGCTGATCGAGCATTACTTGCGTCCTCTGCCTGATGCCACTCAGTTAGAATATGGCGCTATTCGCGGCATGCTTGCCACGCTCAACGACCGTCTGACCTACTTCATTGATCCACCAGTCGCAGCCAGCGAGTCGAACGTTTTGGCAGGGCAGTATGGCGGCATTGGTGTGCAAGTGCGCCGTGATGAAGCAGGACGTTTCCGCCTGTATCCGTTCCGTGACGGACCTGCAGCGCGCGCAGGCGTCCGCGATGGCGACATTCTGCTCAAAGTGAACGGTCAGCCTGTGCCGTCTGATGCGCGCCAAGACGTGGTGGATCAGCTGCTGCGCGGCGAAGTGAAGGAAGGCAATGGCGTCACCATTGAGGTGCGCGCTGACTCTGAGGTAGACAACACGCGCACCTACACAATTCCCTTTGAGACCATCGAAATTCCATCAGTTGTCTGGCGCACGCTTGAGGAAGATGCATCGCTGGGTTACATACAGCTGCTGCGCTTCACAAGCCGCACGCCGACTGAGCTGAAAAAAGCCTTTGAGGAGCTGCGCAGCGCCAACATTCGCGGTCTGGTGCTGGACGTGCGCAACAATCCTGGTGGCTTGCTGCAGGAGTCAATCACAGTTGCCAGTCAGTTTTTGCAGCCAGACCTTGTTGTCCTATATGAGCAGAATCGTCAAGGCGAGCGCGAGTATCGCGTGCGCGACGGCAGCACCTTGACCGATTTGCCAATGGTCGTCCTGATCAACGGCGGCACAGCTAGTGCAGCCGAGCTCGTGGCAGGCGCGCTCAAAGATCATGGGCGTGCGACTATCATTGGTCAGCGCAGCTACGGCAAAGGCACAGTTCAACTGATCTTCCAACTGTTAGATAAGTCGTC
>JANWYI010000115.1 GCA_025055255.1 Anaerolineae bacterium | reverse complement strand
GCGCCCAGCGCCTCATTTCAAGCCTGAGCGCACAAAGCTGTTGATGAATTGCCGCTGAAAGATCATGAACAAGATCATCAGCGGAAAGATCACGACAAGCACACCTGCTGTGATCTGTCCGTACAACGCGCCGACCTCGCTCGTGCGTAGCACGCGGCTCAAGCCAATGGTCAGTGGGCGATTCTCGCTGCTCTGGGTCACGATCATAGGCCACAGAAACTCATTCCAGCGCGTAGTGACCGAGACAAGGCTGAAGGCGACCAGTGACGGAATAGATGGTGGCAGGTAGACGTTCCACAGCACGCCGAACCAACCGCAACCGTCAATGCGCGCTGCATCTTCCAGCTCTAGCGGCACTTGTTTGAAGGCTTGGCGCATCAGGAACGTGCCGAACGCCGATCCCATGTAAGGCAACATCAGCGCCCATATGGTATCGTAGAGTCTGAGCGCGCTGATTGTGGCAAAGTTCGGCACGATCAGCACAGCAGCAGGTATCATCAGCTGGATCAAGATCAAGCCGAAAAACAGGCGTTTTCCCCAGAAGCGCATCCGTGCGAAGGCATATGCAGCAAGTGTGATCGTCACGACCTGAACCAGCAGTACGCCGAAGACGAAGCGCAACGTCGCGTAGAAATGTTCGCCCCAGTTGGTCACGCGTGACACATTCTGAAAGTTTTCAAGCGTCAAGTGGCTGCCGAAGAAGATGTTGCCCGTCACAATCGGCTCATTCTCAGGACGAATGGCGATCAGGACTGACCAAATCAGCGGAATCAACCAAAAGATTGCTGCGCCGATCAGAACTAGTGTGCCAAGCGCACTCCATACGCGCCGCAGCGGACTAGTTTTCATAGTACGTCCGTCGCTCCCATATCCAAAAGTTGATGACAGTGAAGATCAGAAGTGCAGCGAGGAGAATGACGGTAATCGCGCTCACGTAACCTTGATTGCGCGGCTCGTTGTACTTTTGGAAGACGAAGTAGAGCAGCAAGTTGCTGCGCTCGTTAGGCTGACCTTCACCAAGCGCGTAGAGATGGTCAACCATCTGGAAGGAGGCAGCGATGCTTGTGGTCAAGATGAAGAGCGTTGTGCCGCCTAGCAGCGGCAGCGTGATACGCCGAATTTTCTGCCACGCATTGGCGCCGTCTAGCTCAGCAGCCTCATAGACGTCCTGTGGCAAGCCTTGCAAGCCTGCCAAGTACATGATCATGCAGAAGCCTGTCTGCTTCCAGATTGAGACCATGATGATGGCAATCAACGTCCAATTCGGATCGCCGATCCACTTAATGCCGGGCAGACCAAAGCTGCGCAGAATTGTGTTGAGCAAGCCGATTTGATCGGCGAATAGAAAGGCGAAGATGCTGCCAGCGCCGATCATCGGAATCAAGACAGGGTAGAAAAAGGCAAAGCGGAAAAGCGCCAAACCGCGAATCTTGCGGTTGAGCAAGAGCGCCAAGCCGAAACCAATCGTCATGCTGATCGGCACAGTCGTGGCAACGTAAATCAGCGTGTTGACGGCAATGCGTAGGAAGTCGGCGCCGATGAGCGTGTTCGGATTGAAAAGATCAAGGTAATTCTGCAAGCCGACAAAGCGCGTTGGAATGCGCGCGTTGCCGGGCTGATACAAGCTCTGGATCAGTGC
>JANWYI010000114.1 GCA_025055255.1 Anaerolineae bacterium | reverse complement strand
GTGGCGGCGTTGAAGCGCTCCCAAGTGGTGTAGAGGAAGGCGAGCGAGCGGCGCGTCGGATTCAGAATCGGCGGCTGGGCAGGGTAGCTTCATGCGCATCACGCTCGACTGCCAAGCCTACTGGGTGCCGTCTGAGGCAATCAGTCCGTGCGCCGATCCGCTCTGCCGCAACTGAGCCGTTGATGTTGTCAAGGCAAGGGCAGGGAATTTTCCCTGCCCTTTTTGTTTTCAGCGCGCTTGCTCATCTTCAGCCCTTGCGCTATCGTCATGTGCAGCTTGCACTAGCCTTTTTCCCGATGCACTCTGAGGACTGTTATGAGCTTCATTTGGCGCTTCGCAGCGGATCCTTGGCTGTGGCTTGTCGGCGTTGTGGCTGTAGCTGTTCGCGCCATAAGACCGGGTCTAGCCGTAGTGATCTGGGACGAGATCAACTTGCTGTTCTGGTCAAGCCGCATCGCCCATCATGGCGACTGGATTTGGCTCTCAAATAACTGGGTTGACTGGGGCATGAGTTGGAGTCCAATCGTCGGTCACTCGCCGCTCAATAACTATTTTCTGGTGATTCCATACCTGTTGACGACCGATCCACTTTTTATCCGCTTGTGCGTGCAGCTGATGGGCGCTTTGTCAGTCGTTGTGCTATACGTCACAGTTAAGCGCTACTTCGGGACATTTGCAGCAGTCGTCAGCGGCATGACACTGGCTCTCTCGCCGTATGCAATTGAGAATGTACGTCATGCGATTAATCCGAGTTTAGCGCCTTTGTTCATCGCCTTGTGGATGCTGACAGGCTTACTCGGCTACTATGAGAATAGGCGCTGGGCGCAAGTCTTACATTGGCTATTTCTGGGCATTGCAGCACAGAATCATCCCGTCAATGCCTTGCTAGTGCTGTCCTCTCTCATCCTGCTGATACATAGCTTGCGCTGCCAAGCGAGTCAGCGCCGCGCGACTATCGTCTACACAGGGCTAGGCATTTTGATTGCCGCGCTGACGTACATCCCTTGGCTGCTCGGTACTTTCGGCGGTGAAGCGTTCCGAAGCGGCGTCATGTCCATCAGAATAGTCTATCCAGAACCGCAAACGCCGCTTCAACTTTCTGAACTTGTCATGCAGTTCTCGCGGCTCGCCTCCAACACTGCTTTCGACACAATCCGCCGCAGCACGACCTCAAGTATGCCAAATCTTTGGGCGCCAATCGCGCTTGACAACATGCTGTGGATTCACACAATCGCTCTGCTTCTGGGGAGCGTTATGTTTACTATTTACGCGCTTCTGAAGCCCAAAGATAGATTGCCATATCTGCTCATAGTGTCTGTTGCCTTCCTACCGCTGCTCATCAGCAATTTGATCTCGCCTGATCGCATTAGAGACTTCTACTTGCTGAGTCTTCCCTTCGGGACATCTGCAATCTGGGGCGTCTTGCTCTCGAAAATTGCTCAGTGGAAACCGATAGGGCTTATTCTAAGCGCACTAGCTGCTTTTGTAGTCTCATTCACGTTCGCTTGGCTCAGTATTGGTAAGTTCTACTGGTTAGCGCACTACGGCTGGGAACAAATGCAGCGCGCACCAATGGATGTCCTAGTTGATCTTGTCAATCAATGGTCACGGCAAGCTGACGATGTCGTGTTTCTCGTAGATGCTTTTGAGGAACAATACGCGACCGTTGACACACAGCGCTACTTTTGGACGGTCAT
>JANWYI010000113.1 GCA_025055255.1 Anaerolineae bacterium | reverse complement strand
CACTGGCAAGTGCGCCAATCGCCTCGTCAATTTTAGCGTTCAGACTGACCGAGTCAGAGGCTGCATGACCTGCTTCATGTGGCTCAGTCAAGCTGAGCAGTTCCTTGACTTTCTCGGTCAGCACAGCGCGCGGCGCATAGACATGCCCATCGTTGGTGAGCGTCTCTAGTGCGTACAACACACCTGCCTCAATACGAGACGGCGCATCAGGCGCAATGCCCAGTCCGCGCGCAATTTGGTCAGCCTTGCGGAAGCCAATACCTTCGATGTCGCGCGCCAACTGATACGGATTAGTGCGGATAGCAGCGATTGTGTTAGCGCCGTATTCTTTGTAAATCTTGACGGCAAGGCGATTGCCGATGCCTAGCCCTTGCAGGAAGATCATGACGTCGCGCTCAGCCGTGTGCTCTTGCCATGCTCGCGCAATTAGCTCAGCGCGATGCTCAGCAATGCCTGGCACTTCCTTGATGCGGTGCGGCGCCTTGCTGAGGATCTCAAAGACTTTCTCGCCAAAATGGTCAATAATCTTTTGCGCAGTCGCCTTGCCGATGCCGCGAATGACGCCGCTGCTCAAATAGCGCAGCAAGCCTTCCAGCGACTCTGGCACAGTCTCTTCAGCGGTCTCTGCCTTGAACTGCTTGCCATACTCACTGTGAACAACCCAAGTGCCGCGAAAGCGGACTTCAGCGCCTTCGCGCAAACTGCTGGGAAAGACGCCAACCACGGTCGCCAGACCGTCACGGCTGACCTGACCGGGCAGAGCTTTATGCGGCTTAATGCGCAAGACTGTGTAGCCGTTTTCTTCGTTGTAATAAGTGATGCGTTCGATAACGCCTTCAAAAGTCTCAAGAGTCATGGAAGCTCAGCTGGCAAGCACCTGTGCCACATCCTTTGCTGTCACAGAAGCGGCATACAGCAGCGGACCGATTTTATGCTCTTTGCCGATCATGACAGCTAACATGGCGCGTCCAGCCGGATAGGCAACCATCACGCTCTCCTCGCCTTCTACTAACAAACGCTCTAAGCTGCCTTGATCGAGCCTACCAAGTGTGCGCTCTGCTAGACCGACTAGCGTCGCGGACATGGCAGCCAGCACATCTTCATCATTGCCTGAGGGCATAGCCGCAACTAGCAGACCATCGCGGTTCACCACGACAGAGGCTTTAACGCCTTCCACCACAGCGTGCAGCTTACGCAGCGCGTCATCAATCTTCTCTTGGCGAGTCTTGGCATTCATACAACGGTCTCAACTCTCGTGAAAGCGTTTGGCTACGACACTCTTTCAATTATACCACAAGGTAGCTGCAAAGATTTCAGGTGATAGGTTCGAGCAGCAGGCGCACGCCTAACACTTTGACAGGCTTCTGCTGGACAAATAGGTACAGCAGTTTGCGATTGGCAAGCGGCGTATTTTTGCCTGCCAACACTAGTGATAGGATGATTGGATCGAGTTCTTCGAGGCGACGATGCACACTCAGCATAATTCGGCTTCGCGTCGCGCTGCTAGAAGAGACGTGTAGCTTGCTGCGCGCGCTCGTTGTAGGGGAACGCGTTGGCTCACCCACCCAGACAGCGACAATTGGCGCGTTAAGTAGGTCGGCTAGGCTGGGACGATTGGGATACAGTTCAGTGCCCCACTCGCGCTCGTGGAGTTGCACTAATTCCATAAAGCCTTTATCTATATCAATAGGCATGCGGCTTGTCCCGATGAGTCACGATTTGACAGCAATCATCGCAACACATTATAACGT
>JANWYI010000112.1 GCA_025055255.1 Anaerolineae bacterium | reverse complement strand
ATCAGACCAAGTAGCATGTCGAAGCGCAGATCATAGCGCGTGAGCGGCGTGTGCAGCGCGACAACAACTTTGGTCATCAGATGAGGATACTCGTTCACTGGCGTCAATAGTTGCTTGAGCGTTAGCGTGCCGTCATGGACAGCAATCGCCACTAGCGCCGAGTCGAACCATTCCTCAGCGAAAGGGCGATTGTGGCTGCGCTCGAAGATGATGTACAGGACGTTCAAGATGGGCAAAAGTGCAAGAGCGCTCCAAAACATGAGCAGGTACGGTCGTTTCACGACAATAACTCCAAATCACTGCGGCGGATAGTACTTGGCGCGCGCCGCTTCTTCTGTCAACTCCAGGACAAAGCGCGGCTCAATCCACATGGCTTGTGCAGCATTGCCTTCCGTCTCTAGGATGAGCATCAATCTGCCGACTTGATTGAGGAATGGCGCAAGGCTGACACGAATCGGCACAGGCTCGCGCTGCTGGCGCGGATCAAATCGCTGCTCGAGAAGCAATTGGCGCTCCTTGCTGAGGAAAAACTGTCCGTATACGCGGAAAGTGACTGCCTGTGAGACCTGCTCAGTAGGTGGCACATACAGCGCACTCTCAAAGTGCGTCGGCGCTGTGATGTGCTGAAACCAGACTGTCCAGTCGTGCGCAGCAGGCGACCGTTGACGGAAGACTCTATGCATCTCGCCATTGATCTCGTGAGTCACGAAGCGTCCGTCAAATGAGGAAGGTGATGGAGTTCCTGTGCCGATATATTCCAGTGGCACAGCGACCTCGCCAAAGCGTGGCTCAACTGCTGGCTCACGTGCGAAGATGCCCAAGCGCCGTACTGCCAGCTGATCAGCGCGCACAAGCACGGGCAAAAAGTTGCTACGCCCTGCGGCTAGGTCTCTTGCGCAGTCAAAGTCGCGCGTGATCGGCAAAGTCCGCAGACACTCGCCGATTGGCTTGTCATTTGGCAGGCGCACTTGTGCTACGACTAAGCTAACAAGAAAGACGATCCCTAAGCCTGCTAAAGACAGGCTGTTTATACGGTACAAGTTGCGCTGAAGCCAATCAGCGAGCGGCACAAGGTACCTGGGCAGTTTTTCTAGCTCAAGTCGTGCGCCTCGCCGCCGCAAGAACATCGTGCTGGTCATGATGACTAAGAGCGCAATCCAAAATGGCACACCATTTGTGACGTAGCGGTCTGTAAGTGGATAAGCAGAGACACCATCGAAAAAAATCCAGCGTCCGTATGCCGCCATAATTGCTGAAAGCGCGCTAAACGCCGCTAAGGCGACCCAGCTGCGCAGCCACTCAGGGCGCCATTGCCGCAAGACGAGACTGTTTAGGGCGAAGAGAAGCAATCCAAACAAGCTGAGCGCTGTGCCGATTAGCAAACGTGGGATAGGCGCAATTGGCGCGCCAAGAAAAGCCACTGCAAAGTGCGCTACCAAGCCGAGTCGGTCAAGTGGCGGTGGCGGGCTGAGCGGCGCAGTCAAACCTGAGACAAAGTAAGCGGTTAGGAGCGCAGTGAGCGTTAGCCACACTGCGTAGTACTGCCAGCGCCGATAGCCGCGCAGCCACAGAGCGACCAAAGGCAGTATCCAAAAGAATGGCGCTGCGCCGAGCGCAACTGAGCCAAAGAGCGCGATCAACGCTGAGAGCCACAGCGCGCGCCAACCAATCGGCAACACTTCGATGAGAACGACAATTAGCGTAATGCATAGTAGGAAGGCAAAGTACACATTCTGAAAGCCAACCATCCAGTTGCTCGCCTGCTT
>JANWYI010000111.1 GCA_025055255.1 Anaerolineae bacterium | reverse complement strand
ACAACGGCGAGATGGATGAAGTAGCCGCCATAGCGACTGCGATTGCGCGCAAACAGGCGATTGAACGCCACGATGACGTTTTCGCCGCGCGCTATGCGCGCCTTCACGCCACGGTAGTACTCCCAAAGCACTGTATAGCCTGCGAGGAAGATCATGCCGTAGCTGAGAAACGCGCCAGGTTCGCGCGTGCCGAGTGCAATCAGGACGAGCACAGTGCCAACGGTCAGCATGAGCGGCACGCGAATCGCCTTGCCAAGCGCGCTGAGCGACGCGCGCTTCCACGCAACCAAAGGCGCAACGCCCATCAGCACGTAAATCGCGCCGAAGATCGGCACGACAACGGCATTGTAGTACTCTGCACCAAGCGTAATCGCTTGTCCGCTGAGCAGCTCCGTAAAGAGCGGCGCGTAAGTTCCCCACAGCACCATCAGCACAGCGCCCATGAACAGCCAGTTGTTCAGGATGAACATGCTCTCGCGGCTGAGCAAACTCTCAAGGCGATGATCGGACGCCAGCTCACCACGGCTCCAGCGCCATGCCCATAGTCCTAGACAGCCGACTGTGCAAATGCCCAAGAAAACTAGCATCGGCATGCCGATATCACTACGCGCAAAGCTGTGGACGCTCGCCACAATGCCGCTGCGCGTGCTGAATGTGCCGAGAATCACCAAGAGAAAAGTGAAGATGATCAGAAACATGTTCCACGTCTTCAGCATGCCGCGCCGCTCTTGGATCATGATGCTGTGCAGGAAAGCTGTCCCTGTCAGCCACGGCAAGAGCGCCACGTTCTCGACCGGATCCCAGCCCCAGTAGCCGCCCCAGCCCAGCACGTCATACGCCCAGCGACCACCTAAGATCAAGCCTGCGCTCAGGAACAGCCACGCAATCAGCGTCCAACGCCGCGTGGCGCGTATCCAGTTCGTGTTTAACTGACCGCTAGCGAGCGCCGCCATTGCAAAGGCAAACGGAATGGTCATGCCGACATAGCCGCCATAGAGCATCGGCGGATGAAAGATCATGCCGAAATGCCGCAGCAGCGGATTCAGACCCTGCCCATCGCGCGGGAAAAACAGCGTCGCCTCAGGCGCAGGCTGAAAGACGCTCGCTATCGGCTGCGAGGCGCCCGGCAGCATCCAAAAGCGTGCGAACGGATTCTCATATAGCACCACCAGAATCATGAAAAAGGTCAGCACGCCCGCTGAGAACGTCACCATCCATGGCATCAGGCGACGCTCACTGCGCCAATTGATCACAATGGCGACCGCTACGAATGTGCTCAGCATCCACGACCAGAACAGCAGCGACCCTGGCTGGGCGCCCCACAACGCCGTGATCTTAAAGAACGTCGGCTCGTTAACCTGCGTAACTGACCAGACGTACTGCATCTCGAAGCGACCTGTCAGCTGCGCGGTCACCAAGCTCAAGCAGGCAATGCTCAAAAGCGGCATGGTGAAAAGCAGGCTGTTGCGCGCGCTGATGATCCAACGGTCAGCGCGATTGAGCGCGCCATACGCGCCGAAGAGCGCTGCAATTACGGCGCAGATCAGCCCTAAACCTGTTGTGACGATCCCTAGTTCAGCCAGCATCGCTGTGTTTCCTGTTTATCTACCGCGGCGCAACGCCGCCAGACCACCAAAAGTCATGATCGCGGGCAAGGCAAGCAGCCAACCAAGGCAGCCCAGACGCTGCTGATAGGAGCTGGTCTCCTGGACGCCCTGTTCGCGCTCAATCGGCAAAGGCGGCACAGCCGACGGACTCAGCTCGCCTGTAAGGGCACGCCGCACGTCGCCTGCCATGCCTCTGGCAACCGTCAAAACGACGTTGCGCACGGTCATCACCTCTGTGACGTCTCCCATGCGCGACGGCACACGCGCAAGCGCATCTATCATCTCAGGACTTTCCACAAGGTAGCGTCCTAGCAAGCGTTGAAACGGGTTGATCGGCGCGAGGTTAGCGCGCGCAGCGAGCGTATTGCGGTAGACAGGCAGAGTCTCTTCCTC
>JANWYI010000110.1 GCA_025055255.1 Anaerolineae bacterium | reverse complement strand
GTCTTCCGCGCTGTGCCGCGCGAGGCAATTGAAGAGTTCGGTCAGCAGTGGATTGAGCCGGGCAACATCATCACCAACGGTCCGTTCATGCTGAAGGAATGGGATCGCAACGTCAACCGCGTCTTCATCAAGAATCCGCACTATCCCAAGGTGAACGATGACTACGGCGGCAATATCGAGCGTGTTAGCACGATTGTAGTCAACGACGGCGGCACGATCTGGTCGCTCTACCAAGCAAACCAGATTGACAGCTCCGGTGTGCCAGCTGCTGAGCTGCAGCGCATCCGCCAAGACCCTGAGCTGAGCAAGGAACTGCGCCAGAACAGCGACCTCGCCGTCTTCTATTTCGGCTTCATGTATGACAAGCCGCCGTTTGATAACGTGCATGTGCGCCGTGCTTTCAGCGCTGTGCTTGACCGCCAGACCTTCGTGACTGAGATTCAGCAAGGGCGCGGCGTTCCGATGGCGCACTTCATGCCGCCCGGCATCCGCGGCGCCGTGCCGATCAATGAAGTCGGCATTGGTCAGCCTGATACGCCAGGCTTCGATCCTGAATTCGCGCGTCAAGAGATGGAGCGCGCTGGCTATCCGAACTGCGAAGGCTTCCCAGAGATCACGCTGCTGACCTACCAAGGCGCCAGCGACTGGGGCGAGTTTCTGCAGAACGCTGTGAACGTCCATCTTGGCTGCCCGCGCGAGAAGATCATCATCGAGGAAAACGAGTTCACTGTGCTGCTGCGCAGCATCAAGCCTGACGTGCCGACAGCACAGCGTCCAAATATGTTCACGCTCGGCTGGGGTCCTGACTATCCCGATGCGCACAACTGGATGCACGACGTGCTGAGCTGCAAAGCAGAGAACAACTTCAAGCGTCCGTGCGATGACGTGATTGACGCGAAGATCGATCAGGCAGCGCGCGAGACTGATCCCGCTGTGCGCGAGGCGCTCTACCGCGAGCTGGAAGAGCTGTTCTTCGGCTACGAGGGCAACTTCCCAATCGCGCCGCTCTTCTTGCGCATTAACATCTTCATGGTCAAGCCGTGGTACTTTGGCTTCTTCGACACAGACGGCTTGTTCGGCGGACCGCACTGGGAGTCGCGCCGCATTGACCAAGCGGCACAACTGGCTGCGCGCGCCAGCCGCTAAACGCTGATCACCACGTGAGCGGAGCAGTTGCTCCGCTCACTTTTTTCTGGTCTAGCCATTTCCTCACGCAGTCTACCATTTGTTCAGCCTGACAAAAGCGAGCTGTTGCGAGATATTTCAATCTCCTGTAAAGTGCTTGTGTGTATTTAGTCAGGAGGAGCTTTCGATGCGTCTGAAAAGATTTTTTGTCTACATAGGCGTCCTGTTGCTTGTGCTGATGCCGCTCGGCACACTGCGCGCGGCGCAGATTGGCGAGGCGCTCTTGATATTGAGCAGTCCGCTGCTGCAGAGCCCTGAGCCTGTCACGCTCTACACTGCCTCAACAGGCTTGATCGCTACGCTTGATCCGCAGGTCGCTCAGGACTCCGCTTCAATTGCCATCATTGAGAATCTCTTCCTCGGTTTGACCGACTTTGATCCCAAGACCAACACCATTCGCGCTGAACTTGCCACGAGCTGGCAGGCTAACGAGGCAGGCGACGTCTGGACGTTCACGCTGCGCAGCGACGTGCCATGGGTGCGCTACAATCCTGCCACTGGTGAGACAACCGAGGTGCGCAAGGTGACCGCGCAAGACTTTGTCTACGGCATTCGGCGCGGCTGCGATCCGCGTCTGGGCAGTTACTACAGCCAAATTGCCGCTTCGCTCATCAAGGGCTGCGACACTGTTTTCAACAAGGGAGCAGATCAAATTCGTCCTGAGGACTTAGAGCAGGTCGGTGTGCGCGCGCTGAGCGATACACAGCTTGAGGTCACTTTACAGGCTGCTTTCGGCTTCTTTTTGCCTGCCAGCAGCATGTGGATTTTCCGTGCTACGCCACGCGAGACCATTGAGGAGTTCGGCGACCAGTGGACAGAGCCCGGCAACATCGTCACCAACGGCGCGTTCATGCTGCAAGAGTGGGATAAGCCTGTCAG
>JANWYI010000010.1:63337-83966 GCA_025055255.1 Anaerolineae bacterium | reverse complement strand
TGACGGCTATCGTTGCGTCATTTGCGGTCTAGGGCGCGCTGAAGGCGTCGAGATTCACGCTGATCATATCAAGCCGAAAGATCGCGGCGGACAGGCTACGCTTGAAAACGGTCAGACGCTCTGCTCACGGCACAACTTTCTGAAAAAAAACTACAGCCAGACTGAGTCAGGCAAGCGTTTTTTCATCCGTTTGTACCGTGTAGCGCGCGCCATTGGCGACCAGCACATGATAGAGTTCTGCCGCCAAATCTTGGCGACCTACGATAGATTCGGCATCAACGGTCACATTGATTGGCGTGAATAGAGCGAGAAGTGTACTGGAACTGGATTACTACAAAATGTTTTACGAAATTCATCAGCTCAGGGAAAATCTCTTGCTTGTCCGTTGGACGCCAAAGGCGACGCCAAACAGTCAGCCTGAGGCGAACTACATCGCTGACTTGCGCAGCCGCTTTGACGCGGCAACACAGCTCGTTTATGTTCTCTCTGACCTGCGCTACGGCAAAATCACGGACGTATACACACTGCGCGAGCTAGGCAAGCTGACCTATCATCCGAAGTTTGGCGGCGGCGCAGCTTGGGCAGCTGATATCAGCACGACATTCTATGTCGGCGTCTTCTCACGCTTTGCGGCGCCTTCTAAGCGGGAAGACGGCGCGCACGCACGTCTCTCGGACGCACTCGCCGACCTTGAGAGGCGCCAGCCAGGGCTGACCGACGGCATAGACTGGGACGCAATAAGCGCGTACAAGCCTGAGTGAGGCTCGCACGCGCTCTGCGCAGGGTATCAGTTAGGCGTCGGCGTGACGCGCGGCGTCAAAACTGGCGTTGCCGCACGATACTCTGCGACTGTGGCGTAGCCAAGCCAGCCGTTTAGCTCAGCTGTCTCCAGCAGCCTATCGAAGTCAGCTGGATTTAAGTACAGCACGATGACCACTGGATCGTTCGGATCGAGCGAGCTTTGCGCATTGCCCGGCATAACCCACAGCACGTTGCCTTGCTTGGGATAGATCAAGCCGAGCGCTGTCTCAGTCTCAGAGTAGTCACGCGGCAAAACTGAGACATATGGCGGCTCGCCATACTTCTCGATCACCTCGCGCACGGTCATCACAGGTGCCACGCGGATGAGCAAAGCGTCTACAATGCCTGTCTGAGCGTTTGCAGTCATCTGGCAACATGGCTCGCCATTGGCGGCGTTCCAAGCAGCCTGCGGCGGGTTATCTTGACTCTGCAAATCTTTAAAGTTGGCATTGTTGCGGATGAGCGTCAGCGCGTCGGCGAAGGTCGTTTTGCCGACTGTGATGTTCTGAAAGCACGGCGCGCTGCATGGGTCACCAGTGACTAAGCTGTTGTCGTTCAAATAGCGGTCAGAGACCAAAGGCGGCGGTGCGCCGCAGCCAGCAAGGACGAGTCCGATGAAGAGCAGTGTAGCTGGCAAGAACAATCGTTTCATGATCTTTCCTATACGCTTTCCATTATGTCGTTTCACAAGTGTAACAGAGGCAAGTGAAAAATGCAGCGGTCGCTGCACGGCGCTGATTGAGCTCAGCGCCGTGAGCCGCGCTCTTCAAGAGCAGAGACTAACATGCGGAAATGCTCGCCGCGCTCCTCAAAATCTTGGTAGGCGTCATAGCTGGTGCAGCCGGGACTAAGCAGGACAACGTCGCCGCTCTGGGCGATGTCAGCGGCGTGTTTCACAGCGACGTCAAGTGTGGCAAGGTAAGTGACGCTCTTGAGTGTGCTGCTCGGCATTTGGAAGCGCCGCGCCATGGCGGCGATCTGCTCGCCGAATTCGCCGAACGTGATCAAGTGCTTCACGCGCTGCGCCACGAACATCAGCAGCTCATCCCACGGCAATTTTTTGTCGCGTCCGCCTGCCAGCAAGATGATCGGCTCTGTGAAGCTGCGCAGCGCAGCAATGACGCGCTCAGGCGCCGTAGCGATGCTATCGTTAACGTAGGTCACGCCGCCGACCACGCGCACAACCTCAAGGCGATGCGGCACGCCGCTGAACGTCTTGATGACTTGGCGCATCGCCTCAACAGGCACGCCTGCAGCGCCTGCAGCTGCACACGCCGCTAAGACGTTCTGCAAGTTGTGGTCGCCGCGCAACTTGATGTCCTCACGGCTGCAGACGATCTTGGCGCCACCATCGGGCGCGCTGACACCTGTCACCATCAAGCGGCTGCCTGCCACAAAAGCGCCGTTGCTGACCATCTCGCGCGTGCTGAAGAACGCCACACGGCTGTGTGCGCGCTCCGAGAGGCTGTAGCTGCCGTGATCGTCTAGGTTGAAAATGGCGATGTCGTTCGGCTGCTGATGCAGGAAGATTTGCGCTTTCGCCTCAAGGTAATTTTCCATGGTGCCGTGCCGATCAAGGTGATTCGGCGTCACATTGGTCACAACGGCAATTTGCGGACTGCGCGTCATCAGCTCCAGCTGAAAACTGGAGAGCTCCATCACGACCTTGTGGTCAGGGCGCACTTGAGTGAGCTTGGTCAACAGCACGTCGCCGATGTTGCCGCCGACGTGCGTTGGCAACTGTGCGGCTTTGCACATCTCGCCGATGAGCGTGGTCGTGGTTGTCTTACCGGCGCTGCCTGTCACGCCGATGATTGGCGCTTTGCAGCGTTCAAGGAACAGCTGCGCGTCGTTGCTGAGCGGAATGCCGCGGCGCCGCGCCTCGACGCAGAGCGGTATCTTCGGATCAACGCCTCCGCTCAAGAACAGGATGTCTGCTTCATCCAGCAGGCTGAGCGGATGTCCGCCTAAGGCGTATTGGATCGGTGCGTCAATGAATTCTAAAATAGCTTCCGCCAAGGCGCCAAAGTCGCGTTTATCCGAGACAATCACTTTAGCGCCGACGCTCGGTAACCAGCGTGCCAATGCTTGCCCTTGCCGCGCAAAACCGAGCACAACAGCCGTTTTTCCAAACAGTGGATCGTTTGAGTCAAGTATAGTCATGGCAAGCTCGCTTCGCTAAATCAGTACGTGCACGCTCATGTGCAATTCTACAATAAGCCTGAGTGTCTACACAAGGTACAGAACGCACTTGCAGTCGCAGCTCACCATTTTTGAGCAGCTGCAACTGCGTTTGACAACCATCTACGACCTACCTATAATCCTAGACCAGTGACCGTGCCTATTGTAAAAAGACATACAGTACTATGGATAGAGTGAACAGCACCTCGAACAGGAATTGGACAAAGCGTCAAACGGCTGCGCGAGACTTCACGCGCTCTGAGCTGATACCGCCGCCGCCTGATGAAGCCTACTGGGCGGCTCTGTTGCAGGAAGGAGAGGAGCTTGCCGTTGCTGCGCCGCGTCATGAGCGCGACTGGGAGCACACGCTAGACGGTTTGTTGACCGAAGGAAACGGACGGACGAGTGAGCAGAATCGCGCCGACTGGCAAGCCATTGAACAAATCTATCGCACTGATCAAGTAGTCACTTTGCCTGTGATTGGCTATAACCGCGGTGGTCTGTTAGTGGAATGGCGGTCCTTGCGCGGCTTTGTGCCAGCTAGCCAATTGATTGACTTTCCAGCCGTGAACGACGGCGCAGCGCGTCGGCATGAGTTAGCGCAGCGCGTCGGCAAGATGTTGCGTTTGCGCGTGATTGAGCTTGACTACGCACAAAATCGCCTGATCCTGAGCGAGCGCGCCGCGCAGGTGCAGCCGGGCACGCGCGCCAGCATCCTCGAGACGCTACAGCGCGGCGACATCTGCGAAGGACAAGTGACCAATTTGTGCGACTTTGGCGCTTTTGTAGACTTAGGCGGCGTGGAAGGACTGATCCACATCAGCGAGCTCAGCTGGGGCAGAGTCGGGCATCCGCGCGATATTTTGTCACGTGGTGAGAAGGTCAAGGTCTATGTGATGGACGTGCAGCGTGAGCAAGGGCGCGTTGCGCTCAGCCTGAAGCGGCTGCAACCTGATCCGTGGGCGACTGTGGCGCAGCGCTACCATGTCGGGCAAATTGTCGAGGGCGTGATCACCAATGTGGTGGATTTCGGCGCCTTTGCGCGCGTTGAGGAAGGCTTAGAAGGGCTGATTCACGTCTCGGAGCTGGCAGAGGGCAACTTCCTACATCCGCGCAATGTGGTGCGCGAAGGCGAGCGTGTGCGCGCGCGCGTGCTGAACATTGACGGCAATGCGCGTCGTCTGGGCTTGAGCCTGCGCCGTCTAAATGGCGACCTAGCTGAGCGCCATGCCTGTGAACCGCACCTGACTGAACACTGAGTGGCTGTCGCGCCTGTCAACGTTCGTGCTGATAAAACACGCCTCGCTCCCAGTTTCTGGAAGCGAGGCGTTCTCTTGTGGACCTAGTGAGACTCGAACTCACGACCTCTTCAATGCCATTGAAGCGCTCTCCCAACTGAGCTATAGGCCCCACTAGTTTGAGATTGTAGCAAGCGCGCCGTTAGCGGTCAAGAGGCAGTTTCAGGCGTATTCGGCTATAATGGCACGCTATGAGCGACTTTTCCTTCACATGCCTGAGCCGTGGCGTTGCGCAGACTGAGCAGATTGGCGCACAGCTCGGCGCACTGCTGCAAAGTGGCGACGTGCTGTGCCTAGTTGGCGATCTCGGCGCAGGCAAGACCGCCTTCGCGCGCGGCGTCGCTGCAGGTTGGCGCAGCATAACGCCTGTGACCAGTCCGACGTTTGTGCTGATTCACGAACATCGGCGCGCTCAAGATGCTGCGCGCCTGCACCACATTGACGCCTATCGCTTAGAAAGCCTTGAAGACGCTGTGTTGCTCGGCTTAGAAGATATCTTTGCCAGTCAGAGCGCCGTGATCATCGAATGGGCAGATCGCATTGTGCCGCTCTTGCCTAGCGACTATCTGTGGATCGCGCTTGCACATGTGCCAGAGGATGATCAGGCGCGCCTGCTCACCTTCAGTGCGCACGGCGCGCGCAGCGCTGCGCTGTTGACTGCCCTGCGCAAAAAGTTGCAAACGTGATACATTTAGCGCACCAGTGCTGCATCGAAAGCGCTCAACGCGCTTATGCGCCCATGTGGGCTCTGTTCAACTTGCCAAAAGTGTGGTAAAACTAATCGCCAATGAACAGGTGTTCGCATTTTGACAGATGCTACAGGAAAACTTTCGCCCTGCAGAATCGCATAGAGGTGCTAAATGCGTGAAGTCACAGTTGCCACTGTCCAAATGAAGCCAGAGTTAGGCAATGTCGGAAATAATCTCGTGAAGATGTCCGATTACATCTCCGACATTGTCCGCGACCAAAAAGTGGACTTAATCGTCTTCCCAGAGCTGGCGATCAGCGGCTATGAGCTAGGCATGCAGTTTACAGAGCTGGCGCAGCGCGTGCCGGGCGCCGCTGTGAACCTGCTGGCACAACGCGCCGCTGACGCAGGTGTCTACCTTGCCTTTGGCATGCCGACTAAAGAAAAAGTGGAGAGCATTCTTTACAACAGTGCCGTGCTGATCGGACCGAGCGGCGATCTGCTGGGCGTCTATCACAAGGTGCATATGCGCGGCGAGGAGCGCATGGCATTCCGCGAAGGCTTCAAACTGCCTGTCTTTGACACAGGCGAGATCGGCAAGATCGGCATGATGATCGGCTTAGACTTGGCTTTCCCAGAGGTAGCGCGTGCCATGACGCTAGACGGCGCTGAGCTGGTCTGCTGCTTAGCCAACTGGGAACAGCAGTACATTGATGAATGGCGAGTCTATGCGCGTGCGCGTGCCTATGAGAATGCTATTTTCCTTGCAGCGGCAAATCGAATTGGCGAGGACGTGACGCTGCGCTTTGGCGGCGAGAGCATGATTGTTGATCCGCGCGGCAAGGTGCTCGGCGCGCTCTCGGTTGAGGCGGACGCGCTGCGCGAATTGCAGCGTGAGCAAGAGGCGCTGATCAAAGAGCTAGAGCGCGTACAGGCGCGGCGCGCTGAGGAGTTAGAGAAATCCAAGACGATCCGCGAGGCGCTGATCGCTGCTCAGCAGGCAGCGCTAGAAGCTGCGAGGAAGGTCGAGGCGCTGGAAAAAGCAGCACGGAAAGTGACCGAGCCTGCTACAGTTATCGCTAACGGCATTGAGAAAGCACCTGAACCTGACTCCTCAGCGCCGCAGACTGCTGAGCCTATCGCCGACGCCAAACCTGAGGCGACTTTCAAGCCGATTGACGTGCCAGAGGTCAAAATTGAGCCAGCTGACCTTGCAGTGCGCCGTCCAGAGCCGATCAAGCCTGCTGAGCCGCAAGAGGGCTACTGTGTGGCGCGCATTGACCTTGACGAAGTGCGCCGCTACCGCGAGGCATTCCAGACCTTGCAGGCACGCCATCCCATTTCCTACCGCATCATTGCTAAGCGCTACTAAGCCGCTCAGGGCGCAGCAAGCTATGTCTGCGCCCTGACTTTTTTTCACTTCATGCGCTAGAATCTAAGCAGGAGATGTCTGTCATGCAGCTCACGCGCATAGCCAATGATTGTGGCACAGCTTTCCAGAGCGATCCGCTCAGCTTTTTGCAGCACGCTGCTGCACACAGCGATGTGGTCGCCTTTGACCTGCATGGCGTGCCGCACTTGTTCATCAACGATCCTGAGCTAATCCACGCCGTCTTGGTTGAGCATGCCAGTAAGTTTCAGCGCACTGAGTATACGCGCCAATCGCTGAGCAAGTTTTTAGGCAACAGCGTCTTGGTCGTTGATGGCGACTCGCACCGCAAGCAGCGTCAGCGCTTGCAGCCTGCTTTCTACCACCAGCAGCTGGCGCGCTATGCTGTGCAGATGGTCGCGCATGTGCAGCGCGCTATTGCCAATTGGCAAACCGATACACCTTGCGATGTCCATCACGCCGTGCTGCGCTTGACACTAGGTATTGTGACTGACGTACTGTTTGGAACAGACGCAGCTGACATCCTAGACGACATGGAAAAGCTCACACAGGCAATCAGCGCCTCACAAGGACGCGAATGGCTGCCTTCAGCTGAGCGCCTTGCCGCTGAGCAAGCTGACCAAGCGCTCCTAGAGCGGCTCAATCAGCGTATTGCGCGTTTGATCGCTGAACGGCGCGCTGCTGAGTCGCCGCGCGGCGACCTGCTCGACCTGCTGGTGCGCGCCACTGAGGATGCGATGATGACTGATCAGCAGGCGCGCGACGAGATCATCACGCTGTTCGTCGCCGGTCACGAGTCAACCTCGATGACGCTGACTTGGGCGCTCCTGATGACGGCGCTGCACAGCGACGTGCAAGCTAAGCTGCGCGCTGAGGCGTTGCGCGTCTTTGGCGAGCGCGCGCTGCAGCCTGAGGACTATCCGCAGCTGCGCTATACGCAGATGGTGCTGCGCGAGACCACACGCCTCTATCCAACGGCATGGATTCTTTTCTTGCGGCTGCTCAACGAAGATTTGGTCTTGCATGGCTTGCCGTTGCGCCAAGGCACCACTGTGATCATTAGTCCGTTCGTCACCCAGCGCGATCCGCGCTTCTATCCTCAGCCTGAGCGCTTTGACCCAGAGCGCTTTGCCGAAGGTTGGGAAAAGGTGCGTCCGCGTTTCACCTACCTTGCCTTTGGCGGCGGCGAACGAGTCTGCATTGGGCAACACTTTGCCTTGCAAGAGGCAACGTTCACTTTGGCGAGCCTTGTGCGGCACTTCAATATCCTGCCTGAGCCTGACTATCGCATTGAGCCAGTGCCGCTGACCTTGCTACAGCCGCGTCACCCTGTGCGCCTGCGCTTTGTGCCGCTCAGTTGAGCGCAGCCATGCTGCAGTTGTCACATTGAGCTATAATTTGCTCGCATGAGCCAGAAATCGTTGCGCACGCTCTCGCCGACTGAGCGTCTGTTCTTCGTCTTAGCGACTTTGTTCTTCTTGCTGTTGCCGCTGATCGCCTTCGTCATTCTTGCCCGTCAAACAGCAGCGCAAATTACGCTCACAGTCTACGCCGCTGAGTCGCTGCGTGAGGCACTGGTCGCTCACGCGCGCGACTTTGAGGCGCAACAGCCGCGCGTCCGCCTTGACTTGCGCTTCATGAGCGCAGCCGAGGCAGGACGCCAAGTTGAGCGCGGCGTGCCAATTGACTTGCTGATTCTGCCAGAGTCATACCGTGTGCTGGAACGTGCGCGCTATCCTGAAGTGGCAACACAGTTTGTGGCATTTTTGCAGAGCCGCGGCGTCTTAAAATGAAAGCGGCGTTTACATCTTGTCTGAGCCGATCCAGCTCAGCCAAAAGGTCGTTCGATCATGCCTGTATCTACCGTACCACCTGAAGAGACAGCGACTGTTCATCGCGCCAAGACCAGACCTTTCGCCGCGCTACATCACTCCGCTTTCCGATGGTTTTTCTTCGGTCAGTTGATCTCAGTCAGCGGCACATGGATGCAGAGCGTAGCATTGCAGATTGTCGTTTATGCCATGACTGGCTCAAAGACGGCGCTTGGCGCAGCGGCATTGGCACAAGGCATTCCGTCGCTCATCTTGACGCCGTTTGCAGGCGTGATTGTTGAGCGCATGCCGCGCCGTCAGCTGCTCATCTTGACGCAGTCCAGCATGATGCTGCTCGCCTTTCTACTGGCAGGACTGTACATCGCAGGCGTGCTTGAGGTGTGGCACATTTTGGCAATTTCGCTAGGCATTGGCATTGCCACAGCACTAGACGCGCCTTCACGCCTGTCATTTCTGGTCGAGATGGTCGGCAAGGATGATCTGCCTAGCGGTATTATGCTTAACTCGCTGATGTTTAACACAGCGCGCATTGTCGGCCCAGCACTTGGCGGCTTAGCGTTAGATAGTCTAGGCGCAGCGTGGTGCTTTTTGCTGAATGCGCTCAGTTTTTTAGCAGTGCTGTTCGGCTTATTCGTCATGCGTGTACCACCGATGCCGCGCCGTGCCGTCAGCCTTGCCATTTGGAAGCCATTGCTAGAAGGTCTGCGCTTTGCGCGCCAACATGCCGTCATTGCGCCGCTCTTGTGGCTGAGCGCGCTCAGCAGCACCTTTGGTTTGACCTTCACTGTGCTGTTACCACCATTCGCCGACACTGTCTTGGGTAACGTTGAACTAGGTACATCAGCGCTGCTGACCGTGCAAGGCATTGGTGCACTGTGTGCTTCAATTTTTGTGGCGCGTAGCAACGCGCGCGGCTATCGCGGCATTACACTAGTACGCGGCGCCATCATTGCGCCAGCTGCGCTGATGTGCCTGAGCATCACGAACTCGCTCATCTCAGCGAGCGTTGCGGTCTTTCTGGCAGGCTTTGGTTTTGTCTGCCAGTTTGTGCTGACCAACACGCTGATCCAAGCTGTTGTACCAGATTCATTTCGCGGGCGCGTGCTGAGCCTTTACACGCTGACCTTCTTCGGCTTATCGCCGATTGGTAGCTTGATCATGGGCGTGGTTGCTGATCAGATCGGCACGCTGCCTACCATCTTGATTTTCGGCGGCGTCTGTCTGCTCGGCGCTGTGCTGATCACGCAGCGTGCCGAGCAGCTGCGTCAACTGCCCTAGCTTTTTTGTGAAGCTGAGTGCAACCTGTTCAGTTAGACTGCGTATATGCGGGATAGGAAACGCACATTTGCAGGTGCATGAGAGGAAGGTTAGCGATGACTGAAGAGACCAAGCCTAAGCATGACGCACCGCGCACCTTTGCTGAGGAATTGAGCGTTGCAGGCAGCCAACTAGTTGAGCGCTTACAGGAGTTGGTGCGGCAAGGCAACATTCGCCGTCTGATTTTGCGTGACCAGCACGGGCGCACCTTGCTGGAAGTGCCGTTGACGCTTGGCGTGGTCGGCGGCGCCAGCGTCGCGCTGTTTGCTCCGTTTTTGGCAGCGGTTGGCGCAATTGCTGCGCTCGTATCGCGCGTGCACATTGTGATTGAGCGCTATGAAGACCCTGCTGATGCTGCGCGCGAATCTGACCGACCGACTATCGTTGAAACAGACGCCTCTGAGCGCCTGAAGGAGTAAGTCTTCGCAGTTTCTCGTGGTAGGCGTCCTCTCTAGGCTTAGAGAGGACGCTCTTTCGTTTTACGCGCTGATTGTATGCTCATGCGCACCTGACTTTGTGAAAATTGCCAAACTGTCTGCCTCAGTTGAACTTGCTCCATTCAAGGACGCTCAGGCACATGCAAAGCGAGAGCGAGTTAGGCATTGCTCCACAGCCTGCGCACAACTCGACTGCTTTATGTTGCTGCTGCACATTTTTGGACTTGCCGTTTGCAGCTCAAGCAGTTAAACTTTACATAATGAACAGCAGGGGAGCTTAGGTTAGCTAGGCTGAGAGGGCGCTCGGATACAGCGCCGACCCTTGAACCTGATGCGGATAATGCCGCCGTAGGGAGAGCTTGGGCAACATATGCGCAGCGTAGCGTCATGCACCACTTTCCTTACGCGGGGAAAGTGGTGTTTCAATGTCTGACGCGCTCATCTTCCTGAATGGCGATCTACAAGACGGCAAGGCAGTGCAAGCTGCACTGTCACATGCTGACCTGCCTGATCGCCTGATCATCGCTGCAGATGGCGGCTTGCGGCATATCTACGCGCTCGGTCTGCGCCCTGACCTTGTCATTGGCGACATGGACTCGGTCTCGCCTGACCAGTTAGCGCGTGCCAAAGCCGAAGGCGCGCACATTCAGACCTTTCCCACGCACAAGGATGAAACTGACCTAGAGCTGGCTGTGCTGGCGGCTCTTGCGCGCGGCTGCCAAAGGCTGTGGCTTTTTGCTGCCACTGGCGACCGACTCGACCAGATGATCAGCAATGTGCAGCTGCTCGCCTTGCCGCAGCTCGCCAACGCTCAGGCGATCATCGTCAGCGGCGCACAGCGTTGCTGGCTTGCCCGACCGCCAAGCACAGAAGTTCACGGACAGATCGGCGATACACTCTCGCTCCTTCCACTCAGCGCGTCCGCACGAGGTATCCACACAGAAGGACTGTACTATCCACTGCGCGGCGAGCCGCTCTACTTCGGCACGACGCGCGGCATCAGCAACGTCCTCACGGCGCCGTACGCGCGCATCAGCTTCAGCGAAGGCTTGCTGCTGGTCATTCATACCTTAGGCAAAGCGTAATGAAGGAGCTGTACATATGGACGCTAACCGTCATGTGGTCGTCGGCGTAGAGGTCGTGCCGCTCTGTGCCGATCCGTATCCTATCGTTGACCGAGCCATTGCTGCCATTCAGGCGACTGGTGTGCGCAGCCAAGTTTGTCCGCTGGAGACCGTGATGGAAGGCACGCTTGAAGAGTGCCTCGCTGCCGTGCGCGCTGCTCATCATGCGGCACTTGAGGCGGGCGCGCCGCGCGTGATCACGTACGTGAAGATCAGCGACGGCGCCAATGGCTCGTCCATTGATGAGTTGATGGCGAAGTATCGCTGATGGTCAGCTTATTGCGCCGCAGCGCGCCTTCGCTGCTCTTACTGAGTGGTAGCTTTGCCGCTTGGGAAGTCCTTGCGCGCGCGGATAGCGCTACGACGCGCCTGATTCCGCCGCTGAGCGCCGTCTTCACAGCAATGGCGAACAGCGCAGAGCGTCTCGTGCGCTTCCATATTCCGACCACGCTCTACGAGGCGCTGCTCGGCACGCTGATCGCGCTAATGCTTGGCATATGTGCTGCAGCCGTACTGGACTTCCTGCCTGTGATCAGACGCGCCGCTTATCCGCTCTTGGTTGTCTCACAGACCATACCGCTTGTCGCCATTGCGCCGCTGCTCATCTTGATCTTCGGCTTTGGCGTCGAGTCTAAGATTGTGATCGTAGCGCTCTTCGGCTTTTTCCCGATCACAGTCGCCATGCTTAACGGCTTGCTGAGCACAGATACGGAGCTGGTCGCGCTGCTGCGCTCAATGGGCGCCACAGGCATGCAAATTTGGCGCAAGGCGCGCTTGCCTTCGGCGTTGCCGTCATTGTTCAGCGGTCTGCGCATTGCAGCTACCTATGCAATCGGCAGCGCGATGATCGGCGAATTCGTCACGGCGCAATATGGCTTAGGGCAGTATCTACGGCAAGCGTTCAACCAGTCGCGCCTCGATCAAGGCTTTGCAGCCGTGCTGATCGCCTCTACGCTCAGCATTGTGCTCGTGGCTTGTGTGGGCTTGATAGAACGCTTGCTCTTGCGCTGGTACTTCACGCCTGATCGTGAATCGGGCTGGCAAGTCAAACGTTCAAACGGTTCAATAAGGAGTCTCTCATGAAACGCTCAGTCTTGTTAGTGATAGCTCTAGCATTTGCCGCGCTGTTTTTCGGCGCTGAGCTGCCTGAAGCGCACGCTTGCACGCCGCCAGTTGGCGGACATCCCGTCTACAGCATTGCGCACCGCGTCCGTCAAAGTGACGTGGTGCTGGAAGGCACGGTCAAGGCAGTCGAAGGGCAAAGTGACTTCAATCAGACGGCTGTGGTAGACGTCGCGCAATACTTGAAAGGCAAAGGCGAGCCAACGGTCAAAATCAGCGGCTTTGGCACAACAGCGCTGTGCCTGACGCCGATCTCAGTCGGTCAGCGCGCCATTTTCTTCGCTGAGCAAGGCAGTGACGGCACGTTGCGCGCCAAGCACTTCAGCTTTGCCGACGCCTCAGTGGACGCTACGCCTGCGGCGCTCTCTGCGGTTCGTGCAGCACTTCAGGCAGGCGATCCGCTTGGCGGCGCGACTCAGTTTGCACGCACGCCTGTGCCGACGAACGTCACCATTGTGCTGGACTGGACTCCGAATACGAACTACATCGGTGTGTATGTCGCGCGCGCCAAAGGCTACTACGCTGAGGCAAATCTGAATGTGACCATTCAGCCTGCCGGCGACATTGCAGCTGACCAAGTAGTGGCGAGCGGCGCGGCGCAATTTGGCTTCAGTTACCAAGAAGGTCTGACCTACAGCCGCGCTGCAGGCGTGCCTGTGGTCTCAGTGGCGGCGATTATCCAGCACAACACCTCTGGCTTTGTCTCGCTCAGCCACAAGAAGCCGCTCAAGCGGCCTGCTGACCTAGTTGGCGCGCGCTACGGTAGTTTCGGCAGTCCTGTGATTGAACAGGCTGTGCTAGGTGCGCTGATCGCCTGTGATGGCGCCTCAGGCGGCGTCGAGATGCGCGATATCGGCTTTGTCGAGCCGTTCCCGCTCATGGAGCGCGACCAGATTGATGTAGTCTGGATTTTCTACGGCTGGGACGGCATTCGCGCTGAGCAGCGTGGCTTGAAGCTGGACATGCTGATGCTCAAAGACTTCACAAACTGCGTGCCAGACTACTATACGCCGATTCTCACCACCAGTGAGCGTATGATCGCTGAACAGCCTGAGGTGGTGCGCGCCTTTGTGCAGGCGACGGCGCGCGGCTACGCTGATGCTATCGCCAATCCGAGTGAGGCGGCGCGCATCCTACTTGAGGCAGAACCAGACCTTGACGCTGACCTTGTGCGCGCCAGCGCAATCTGGCTTGCCGAGCAGTTCCAAGCTGAGGCGCCACAATGGGGCATTCAGCGCGCTGAGGTCTGGCAGGCTTTCACAGACTTCATGGTCAAGGCGGGCGCGCTAGAGTCGCCGATTGACAGCGCCAAAGCTTTCACCAATGACTTCCTGCCGCGCGCCAACTGACAGTGTGAAAATCTGGTAGCGGTCAAGTGACCGCTACCTTGAGCAACTGAGGCAATTCGATGACAACGGATGAACCGCTTGAAGTGGCAGTTGGTCGCCTGCTTGCGGCGCGCCGCTTGACGCTTTCAGTGGCAGAGTCATGCACAGGTGGACTGATCATGCATCGCCTGACAAATGTGTCGGGCAGTTCCGCCTATCTGATGGGCGGCGTGGTCGTCTACAGCTACGAGGCGAAGGTCAAATTTGCAGGCGTGCAGCAAAAGACGCTCGACCAGTTCGGCGCGGTAAGCGCGGAGACAGCGGGCGAGATGGCGCGCGGCGTGCGCGCTGCTTTTGGCACTGACTATGCACTGGCTGTGACAGGCATCGCCGGTCCAAGTGGCGGCACGCCGACGAAGCCTGTCGGCTTGGTGTACATTGCCCTAGACTGTGCGCATGGCACTCAGGTTGAGCGCTACATTTGGCAGAGCGACCGCGAAGGCAACAAGGCGTGCTCAGCTGAAGCAGCGCTCGCCTTGCTCTACCGTCACTTAGCCGAAGCGTAAGCCGCGCAAGGCGCGCTCGTTTAGTACACTCGCCAACTGATCGAGCGTCTCGACTGCCACAATGTCGAGCCATGCCGCAGGGTAGCGCTCTGCCAGCTGAGCACGCACGGACTCAGCTAAACTTGGCACGGTTAAAACAGTGATACCTGCCGATTGACGGTAGGTCAGATTGTCCAGAAAGTCAGTTGAAGGCAGAATCTGCGGACGAAAGCGCTCGTAGTACGCCTTGCCTGCCGCGAAGAACCACTCAGCATTGAAACCTGCGCCGATCAGCACACAATGTATGTCAGGCGTGCCATGAATCGGTCCCGGTCCACGCCAGCCTGGCGGAATGCCTGCAATGCCTTCGCCTTCGATTGACTCCAACGGCGGCACGTCTTTGAATGGCGGCGGCGTCTGATTCATGCGCAGCACAGCTGTAGCCGGACCGTAAGGCGTCTCATAGTATTCGTCCCACTTCCAGAGCGCCACGCCAAAGAACCACGGCGGCGCTTGATAGGCGATCCAGTTGAACATAGCGACGGTCGCCTCGCCATGGCTGAAGGCATTGTAGCCCGGATAGCGCTTATCCAGTTGATGAAAATCTGCTGGACTCTGTGGCACGGGATAAATGCCGCCTTCTGTGCCGACCACTGGAATCGCGCCGCCGCCGAACCACTCGCGGTAGAGCCGCATGAAAGCGTCGCCCATGCCGATCAAGCCAATCGGATCGCCGTTTGGCGCGCTTGGTGGACCTGAGATCGTGGTCACGCCTGGCTTGTCTGCCTGTGAGATTGGGTCATACGGATACTCAAAGTGCCAGCCGCCTTCGTCGGCGCGTTGGCGCTCAGGCGGACGCGCACGGTTCGGACTGCCATCTTCTTGATAGAAGTGGTTGTAAATGTACGGATGTGTGGCACACCACAAGCCGTTCGCTGCTATGGTGCGGAAACGCTCATAGTGATTGTCGCCAAGATAAGTGAGCATGGCGCGCAGCCAACTGACTGCATCGTAGTGCCTGCCAATCGCCTCGCTAAGCGCAGGAAAAGCAGGATAGCCGCCGCGCTCGATAATCCACTCTGCCCAGCGCAGCCAGTTGGTCATCAGCGGCGCAATAATACCCTCGACGTTCTTGTAGTCAGGCAAGACACCTTCTTCCCATTCAATGTCTAGATTCGGCTCGTTATACAGCTCAAACCATTTGCAGCCTGCTGCAATGTACACCTCGTAATAGCGCTTTTTTTCTTCAGGCGCGCCGGCGCCAAAGCGCGGACGCCATAGCCGCACAATCGGCGTGATGTTGCGCTCGCGCAGCTCGCGCACATCGTTCACGTATTCATCGCTGATCGCCGTGTACTTCGCCCAGCCCATGCCTGCGGCGCTCAGCGCGTCGTAGTCCATTTTGATTGGCGCATTCTTATTGTGCATGCCGCGTGGATTGCGCGACCATTCGTATTCGTTCAGCAGCATTGGCTTATTTTCAAGGCTAGGTTGACGATAGGTGCGCAGACTATAACGCAGTCTTGACGAATCGGCATGTCTAGCGTATACTGAAAGCTAGAAATGCCGAAGTGGCGGAATAGGCAGACGCGAACGACTCAAACTCGTTTGGGAAACCGTGTGGGTTCGACTCCCACCTTCGGCACAGCAAGCAAGTTAGACGCACGTCTAACTTGTTCTGTTTCTAGCTCAGCCGAATGCGCGGATTGAGCGCTGCGTAGAGCAGATCGGCGACCAAGTTGGCGAGCGCAAAGACCGTCACTGAGATCATCACGCCGCCTAAGATTAAAGGCAGGTCGCGCTGCTGGATGGCAAAGACCATCAGCCTGCCCAAACCTGGGTAAGCAAAGACGTTCTCAATCACCACTAAGCCGCTGATCAGCCAGCCAATGCTGATGGCGATGACTGTGATGGTCGGCAAGAGCGCGTTGCGCAGCACATGCTTGAAGACCACTTGCCGCCAAGGCAAGCCTTTCAGCACAGCTGTGCGCACATAGGTGCGGCGCAGCTCAGCGATCACGCCGACGCGCGTCATTCGCCCGATGTAGGCAAGCAGAACGGCTGCTGCCGTCAATGATGGCAAAATCAGGCGCGGCAATGCCTCGCCAAAACTTGCATCAGGCGGCACTGAGGCGCTCGGCGGCAAGAGCTTCCACTCTAGCGCCACGACGTTGATCAGGATAATGCCCATCACAAACTCTGGAATGCCGACTAAGACGAGCGAGATCAGGCTGAAAGCTGTGTCAAACGGCTTGCCTTCGTTCAAGCCTGCCAACAGACCGAGCAAGACAGCAGGCGGAATGGCGATCAGCATGGCGACCAGTGCTAAGCGCAATGAATTTCCCAGACGTTCCAGCACGAGCGGCATAATCGGCGCTTTGATCGCATAAGATTTGCCCCAGTCGCCGCGCAGGAAGCCGCTCAGCCAGTTAGCGTACTGCACAAAAAAAGGCAAGTCCAAGCCCAGCTCTTGGCGCAAAGCAGCGCGTGCAGCTGGCTCTGCGCCGCGCCCAAGCACAGCTGTCTCCACGTCGCCGGGCAACAGACGCACTGCTGCGAAGACCATCAACGATGTGAGCAGCAAGGTCAGACCGAAGAACAAGACACGCCGAAAGATATAGGCGATCATGCGCCATTCTCCGTTTGCAGAGCAGCTAACTCATGTGGCGGAATGTGGCAGCGATAGAATCTGCCTTGCTGGTCGCGCTGCCATGGCGGCTCGTGCGTGCGGCAAATCTCACCTAAATAGCGTGGACAGCGCGGATGAAAACGACAACCGCTCGGCACAACACTGCTCGGCTGATCGTCAGGCAGGCGGACGCGGCGCGCTTTTGCCTTCGGATCAGGCAACGGAATGGAGGCGATCAGCGCCTCAGTGTACGGATGATGTGGCGGCGCGAAGAAACTCTGGGCTGCGCCGCGCTCTACTAGCTGACCGCGATAAATCACGGCAATGTAATCGGCTAGATAGCCAACTACTGCCAAGTCGTGAGAGATGAACAGGTACGCCACGTCATACTGTGCCTGCAGCTGTGCTAGTAGGTTCAAAATTGCAGCCTGCACAGAGACGTCCAGTGAAGAGACAGGCTCATCACAGAGAATCAAGGCAGGCTGCGCTGCAAAGGCGCGCGCAATGGCAACGCGCTGTTTCTCGCCGCCGCTCAGCTCGCTAGGAAAGCGCGAGAGGTAGTCAGCAGGCAGGTTGACGGCGCGCAGCAGGTCAGCAGCGGCGCGATCTGCCTCAGCGCGACTCATGCCAAGAAGCGTCACCAGCGGACGGCGCAGAGTCTGCCCAATGGTGCGATACGGATTGAGCGACTCTTCAGGATGCTGGAAGATCATCTGCATCGCCTTGAGCGTCGCCTTTGCGCGCTGACGCGGCGTGCCGCGCAGTGGCACGTCCAGCAAGTGCGCCTCGCCGCTCTCCATAGCCACTAAGCCGATTAAGCTACGCGCCAAAGTCGTCTTACCACTACCTGACTCACCGACTAAACCGAGCGTCTTGCCGCGCGGTATGCGCATAGAAACGTCATCTACAGCGCGAAATGGCGGCTTAGTGCCAAGCAGTCTGCTCAGCGCGCTGTGCACGCCATAACGGACGCGCACATGCTCAGCGCGCATGACCGTTGTTTGTGTGCTGCTCTGCTTAGCGCTGAACAGGTGATCGAATAGAGAGTCCTCTACATGCCGCATCTCATGGCGTCTCAGCTCAGCTGCTGTCTCTTCAAAGCGCAGCGCACCTTCTGCAATCTCGCGCCAACGATGACAGCGCACCAAATGACCATCATCAGCGCGCTCTAGAGCAGGCTTGTGGACATGGCAACGCTCAAGCGCGGCAGGACAGCGCGGCGCGAAAACGCAGCCGCTTGGACGTTGCCGTAGCGAAGGAATTCTACCCGCAATGGCTTGCAGCGGCGCTGAGTCGCCAATGCGCGGCACGGCGCGTAACAACAGTCGCGTGTATGGATGCAGCGCGGCACTGTAGAGCGCCTCAGTCGGCGCGTCTTCCATGATCTCACCTGCATAAAGTACTGCCACACGCTGACACATGCGCGCCACCACGCCTAAGTTGTGCGTTACAAAGAGCGTAGCGGCACGATGGTTATCTTGCAGCTCAGCGAATAGGTCAAGAATGGCAGCCTCGGTAGTCACGTCAAGACTGGTTGTTGGCTCGTCCAGCACTAGCAGACGCAGCTCAGGACTGGCGAGCGCCATAGCGATCAAGGCGCGTTGTTGCTGTCCGCCGCTGAGCTGATGCGGATAGCGGCGCGCAATGCCCTCAGGGTCAGGCAACTTGACGCGACGCAACATCTCAATGGCGCGCGCCTGAGCAGCGCGGCGCGAGGCGTATCGGTGACATACCAATATCTCAGCGATCTGCTCGCCAATGGTCAAGGCAGGGTTGAGCGCGCTAAGCGGATCCTGTGGCACCATGCTCAGGCGCGCGCCCCAAAGCTGCTCACGCCGCTGACGCGACGCTCTTAGCCAATCCTCGCCTTCAAAGTAGATCGCGCCTTGCTGAACGGCGCCGTTGGCGCTCAGATAGCCCATCACAGCTTGGACAAGCGTGCTCTTGCCGCTACCCGACTCGCCTACAATTCCGTAGGTCTGCGCAGCATCAACGTTCAGCGAGATGTCGCAGACTGCCTCGAACCACTCGCCTTGCAAGCGATAGGCGACTGTTAAATGCTCAATCGAGAGGATAGGCGTCTGCATTAGTCCACCTCGCTATACTCAAGCAGACGGCGCAGACCATCTGCCATCAAGTTAACGCAGACGACGAGCGCCACAATCGCCGCTGATGGAAAGAAGAGCATGTGTGGCGAAAGCGCGTACCAATCGCGCGCCTCACTGACCATCAGTCCCCAGTCTGGCTCTGGACGTGCCACGCCCAAGCCAAGAAAGCCAAGCGACGCGACTAGAAAAATCGCGTAGGAAAAGCGCAGCGCGCCTTCTACAGCCAGAGTCGGCAAGACGGCGGGCAATATCTCGCGGAACAGGATGTGAAAACGCGACTCGCCGCTGATCTCCGCTGCCTCAATGTACGCCTTCGTTTTCACGTCCAGCACTACGCTGCGCACCACGCGCGTTACAATTGGCACGTACAGGATCACAATGGCTACAAGGACTGTGAAGCGTGAGTTGCCCAGTGCGCCAAGCAAGACCAAGGTCAGGAGCAACGCCGGCAATGCCAAGAGCGCGTCAATAAGCCGCATGACGATCTGATCCAGCCAGCCGCCTAAGTAACCGACGTGCAGACCGATCACCAAACCCAGTCCGACCGCGATCAGCGTAGCCGTGCCAGTCAGCGCAAAGATGTTGCGTCCGCCGTGAATGATTCGGCTCAGAATGTCGCGCCCGAAGTTGTCTGTGCCAAAAGGATGCACTAGTGAAGGCGGCTGATTGCGGTCAGGCAGACTGTTGGCAGTTGGATGATACGGCGTCAGGTATGGACCGATTAAGGCGACTATTAGGAATAGCAGCACGCCAATGCCGCCGATGACTGAGAATGGTGCATCATGCCATAGGCGACGCAGCAAGCGTCCGCGCCGCGTGAGATTTAAGCGCAGCGTCGGTGTAGACCTCGCAGCAGAAAGCCGTGTGGTCGCGCGCATAGGCAAGAATGCCTCTCAAGCGCAGAGCGCGCTAGGCACAGCCTGCTGCGCAGTGCAGCAAACCGTGCCATGACGGACATGATGGTCAGACAAGGCGCGCGCGCGTGAAGTTCGTGCGACCTGGAAAGGCTTGCACGGCAAAGCCGCCTTCAAATTGCCATGCCTTGCGCGCTGCTCCGACTGTTGGGAAAAAGTATGGGATGATCAGTGGACCGTCTACTGCCAGTTTGCGCTGAATTGCCTTGTAAGCAGCAATGCGCTCAGCGCGGTCAACTGAGGTGCCTGCCTTGACGATCAGCGCGTCCAGCTCTGGGTCAGCAATGCGCGACTCGTTCCACTTCCCGTCAGACTTGAGCGAAAAGTCAAGATATTGCTGCGGCGAAGGACGCGCTCCCCAGCCTGTGATGCCAAGTTGCACTTCTAGCCATCCGTCATCGCCATAGTAAGTTGCCTCATCCACCAAATTAATGTTGACCGTGATGCCTGCTTTTGCCCACTGGTCTTTGATGACAATAGCAAAGTCTGGGCGTGTACCAGTGTTTGGCACAAACAGGTCAAAGGTCAAGTCCGAATAACCTGCCTCGGCTAGGAGTGCACGTGCGCCGTCGGGATCGTAAGGCGGCAAGGGTGACTCTGGATCGAAGTAGTCAGCGAAAAAGGCGCCAATAGGCGCATCGCGTCCTGGCGAGCCCAGTCCGAGCTGTGCAAAAGCGTTGATCTCTTCACGATTGGTCGCCATTTTGAGCGCCTTGCGCACGCGCGGATCGTTGCCGGGCGGCATGTCCATGCGCAAGCGCAATGTGTCATGACCTGAAGTGGCAAAAGTGACCGTCTGCAAGTTCGGATCGTTCTGCAGCGCCACAAAGCGCGCGTTTGGCATGCGCAGGACGACATCCAGCTCGCCGCCGCGCAATGCCTCAATCGCTGCGTTCGAGTCGAGGTAGCGATGTT
>JANWYI010000010.1:55918-63291 GCA_025055255.1 Anaerolineae bacterium | reverse complement strand
GGCGCTGAAGAGCGTCCGATCTTCAGGGATATAGCGCTCAACCTTGAATGGACCTGTGCCAATGAACTCGGTCTCAAAATTCGTAGCGCCGGCGCGCACAATCACGGCTGAGTTATCTGTGATGCTGTAGATGAAATCTGGCTCTGTTGTTTTGAGCGTGAAAACAACGGTCAAATCATCAGGCGCGCTGATGCTCTCAAGGTTGGTGAACAGCGAAATCTTGGGCGAGCCAACTGCAGGATCGCGCAGACGATTGAAGCTGTAGATGACATCCTCAGCTGTGAGTGCCTTGCCGTTGTGGAACTTGGCATTTGGCACAAGGTTGAAAGTGTATTGCCGTCCATCTTCGCTGACCTGCCATGATCGCGCCAAGCGCGGCACAACAGCGTCTGTTGTCGTCACGTCCACAAGGTAGTCGTAGACAGCGGTCAGGAACGAGATTTCGGAGTCGCTGGAAGCAAAAGCAGGATCGAGTCGCTTGACAGGCTCCCAGCCGACGCGAATCACGCCTGAGCGTGCCGCTTGCGGACGCACAGTACATGGTTCAGGAGCAGGCACTTGAGCGGATGCAGGTGTAGCTCGATAGAGTAGTGCAGCGCTTGTGGCAACAGCAGCGAGGCTTAAGAAGCGACGGCGGCTAATTTTTCTTGATGACTCACGCATGGAAATTCGGCGCAAAAACTGCTCGTGCAGCGGAGTATGCGCCCTTCCTCCTTTCTAAAATATTATGAAGCCGACAAATAGCAGCAGTTTGACGCGCTAGAGCGCGCCTGACATGGACAACTTAAGCGAGTTGCCAACGACTGAGGCGATTATAGCGCCTTGCCGAGATATAGCAAAACGCTCAGGACTCGTGTCATGCTGAGTGCGCAGAGTTGCTCAGCGCTTCTCGCGCGATGAGTCTTCTTTGCCTTTGGCAGGCGCGCTCTCGCGCAAGTTAGCGTGCTTCGCAGGCGAGCCGCGCAACACTGCCTCTAGACGGCGATACGTCTTGAGCGCGCGCGCACGCCAGAACGCTGTAATGTACTGCAACTCGCGCCGCCCTTGACTCAAGCGATACGCCAAGCCTTTCGGCGCTTTTTCCTGCACAGATTGCCACTGCAAAGCCGCAGCTGCCCACGTCAAGCCGCCGCCAAAGCCGACGACGATTACATTGTCGTTTGGCTTCAGCCGACCTTCGCGCTCTGCCTCACAGAGCGCAATCGGAATAGACGCCGCTGATGTATTGCCGTAGCGATGCACGTTGCTGTAGAAGAGCGCCTCACTCACATTCAAATTGCGTGCTGCTGCGCTCAAAATGCGCTGATTTGCCTGATGCGGCACGATCAAATCTATGTCCGCCAATGAAAGGTCGGTTTTTTCCAGCACTTGGCGTATACTTTCAGTGATGATATGCACGGCAAAGCGAAAGACCTCGCGCCCATCCATGTGAATCTTGTGCATCTGGCGACCTTCAGGCAAGCTGGCTGTGCCGACTGTTGGAATGCCCAGCAGCTCCGCGCCTGAGCCATCTGAGCCGAGCACAGCGCCCATGAAGCCACCCGGCTGGTCGCTGCCTTCCAATAGCACAGCGCCGGCGCCATCGCCAAATAGCACGCATGTTGAACGATCATTCCAGTCCAAAACGCGCGAGTTGACCTCGCTACCGATGACCAGTGCCGTGTTAATGCTGCCGCTGCGAATTGCCTGCGCCGCCATGTCCAAGGCGTAGACAAAGCCTGAGCAAGCCGCGCTTAGGTCAAAGGCGCCAGCTTGTGTAGCGCCGAGCAAGTTCTGAATCTTGCTGGCGCTGCTCGGATAGATGTCCTCAGGTGTTGAGGTCGCTACAACGATTAGGTCAATCTCGCTCGGCAAGACATCAGCGCGATTCAATGCAGCGCGCGCTGCTTCAAAGCCCATCTGTGTGACCGTCTCTCGGTCATTAGCGATGCGGCGCTCTTGAATGCCCGTGCGCGTCCGAATCCAATCGTCGGTCGTTTCGACCACTGCTTCTAGCTCGGCGTTTGTCACAACGCGCTCCGGCACGCACATTCCCCAGCCGGTCAGATGCACATAGCGCGTATGGCGCGGCTGCCAGCGATGCGGCGGATGCGGACGCCCATCGCGCTCCGACGGCTGACCGCGATTGCCGTTCAAGCGTCCGTCATTGGCTACCATTGCCTGTGTACTTCCCGAAAATCAGCACAGCGTTATGCCCACCAAAGCCGAACGAATTACTCATCACATAGCGAACGGTCTTTGCGACGCCGTAATTAGGTGTGTAGTCAAGGTCGCACTCAGGATCAGGCGTGTGATAGTTGATGGTCGGCGGCACAAAATCATGCAGCAGGCTCTGAATGCTGAAAACCGCCTCAACACTGCCCGCTGCGCCCAGCATATGCCCTGTGGCGCCTTTGATTGAGCTGATCTTAATGTTGTAGGCACGTTCGCCAAAGACTGCCTTAATGGCGCGTGTCTCTGCAGCATCGTTGAGCGGCGTGCTCGTGCCGTGCGCGTTGATGTAGTCAATGTCGTTGACAGTTAGATTGGCATTCTGCAGCGCTTTGCGCATTGCCATTTGTGCGCCTTCGCCATTCGCTAGCGGCGCCGTGACGTGATAGGCGTCGTCTGTCGTGGCGTAGCCGAGCAGCTCAGCAAGGATTGTAGCATTGCGCTGTTGCGCATGTTCTAGCGCCTCTAAGACCAAAATTGCCGCGCCTTCAGCGATGACGAAACCGTCACGATCCTTATCAAACGGGCGTGAGGCTGTAGCAGGATCGTCATTGCGCGAGGAAAGCGCGCCCATGTTAGCAAAACTGGCTACTGCGAGTGGCACTATGGCTGCCTCTGTGCTGCCACAGATCATCACATCGGCGGCACCGCGCCGAATGATCTCAGCTGCCTCGCCAATCGCGTTGTTTCCTGTAGCGCACGCCGTCGAGACACACATGTTCGGACCGCGAAAGTTGAACTCAATCGCCACGCGCCCGACAGGACTATCAGTCAGCATCATTGGCACGAGCAAGGGACTGACAAATTTCAAGCCTTTCTCACTGCCCACCCGCGCGCCCTCTAGAAGCGTTTCAATACCACCGACGCCTGAGCCGATTAAGCAGCCGACTGCATATGGGTCTTCGGCTGACATATCCAATCGCGCTTGCTCAAGCGCTTGCAGCGCCGCCGCCATTGCCAGCTGCGTGACACGATCCATGCGCCGCGCCTCTCTGTTGCCGAAGAGCGCTTTCGCATCGAAGTCGCGCACCTCACCAGCAATTCGCACGGCTAGGTTGCGCGGATCAAAGCGCTGAATGGTCTGAATGCCGCATTTGCCTGCTGCTAAATTCTGCCAAGCAGTTGGCACGTTATTGCCGAGTGGGCAGAGAACGCCCATACCCGTCACGACCACACGCCGTCTGACCATAGCTTTTATCGCTCCAAAGGTTGCGGGAATCTTCAGCACCTAGCGTTGAGTGAGCCGAACAAGCACACTTCTAGGAGAAAGAAACGCCCCAAGGCGCCTTTCGTTACGCACTTGAGAGTGACAATCGCTTGAGTAAGTTGAACAGCTCAGCGTTGTGCCATAGACTGGTGAAATCATCGAGCCAGCCGCGCGCCTGCAGCCAAGTGAATGTGTCGGCAAGTGCAGAACGCATGCTCTCTGCGATCTGTTGAGCGCGGAAGAGCTCACTATTGGCGATGAGCACTTGGGCAGTGAATAGAGCTGCCATCATCGGACGATAGAGATTGCGGATTTGCCGACGACTCAGGCGAATAGCCATGCCGTTGACGCGCTCCAGAGCGCTCATGTAACGTCCCATGCCCAAGTCTACCATTGCCAGAGCGCTGTCAATCTCTAAAGGCGGCACATGCGGCTTCTGGCGCGTTCGAGCTGCAAAAGCTGCGCGCGCAGCCGTCAACTCGCTTTCAGCAGCTTGCCAAGCCTGCCTGCGCAGATGCACACAGCCGATGTGGAAGCGTGTGAGCGCCATCTCCAGCGTTGCGCCAAGCGACTCCTGTAGGCTGAGTGCGCGCTGCATATGACTGAGCGCTTCATCGTAGACGCCGAGATACTCTGAGACAATGCCTGTGAGCAATTGCGCCATGGCAGCGCCGCTGCGTTCGCCAATTTGATTGAAGATTTGGAAAGCCTCAATGACCAGTTGATGTCCGTCATTGACGCGTCCAAGATTGATCAACAATTCGCCAACTCGAATGAGAGTCAGCCCTTCGCGGCGGCGGTCGCCAATTTGGCGCAGACGCTCTAGCTGGAGCTGAGCATTCTCTAGCGCAGCAGGCAAATTATTTTCGCGCAGGTAGAGCTCAACCAATGCATTGAGGCACTCAGCTTCTAGCACAGGGTCTTGCAATTCGCGGGCGCCCTTGAGCGTCGTCTGCGCTGCTTGTATAGCATTACGAGGCGACTCAGCGTACATTTCGTCAAACCATGTCAGCAAGAGTTCAATCACATAGCGCTGTTCGCCCAATCGGTTAGCAAGTGCCTGCATCTTGCGATCTAGCTCGGCGCGGAAAGCAGCGCTTGGATAGCTCAGATGCAGCACGGCGTTGCGCAAAATCAGGTAGGCTTGCCATGCCAGACGATCTTCCTTGAGCGTCTCAGCCAGCAAGACTGCCATTTGAGCGTCACGCTGTGCTTCTGCCCAAGTCCCACGCTGCGAAAAGTAGTCAGCGCGTAGCAAGTGTAGAATGGCGCGCCAATCATCGCGGTCTGATTTCTCAGCCAACTGCTCACCTTGCGGCAACTTTTCAGCCACTGCGGCTAGGTCGCCCAGACGCAACAGCACGCGCACTTGCCGTCGCCATATTTCAAAACGATCTGCGTCTGTGTGAGCGAGCGCCTCAGCCTTAGCAAAGTACTCCAGAGCGGCAAAATTGGCATACTCGGCAAAGGCTTTACGCCCTGCTTGGAGCGTGTAATACAGAGCTTCATCGCGGCTATTGCTTTGCGTAAAATGGTATGCCAACAGCTCAACTGCCTCAGGCATGTGACGCTGCAAGCTGAGCGCCACGCTGTGGTGAATCTCAGCGCGCTGCTCTGCCAACATGCTCTGATAGATCACCTCTTGCAGGATAGCGTGTCTGAAAGCAAAAATGCGCTCTGGTTTGATTGCATCTAGGTAACCTGCATTTTGAAGTGCTACCAAGCGCGCTTGCAAGCTATCCAGAGTGAACATCATATCGTGAGGCAGGCTTTCAGCGAGGATAGCTACAGAAAACTCGCGCCCGATGACTGCAGCGTACTTCAAAATGAGCTGATCGGTTTCACTCAGACTATCTAGGCGCGCCTGCACGACTCCTTGCACAGTTTGTGGGATGTCGAGGCTTTTGTTATTTTTAAGGATTGCCAGACCTTGTGCTGTTTGTTGTAACTGACCTGCTTCGCGCAGTGCCTCAGCCAGCTCAATAGCGAAGAGCGGATTGCCCTGCGCGCGGTCGTTAATGAAGGCGAGCAGCTCAGGGTTAATCGGCGACCCAAGCGTCTTTTCCAGCAATGTTTTTACTTCATCACGGCTGAGTTCTTGCAAAAAGATGTGATGATGTATCCGTTTGGTGCGTAGCTCGTTCGCCAAGCGCTCAGCTGCAGGCTGATTTTGCAGTGGACGCTGCACAAGCAAGAGCAGTATCGGCGCAGGCGTTACGCTCAGCTGCTGCACAAGGTCAAGGGCAAGGTTTGCTGAGCTTTCATCAATCCACTGCATGTCTTCAAAGATCAGCAAGAGCGGTTGGCGCATGGCAAGGCGTCGCAGTAGCTCGTTCACAAAAGCGAAAGTCGCTTGCAGGCGCGTCTGCCCTTCAAGACTGGCAGTAACAGGCGTCTCAGGTAGGTTGATACCCAGTATGTCGCCTAGCAAAGGTAGGCGCGCCTCGCTGTCAGGCACAAGCATGTTGACGGCGAGTCGCAGAGCATGAGCGACAGAGGGCATATTCTCAAGCGACAGGTTGAGTAGCTCAGCGATGATGTTTTGCCAAGGCGAGTAAGCAGTCAGCCGACCGCCGCTGAAGCTCTCGCCTTGCCCAATCCGAAAGCCGCGCTCTTTGGCGCGCCGCGCAACCTCGGCTACGAGACGACTTTTGCCGATGCCTGCCTCGCCTTCTAGGCGCACCACGCGCGGATGCCCTGCTCGGACTGCCCTAAGATAGCGCTCCAGACGCTCCAGCTCAGCTGCGCGCCCGATCAACACACTCAGCTTGAATTGCCGACCAGTGTTGCTGCGAAAGCTGATTGGCTCAGCCACTGGAATTGGCTCAGCGCGCCCTTTGATGAAGACCTCAGGCAAGGTCTCAAAGATGACGCGCTCACTTGTCGCCTTGTAGACTGCTGAAGAGACCAAAATGCGCCCGTGACTGGCAGCGCCCATCAGCCGTGCGGCTACGTTTGTCTCATCGCCAATGGTGCTGTACTCATGGCGCACTTCGCCGCCGACCGTGCCGGCGTAGACTAAGCCACGGCTTATCCCTATCGCGTAAACGCCTAGTTCATCGCCATACGGCGCGATTTGGCGCAACGCAAGCGCGGCGCGCAAGGCGCGTTCAGCATCGTCATCGTGCGTGATTGGCGCGCCGAACACAGCAAACAGCACACAGCCCTTATCGCTCACCTCAACCGACATCAGTTGACCACCGAAGTCAGCCAGAGTGCGCTGCGCATTGCACACATAGGCATCCAAAGCACTACGGAGATGCTCCGCCTGATAGTGTGGATAGTCTAGCCGACCTGTATTGCCCAGTCCTAGCTTTACAAACATTGGTATGGCGTAGCGCAAGTCGCCGACGAAGTCGCCCAAGCCGCTGGCGATTCGCTCGCGGACGAAGTGCATTACGTACGGACGGACAGCTTCTAGCACCTGCGCTGCATCGCCGCGTGCCTGCCAAGCTGACCAACGTGCCGCACGTGCGCGCTCGGCAATTTCTGCAGGGACGCTGATCACGAGCGCGTTGCCTGTCTCGTTCAGCTGCAGCACAACGCCTGCCTCGCGCAGAGTAGGCACGCAATCAGCATGGACAACAACTTGCTCTGGTTGTGTCTCAACGACTAGGCTAAGCGCTGCTTGCACGGCTGCGCCTGAGAGCACATCAGCGTAGCCGTACTGTGGTAGACCGACAGTCCAGCGGTCTACGCTGCCCATGCTGATGTAAATGCGCAGCCGCAAGCCGCGAAACAAGCGCATGGCGCGCATGGTCTCTTGCATCTGCACGGCAGCCGACACTGCGCGCAGAATGCCTGCCAATTGCCCTTGCGTAGGCTCGATAGGCTGATCATCAAACCATGCTGTGAAGCCATCGCCCATGAAGCGGATGACGCTGCCACCGTGATGAAAGACCAAGCCTGCAATCGCCTCAAACATCGGATTGATACGGCGCTTGAGCTCATCGCC
>JANWYI010000010.1:0-55891 GCA_025055255.1 Anaerolineae bacterium | reverse complement strand
AAGTTGTGTGGTCAGTGGCGTAAAGCCTGAGATATCCACTGTCAGCACAGCGCCCTGAGCCGTGCTGGGCAGATTGACGCCTTGCAACAAGGCACGAAAGCGATCTGTAGCGAGATAAGGCGCGAGCCAATGCAGTAGGTCTTCAGGCTTCATGGACACTTGTTCATCACAATGAATTACCTCCTGTGAGATTATAACGTATGTGCTGGGACGCCTTGCACTTGTTAAAGAAGAAATACGCGCGAGATGAATCGCGTCTCATTTCTGACGCGGCGGCAATGGTGTGTAAGGATTGATACCATTGAGAATAGGTGGAATGTAAGTGTCATCAATATAGCGCGGCGCGTTTGCCAAAGCGAAAAAGGCAGGGCGCATTCGCTGATCAAAGCCTGGGTCGTTCAGCGCCCACCAATATTCTTCGTTCTCAGGCGTCCAGCTCAGGTCAGCAAGGTACAGCACGACCATCAAGCTCATCCAAGGGCGCCAATGTCGAGCGGCGTACTCAAAAGCAGCCACTAGATAAGCGGCTTGCTGCTCTTCAGTCACGGCGTGCCAACGGTACGGATTAGGCTGCTGTGAGCCGTCAGGCGCAGTGATTGTATCGCGTTGGTCGGTTGTCCAGCCCATCTCAAGAATGGCGATTTGCTTGTGACCATCGCCATGAGCCACTTGCAAGGCGCGCACAACCTCTACGTGCCGAAAAACTTGCCAGCTGTGTCCATCAAGGCGCGGATCGTCAGGCGGTGTCTCAGGTGGCAGAGCATAGCCGGGCGCGTTCACACCAAGCACGTCATAGTAGCGCGCAGCGCCGAGCTGATACATTTGTTTCAAATAGAGCGTGTCAGGGATGCTGTGTGGCGAGAGCGTGCCCGTTGGCGCTAGACCTGCTGTGAAGACAATTGCTTGTGGATCAGCTGCGCGGATCGCCTCGGCGCACGGCGCAAGAACTTTGACATAGGCAGCGGCGTTTGGCGTCTTGCCTAGCCACTCACGGCTCAGATTCGGCTCATTCCAAATCTGATAGCCGACGATTCGTCCTTTGTAGCGCGCCGCAATTGCGCCGCAGAACTGTGCAAAGGCATACTCATCAAAAGGCGGCTCATATTCGTTACGACCGAGTCGAATTGCCCAGTCTGGCGGCTTGCCCAGACGCGCCACTAGCTTCACGCCGCGATAGTTTGCCTCTGCCACGATGTCATCGGCAATTGACCAATCAGCAGGCTGTGTCTCTAGCGGCTGAATGTCGCGCCAGCCGAAGACTTGCTTGGCATAACCAAAGCGCATCAGACGCACGTATTCGAAGTCGCGCGCGCGCGCTGTCTCATTCCACCAGATTGAGAGATGGACGCCGTAGGCAAGCGAAGGCAGTCTTTTGTGGCGAATCAGCTCAGCGCCGAACAGCGTCGGCGTAGGGCGTAGTAAACTGAAGCTGAGCAGAGCAAGCGCAGGTAAGCTCAGCGCGAGCGCGCCCAGCAGAAAACGTCTTCGGACTTGTGTCGGCATGATAGCGTTTTCAAGACAGGGCGGGCACTTGCCCGCCCTGTGATCAGAGAATTACTGAGCGCGACGTGGACGGCTGCGAAAATCCATGTCCACAATGCGCTGCCAGACAGGTCTTGGCTGAAAGTTCGGGCCGAGAATTGACCACGGCACATTGTCGCCAACGGCGCCGCCTAGATTCCAGCCTGCCTGCGCACCATAATTCAGATTCCAGAGTATGGCAAGCCGTACAAAGCCCCATTGCTGCATCAGCTCAATGGCTTGCACTGTGAAGTTTGCCTGATCTTGCAAGGTATTATCTGCTGCAAAGCCGAAGCCGTCGCGCAGCTGACCACGCCCTTGCAAGTCTTCCACGCTCGGCCAGCCGAATTCGGTCACACACAGCTTTTTGTTGCTGCCTGCAGCGCGAATGCGATTAGCGTAACCTTCTAGCGTGCTCTTAAATGACCAGCTATGGTGCGGATTTTCCCACGGCCCGCGAAAGCGCGCCGGCGGATTGCGTTCTGGCAGATTGTTCCAGTCTTGGTTTGGCGGCACGTTTAAGCCGTTGTGGTGCGCGCCGACGCAATCTACGAAGTTGAGCATACCTGCAGCGATCAGCTGATCCATGTAGATGAAGTCATCTGTGACGGCGCCTGGAATATTCGCACCCGTTGGCGCCAAGCCTGCTGAGACCACGATGATGCTCGGATCAATGCTCTTGATCGTGTTATAGGCGACCTGCAGCAGTTGCACATAGCGCCGCGCGTCAATGGCAGGCGGATTGGTCGTCCATTCGCGGTCAATGTTGACCTCATTCCAGACCTCAATGGCGTGAATCTTGCCTTGATAACGGCGCACAAGCGCGCTGAGGAAGTCGGCGAAGTCCTGCGGATTGGCAGGCGGACCGTCATGCACGTCTGCCACGATGCGCGCGCCCGGATCGCGTGCCCAATCAGGCGCTTTAGTGATGCTCAACAACACTTTGAGACCTGCTTTGCTCAGCAAGGTCAGGCTTGCGTCAAGCTCAGACCAGTCAATTTGTCCTTTGACACGCTCGGTATCACGCCAAACCACTTGTGACTTGACCCAGTTTAAGCGCAGCTGATCGCGCACCATCTCGACCCAGAGCGCATAAACGTTCGGATCGGGATTTTTCTGCACCGCAATTCCCAAGTCAAAGTCTAGGTCGAGAATCGGCGGCACAGTTGGCTGCACAGCCGGCGTAGCCACTACGATGATCGGCGGCTGCGGCTGCGGAGTTGGTTGCTCAGGCGGCGGAAAAGTCGGGAACGGCGTGGCAGTGATTTGAGCTACTACGGCGCTGCTTGCATTTACAGGTGGCGGCAAAATACCGTTGCTGACAGGCAATTCAGCTGCAAGCGCGCCTGTTGCCGCGTAGACAGCGATGAACGTCGCTGCGCCTAGCAGCAACGTAATGCCTGTCCAGACCATGGCGAAGTAGCGCACTTGGCGGCGATGCATCTGTTGGCGCTGCCGCAGCACGCTGATGTTCATTGTCTCTCGAAAACTGCTCATAAAGCTCAGAATTTCTCCTCAGGCATTCGCTTAGAGATGTCGCGCATCAGCTCTGGCTGCGCGCCACTTGCAACGTGACGCGCGCAAGCGGAAAGTCCAGCTCTGCCAGCACTGCGCTGACCTGTATGTCACGGTATGTTCCATCAGGCGTGAAGACGAACGGCTGTCCAATGCCTTCGGTTTGCTCAGCCAAGACCGTCTCGCCAACGCTGACGCGCCATTGAACGGCGAGATCAGCAGGCACTGGCACAAACCACGTTTGTCCTGCTCGATACGTCTTGTACTGCGCCAAAACGCGCGTCCCTTGCAAGTAGGCGCCATCAGCAGCAAAGTCAGGCACTTGGACACCTGCCCAGTTATTGACCAAAAGCGTGCCAAGTCTATCACGCAACGCGCTGCTTGTCATCAGCCAGACAGCGCGCGTGAAGCTACCTTCGACCGATTTGTAGCGCACGACTGGCATGCTCGCCTCGACTCCAAATGCAGCACGCTCAGGCGCGATCTGCAGTTGGACAGGCGTGTCAGGCGCAAGGACGCCCTCAGGCGTCACGCGCAGCTCTGAAAGCGGCGCTAACGCCTCACGATAGCTGATCGGCAGCCACTGGCTACCTTCTTGGACAACGCTGCGGACGCTGATCACGGCGTGCAGCTTGGCACGGCTGATCTCGCCAACTGCCCATGCCATGGCGCGCCGTACCACGCCTTCGGGCAGGTAATCGCGCGGATTGAGCGGCAAAATAATCTGCACTGAGTCGGCAAGCGCACCTAACGTCCGCCAATCGTACGCACCTGTCTCAAACTGTGAGCCTGAAGGCGTAGGGAACGGCAAGACCAAAGTCAGCGAGCGTCCTTCGGCGTGCAACGCCGATGCTAAGGCGCTGATGAAGGCGCTGTAGGCGTCGCGCAGGCTCGACGGCAAGTCGAGGTATTCAATGGCGATGCCGCTGTAAGGCTGACTGCGCGCGAACTCAAGCAGATAGTCAAGATGTGCTTGACGGCGCTCAGGCTCGTTCAGCAAGGCTTCGATCAGCGCGGCATCAGGCGCTGAGTTGCCGCGATAATTGCGGATAATCGGCACAACGGCGTAGCTGTCTCCAAATGCAACACCTGAAGGCAGAGCGCCGTCAAGCGCACCTTCCACGTTCGGCATTAGTCCAGCTGGATGTACAACGTTAGCTACTGCAGCGACCTCAGGCTTGAATGCTTGCCCTGCTTCAATCACCACGCTGACCACAGGCACTTGTAATGCCAAGCGACCGATGAACAGCGCCTCTGGCAGGCGTTGTACATTGTTCAAAACTGCCACCAGTGAAAGGCGACCGTCAATTACAGCGCGCTGCGCAGGGATGAATCGCCAATGTCCGAGCGCAGCGTCATAGCCGTACAGATCGGCTTGAGCAGGCTCAACGCCGTCAGGCAGTGCGAAGGCGAGCGTCAACGAGTCAGGCGGTGTGCCGCGCTGCTCTAGACGGTAGATCGAGCTGAGCGGCGCAAGCGTTCTGGGCAGAGCAGCACGTGCTTGGCGCAACAAATCGTCTTGCGGCTCAGGCAAGCCGCTGAAAGCAGCTGCGCTCAGCTTGCTCAGGCGGATATTCAAGCTGTTGGCGCCAGCAGCTGTCAAAATCAGGTCATCAGAGACAAGGCGATTGTTCAGCGGTAGAAAAGGCGTCCCGAAGAGCTGCTCTGCGAGTGAAAAAGGCGGCAACAACAGCGCTAGGAACGTCAGCATCGCTGCAAAGACTAGCGCAAGCGTGCTCAGCGCGCAGCCTAAGCCGTTGCGTTCTGGACGCAGCGGCTGCGCCTTGCGCCTACCTTGCCGACCTTTTTCTACTGCACTTGCCATGCTGTTTACAAGACTTTTTATTTCTTCACAATGTTTTTACAGCCCGAAGGACTATTGTAGCACTCTGGACGTGAGCTGCAAGAAGCGCTGCCGAGTATATTAGACTTATCTACTATGAGAATGATAGCTGCCAAGTATTGGTTTCACACACAAAAAAGCCCGTCTAGGCGCAGACGGGCAGTGGAGCTACTTCAAAGATCGCGGATCGAAGGCGTCGCGCAATCCGTCGCCTAAAAAGTTGATACCCATCACAGTCAGCATGATGAACACAGCAGGAAAGAACCAGTAGAACCAGCTATCGAGGTAGCTGTTTGCCTCGCCCATGATGTTGCCCCAGGTCGGCGTAGGTGCGCGCACGCCTAAACCTAGAAAGCCCAGATACGCTTCCAGCAAGATAGCGGCTGCCACGCCAAGCGTGGCTGAGACGATGATCGGCGCTGCGCAATTTGGCAAGACATGCCGAAAGATGATCCGCCAATTAGACGCGCCGATAGATTGCGCTGCTGTCACATACTCTTGCTCACGAATCGACAGCACCACTGAGCGCACAATGCGCGAGACGCGCATCCAGCTGGTCAAGCCAATCACGAAAACAATCACAATCATGGTGCTGCTGAAGCGCCTGCCCATGAAGGTGAAGTCTGGGAAGCGCGCAGGGTCAGCGAAGACGCGCAGTGCAATCAAGGCGAGGAACAGCTGCGGAATGCTCAACATTGCCTCAGCAAGACGCATGAGCAGGAAGTCCACGACACCGCCGATGTAACCTGCGATCAAGCCAACAGCTGTGCCGACCAGAATTTGCACCAACATTGCCGTCACGCCGATGAACAGGGACACCTGACCGCCGTAGATCGTGCGCGCCAAAATGTCGCGCCCGATGACATCCGTGCCAAAGGGATGCTCAGCTGAAGGCGGCTGCAGCGCGCGGCGCGGATCGTTGTAAACAGAGACGGACTCTGGGATAATCAGCGAGCCGATGACCACATATAAGAAAACGAACAACAGCAGCAGCGCGCCGAAAATCGCCATGCGATGTTTGCGCAAACGCCGCATGCTGCGCGCAAAGTTGGAGACGCCTTTGACGTTCTGCTTTGGATCGAGCGTAAGCACACGCTCAGAGGATTTGCTTTGAATGCGGTCTGTCTGAGTAGTCATCAGCGGTCTCCTCACGAGTAGCGAATGCGCGGATCGAGCCAAGTGTAGACAATGTCGGTCAGCAGCTGAAAGACGACCACAGCCACGCTCAGCACCATCAAAATGGTCATCATGACGGGCACATCGGCACGCTCGAAGCTCTCAATGAACAGGCGTCCCATGCCCGGCCAAGCGAAAATGCGCTCTGTGACCACGGCACCTGCCAGCAAGAACGGCAAATCCAAGCCGATCAGCGTCACGAGCGGCAAAGCGGCATTTTTGAAAGCATGTCGGCGCACGACTTCGCCCTCTGCCAAGCCTTTGGCGCGTGCCGTGCGGATGTAGTCTTGATTCAGCACCTCAAGCATGGAGGAACGGATGAAGCGCACATAGCCTGCCAGCTGAATTGCTACAAGGCAAAAGACAGGCAGCACCATATGTTGCAACAGACTGGCAAAAGTGCCATCGCCTGTGCCGCCCCACTTTATTGGCTCCAAGCCCCAGCGCTTGAACTGCACGGCAAAAATGTAGATCGAGAGCAGCGCTACGAAGAAGATCGGCATGGAATAGAAGAAAAATGAGACACTTGTGATCAGGTTATCCCAAAAAGAATATTGGCGCACAGCTGAAAAAATGCCAATGGCGATTGCTAGGACGACTGTAATAAGGTATGAAGGTATCATCAGCACAAGCGTCCAAGGCAGGCGCTCTTCAATGCGCGTCCATGAGGGACGGCGCGTGACGAATGAAATGCCCAAGTCGCCGCGCAGCACGCCGCGCCGTGTGCCTCTCTCATAGCGCACACCGTTATCAGTCGGAATTTCAACCGGCGGCATCCAGTCATTACCAACTAACCAGATTAAGTACTGCTCTAAAATCGGGCGATCCAAGCCTAGGCGCTTGAGGATGATCTCGCGGTCGCGCGCACTAGGACGGTTGCGCGACTCAGCATAGATGGCGAGCGGATCGCCGAGTGAGTTGGTGAAGTTGAACAAAATGAAGCTGATGATGAATAGCAGCGGGATAGATTGCAGCACACGCCGCAAAATGTATCGAGTCATAAGCTACCTAAGTGAGGGTCAGAGGCTATTAAGCCACAGAGACGGGCAGCTGCCCGTCTCTGCAGCATAGTCAGCGCCTAGGCTTACTTGAGCTCCCAGTTCATGATGTCGAACCACTGGTTGCCCACGCCTGAGCCGATGCGAATCGTGCCGACAAAGCGCGTTGTGTTGTAGGCGTAGTTGTCGCCGCGTGGGAACAAGTTGATTAGCGGCACTTCGTCGCGCAAGATTTCCTGAATCTTGTAGGCAGCAGCAAGGCGTTCCTTTGGATCGAGCGAGGTCTTGGTGACGTTTGAGGCTGCGTCCATCTCAGGATTGCAGAAGCCTGTCCAGTTGTTGCCGCCTGGATTGTCGTCGCTAACGATCTGAGCGCAGCTGAGCGCCTCATCCACGGTCACATTGGCAGGATTAGTCAGCGCTGTGTTGTTGGCGAACTGCCCAATGTCATACTGACCTGTTGCCAAGATACCGTTGTTGGCATACGTGCCGAAGTAGGCTGAAGCAGGGTACTTCTCCAAGATGACGCTCACGCCGACCTTCGCCAGCTGCTGCTGGATCACCGCTTGGATGTTGTTGCGCCAGCCGGCAGTGGTCGTGCTGTAACGCAGCTCCAGCTTCACGCCGTCCTTCTGGCGGACGCCGTCCGGACCGAGCGTCCAGCCTGCCTCATCCAGCAACTTAGCAGCCGCCTCTGGAGCGTAAGGCGTCACGCCCAGCTCTTTGTTCTCAAACGGTGAGCGCGAGTAGATGCTGTCAGTCGGGCTGGTTGCACCTGCCAAGAGTTCCTTCGTAATTGTCTCGCGGTCAATTGCTAGACGCAGCGCACGACGCACGCGCACATCCTTCAGCGCTGGGTGACCTGCGCGCGGACCCTTGCCCTCTTCCTGCAGATTCATCCATAGGCTCTCGATGTAACCGCCAAAGACAGTTACCAACTTCAGGTTCGGATTGCTGGCGGCAACGCGCGGCAGGTCGCCCTCGCTAACGTTCGGCACGTAGTCCAGCTGGCCGGCAGCTAGGGCTGCGTATTGCGAGTCAGTGTCTGGGAAGAAGCGGATCAGCACGCGCTTGATCTTCGGCTCGCCGAAGACGTAGTTTGGATTCGCCTCAAAGAGCATGGACTCGCCGCGCTTCCACTCGCGCAGGACGTACGGACCGCTGAAGACGGTCGGATTCTGGTTCTCTTCCGCGTTCTCCAGCGTGCCATCGCGTTCAAAAATCGGGCGGAAGACATGCTCTGGCAAGATGCTGGAGAGACCAGGCGAGCCGATCAGGTCTTCAGGGAAGGGCTTAGGCGCGTTGAACTTCAGGCGGAAGGTGGTCTCATCAACCAGCTCAACTGCCTCAAGCGCGTCGCGGATGGCGCCGCCCTGAACCATGTTGTTGGCAGGATTCTCGATCATTTCATACGTAAAGACGAGGTCTCGTGCTGTCAAGGGCTTGCCGTCGCTCCACTTCAAACCGGGCTTGAGCTTGACCGTGTACTCCTTGAAATCCTCGCTAATGCCGCCATTCTCGCGCGACGGAATCTCGGCGATCAGGACTGGCACAGGCTGCAGCTCATCAGTGAAGTCGTACAGGCTCGCTTGCACGAGGTCGTTTGCCCACTGCGCGAATGCCATAGCGCTGTAGAAGCCGTTCATGTTGTCAGGCTCTTGGGCAAAGCCAACGACAAGCGTTGAGCTATCCTGCGCGTATGTAGGCGCAGCGCCAATGCCTGCCAACACCATAGCTAGGCTCAGCACAAAGGCTAGTGCAAAACGGATGCGATTTTTGATCGTCATACTGCGATCTCCTCAAAATTCTGCGGCTATTTTTAGCCAAATCTTGAACGGTCTTAACATATAACGAATTCGCTCGACTTTTGCAACAGTCAAGCAAATTCCCTATGCAAATTGCCAAGCTGAGGGAGTCTAATCAGCTGTGACGCTCTGACGCGCCGCTTGTAGCTCAGCAGCACGCTTGAAAGCCGCAACAATGTTGTAATAGCCTGTGCAACGGCACAGATTGCCTGCGATGCTATCCTTGATCTGCGACTCATCAGGCATTGGATGCTCTTCCAACAGCTTAGCGCCGCTCATCAGGAAGCCAGGTGTGCAGTAGCCGCATTGCACGGCGCCCATCTCGATGAATGCCTGCTGGATTGGATGCAAGCGCTCAGCGCTCTCTGCCAAGCCTTCCACTGTCACGATCTCAGCGCCGTGCGCGCGCGGCGCCGGCACCATGCACGCCATGACTGCGGCGCCGTCCAGAAAGACCGTGCAGGCGCCACATTCGCCTTCAGCACAGCCTTCTTTCGTGCCAACTAACTTGGCATTCTCGCGCAGCAGACGCAACAAGGTCTTATGATTGCCGCCGTAGAGCGTATACGGCTTACCGTTGATGGTCGTCTGAATAGGCTGATCGTCGTGCAAGGTGAACTGCGGCAATGGTGCTGCACGCCCTTGTGAGCTGCCCCAGAGCATGGCAGGCGCGCTGGGAAAACTACGGCGCTCTTCGCCGCTGCGCAAGGCGCGCAAGGCGCGCTTGGTCAGCGTCGCTGCCATAGCAAGGCGATATTCTGCGCTGCTGCGGATGTCGCTGATCGGCGTGGTCGCCAATGCTGCTAGACGCGCCGCCTCAGCAATCACCTCATCAGTCAGCGCCTTGCCGACCAAGTATGCCTCTGCTTGTGGCGCGTTGATGATGGTCGGTGCTACACAGCCAAAGGTCAGGCGTGCGCTGCGCACAACGTCGCCTTCAAAGCGCAGGATCACAGCGATGTTGACAACTGAAATAGCCTGTGTGTGCCGCAGACCGAGTTTAATGAACATGCCGCGCTCATCAGCGCTAAGCGCAGGGAAGTGAATGGCGGTCAGCATTTCGTCAGGACGCATAACCGTGCGCCGCACGCCTGTGTAGAACTGATTGAGCGGCACGCTGCGCTCGCCATGCACTGAGGCAAGCGTCACTGTTGCGCCGAGCGCCCACAGCGGCGTGATGGTGTCGTTAGCAGGACTGCCTGTGATCACGTTGCCGGCGATTGTAGCGCGGTTGCGAATTTGCGGCGCGCCGACCTCCCATGCTGCCTGCGCTAGTGGCAAGGCGCGCTCGGCAATTAGTGAACTGGCGACCACTTGGTTGTGTGTGACCAGTGCGCCAAGCCGAATTTCGTCGCCATAGCACTGAATTCTGTCCAAATTTGGGATGCGCGAGATGTCAATGATCGTGTCAACTTCAGGGCGCTGACCGCGCTCTAGTTCAATCAGCAAATCTGTGCCGCCAGCGATCAGACGCGCTCTAGCGCCGCGCTCTGCCAGCAGCTGCAGCGCCTCGCCGATGCTTGTCACAGTGTAGTAATGCTTCCACATGCAGAAGAAACCTCGCCTTCAGAGGCAAAACCATCACGAGAGCGTTTCGAAGATTATAGCGAGGCGTGCCTGCAAATGGCGTAAACGAACAGCGCCGAGCTTAAGCTCAGCGCTATTCTGTTATCAAGCTGACATCCGATCAGGGCAGATTCCAGGCGAAGACGTTGCTGTAGCGGCACTCAGTGTTACTAGGATTGCCTTCTTCATTGAAAAGCATGGTGGCGAAGCGTCCACGCACTGAACGCGCTGTTGTCTCGTAAGTGATCTCAACGCCGTTCAAAAACAAGGTCAGCTCGTTACCGTAGGCGATGAGCGTGATGATGTGCAGCTGTGTCTCATCTAGCTCGTAGTTCGTAGCATCGAGACCTTCTAAGTCATCTATGGATTGGTCGAATGCAACAATTTCTTCGCCACGGTCAAGCTGCACAAGGACAATGCGCCGATCTTTGGTCAGCATGACATAACTGAAGTTGTCATCATCAATAGCGCGAAAGACCATGCCACAGCCATTTGTCTCGCTAGGCAGTTCCTGAGCGCGCAGCTCAAAGTGCAGCACGAAGTCGCTCAGCTGTGTGCCACGACCAAGCGGAAAGTACCAAAAGCCTTGGTTGCGAACGTTGATGACCGTGCGCGGCACACTCATCTGCTGCGAGCCGCCGCTTGGGATCAGCTCTTTCGCGCGCAATTCACGGATCAAGTCCTGCGCGCGCATGCGTGGCTCTACTTCTATGGTGATACGTTCCTTGCCACTTTGCGCTCGCACCTGCTCTACGCCGCCGAAAGCTACCGCTGCTAGTCCAATAACAAACACCATTAGAACAAGTTTGCGCACCACTGAGAGTTCTCCTCAAATATGCCGCCTTTTCACCTTCATTGTAGGAAATGTCAAAGCGCCGTGCAAGCAAACCATATGAGAAAACTTATAAAATCATGGCACGGTCATGCCGAGCCGCTGTAAGGCGCGCTCAGCGCGTAGTTTCAGCGCATCATCAGCGTTCTGGTAGACAAAGCGATAGCTCTCCACAGCGCTTTGCACGTCGCCTTGATGTTCTAAGAGCACAGCAAAGTAGTAGCGCGCACGCGGATTTTGGCTATCCAATGCCACAGCGCGCTGTAGCTCAGCGTAAGCAGGCTGCACTTGACCGTTGTACAGCAGCGCATAGCCGTAGTTGGCTGAGATTTCAGCATCAGCAGGCAGGGCGGCTAACGACTCGCGTAGGAATGCCATGCCTTCGCCGTTTAGTGCGTAGTTCTCATCAGCGTAGAAAGCGGCTACAAGGCGACGCAGCGCGATATCTTGCGGCGCGAGACGCAGTGCATTGCGCAGCCAGCGCGCCGCCTCAACCAAGTTGCCACTCTGCCGATACGTTTGCCCAATCTCAGCTGCTAAGCCTGCATTCTGAGAGTCTAGCGCATAGGCAAGACGCAGCGCCGCTAACGCCTGCCCAAGATCGCCGCGCCAACGCCAATAAAGACCAGCTGCATACTGCACAAGTGCGTCGTCTGGCGCCGCTTGCACGGCTTGTTCAACCAGTGGCGCGCCGTCGCGTCCGTTGATGCTCTGCGCTAAGCCGAGAAAAGCGCGCGCCGCTGGCAGATCAATGCCTTGCGCATTGGCAAGATGCAGTGCGCGCTCAGCATAGTGCCATTGACGCGCCTCGATCAGCGCCAAGCCGCTACGGAAAGCGAACAGGGCGGCTGATTCTTGCTTATGAGCGCTGATCAAGCTGCGCAGCGCAGGCACAGCGCTGAAGCGCGGCTGATCGGGCAAGTTGGCGAGCAGAGCTGCAGCACGTTCAGGCTGCTCAGGCAGGCTGAGTAGCGCAAGCGCATAGCGCACGTCAGGATCATCAGGCGCCAGTGCATGAGCGCGCTCAAGGTGCTCAGCAGCGCGTCTCCAAGCGCGTCGGCGCAGCGCTGACTCTGCCAGAGCGCGCAAAAGCGGCACGTCTTCAGGTGTGCCTTGCAAAGCAGCGAGTCGGTGCGCGTCCGCAGCGTATACGTCGCCTTGCGCAGCGAAAAGCTCTGCCCAAAGCCTGTGGAGCGCGCTCGAATAGCCGCGTCGCTCAGTTAGCTGTGTCAGATAAGCGCGCGCAAAGTCATAGCGGCGCGCAGCAAAGGCAATTCGGTAAAGCTGCTCCAGCACAAAAGCGTCTGAGGGCAGAAAAATTAGCGCTCGATGATAAGCGTCCAGAGCAATGCCTAAGTCGCCGTCTCGAAAAGCCACGGCGCCGCGCTGTAACTGCTCGCGCAGCACAAAGGGATACGGCGCGCGCAACATTAGCAGACACAAACACAGCAGTGCTAGACGTGGCAAGACACGCCTTAGGAATGTGCTATAATTCGCAGCCATGACACACAATATAGCGCAACATAGCTCACTAAAGGCAGAGTCGAGATGATCGCATCTGAGACACGCACGGTTTTTTGGGAGGATAATCAAGTTTGCCTGATCGATCAGCGCAAATTGCCTGAATCGTTTGAGATAGCGCGCCATCAAACCTATCAGCAAGTGGCAGAGGCGATTCGGACAATGGTGGTGCGCGGCGCGCCTGCCATTGGCGCTGCAGCAGCTTTTGGCATGGCATTAGCGGCACAGCAGAGCGCGGCACAAGACCGTCAAGCGCTCTACACTGACCTGCTGCAGGCTGCCGAGACGTTGCGTAAGGCGCGTCCAACCGCGGTCAACCTCTCGTGGGCTGTTGCGCAGATGCTGAGCTATTTTGAGCGCACTGACGAGCAAGACGTGGTGCGTCTGAGACAAGGTCTGCTGGCTCATGCGCAAAAAATCGCCGATGAGGACGTGCTGATCAACAAGCGCATTGGTGAACACGGCGCTGCACTCGTGCCAGAGCAGGCGACCATCATCCATCATTGCAACACAGGCAGTTTGGCGACCGTAGGCTGGGGAACGGCACTCGGCGTGATCCGCTCGGCGCACGCGCAGGGCAAGCGGCTGCACGTGCTAGTTGATGAGACTCGTCCGCGCCTGCAGGGCGCCAAGCTGACCAGCTGGGAATTGCTGCAGCTCGGCATTCCGCACACGATCATCGCTGATAGCGCCTCAGGCTATTTCATGCGCCGTCACAAGGTAGACCTGTGCATCGTCGGCGCGGATCGCGTTGCGGCAAATGGCGACGTCGCCAACAAAATTGGCACATACAACTTGGCGATTGTGGCGCACGCACACGGCGTGCCGTTCTATGTGGCGGCGCCTTGGTCAACAGTGGACATGAGCCTTGCACATGGCGACTTGATCGAGATTGAGGAGCGCAGCGCAGATGAAGTGATGTACATTAACGGCGTGCGCATTGCGCCGAACGGCGCACAAGCTGCTAATCCTGCCTTTGACGTGACGCCAAACGAGTACATCAGTGGGATCATCACGGAATACGGCGTGCTGCGTCCACCATTTGCAGAAAGTCTAAGGATATTAGCAGAGCGCCTTCAAGAAAGGATGAGTTAGTGGAGAAAGTGGCGTATGTACAGAGAGCGAGGCGGATCAGCGTGGTTAGCGGCGATCATTGCAGCGCTGATCGTCTTCGGCGGCTACTTCCTGTGGCGCGGCGCGCTCACTTTTCTCAGCACAGCGGGCAATATCACGGCACCTGCCACTGCCACAGCTGCTGCAACCGTCACCTTGCGACCGACGCGCACTTTTGAGGTGCCGCCGATGAACCTTGTCTTTGGCACTCAGCCGACGGCGCGTCCGTGCCTTGAGTTCTATGTGACAGCCGTGCGCGCGCGCGTCCGCGAGTGTCCTTCTGAGCGCTGTGAGACGCTCGCCATGCCCTATCAAGGCAACCGCATTTGCGTCTACGGCAGAGCAGCTGAGGCGCCCGAATGGTATGAAGTGAACTTGTATCCGAACGACCCAGTTCCGCGCCGCGCCTACATGCACCAAAGCGTGATCGCCGCTGTGAACCCGACGCCGCGCCCTTCTGCCACGCCGCGCCCATCAGCGACTTTCACGCCCTCGCGCACGCCTACACCTTTGCCGACTGTCACGCCGCGCCCAGTCACACCGACTTTCCCGCCAATGCAAGGCGCATAGCGCGCGTGTGTTCAACCGTAGCCGAGCGCGCTGAGCATGGCAGGCGCGTCTTGACCATCAGCATAGCTCAAGATAGCTACGCCTTGTGCCTCTGTATCGAGGATCAGCTCACCACCTTCTGGCAACAGGCAATGATGCGCGCCGCGCCGTCCGCCTAGCGTCTCCTGATAGGCGCCGCACTCAAAAAAGCCAACGATCAAGCCGTCTGCCTCAGCAGGCAAGAGCAACGGCTCAGCGTCCATGCGGCGCGTCGGATAGACATCATCCTGATCGCAGGTCAAGCCTGCCAGACGTGCCTGCACGAAAGCGCCATTCCAGTTGTTGACAGGCAGGACAGTGAACGTCTCGCCAAGCGCCCAAGCATCAGGAAAGCTGCTCATGATGCTGCCGTCAACTATGTAGTACGGCACGCCGTCTTCGCCCATGCGTGTCTTGATCACCTTGAAAAGCCGCATGGCGTGATCCTGCACCATGTAGCGGCCGGTCTCAAAGATCAGATCAGGCACAGGCACGCCTTCCTCAGCGCAAACAGCCATGATCGTGCCGAGTGTCTGGCGCATCCACGTCTCAAAGTTCATGCCGCTGTAGCGCGACGGCAAGCCGCCGCCGAAATTGAAGCGATGAAGCGTCGGCGCAGTGCGCCACAGCGCTGCATAGCCGCGCAGGCTGTGAATCAGCCCGTTTTGATAGCTCAAGCCGCGCGCCGCTGAGACGGTCTGCATGGCATGATAAGTGGTCAGGCGCAAGTGCGGCACAGCGGCGAGCCGCTCAGCAGCGTAGCGCAGCGTCTCGGCATCCATGCCGAAGCGATTGGGCTGATCCGAGAGCGTGCGCGCGCGCAAACCGACTTCAAACGGCAAGCCAGCAGCGGCAAACAGCTCCAGCTCTTCCAGATCGTCAAAGATCGGCAAGACATTCTCGAATCCGTCGGCGCGCAAGCGCAGCAGCGCGCTAGCATAGCGCGGAATCTTGAAACCGTTCGCCAAAATTGGACGGCTGCGCTCCAGCCAGCCGTTCGCTGCAGCGTAGCGCACCACGTCTACATCGAAAGCAGACGAACATTCGTAGGCGGCGCCGGCTTGCAACACGGTCTTGACAACAGGCGCCGACGGATTCGCCTTACTAGCATAGGCGATCAGCATGTCGCGCGGGTAGCCGACTTGTGCCTTTGCCGTAGCAAAAACAGCGCGCAAGTACTCATAATTCTCGCGCAAGGCGCTCAGACGGCGCACATAGAGCGGCGTGGCAAGGCGCTCTAGGCGTCCATTGACAAACACAGGGCGATTGATCAGCGCCATCAGGTCAATGCCGCGATAGAACAGGCGTCCGTCAACGACATCATAGCCTGCAGGCAAGTCAGGCGCGACGACAAACGGTAGTGGTGCTGTTTCAATGCGTGGAAGCGCGCTCATCTCTCCAGACCTCAAGGATGTGCAAAGGCAATGCCGAGATCGCAAAAAGCCAGAGTTTGGCAACGAAAAACCGCCACGCTTTGCGCGGCGGCGTTGCACATACGTGAGGTCGCCTGAGCGCTAGGCGTGGAAAATGGTCAGCTTCGCCGTGCGCAGTGCGCAGACAGCGTGCTGGAAGTGCGTGGTCAGCCCTGACCGTTCTACATGGGCAAACATACAGCCCGTTCAACTAGCCGACGATAGCGCGAGCATTATATAACGCGCCGCGCAGCTGTCAATCCGTTGCGCGGCACGTTGCAAAAATGTTGCCTTGAGCGAGGCGTTTTGTGGCTTGTGATGAGAGTCGGCGCAGCACAAAGGCAGTGGATGTCACAATTTTGTGACATCCGCCACAAACGTGGCACTAGTTATTCGCCTTGACCGCGCGTAAAGCCTTCCACGCCGTCAAAAGCGTAGAGGTTTTCGGTCTTGATGAAGTCATAACCGGCAGCCGCTACGCGACCGAGCAAGTTGATGATCTGTTGATGCGAGATCGGCGTCTTGGTCGGCGAGAGGAAGCGACAACGCCAATGGTCTACACAGAACGTCTCTGGCAAGCCGTCAGGATAGACTTTTTGACCGCGATTGCTGATCATTGAAAGCGAGAGCGTCTCATCGCCGAGCGCCTTGAGCGCCTCGCCGAGCTTGTTCGGATCGCGCTCGCGCCAATGCAAGAAGACATCTACGCCGATCAGCTCCTTGCGCGCAGGCGTGTAGTTCAAGTTTGCCTCGACCGCCTTGGTCACACCGCTTGTCGCTGAGTAGCTGACAGCCTTCAGCCTCTGTGGCTTCTGTCCGAGATGCTCTACAACCTTCCGCGCAAACTCGCGCGTGCCAACTTTCTCGCGGCTGACGCCTTCCTTGTAAATATCGTAAGTGTGATAGCCGTTCTCAATAGTCGCTAGCCAAGCGTTATGGACGCGCTCTGCCACGTCAGGCTGACCAATGTGCACCATCATCATCACGCCTGCCAGCAGCAAACCTGATGGATTAGCCAAATTTTGACCCGCGCGGCGCGGCGCTGAGCCGTGAATCGCCTCGAACATGGCAGCATGCGTGCCAATGTTAGCAGAGCCTGCTAAGCCGACTGAGCCTGCAATTTGCGCTGCGACGTCTGAGAGAATGTCGCCGTAGAGATTGGGCAACACGACTACATCGAACTGCTCAGGCGTATCTGCCAGCTTTGCTGCGCCGATGTCCACAATCCAGTGCTCTTTCTCAAGGTCAGGATACTCAGCGCCAATTTCATCGAAGACGCGATGGAACAAGCCGTCGGTCATCTTCATGATATTATCTTTGGTGAAGGCAGTGACCTTGCGGCGTCCGTTTTGGCGCGCGTACTCAAAGGCATAGCGGATGATTTTCTCTGAGCCTGGGCGCGTGATCAGCTTCAAACATTGGTAGACTTCGTCGGTCTGGCGATGCTCAATGCCTGCGTATAGGTCTTCTTCATTCTCGCGGATGATGACCACGTCCATGCCGGGATACTTCGTATCCACGAACGGATCGTAGGCGACGCATGGACGCACGTTAGCATACAAGCCGAGCGTCTTGCGCGTCGTGACGTTCAGCGACTTGAAGCCGCCGCCTTGTGGCGTGGTGATCGGCGCCTTGTAGAAGACGCGCGTGCGCCGCAGCGACTCCCACGCGCTTGGCTCAATGCCGGCTGAGTTGCCGCGCAAGTAGACCTGCTCGCCGATCTCAATGGTCTCAATCTCAATGCGCGCGCCTGCTTCCTTGAGGATGAATAGGCAGGCTTCCATGATCTCCGGACCGATGCCGTCACCATAGGCGACCGTAATTGGGACGGTTTGGGACATAGTGCGTTTGTACCTTTCTGAGCGCGTGCGAATCGCACGCGCGTGATTTAGCTATCGTTCACTGCGCGCCAATTCTAGCGAATGTGCGCGCGCTTCACAAATATGACCACGTTGACAGCCCACGCCGAGTAGCGTTACAATCTCGGTCGCTCAGGCTAAAAAGAATGCGCCGCGCCATGCCTAACTTGCACATAACTGATCATCCACTTATTCAACATAAACTTGCTATCCTGCGCGACACCAACACTGAGCCACAAAAGTTCCGCCAATTGGTGCGCGAGCTGGCTGCTTTGTTGTGCTACGAAGCCACAGCAGACCTGCGCTTGCGTCCGCTGAGCGTGCGCACGCCTATGGGCATAGCGAACGGCGCGCAACTCGCTGACTCAGTCGGCTTAGTGCCGATCATGCGAGCAGGTCTAGGCATGGTTGAGGGCGTCTGGGAGCTGATTCCGAATGCAGAGGTCTGGCATTTGGGACTGTACCGCGATGAGAAGACGCTGCGACCGATAGAATATTACAACAAACTGCCTGTTGAGCCGCGCGTGCAAGTCTGCTTTGTGCTCGATCCGATGTTGGCGACAGGCGGCTCAGCTGTGGCAGCTGTGGACGTGCTGAAGCGCTGGGGCGTGAGTCGGATCAAGTTCATCGGCATCATTGGCGCGCCGGAAGGCGTCAAGGCGCTCTCAGAGGCGCACCCTGACGTGCCAATCCATCTGGCAGCACTAGACGAGCGTCTCAACGAAATTGGCTTCATCGTGCCCGGCCTAGGCGACGCCGGCGACCGTCAATTTGGGACAAGTTAGCGCATGGCTATCCAAGTGCGCACAGCAGGACTGCGCGTCGGCACGCTGTGGCTCTCATGGCTGAGCCTTGTGCTGCTCACGTGCGTCATAGCGCGCTTAGCCGTCTTACTCGCTTTTCCGTCGGTCTTCGCCTTTGAGCAGAGCGGCGCTGTTCACGGCTCAGAGGCGTATGACGCTTACGCGCGCAACTTGCTCGTCACAGGCGTCTATGGCAGGACAGCAGGCGTGCCCGATGCAGCTGTTCCGCCGCTCTACAGCTACGTCTTAGCGGCTGTCTACGCGCTCTTCGGACGCGGCTACCTGCAAGTTGGCTTGTTTCACACGCTGCTGGACTGCCTTTCAATCTATTTTCTGGTCGAGATTGGCGCGCGCATCTTCAATCGGCGCGTCGGCATACTGGCAGGTTTCGCCTACGCGCTCTATCCGTATCTGATTTTCCAGAATTTGACGCTGATTGACACGCCGCTCTTCATGGCGTTGATGCACGGCTTTCTATGGTGCACAGTCCTGTTGCGTGAGCAGCGCAATGTTGCGCTTGGCGCGCTTGGCGGCGTATTTTTGGCGCTCGCTGCGCTGACTCGTCCAGTGATCGTGCCGCTCGCACCGCTAGTCGCGTTGTGGCTGCTGTTCCGTCTGAACCTTTGGGAAGCGACACGCCGTCTTGTGCCTGTAGCCGCTGTGAGTGCGCTGATTGTGGCGCCGTGGCTCGTGTGGACGTATCAGGTCTACGGCGCGTTTGTGCCAATTGCCACGAATGGCGGCATGAACTTCTGGTTCGGCAACAATCCGCTGACCATTCCGCTCGTGCGCAACGGCTATCATCCACAGTGGATCAGACCTGAAGCGCCCATTCGCACAGAAGATACGCGCCTTGCTAATGACGACCTCTATCAGCTCTCGTTCGCCTATTTGCGCGAGAATCCGCAACAGATACCTGAGCTGCTCTGGGTGAAGTTCCTCGCTTACTGGAGCATAGACGTTTTTCCGTTGCGCAACCCTGCGCCCGGCACGACGCCCTTCATCGCCTCGGATGGCACGCTGCGCTTCCAGACAGAGCGCGGCGAGTCGTTTGCGCCTGTGACGATTGGCGAAAATGACCCTGTTGCAGCGTACTCAAGCAGTTTATTTGACGTGATCGGTCGCGGAATACATCGGTTGTACTTCGGCGCGCTGTTGATCCTCGCCATGATTGGCACAGCGCTCAGCGCGCGGCAATGGCGCGACGTTGCGTTAATCTGGCTCGTCCAGCTCGCCATGACCGCTTTCTACGTGGTTTACATCCCTGCCACGCGCTACCGCGTCCCAACTGATCCATTGCTCTTCTTGCTATCAGCCTACGCCGCGCTCACAGCCTTTGAGCGTCTACGCAAGCTACAGGTGAAACATGGCAAGACGGCGTAACGCCATTCACAGCCTGATCATCCTGTTCTTCCTGAGCGGCTTTGCCACAGGGCGCACTTTTTTCTTCAATCTTGGCTATTTGCTGCTGCTGCTGCTGATTTTTTCATGGCTGTGGGCGCGCCTGAACCTGAGCAGCGTGCGCATCACGCGCAACACACGGACTCGGCGTACGCAGGTAGGCAAAACGCTTGATGAGTATCTCACGCTGCAGAGCCGCAGCATTTTTCCCAAGCTGTGGCTTGAGGTGCGCGATCATAGCACACTACCTGACCATCGCGTGAGCATCGTCGTGCCGCCACTAGCGCCTTATGGCGCCTTTCGTTGGTCAGTCAATACACCATGCTTACTGCGCGGCGAGTTTCAGCTAGGCGGCTTGACGCTCGCCAGCGGCGATCCCTTCGGCTTTTTCCAGTTGACGCGCCACATCCCTGCCACGTCCAATGTGCTGGTCTACCCTGCAATTGTGGCACTGGAAGACTTTGCGCCTGAAGGCGGCGTGATCTCAGGCGGTGAGGCACAACGTCAACGCGCCTACTTTGTGACAACTAATGCTGCAGGCGTCCGCGACTATGCGCCAGGCGACTCATTCAATCGCATTCATTGGCGCAGCACAGCGCGCCGCGATAGGCTGATGGTCAAGGAATTTGAGCTCGATCCGCTCTCTGAGCTATGGATTCTGCTCGATTTGAATGCGACTGCGCATGTCGCGCGTCCGTTTGATGTGAGCGGCATAGTAGTCGGCGAGGTGTATCTACCGCCCAGCAGCGCTGAATACGCTATCGCTATTGCTGCCTCAATCAGCGCGCATTTTCTGATCAAGGAACGCTCGCTCGGCTTCGTCGCCTACACGCCGCAGCGCCATGTGCTGCAACCTGATCGAGGCGGACGCCAACTCGCGCGCATTCTGGAAACCTTAGCGCTCGCCAAAGTAGAGAGCAGCTTGCCCTTCGCTCAATGCCTTGCCCTAGAGAGCCATCAATTGACGCGTGGCGCAATTGCAATCCTAGTCAGCAGCGATATGGACGACGCTTGGCTCTCAGAGGCACATCTTCTGGTGCGGCGCGGCGTTCACGTCGTCGCTGTGTTGATTGATCCACACAGTTTCGGCGTAGCAACGTCTGCGCGCCGCGCTGAGGAGACGCGCGCACGCCTTGAGGTCGGCGGCGTGACCACTTACCTCGTGCGCTACGGCGACAATCTCTCGGCTGCGCTCAGCCGCGCTAACTTGCACCTGCCAAGCCGACCAACTTGGTAGCTACTCTGCTTTGATCAGCACTAGGCGCACGTCGCGCGGCAAACCTGAGTCGCCGCGCACTAAGACTAAGTCGTAGCGCAGACCTGGAACAACCTGGACGTTGCGCAGCTCTGCCAACTGTGTGCCGTCTACTGCGCTGCGCGCAATGAAGCTGTAGGCATTGCCGCGCAGTGTAATGACGCTAGAGATGTTACCGTATTCCAGTCGCATAAAGTACTGCGCAGCGCGCGGCGTCGGCGTTGGACGGTCGCCGAAAGTGACGCTGCGCGAAGGCGCTATAGGCGACTCAACTGAGATCGGCTCGGCATCAGGTGCAGCGTGAATCACGCGCATGAGCGCGTTGCTGCGACTAGGACGAGACCGCTCTTGCGATTGCAGCAGTTGCCAAGCGCCTTGTCGTCCCAGTACCACGAAGACGAGGTTGCTGTTCGGCGCGAAGAGCAGCGTCTGCTCAGCTAAGACTTCACCTGTGCTGCTGCGGCGCAGCAGCACAGGACGCATAGCGCTATCAATTTGGCGCACAGCTGTGCTGCTGTTGACGGGCACGTTTGTGAAAACAGGTGTCTCGCCAATGATCAGGTCAACGCTGAGCGGCTCAGCAGCGGCGTTGATCAGGCGCACGTTGACAGGACTGCTCAGAGTTGGCGTTGGCGCGGCGGCGAAAAGTGCGCTGACATTCGTGCCGATTAGCAGAGGCGGCGTGTTTAGGCTGCTCAGCACGACGTAAATGTAGCTCCAGCCTGCCTCGAGCGACACTTCAGCTATCTCAGCCGTGCGCGCAGGCTGATCTGTCTCAACTGTGTTGAAAGCCAGCTGGAAGCGTCCTGCGCTGAGCGTCATCGGCTCGCTGAGCATAGCGTAGCGCACAGGCTCGCCAAGCGGCGTCGTCAAATTGAGCGCTTGAATAGGCGTCTGTTGACGCGCAAAATTCAAAATGCTGAGCTTAGCGCTGCCTTGTGGCGGTACGCCGAGCGGCTCTACAAACAGTTTAGCGCGTGTGAAGCGTCTGAGCTCGACCGACTCACTGTAAATTGCCAAGAGCAACTGCTGATCTTCGCCGACTGACAGGGTCTCCTCAACAAGCGGCTGACTACCAGATGGCGCGCCGCTGAGTAGCACGCGCAAGCGATAGGTGCGCGCCGCAAGCGTGAATAACGGACTGAACGTGCCAAAAGCGACGCCTTCGGCTACAAGGCGCTCATCAAGGTAGACGTCGGCTTTGGGCAAGGATGAGTCGGCATTCAGGACGCGCAACTGGCTCTCGCGCGGCGTCGGTAATGCCAATGTAGCGAGGCGCGGCGCGTCAAGCGTGCCGTAGACAATCAAAAAGACTGAGTCGCGCGCATTGAGCGTAAACGGCGCGCTCAGAAGCGCACCACTATCGCGCTGGAAGCGCACTGTGTAACGCCGCGCGAACGTCTCGCGTGCGCTAGTGCTTTGTCCGCCGCTCTGCGCAGCACCGATCGCTGTGTCCTCATCCAAAAAGACGCTTAAGCCGACGTCACCGACAAGCGCGTTGATTGCAGCGACGCGACCTGAGCCAAGCGCTGTTGTGCGCATGTCCTGCGGATAGCGCAGCGCGCGCAGCGTCTCGCCTTCAGGACGCAGCACATAGAGCAGCGTGTCACCAGAACGAACGCGCACGCTCTCGCGCGCAAGCGCCTCAGTCTGGTCAGGCAGAGCGCGGCTTGGCAGGACGCGCAGCGTGTACAAGCCTTCGTTCAGCGGCAAAGGCAGCGAAAACTCGCCATAGCGCAGTCCGAAGGCGACAGCTGCGCCATCTATGTAGATGTCTACAGGTGACAGATCAGGCGCGGCGTGAAAGAAGCGCAGCGTACCGCGCAGAGCAGGATCAGGCACTGCGGTAGGCAACAGCGCAGGCGTCGGTGTAGCTGTTGGCGTCAGCGTCGGCGTAGCAGTTGGCGTTGGCGAAGGACGGCGCGTTGGCGTGGCGGTTGGCTCAGGTGCAGCACAAGCGCTCAGCGCCAGAGCGCAGAGCCAAACAAGGCTCAGCAGCAGACGAAAGCGGCTCATCAGCAACTCCGCAACAAAGACTGAGAACAGACAACGCGCGGCAGGCTACTGCGCCTCTTCATTGCCAAAAGTGCGCTCAAGCTCGGCAATTAGTGCATCAAGACGTTCGATCTCATGGCGCACAGAGAACAGCAGCTGTAGAAAGGCAGCGCGCACGCTATTCGGCTTGGTCGCTTGGCAACCTGTGACATAGACCATAGATTCCATGCCGATCCATGCGCCGACTTGCTCTGGCGAGGCGGCGCTGAGCAAGTCTTGCTTGTTCGCCACAATCAGCGTCGGCGCTAACGCATAGCCGCGCAAGTGTGCCAACATGATGCGCGCCATGCTCCATGACTCTTGGTCAGCGCTGTCCACCATCACGATGTAGCCGAGAATGTCACGCTGTGCAATGTCGAGCAGGCGATCAAAGCGCGAGGCGTCAATAGAGGTAAGTACGTACAGATCGAGCGTCTCATCTACAGTAAAGTAGCGATACTCTATGCCATTTGCAGCGTCCACTGTAAAACCATTCGGGTTGCCCAGTGACTGTAGAAAAGTGGTCTTGCCCGATCCTTGCGGACCAGCGACATAGACATAAAGCGTGGTCATCTAGCGCTCCGTTGACTGTGTGCGCAGTGCGCTCCAGCTGTGCTTGAACTATGGCTAGTTTAGCATAGCAAGCGCGAGCGGCGAAAGCAACTCGTTACTTTTGCGAGAGAGTTGAGATTGTCAGCTCAATCCTTCAGTGATACTTTATAGCCGTGATCCGACCGGAGGCGATGTTGCTACGCTGCACTTTGTGTTAAAATTGTTAGCAGCGTTCAGGATCGCACGGCTCAAACTTGCTGAGCTATCAGCAGCATCGGCTGAGCTGATAGATGTATCAAATTACAGCGCAACTGAGAACCAGCTGAGCAGGCGAATGGAGTGACTCAAACAATGAATGTTGAAAGTGCCATGGCGCGGTACCAAGAAATCTACCAATCGCTCTACAAGCGTGCGCCTAGCGAGTTGCGCGATCTGGGCGGCGAGTGGGTGCTGGTGAATGGCGCACGGATGACGGTAGAAGAGCTGAAGCAGTTAACTGAACAGCTACACCGTGAGCTGCAACAGGAGCAGGCGCGCAAGCGGAATTTGGTCAAACGTTTGCTGAACTGGTTTGGTGGCAGTTCTTGAGTGTTCAGGCATGTGGACTGGAAAGAAAGGGCGCGATCAACACAACGTGATCGCGCCCGCGTTTTCAAGCAGTGGGCAGATTACTTGCGTGAGGCTTCCAGCAGCTCGTTAGCGAGCTTGGTCAGCTGATCCATGCGCTCATCCACATTGGCGCCGTCGAGGATATCGTTGAACGCCTTGCTGGTCTCAGCGCGCACGGTCTGGTAAACGTCCACTGAAGGCTCTTCTTTGGTGTTGCTCAGCAGATTGAAGGCGCTGCGATACGGACGACCTGTACCTTGCGCAGCGAAGACCTCTTCAAGTTTCTCGGCGGCTGAACGACGCACTGGGAAGTAGTTGGTGTTCTTCGCCCACTCAGCCTGCTGCTCAGCCTCGCTGAACCAGCGCAGGAACAGCCACGAGGCGAGGATTTGCTCTGGCGTCTTGCCCTTGGCGACCACGCTGTTGCTAGCGCCGTACACATTCACAACAGGCGGATTGTTGCCGTAGCCGGGGATGGGCGCTACGTCGAAGACGAAGGGCTTGGGCGAGTCCTTGATTGCCGTCCAGACGAACGGAATGCCTGAGGACGAGCCAGTGTAGAACAGCGCTGCGCCGCTGGCGAAAGCAGCCTGATCGCTACGGGCGCGCGGATCCACGGTCTTCTTGATGCAGCCGTCATTCAGCAGCTTCTGCAGCGCGCGCGGCAAGACCTTAGCAGCCTCGCTATTGTAGGTGAACTCGCCCTTAGCGCGGTCATAGATATCGCCGCCAGCCGCGAAGGCGCCTGCTGCGATGAACGAGGCGTCCGTGCGAATCTGGTAGCCATCCGTGCCGCGACCTTCACGCACGAAGCGGCAGACCATCTCGCCGAACTCTTCCCAAGTCTTAGGCGGCGCGCTGTAGCCCATCTCGGTCAGCACGTCCACATTGTAGTACAGCACCTCAACTGAGCGATAGGTGCTGAAGCCCAAGCGCTGATTGTCATGCGCTGGATTCAGGTCGCTTTCGAAGAAGCGCGTGAACATGTCCTGCTCGAAGTCCTGAATGCCCAGCACTGGATCCTTCAGGAAGACGTCAAGGTCAACGAGCGCCTGATTGTTCTGGTAGACAGCCGCCTGATTGCCGTACGCCACCACGATCTCTGGCAACTCGCCTGTCTGAATGCCTGCCGTCACAGCCGTGAAGATGTCGTCATAGCTGCCCTTGGAGACCACATTCAGCGTGATGCCGAAAGGATTCTCCTTGTTGAACTTCTCGGCAGCCGCCTGCACAGCCTTCTCGCGCTGACCGCTGTGCTGGTGCCACCATGTGATGGTTGTGCCCTTTGGATCGACGCCCGCGTAAGCGCCCTGAGCGACTGGCAGTTTCAGGTCAAAGGTCTTCACATACTTGCCCTGCGCCGACGTATTGTCAACGCCTGCAAAGCCTACGACGATGGCGACGATCAGCGCCAACGCCAACACTTTGGTGAACTTAGTCATATATCCTCCAGCTTTCGTCGCTAAGCGATGGGCATTCTTGCCGAGCATGAGCATAACGAGGCTGTTTTAAGATCACGTTAAGGTTTTGTGCCAGTTCGTTAAATTCAACGTTTGAACAGCTGATTGGTTGAAGCCTGCACAGTGACGTGGTATTTTCAAGGCAAGTTGCACTACCTCAACTCGGAGTCTTCACTTTCGATGATCCTTGACGATCCTAACGCTCTGCGCGCTCTAGACGCCTACGGCATGTTCAGCCGTCTTGAGCGCGTTGCTGATGAGGTGCGTACCGCTTGGCAAGCGCGCCATCACTTTCCGTTGCCTGACAACGCACGATTCGCCGATAGGATTGTAGTTGCTGCGCTCAGCGACGCCGCTGCTGCCGCAGAGCTGTTTGCTGCATTGGTCGCTGACACAATTAACCTACCTGTCATTGCCTGTCGCGGCTACGACTTGCCCGCTTATGTCGAAGGGCAGGCGACTCTAGTGGTCTTACTTGACCATAGCGGCGATACTGAAGAGACGTTCAGCGCCTTTGAGCTGGCTGATGCGCGCGGCACGCAAACTCTAGCAATCACGAGCGGCGGCGCACTGGCTGAGTACGCCGAGCGCTCAGGCACAACGCTGTGGCGCTACGCTTTGGAAGGCGTCTCACGGCTTGCCTTTTACATGCAGGTGACGTTACTGCTCGCGCTTGCGGAACGGCTCGGCCTAGTCCGCGATCCGAGCACGGACGTGCAAGAGGCAATTGACAAGCTGCGCGAGAGCGTCAAGGTTTTTGACGTGGCGGTCGAGCCAACACGCAATCCTGCCAAACGTCTCGCTGCACAGATGATCGGTCGCCTGCCACTGGTCTATGGCGGCGGCTTCATGGCAGCTGTGGCGCGCCGTTGGCAGCTCAGCTTGCTGCAAAACGCCAAGACGCTTGCACTTTGTGATGAATTGCCCAATCTCGATTATAATTTGCTGCAAGGCTTGACCAACCTGCCTGAGCCAGTGCGCATTGCCGCTGTGAGCCTCGCTGCACCACAGCATGATCATCCGCGCGTGGCGCTACGCCAAACGTTGACGCGTCGTCTGATGATGGAAGCAGGCTTCGTGCCAGACACTGTCACAGGCTCAGGCGAGAGCGCGCTTGCACAAGCCCTGACAGCAGCGCTCTACGGCGACTATGTCAGTTGCTACCTAGCCGCGCTCTACAATAGCGATCCAATGCCGACGCCTGCTGTAGCGCGCTTGATCGATCAGTTACGCAGCGCTTGATAAAATCTTGTTAAGAGAGCCACAATCTTGTTTTATGGAATGCTTGTGGCACGTTCACTGAGGAGACTTTCGCATGACTGAAGCGGTAAGACCTGATCACGTCCGCTTGTACATCCCCGGTCCAACTGAAGTGCGGCGCGAGATTCTGGAGGCGCAGAGTCGCTGGATGATTGGGCATCGCGGCTCAGATTTTGAGACGCTGTTTGCCCGTGTGCAGGGTAAGTTGCGCCAGCTGTTCTACACGCAGTCGCGCGTGTACGTCTCCACATCCTCTGGCACAGGGCTGTGGGAAGCTGCCTCGCGCAACTGCATCCGCGATAACCAAAAAGTCCTGCACTTGGTCAACGGCGCCTTCAGCGAGCGCTGGTATGAAGTCAGCAAGGTCAATGGCAAGCAGGCGGAGGCAATCGAGGTTGAGTGGGGACGCGCTGTCAAGCCTGAGCAGCTGGAAGAGCGCCTGCGCGCTCAGCACTACGATGCCGTGGCAATTGTCCTGAATGAGACAAGCACAGGCGTCAAAAATCCACTTGAGGACATGGTAGCCGTCATCCGCCAGTATCCTGACACATTGATCTTGGTAGACGCTGTCAGCATTTTAGGTGGCTACAAGATTGATTTTGACGGACTGGGTTTGGACGTGCTGCTCACCTCGACGCAGAAAGCAATGGCGTTGCCGCCCGGTTTGGCGTTTGCAGCTGTCTCTGACCGTGCGCTTGAGCGCGCTAAGCAAGTGCCGTATCGCGGCTACTATTTTGACTTCCTTGAGCTGGAAAAATTCCTGCTGAAGAACCACACGCCTGCCACGCCGAACATCTCGCTGCTCTACGCCACTGATCAGCAGCTGGACTACATGCTGGCAGAAGGCTTAGAGGCGCGTTTTGCACGTCATGAGGAGATGGCACAGGCGACGCGCGACTGGGTCGCTGAGGCAGGCTTCGCCATGTTCTCTGAGGAAGGCTACCATTCGCCGACCGTGACAACGGTCGCCAACACGCGCCGCATTGATGTCAAAGCGCTCAACAAGTTCCTCAAGGCGCGCGGCATGACCATCTCAGATGGCTACGGCAAGCTCAAAGACTCGACTTTCCGCATTGCGCACATGGGCGACCTGACTTTGGCGGATATGCACGAGCTGTTCGCCGCCATGAACGAATTCCTAGCACAAGCCTGAGAGGCGAACTCACCTTCGCGCCATGTCTCTTTCTCGGCTTGCTGAGGAAGAGACATGGACAGTTTATTAAGCGTTTCTCAGGCTATGGCGTCCTTCTGGTTCATCTCAGCGCCGTTAGCAGGTCACACAGATTGGGGCGGCATGCTCAAGACGGCACAGCATCTGCTGGCGAGCGGTCATCAGGTGCTGTGGGTCTCAGAGCCGCCACTGGAAGGGCTGATCAACGCTGCAGGCGTGCCGTTTGCCGCCATTGCAGCGACCGGCTGGGCATGGCTTGCGCCGCCGCCTGCTGACCTGCGCAGCATGAATCCTGTTGAGGCGATGTTCCTGCGCTATCGGCGCGCCTTAGACACATGGCTGAGCGAGGAACTCATGCCGCCTGCTTTTGAAGCAATGCTCAGCTTGGCTGAGCAGCGCGGCACGCCTGACCTGATCGTGACCGATCCATTCTTGAGCGCAGTCGCCTTTGCCGCTGAAAAGCTAGGTGTGCCTATGGCAGTGGCAGGCTGGGTCGCTGGACAGCCGCTCGATGAAGAGCGGCTGTATGCTGTGCAAGCTGACCTGAGCAAACTGTGCCGCGAGCGAATTGAGCGCTTGAAAGTGCGCTTTGGCGTGCGCGGAGTCAATTTCTCAGAAGGCGCGGCGCCATCAGTTCAGTCGCCGCACTTGCACATCAGCTATTTCAACCGTGAGTGGTATCAAGCTGATCCTGAGCCGTTGCCGCAGACGCAGTTCGTCGGCGGCACAGTGGACGCGCCAACGACGCCCACACCAGACTGGTTAGCCGAAATTCCTGAAGGTGCGCCCTTAGCGCTCGTCACTCTAGGCAGCGTCTTCACAGGCGACTTGGGCTTTTTCAGCTGGGCAGCGCAAGCAGTGGCGCGCTTGGGCATGACTCCGATTGTGGTCATTGGCAGGAATCCGATCCCGCCTGAGAAAAAGGCAGAGCTGAAGGCTGCTTTGCCGCGCGGCACGCGCCTGCTCTCATGGATTGACTATGATCACGTCTTTCCGCGCTTGCGCGTGATTGTGCATCACGGCGGCATGGGAACGACGCATCGCGCTGCAGTGCAAGGCATTCCACAAGTGGTCGTGCCACATGCCGCTGATCAGCGTGCGCAAGCGCGTCGTGTGGCACAGGCAAAAGTCGGGCTGAATCTGACGGCACATGATGTGCGCAACGGTCAGCTTTTGCCCGCCATACGCGCCGTCACCACCGATCAGCGCGTCCTAGAGAATGCGCGCCGTCTAGCCGCTGACCTAGCATCGCTCGGCGGCAAAGTCCGCGCCGCTGAGCTGCTTGTCGCACTGGCAGAGCGCCGCGCCTAGCCTGATTTGCGCCCAAACCTTTCCGCTAACAAGTCAGCCAACGTCGGCGCGCCGATAATCTGTAGCTCGTAGCGGACGCGCACCATAGGCACTGCGACCTTGATCACGCGCCGCAGGTCAATTGGCGTGGCAGTTAGCACGAGGTCAGGCGCGCAAGCAGCGATAGTTGCTTCCAGCTCTGCCATTTGCGCAGCGCCGTAGCCCATAGCAGGCAAGAGCGCGCCAATGTGCGGGTAAGTCTCATAGACCTTCTGTAATGAGCCGACGGCACAGCGGCGTGGATCGATCAGCTCTGCTGCGCCAAAGCGCCGTGCAGCGACGACGCCTGCGCCGTACGGCATTTCGCCGTGTGTCAGCGTCGGTCCGTCTTCGACGACCAACACACGCTTGCCGCGCACCTGCTCTGCGCCCTCGATGAACAGCGGCGAGGCTGCTTCAAAGATCGGCGCGCGCGGATTCAAGGCGTGTAAGTTATCGCGCACAGTCTGTATGTCCGTGTAGTTAGCCGTGTCCACCTTGTTCAGCACGAAGGCGTCCGCCATGCGCGCATTCGCCTCACCGGGATAGTAAGCAAGCTCATGACCGGGACGATGTGGATCGGCAATCACGATGTGCAGGTCAGAAGCGAAGAACGGCAAATCGTTGTTGCCGCCGTCCCAGAGGATGATGTCGGCTTCTTCCTCAGCGCGCGCGAGAATTGCGGCGTAGTCCACACCTGCGTAGACAACGTGACCGTTATCCAAATGCGGCTCGTATTCTTCGCGCTCTTCAATGGTCGTCTGATGCAGATCGAGATCGGCATAGCTGGCAAAGCGCTGCACAGCTTGCTTGCACAGGTCGCCATATGGCATAGGATGCCGTACGATGATGACGCGCCAGCCCAAGTCCTTAAGAGTCCGCGCCACATAACGCGTGGCTTGACTTTTGCCGCAGCCTGTGCGCACAGCGCCAATTGAGACAACAGGTTTGCTGCTCTTCAACTGTGTGCGCTTTGTGCCGAGCAAGGCGAAATCAGCGCCGAGCGCTACAACTTGCGCGGCTTTGTGCATCACGTAGGCATGTGAGACGTCGCTGTAGGAAAAGTAGACCTGCTGCACGCCATGTTCGGCGATCAGGCGCGGCAACTCTGACTCATCGTGGATCGGAATGCCTTCAGGGTAGAGCGCGCCTGCTAGCTCAGGCGGATAGCGCCTGCCTTCGATACCGGGAATCTGTGTTGCTGTGAAGGCGACAACCTCAACTGATGGATCGTCACGGAAACAGACGTTAAAGTTGTGAAAATCGCGCCCAGCAGCGCCCATGATCAAAACTTTTGTGCGGCTCATTTTCCCTCTACATTTATTTTCAGAAAACTTTTCCGCTTGAGTTTAGCTCACAAATAGCCTGAGAAGGTAGAACGTCAAGCGTGCGCAAGTCTAACTGCAGCTTGGTCCACAGAAGACACCAAGCGCCGCTAAGTTGCGCGCAGATAGCGACACTGCTGTGCCGAATGCACGACTCAGGCTTATGGCTTGGAGTTATTCAGTAAACATGCTCAACTTGGCAGATCATCTATGCAAAAACTCAGTTTGCAGCGGTATGTCGTTTATAGAGGTTGCGCGTTGCGCCGAACTTGGCAAACAGCCTCTCATTTGACGCTCTCAAGCCACAGACCGACCCTTGAAAAGTCAGACTGGGCTGTGCTATACTGCCCGCTTGGGCATAAGCCTAATTCAGCCTTGCTCAGATGCGGCGTGTGTGTTCCAGAGCCGGAATGAGCGCCGCAGGAGATGGGCAAACGCGGTTTAACACAATCCATTAAGGAGTCACTCAACTCATGCCTATTGTCTCGATGAAAGCGCTCTTGGAAACGGGCGTCCACTTCGGGCATCGTGCCAAGAAGTGGGATCCGCGCATGAAGCCGTACATTTTCACGGAGCGCAATGGGATTCACATCCTCGATCTGCAGCAAACGCTCACTAATCTGGAAGAGGCGTGTGAGCGCGTTAAAGAGGAAGTTTCCAAAGGCAACAAGATTTTATTTGTCGGCACTAAGCGCCAAGCGCAGGAGACCGTGCAGCAAGAGGCAGAGCGCTGTGGCATGCCTTACGTCAACCAGCGCTGGCTAGGCGGCACGCTGACCAACTGGCGCACCATTAAGGCGCGTATTGACCAGCTGAAGCGTATTGAAGAGGAAATTGAGCGCGGCGAGACAGGCTACTACACCAAAAAAGAGCTGCTGCGGCGTGAGCGCATGGTTGAGAAACTGCGCGTGCGTCTAGGCGGCTTGCGCACTATGACGCGCCTGCCTGCCTTGCTGTTCGTCATTGACGTGCGCCGCGAACATACAGCCGTTGAAGAGGCGAACGCACTTGGCATTCCTATCATCGCTTTGGTAGATACGAACTGCAATCCTGAGCTGATTGATTACGTCATCCCTGCGAATGACGACGCAATTCGCGCCATCAAGCTGCTCACTAGCAAGATCGCCGATGCTGTGCTGGAAGGACTCGCTATCAGCGATAAGCGTGAGGCGGATGAAGAGCCTGAGGAGAGCGTCAGCGAGGCTGTGCCAGAGCCATTCGACGCTGACGACCTGGATGACATGGATAACACTGCCTTTTTGGGCGCCTCAGCGTTAAGGAAGCTCAGCAGCAGCAGCTTTGAGGATGATGAAGACTAAGGAGAGACATCAGTGGCTGAAGTAAGCGCACAACTGGTCAAGCAGCTGCGCGAGATGACAGGCGCAGGGTTTAATGAGTGTCGTACAGCGCTCGCTGAGAGCGGCGGCGATCTAGAGAAAGCCGCTGAATATCTGCGCAAGAAAGGCATGGCGACCGCAGCCAAGAAAGCTGGGCGCGTCGCCAATGACGGCATTGTGCAGACCTATATGCACCACAATGGGCGCATGGGCGTGATCGTCGAGGTGAACAGCGAGACGGACTTTGTCGCGCGCAATGAGCAGTTCCGTCAATTTGCCAAAGACCTAGCACTGCACATTGCCAACGCAGCGCCGCGCTACCTGCGCCGCGAGGATGTGCCGCAAGAGCTGATCGAAAAGGAGCGCCAAACCCAGTTAGAGCGCGCCATTGCCGAAGGTAAAAGTGAGGCAGTGGCTGCTAAGATTGTGGATGGGCGCATGAACAAGTGGTTCGAAGAGATCGTGCTGATGGAACAGCCTTGGTTCTTCGACGACTCAAAGAAAGTCGCTGATGTGCTGACCGATCTGATCGCCGAAATCAAGGAAAACATCGTCGTGCGGCGCTTTGCACGTTTTGCGTTAGGCGAAGATGGTGCCGCTGAATAAGTACAGCACAATGCATATACACTGAGCATCGCTGAGGATCAGGGCGTTACCTGATCCTTTTTTTGTCCCGCTAAAGACCTTACGGAAAGTAGGACTGAGTATGGACGACTCACGGAGAGAGCCACGCTATAAGCGCATTTTGCTCAAGCTAAGCGGCGAGGCACTCAGCGGCGCAAGCGGAACGGGTATTGATCCTGACCAAGCAGCGTTCATGGCGCGCCGCGTAAAAGCGGTTTATCAACTAGGCGTGCAAGTTGGCATTGTGATCGGTGCAGGTAACCTGTGGCGCGGCAAAATCGGCGTGGAGCGCGGCATGGATCAGTCTACCGCTGATTACATGGGCATGATCGCTACAGTGATGAACGCTCTAGCGCTCCGCGATGCACTGGAGCGTGAAGGTATTATCACGCGCGTGCAAACTGCCATTGAGATGAACAAAGTCGCTGAGCCGTACATCCGTCTGCGTGCCATTCGTCACCTAGAGAAAAACCGTGTGGTTATCATCAGCGGCGGCACAGGCAATCCGTACTTCACAACGGACACAGCAGCTGCGCTACGCGCTATGGAGATTGGCGCTGAGCTGCTCATCAAAGCGACCAAAGTAGACGGCATTTACGATAGCGATCCGAAGAAAAATCCAAACGCACGCCGCTACGATAAGCTCACCTATCAAGAGGCAATCGCTAAGCGCCTTGAAGTGATGGACATGACTGCCTTCACGCTTTGCATGGACAACCACATGCCGATCCTAGTCCTAGACTTTTGGAAAGAGGGCATGTTAGAAGCAGCAGTGATGGGCGAGCCAGTCGGCACGCTGGTGACAGCTTGACCGAGCGCGTTCGCCGATGCACAGTGCATCGGCGAGTCGGCGCGCGTGACTCAAGCGCGTTGCACTACTTCTAAAGCGCGTTTAGCGCTCTCTTGCGGCGAGACAGGATTTTGCACGTCAATGATCACGCCATGTTCGTCAATGACGAAATGGCTGCGCAGCGTGCCTGTGAAAGTCAGACCATCAGGGTAAGTTTTCGTGCCGTAGCTCTCCCACGCTTTGGAAAGGCTGTAGTCGCTATCCACGAGCAGATGAAAAGGCAGGTTGAGCGCTTGACGAAACCGTTGATGGCTCTCAACGTCGTCAGGACTGACGCCTAGCACAACAGCGTTTGCCGCCTCGAATTGCGCGTAGTGATCGCGGAAAGCGCAGGCTTGCATTTCACAGCCGCTGGTGAAGTCTTTTGGATAAAAGTACAGCACAACTTTCTTGCCGCGTAAGTCCGAGAGCTTGATCGGCTTGCCTTCGTCAGTCAGTGCCTCAAAGTCAGGCGCAATTTCGCCAATTGCGGGCATTGAGCATCCTCCAATTCGCTAAAAATCCTTTTCGATCCTAGTCACTCTACAGCCATTTGCCAACTTGACTCAAAGCTCTCTCAAAGTGACGAGCTGATTGAAAGGCTGGGGTAAAATTCCATAAGGCGTACGCTAGGTTTCTCAAGGAGCATTTTTCTGATGGCTGTCATTGTGATCGTCGAGGACAACGTCCAGAATGGCAGACTGGTCGCCAAATTGTTGAGGAATGCAGGTCATCGTGCTATCCTCACTGAGACTGGTGAAGATGGCTTGACTACCATTCTTGAAACATCGCCTGACCTTGTCTTGATCGACCTAGGCTTGCCTGACATTGACGGACAGACCGTGATCGCGCTCTTACAGCAACAACCATCGTTAGCCAGGACGCGCCTAGTCGCTTTCACGGCTTGGCCTGAAGCCACAGCACACAGCATGGCAAGAGCCTACGGCTGCCATGGCGTCATCGTCAAGCCGATAGATACACGCCGCTTTGTGGGTCAAGTTGAGGCGTTTTTAGCGCCGCCAGAGCCAATTATTCAGCCACCGAGTCAGCCCAACACACTGAGATCAACGTATGACGACACAACCGAGTAAGCTATCGCATAGCAGCGCTTTTGCTGTGCTTGCCAGCCAGTACTCTTATGATCAGCTCGCTGATATCTACAATCACGCGCGCATAGATTACATCGTGCCTATGCCGATGAACGGCAAGCGTATGGCAGAATACGTGCGTGACTACGACGTGAACTTGGACGCCTCGGCTGTGGCACTGAACGGCGACAATCTTGAGCTTGGTGTCTGCATGTTGGGCATACGCGGCGAGCGCGCATGGATCACGCGCTTGGGTGTCATCCCGGAGCGGCGCGGCAGGCACATTGGGCAGTTTTTGACCGAGTTAATGCTGGCAAATGCGCGCACGCTCGGCGCACAGCGCGTCCAGCTAGAGGTGATTAGAGGCAACGAGCCTGCCACGCGCCTTTTTCACAAGCTTGGCTTTGAGCCAGTCCGCGATCTGATGGTCGTGCGTCGTCCGCCTGGCGCGCCTCATGAGTCGCTATGCGTGCCGAATGCCGAGATTGAGCCGCTTGATAATGCACGGATCGTCGCTCTGCTGCGCGAGTATGAGCAGACACAATGCGCTGCGTGGACAGAAGAAGCGGCGTCGCTTCGCAATTCAGGTAACTTGCGTGGCTTGCACGTCACGCTCTCTAGCAGCGAGAGCGGCTGGTTGATCTTCCAGCGTTTGCCGTTCCAACTGACACATTTCGTGTTCGGCGGCGTCACTAGTGAGCCTGTGATCCAAGCGTTGCTCTACCACTTGCACAAAACATACAGCGCTCAGGACACCAAAGTGGAAAACTTGCCAATCGATCATCCTGCTTGGCAGGTGATGGAACGGTTTGGCTACCTAGAAGCGTTTCAGCGCATTGAAATGTATCTCTATCTCTAGCCATGTGTTATACTTAGGCAGACACATGCCTTGGTCGCAAATACCATGCTGGAAGAGCTGCTGGAACGGCTAAAGCATTCTGATCAGTGGGTACGCGTCGAGACGTTGCGCATCCTTGCAATGGTCGAGGAAGTGCGCGCTCTGCCTGCCATTGCTCAGGTCTATCAGACAGACCCTGAGCCGGGCGTGCGGCAAGTGGCAGGCTGGGCAGGGCAAATTATTTACGCAGCTAAGCGCCGCATGCAGGCTCAAAGCGCTGTTGCCTCAGCGACGTTAGCGGAGCGCCAAGAGGCTTTCTTGCACAGCCTGATCGAGAAAGACCCGCGCGTCTACGATCACATGCACCTTGCTCTGCAGCAAGAGGCGCTCTTCGAGGCGCGGCGCAGCGCGCCTTCAGTGCCGCCTGCGTCACCTAATCAGGCACCAATAGACCTCATGCGTTTGCTGGATGAAGGACTTTCGGAAGATTTCTTCAGCTGAGGTGTGCCAATGCGCGATCCTTTAGATGTCTGGTTGCAACGCTTGCGCGATCCTGATCCTGCCACACGCCGCCAAGCCATTCGCCAGATTGAGCTCATTGGCGATCCGCGTGCGCTAGGCGCTTTGGCAAATCTGTTCGCGCTTGACCCTGACCTTGAGATTCGTAAGTTGGCGCAGAGCGTTGGTAAAGCCATCTACCAGGCTGCACAGCGCCGCCTTGCCCATCAGCGCCACACCACTGTTGCCTCAGACCATCAGGTGAAGCATACTTAGAGTTCGGTTGAAGGACTGGACAAGCTATGGTAAGCAAACTGGTGGAATATCACATCCAACGCCTGAAAGATAAAGACCCTGCTGTGCGCTTGCGTTCGATCAATGAACTGCGTCTGCTTGGTGATCTAGCCGCTCTACCTGCTCTTGAGCAAGTCTTCCGTAACGACAGTGACCCGGAGGTGCGCAAGGCAGCCAAGCTCGCCGGACGTGAAATCTACGATAAGCACGCGGCAAAGGGCAGTCAGAAAACTGAATAGCATCTGCAGCAATTCAGAGTTGACGTGCTGCAAAAGGTAGCGTTACAATGCCTGCGATCCTGCTCTGCACATGCTAAGGAGTCTTTTGTGAGCGCAACTGCACTCTCATCCCTAAACACACTCTCTGAGACCGACGCGTCTGCCATAACGACGCTGTACCAAGTCCGTGCCGAGATCACTTCCAGCGACGCTACGCCGCGCTCGCCCGTAGCTGCGCTTAATCTATCGCCTCTCGCCGTCAGACGTCGTTACGAAGATGAAGAGGAAGAATTGGATGATGAAGAGGACTTCGACTTCGATGAGGAAGACGAAGACCTCGATTTTGACGATGAAGACGACTTCGACGACGAAGATGAGGACGACTTCGATGAAGAAGACGACTTCGACTTCGACGACTTTGATGAGGAAGAGGAAGACTTTGAAGACGAGGACTTCGAGGATCAACTGAGCCTGTTCGAAGATGAAGATTTCGAGGATCAGCTGCGCCTAAGTCTGTCGCTGCGCCAACTCGCTTGACGGTAGGCGCGCCATAATGAACGTCCTGTTCTCTGCAGCTGAGATGACGCCCTTCGCCAAGGCAGGCGGCTTGGCGGACGTGATCGGCAGCTTGCCCAAAGCGCTGCGCCGCATAGGCGTGGATGCACGCGTGGTGATGCCGCTGCATGGCTTCATTCAGCGCGGGCGCTACAACATCGCCTACGCCTTTCACTATCAATTTGGGCGGCGGCGCGGCGTAGCAGATATCTACGTCCACCATACCGAGTCAGACGGCGTGCCAGTCTACTTCCTGGAAAGCTACCCGTTCTTCGGACAAGGCTGGCAACTTTACACGGATACAGAGTGGGACAAGCAGCGCTTCATTGCCTTCAGTGAGTTCACGCTCGCGCTGGCATGGCAACTAGCACAGCGTGAAGGCTGGAAGTTGGATGTGCTGCATGTCCATGACTGGCATACAGCTCTGGGCAGCTTCTTGGTGGCTTACAGCCGCTTTGATTCGTTCTGGCAACCTGTTGGCACTGTGTTGACCATTCACAACATGGGCTACCAGGGTGACTGGGCAGGCGCTGCACTCTTCGACGCAGGCATTCCAACACGCACGCAGCCTGACCTGCTCTATCACGGCAAAGACGGCAACTTGCTGGCAATTGCCATTGCCTACAGCGACATGATCACAGCGGTTAGTCCGCGCTACGCCGAAGAAATTCAGTATCCGCGCTTTGGCGAAGGCTTAGAGGCACTTGTGCGTTGGCGCGCTCATGGCGGCGACGTTATGGGCATTTTGAACGGCTTGGACATGGAGCGCAACGATCCTGCCACAGACCCTGCCCTGCTCCATCCGTTCAGCGTCCAGAACCTTGCGCCGCGTCCGCTGAACAAGACAGCGCTGCAGGCGCAACTTGGCTTGCCACAGCGCGCTGACGTGCCATTCATCGGCGCTGTGACGCGCCTGACCGCTCAAAAAGGCTTCGATCTCGCCATTCCTGCGCTCTATCAGCTGTTGGCAGAAGACGATGTGCAAGTTGTCGTCTTAGGTAGCGGTGAAAGCCACCTTGAAGACGGCTTGCGCACGCTTGAGTACACTTACGGCAACCGTATGCGCGCTGTGATTGGCTATGACGCTGTGCTGTCACAGCGCATTTACGCCGCAAGCGACCTGTTCCTAATGCCTAGCCGCTACGAGCCATGCGGCACAAGTCAGATGATCGCCATGCGCTACGGCGCTTTGCCAGTCGTGCGTGAGACAGGCGGACTAGCTGACACTGTCCAGAATTATGACAACAAGGACGCTGATGTCGGCACAGGCTTTGTTTTCCTCTGGGAAACGCCTGAGGCGGTCCTTGGCACGTTGCGCTGGGCGCTAGAGACCTATCGCAACCGCTCGGAGGCATTCCGCCGTATGCAGCTGCGCGCCATGCAGACTGACTTCAGCTGGAATAAAAGCGCTGCTGAGTACGTCCGCGTCTATGAGCGTGCCTTCAGTCGGCATCGCAGCGGCTAGGCGTCACTAGGCAGAATAGCGCCTACCTCGCGGCTTGGCTCTTGCACACGGTTTACATTGAACAAAATACCGCCTACAATGCGCAGACCGCCGCTGATCAGCAGAGCTACTGGAATGCTGAACTGCTGAGCAAGCCAGACGCCTGCCAGTGGCGCTGCAAAAAAACTGAGATTCAGCACAGTGTTATACCAGCTCATGTAGAGCGCGCGATGCTCACCAGCGCCCAGCTTGAGCATGATATTCAGACTGCCCAGCTCTACGCCTGGATGAAACAAGTTAACGAGCCAGTTGATGAACAAAATCGCCGTCAAGTCAGGAAAAAGCGCGATACCAACTGGAAAAATCCACGTCAGTAAACTGGACGTTCGCAGCGCCCACGAATAGCTGTGTCGCCGTAGCAAACGCGCCCATAGCACATTGCCCATTACCATGCCTGCAAAGCCGACTGCGCTGTTGAAGCCGATCCATGCATCAGAGGCTTTCAGAGTCTCAATGTAGTAGACTGTGAACAGCGCCGCTGGCAACGTCAAGCCTGCCTGATAGATCAGCGAATTGAAGAGCATTTTTGCGATGTTAGCATTCAGCTGCGCAGACGACGCCTCAGCAGTGCGCAAAGCCTTGGGACTAGGTTTTGACGCAGCGTTTGGTTCAGGCACTATCAGCCGATTCAGGTAGTGCTGACTGCCTAGGGAAACTATGAATCCGAAGATGTACATCAGCTGGTAGTTGAGCGGAAACGGCGCACTGTCCAGCCAGATACCTGCCAGTGCAGAGGTGACAACAATGCCTGCTGCCCAGATGATTTGCCGTATTGAGAATACTGTAGCACGTTGCCGCTCCGGGATGATGTCAGCTAAGAGCGCTTGAAAGCCGTTCGTGAAAAAGATTGTTGGCAGGCTGAGAAAGATCACTAGCGCTACGAGCCATGCTGCAGCGTCATTAGGAAAGATGATTGGCAGAAGCGCGATCAGCCCTGTTCCAATGCGCGTCAGCAGCAGACTGGCAAAAATCCAGAATCGGCGGTTCGGCAAGCGCTCCAGTAAGCGCGCCGATGGAATGCTGAAGATGGCTGAGACGAGCGCCGGTACTGCGCTCAGCAAGGCGAGCAGCTCTTTACTGCCGCCGAGCCGCACGACAAAAGCAGCGTGAAAGGTCACAATAGCGCCTAGCACACTGGCGAAGGCAATCTCAATGTACAAGTAGCGAATGTTGCACTGTGTGGTAGCATCCAAAGTTGGATCAGCCATGCGCCCGCTGAGCAAGCGCCGCAGAAAAAATGCCATGAGAGGTCTATCGCTTTCTGGATGTCGGGATTGGCTCTATGCTACCACAGATTGCCTGCTAGGTTCAGGGCTGTTGAACTTGCGCTACGATGTCATCGCCGCGCAGCCACGCCACAGGCATATATGGTGTGTTATGTGCTATGCCAACTTGCCCATGCCGATCTAGCACGATCAGGCCGCCTTCGCCATTGAACTTCTGCCCGAAAATAGCGAGCGCTGCGTCTGCTGCAGCTTGCGCGCTATGCGTCTCTAGCAAACTGACAGCGCGGAAGGTCAGCAGAGCGCGGATGATGCCTTCGCCTAGACCTGTAGCGCATGCAGCGCCAAGCGCGTTATCTGCCCAGCCGCCGGCGCCTGGAAGCGGCGAATCGCCTACACGCCCTGCCAACTTGCCGCGTACACCACCTGTTGAAACCGCAACAGCCAAGTTCCCTGCCGAGTCCAGCGCCACTGCACCAACGGTATCGCTGCTGGTCTGTTTGACGTGCCGCGGCGCAATCATTGCCTCAGGCGACACCAGTGGAATGCCTTGCTCGGCTGCGAAGCGCTCAGCGCCCTCAGCGACCAACAAGTGGTGCGGCGTGGCTTCCATAACGCGCCGCGCAAGGCTGATTGGGTTCTTAATGCGTGAGACAGCGGCTACTGCGCCGATCTGAAATGTCCGTCCGTCCATGATCAGCGCGTCCATCTGCACTTGTCCATCACGATTCAGCACTGAGCCATAGCCTGCATTGAAAAGCGGATCGTCCTCAAGCGCTCGGACAGCGATTTCAACGGCATTCAGCGCTGAGTCGCCTTCGCGCAGGCGCGCTAGACCTGCTGCGACTGCTGCGCGGCACGCCGCCATGACAGCGCTGTGATGATTGCCTGCTGCCAAGCCTGCGCCGCCGTGTACGATTAGCTGTACATTCATAAAGAAGCTCCTTACTTTTGAAAAAAATGTCTTCAGGCACAAATAAGGGCGGATCGGCTGACCCGCCCTTGGTCCTATGTAATTGCGGCAACGCACCGATTATGCTTTCTTGCCGCTAACAGCCTCGCGCAGCTGCGAGCCAGGGCTGAAGGTCGGACGCTTGCGCGCTGCAATGGTGATCTTCTCCTTAGTGCGCGGATTAGTGCCAGTGCGCGCTGCTGACTCGCGCACCTCAAATGTGCCGAAGCCTGTGATAGTGACTTTGTCGCCGTTCTTGAGCGCCTCAGTGATCACCTCAATCAGCGTATTGACTGCCTTAGCTGTGTCCGCTTGACTCAGCCCAGCTGCTTCCGCTACCTTTTTGATTAATTCGGTCTTTTGCATCGAAATCTCCTTCAGTCAGGACAGACTGATCGCGCATTATACACGCTTTCTAAGCCTTTGCTAGGGCAAAAAGCGCTTTTTCAACTGTTGCTGTCAAGATCGCCAAACTTGGCGTGCTGCACGCGGTCGCCGCGCTGCAGACGCGCACCCAGAGTCTGGCAGATGTGTTATACTTTTGACGGAGACTCAGCAAAGCCAAAAGCCATTGCCCAGAAGTTCAGGGAGCGCAACTTATGAAACGAATCGCCGTGATGACCAGTGGCGGCGATGCGCCAGGCATGAATGCCGCCATTCGTGCCGTTGTGCGCACTGCTCTTGCCAAAGGCATTGAAGTCTATGGCATTCGCCAAGCCTACCGTGGCTTGCTGGCAGGCGACTTCGAGCGCCTGACAAACCGTGAGGTGAGCGGCATTCTTCAGCGTGGCGGCACCATCCTTCAGACAGCGCGCGATGAAGAGTTCAAGACTATACAAGGACAGCGGCGCGGCTTGCGACGGCTTAATGAACACGGCATTGAAGGCTTAGTTGTCATCGGCGGCGACGGCAGCCTGCGTGGCGCCTTGGCGTTGCACAAGTTGGGCGTGCCTGTAGTCGGCATACCGGGCAGCATTGATAACGACATCTGGGGAACGAACATGAGCATTGGCGTAGATACTGCGCTCAACACAATCCTTGACGCGCTTGACCGTCTACGCGACACTGCCTCCAGTCATGAGCGCGCCTTCCTGATTGAGGTGATGGGACGTAACTGTGGCTATCTAGCGCTGATGTCAGGCATTTTAGGCGGCGCCGAGCTCACGCTCATCCCGGAGAAGACAATGGAGCTAGAAGAGATCGCAGCGCGCCTAGAAGACGCCTACTTACGCGGCAAAAATCACGCCATTGCCGTGATCGCTGAAGGCGCCAAGCCAAAAATTGCCGAGATCGTCAAGTATCTGGAAGGGCAGAGCGTCGGCTTTGAGGTGCGCGTCACAATTCTAGGGCACATTCAGCGTGGCGGCAGCCCAACGGCATTTGATCGGCTGTTGGCGTCGCGCATGGGCATCAAGGCAGTTGAGTGTTTGTGTAACGGCGAACACGGCGTGATGGTCGGCTTGAATGGACGTGAGATCACGCCTGTGCCACTAGAAGAGGTCACCTCGCGCACGCGCCCTGCCAACTTGGAGTACTACGAGATCGGCGAAATGCTCTCGCGGTAGGGGACGCGCTCAGCGGCTGACGCGCAACTCAGCGTAGAGCGTGCCGTACAGCGCGCCGCCACTGATGCCGCTCAAATCGGCGCTGAGACGGCGCACATAGCCAACTTGTAGAGGTACGTTGAACTCGATGAGGTCGGCTGCGCGCATTGCCTGCCAAAAGATTGGCTCGCTCAAGACAATGCCTTCGGGAAATTCCAGACAGGCGAGTCTGAGCGTGGTGACTTGCAAGATGTTCTCAGGCTGAAGGCGTAACAGGGCTAAGACGTCGCCATTTTCAGCGAGCTGTAACTTGCCACTGAGCTTGGCACGAATCGGCTCAGGGTCGAGCACAGCTGTGACGCACGGCGGCTGCCAGACAGCCGCATAGAATTCGGCTTCGCCGCTCAAAGTGCTATCTAGGCTGACCTCAGCGCTCAGCGTGCCGACGAAACGCACGTCGTCAAAAGTGATTCCCTCGCGCAGCTGCAGGCTCAGGTCTATCAACCACTCGCCTAAGAGCGGCGCAAGGGCGTAAGGCGGCGTCGGCGTGAGCGTAGGCAACGGCGTTGCTGTTGGCGCAAGTGTGACAATGCGCGTTGGCACGCGCGTCGGCACAACTGGACGCGACGTAGGCGTCCGTGCAGGCGCAGGTGGTGGCGCGCACGCCACCACCAAAAGACTGCACAGTGTGCATAGCAAGATGAGCCGCAAGCTAGTCATCGCTAAGCATTTAACCGCTCAAATCTGGCAAAATGTTCTGCGCCGCAGTTTGACAGTCTGCATGGCACTGTTCAACGCAGATGCGTCACAGCGCCTTCCGCTGCAGACTGCACCAAGCGCGCATACTTAGCAAAGACACCTTGCCGATAGCGTGGCTCAGGCGCGCGCCATGCGGCGCGGCGCTCTGCCAGCTCTGCCTCGCTCAACTCAACGTCCACACGGCGTGAAGGGACGTCAATGTTGATGATGTCGCCTTCGCGCAGCAAGCCAATCGGACCGCCAAGCGCTGCCTCAGGCGCCACATGACCAATCATCAAGCCGCGCGTTGCGCCGCTGAAGCGTCCGTCTGTGATCAGCGCTACGGAGCTCCCTAAGCCTGCGCCGGCAATTGCCGCTGTAACTGCTAACATCTCCTGCATACCGGGCCCGCCAACCGGACCTTCGTAACGAATGACCACGACGTCGCCTGCCACGATTTGGTTGTTGTAAACCGCTTGTAACGCCTGTGACTCGCTATCGAACACGCGCGCTCTGCCGCGATGTGTCAGCCGCTCATAGCCGAACAGCTTGACGACCGCGCCGTCTGGCGCCAAGTTGCCACGCAGGATCACTAAGCCGCCTGTCGGCTTAATTGGATTGCTCAGCGGACGAATCACTTCCTGACCGGGCGTCTCTTGCGCCGTTGCCGCTTCTTCGGCAATGGTCTTGCCGCTGACCGTCAAGCAATCGCCGTGCAGGTAGCCGCCTTCCAGCAGGCGCTTTGCCAAGAGCGGAATGCCACCTGCGCGCGTCATATCTGTGGCGACGAAACGTCCGCTTGGCTTAAGATCGCATAGAAGCGGCGTTGATTCGCTGAGCTGGTGGATATCTTCGAGCGTGAGCGGCACGCCTGCCTCGCGTGCAATGGCAAGCATGTGCAGCACGCCATTGGTTGAGCCACCAGTTGCCGCAATTGAGCGCACAGCGTTCTCAATAGACTTGCGCGTGACGATCTGTGACGGACGCCGATCCGCTGCGATCAATTCCATAATCAGCTGACCTGCGCGATAAGCGACTTCATCTTTCTCAGGCGACATCGCAGGCACGCCTGCTGAGCGCATTGGCGACATGCCCATCATCTCAACAGCGGTCGCCATTGTGTTCGCCGTGAACTGTCCGCCACAGGCGCCTGGTCCCGGACACGCTGATGCTTCAATGGCTTGCAGTTCCTCAAGCGTGATATTGCCTTTGGCGTAAGCGCCCATTGCCTCAAAAACGTCCTGAATGGTGATGTCTCTGCCATTGTAGTGACCGGGCGCAATTGAGCCGCCATACAGCGCCAGTGACGGCACATCGCAGCGGATTAAGCCCATGACCGTGCCCGGAATCGTCTTATCGCAGCCATTGAGCGCAATCACGCCGTCAAAGGCATTGGCGCGCACGATCAGCTCGATTGAATCGGCAATCACTTCGCGGCTGATCAGCGACGCTTTCATGCCTTCCGTGCCCATTGTGATGCCATCAGAGATGCTGACCGTGTTGAACTCCAGCGGCGTGCCGCCTGCTGCTTTGATGCCTTCGCGCACTTTTGCCGCTAGACGGCGCAAGTGCCAGTTACACGGTCCGATTTCGATCCATGTGTTAGCGATGCCGATGATCGGCTTGCTTAGGTCGTCATCGGTCAAGCCGATTGCCTTGAACATGCTGCGCGCCGCTGTACGGCTGACGCCTTCCACCAGAACGCGGCTGCGCCTGTTCAGTTGCGTAGTTGTGCCGTTGCCTGTCATGCGTGAGCGTCCTTTTCAGCAATATAAAGTCTCTATGATTGTATGACGTGCCGTTTGCAGCGCAACACTATTCGCTCAGACGCAGCAGTGTGCCGACGATGTTCCCAAAGCTATCTATCGGCACAGCGCGCCATGCCTGTAGCGCGCTAGGCAAGATCAGCAGCGCGCCGCTCTCTTCAATCTCTAGTGGATAGCTCTCGCCGTTGCGCAGCTCGATCACCACGACGCTCACTTCAGGGCGCAGCGCACGGACAGCGATGATCGTGTGTGGCTGTCCGCTTGCGTCCTGCACAACGCCTTGTGCCACAATTGCAGGCACGTCAGCTTGGGCACATGCGCTGACAGGCTGTGCGCTCGGCAAATCAGTGAGAAAACGTAAGCATGGTCTGCTGCCGACGCTGTAGAAATAGATAGCGAGCGTGCCGCCGCCGAATGGCTGCTCCAGCCAGATGGCTGATTGAGCGTCCGCAGTCGGCGACGGCACGTCAAACGTAGGCGTAGATGTTGGAAAGGACGGCGCCTGCGCTTGACAAGCTGCTAAGCATAGACACGCCGTCCAGAGCGCAATCCATCGCATTAGCGCTGCAAGTCAGTAAAGTACTGACGAATGAAACCACGCAAAGCGCCCGGCACGCGGTCGTTCTCTAACGCCTGCTCCACGCCGCCGACTGCACGTCGGACTGCCTCGCGGATTGGCAAGCGCGACTCGCCTCTCGGATTTTGTGACAGTTCGCCTGTCTCAATCAAGTCGTCTTCGCTGCCGCGACCATGACGCGGATTGATCACCTCGCCACCTTCGCCGCCGATGAAAGTCGGCGCATAGATAAACTCGTTATTGCCTAGCGAGCCATCGCCGCGTCCGCCGCCAATTTCAGCTGCTTGTCCGCTAGGCGGCGTGCCTTGCGTCGTGTCGTTGCCGGCGCCGCCGCTGCCAGTGCCAGCGCTCTGCGCGCCTTGCACGCCTGTCTGGTCGCCCGATGACTGACCACTGCCTTCAGCGCCCAGCACGCCTGCCTGATCGCCTTCGCCGCTCTCAGCGCCCAATGCGCCTGCCTGCGCACCTTGCTGACCGCTCTGTGAGCCCTGCTGACCTGTCTGTGCGCCTTGCTGTCCGCTTTGCGAACCCTGCTGACCTGTCTGTGCGCTTTGTTGTCCGCTTTGTGCGCCCTGCTGACCTGCTTGCGCACCTTGTTGCTGACCTTGCTGACCTGTCTGAGCACCCTGCTGTCCGCTTTGTGCGCCTTGCTGACCCTGCTGCGGCTGCTGACCCGCTTGTGCTACGCGATTGCTGCTCTGTGCAAGCTGCTGCGCCGCTTGTTGCGCTGCTTGTGTTAGCGGCGACTGCGCAAGCTGACTCTGCTGGTTTTGCAGCGCTTGTGACGCCTGTTGCAGGGCTTGCGCCGCTTGCTGCAAATTGCCCTGCTGCAAGGCTTGCGCCGATTGCTGTAGCGCTTGTGCTGCTGCTGGGTTGACCTGTTGCAAGGCTTGCGCCGCCTGTTGCAGCGACTGAATCATGCTCTCAAGCTGCTCTTGCGTGAGCTGACCGCCTTCCATGCGGCGTGCTAGGTTTTGCAGCTGATTAGCAGCGTCGCCTAAGTTGCCGTTTTGCAATGCCTGTCCAGTGCCTTGTAACGGCTGGCTCTGGCTGAGCGCCTGCCCAACGGCGTCTAGCGCACTGCGCTGCTGATCGCTCAGCTGGCTGCGCTGATTGTGCATCAGCTGTGCCGCTTGTGAGAGCTGCGCCACTGCCTCAGGCTGAGTCAGGTTCGGCTGTGAGAGTTTTTCTTGCAGTTCCTGCAAAATCTGTGTCAGCGCCTGCTTTTCCGCCTCAGAGAGCGTCGGATTCGCTAAAATGTCGCGCTTGATCTGCTCAACGCGCTCAATCTGCTCCTCAATAGCGCTGCGCAGCGCCGTCTGCTGTGCAATGACCTCAGCCTGCGGATTAGCGATCAGCAGCAATACGGCTAAAAGCGCGCCGAGCGCAGCAACAGCCAGTAACTCGTTGCGCCGCCACTGAAACGGCAAAAATTGACGTAGCTGCACTTGCGCAGCCTGCTGTAGCGCGTCTTGTGTTTGCAGCGCGCTGAAAAGCTGCGGCGCACGAATAGCCTGCGTAGATAGCTCCAGAGCTGTACTAGTGCGCTCGTGCAAGCCGAAGAGTCGATCAAAAAGGCGCGCTGCAGCAAGCGGCGTGCGTGGATACAGCCACACGCCGATGACCGCCAACACAGCGCCTAAAATGACCGCCAAGCCTGCAAGCGCCGCCACTTGTTCTGTCAGCAGCCATGGACGCACACGCGCTGCAAGCGCCACAGCAATGCCGACCAAAATGCCCGCTATCATGCCGCGCGGCAGCCAGAGCGTTGTCTGAGTCAGGCGCAAGCGCCGTTCCCAGCGTGCAATATGGCGCAGCAAGCTCTGCTGCACCTGCTTAAAGTTCGCTGTTTCTGTCTGATCGATCATTGCTCATGCCTCATCACGACTCTGCTAAATGCACTACAACAGCACAGCTGTCTAAGTTTCGATGCGCCGCACGCGCTGCACTGTGCGAACGACTAGGACAAGTGAGACCAACAAATAGAATGCGCTGAACAAAATCCATGGCGAGAGCAGCGGCACTTGAATAATCCCTGTTGTGCTGGTGACCGTCTCGTAGAAAAAGACAGCGCTCTGCTTGTTCAATAGCCAATATTGTGTCAGAAATGCCGCTACGAGCGGATTGGTCGCCGCCAAAGCTAACAATCCATAAAGCAGCACAACTTGCACTTCCGCTGCGATGTCTGCCTGCCGTGCGCCGAGCAGACTGGCGAACAGCGCAATTGCGATGAAAATGATCATTGGCAAGCCGACCGTGATGAAGAGCGTCACGGCGTAGGTTGTGACGTTAGCCGAGAGCGTGCGCGCCTGCGAAGCTGAAAAATACAGTCCCGTAGTGCCGAGCGCAATTGCAGTGACTGCCAAAATGACAAATGCCAACACCACTTCTATCTCAGAGACGCCGCCAAACAGGAAAGCGACGCTCTGCAGCGGAATAGCCGCGATCAGCAGCAAAAAAACGTATGAGAGCGCCGAAAAGAGCTTGCCGATCACCAAGGCGTGCGCTGGCAATAGCGTTGTCTTGAGCAGGTCATACGTTTGACGCTCGCGCTCGCCGCTGATAGCGCTGGCTGTGAACGACGGCGCAATAAACGTGACCAGAAACAGCTGAATACCGACAATGCCTGTGAACAGCGTGCGCCCGACTTGACCGCCTGAAGTGAAGCCGAAAACATCGCGCGAAGCTGTGGAGAGCATGTAGAGCAGCAGCATGAAGCCGACCATCAGCAGCAAGTAGACCGATAGCACGGCGAAGGCGCGCGCGCCGCGCATCCTACCGCGCAGCTCCTTCACTACCACAGGATTTCGAAACAAGCCAAAGCGCCGCAACGGCGCCTCTAGTTCCATCACGAGACAATTCCTTTGGTCACTTTCATGAAAACCGACTCTAGGTCTTGCTGCTGCTCAACAAAGTTCAGCACAGGAATGCCTTGAGCAGCTAACGCCTGAACCATAGCTGAAAGCAGCGCGTCTTCGCCGTCAAATGTGACGCGCAAGCGCTTGCGTCCGCCTTCATCAGGCATCTCAGCCACCGCCAAGACGCCTTGCACGCCGCTCAGGACACTCTTGGCGTCATCGGCGCGGTCAAGCAGTGTGACAATTGCCTCGCGGTGTGGCGAGAGCTGCCGCCTGATCGACTCCATGCTGCCCTGCATGACCATGCGCCCTGCCTCGATAATGCCAATGTGCGTGCAGATTTCTGCCACGTCTGCCAGAATGTGCGATGAGAAGAAGATCGTCTTGCCCATGCGCGCCAACTCAACCATCAGCTCGCGGATTTCCACGCGTGCGCGCGGATCGAGACCGCTGGCAGGCTCGTCAAGGATCAAAACTTGCGGATCGTGGACAAGCGTGCGCGCCAAGCACAGACGCTGCTTCATGCCGCGCGAGAGTTTATCTACCATGTCGTCACGCCGATGACTCAGGTCTACTAAGTCCAGCAGGTCGTTGATCATCTGCGGACGACTGCTCTCAGGAATCTCGTAGCAGGCAGCGAAAAAGTCGAGGTATTCCCAAACTTTCATGTCATCGTAGACGCCGAAGTAGTCAGGCATGTAGCCGATCACGCGGCGCACAGCGCGCGGATTCTTGGTCACTTCGTAGCCTGCCACATACGCTTGACCCGCTGTTGGCAACATCAGCGTGGTCAGAATACGCATGGTGCTGGTCTTGCCGGCGCCATTCGGACCGACAAAGCCGTAAATGGCGCCGCGCGGCACGCTCAGCGAGAGATCGTTGATAGCAGTCAGCTTGCCGTAGCGTTTGACCAAGCCGCGCGTCTCGATGATCAAGTCAGATTCATCAATGGCAGGCGCTGAGTTAGCTTCTGATGCATTGCTAGGCGAGATAGCCTCTGAAGGCGTTAGCTCAGACATAGTCACTCTCTCATCTGTTCGGCAAAATCACGTGCAATTCACGGGCTTGCGTCCTGCAAACGTCCGTAGAGCGTCAGGTCAATGCGCTCAAAGTGCGCAGTGGCTGAGTCGTTAGGCACTTCCACGCGCACCTCAATAGCATTCTCTGGTCCAATGAAGCGCCACGGACGATCAACCAAGCGCACAGCGATGTTGCTCACGTCAATGGGCACCCAGCGCGCCGCTTGCCAGTCCCATAGCGCCACGCGCCCTCTGCCAATGCTGTAAGTGTTGCCCGGCTTGACGAACAAGCGCAGCTCTTGCACCTCGCGCAGACGCATGAGCGGCATGGGCACGTAGCGGAAGATGACTACGTCGCCGGGCTGCAAGAACAGCTCGTATGGTGCGGCGTCGCGGCGCGAGCTCGCCTCAGTAGTTGTCCACATCAGGTAGGCGCTCGGCAGCTCGACGACGCCGTTCGTCGAGATTGGCTGCACGCGCGTTGGCAGGCGGAAGATGTAGAGTGTGGTATCTTCAGTGTCAAAAGCAGCGCCTTCCAAGCGCACCTCTAGCGGCGAGGTGTTTGTCCAACCAATTAGGTAGACATCTGTGCCGCGTCCGCCACTTGGATCGCGGTCAGCGATCATTGCCTCTAGGAACGATTGACGTCGCCACATCTCTTGGCGCAGCTCGGTATTCTCAAAGCCGCGTCCGCTGTAGAACGCCTGCCCGTAGAAATAGTTTTGTCCCATGATGTCGAAGACCGTGCCGCCACGCGCTGCGCTAAAGCGTGTGCCGCGCGCCATGTAGACGCCCATTAGATTGCCGCTATTGCCCAAGCCGATTGGCGGCGATTGGCGCGGATTGACATCCAGCTGGACGCTGCGCGACTCGCCTGCGCGCACTGTCCCAAGCGAACGAACGCCGCCGGCAGCTAATAACATAGCATCGTTCAGCGTGATGCCGCTCGTGTTAGTGAAGTTGACTTGAATACGCACATTTGCCGTCTGACCGTCAATGCTAGGTGTGATGGCGCCGCCTGTTAGCTGAATGATCGCCTCACCTTCAATTGGCGTCACTGTGGTGTAGCCGCTTATTGCAAATGGCTGCGTTGTGCCGGCGTCAATTGGAAAGTCACGCGCTGTGTAGACCCCGTCTTCATAGATGGTCAAATTGCGCGGAATGCCAATGTTGCCGAACGACTCAGTCGTCAACGTGCGCAAGGTCATGCCTTCGCCTGCAGACAGGCTGTAAATGCCGCGCCGTGGCGCCAAAACGCCGACCACGCCGTCTACCTGAGCGCGCTCACTGCCCTGCCAGACCTGCACCACAGCCATGCGATTAATGATCGCCTGTGTACCGCGCAGATTGAAGCCTGTCACATAGTACAGGACGCTCGTCATGACCACAATGAGCGGAATGGTGAACCACGCCCACTCACGGCGCTTCAGTTGGCGCAGAATCAGGTAGTTGAGCGGACCGATAACAGCTACGTACGCCAGCAAGAACAAGCCAAGCTGCAACACGTCGGGCAGACGCAGACCTTTGATGAAATCCGCTGCGACAATCGCCTGATCCACGTTCACAATGCCGCTCGACCAACTTGGACGCATGGTGGCAGTTGTGAGCAGCGTAAACCAGAACTGTCCGCGATTCGTCCACGACTGGAACGGCTCTAGGCTTGGATCAATCGCCAAGTAGTCCACTTTACCGCCGCCGAGCATCCGCCGCACGAGAATTGGTGTGCCGCTCTCGGCGATCAGGACTTGTGCATCAGGCAGTAGCACGCCATTTGCCACGACAATTGGACTGCTGTTGTTTGTGGTCAGCTGATCGGCTATGCCTGCAAACGCTGCGACGCTCGGCAAGCTCGTCAATGTGACTGTGCCGCTTGGCTGCATGGGCAAAAGGCGCGTCACGCCTGCCTGTGTCTTCTGCCAGTTTGGTCCGCCTGTCACAATCAAATGACCGCCACTGAGCACCCAGTCTTCAATGGCGCGGCGCTGCTCAAGGCTCAAATTGCCTGTGTCAGCATCGGTCAGGATCAGCGCGTCTAATCCGCGCAGTGCCTCGCCCAGACGCGGCACGTTTTCCACGCGCCAATTCGCCTGATAGGCGTCGCCTGTGCCGCTGCGGAAGTTGCGCAAGTCCACACTGCCACGCGGCGACTCAGTGATGACGGCGAACAGCACGTCTTCAGGGCGTGCCGCGCGAACATCGCGCGTGATCATCGCCACAATGCGTTCTGCTGTGACCAGTTCAAGGCGCACTTGCTGTGCTTGTGCGCTGAGCGGTATGTAAACGAAGAGCTGCTTGCTGGATTGACGCGGCAAGTCGAGCGTAACGGCGTAGGCGTCAGTCGGCTGATTGATTGTGTCGGAGGCAGTTACGCGCAATGTGCCAGAGATATCTGCGCCGCTATTGCTGGCAGTGATGCGCAGTGGCGTCCACTGACCGCTGCGAAAGTAGCCATCATAGCCGACTTCAACGTTTAAGGTGACGCCACTTGGCGCTTGAGCATACACGCCAAGTGGCGCGCTGCTGAGGATAACCACTAAGGCTGTGAACAGGTAAAATGCTGTTGCAAGTTTACGCACCAATGAGAAAAAGCTCCGCTAAACTCGCCTTTCGATAGTTTATACAGCTTTTGCGAAACAGCACGCAAAAACTCATCCGCGCCTTATCTAGTCGCCGCCAAGATGACTGCGTAAAGTAGCGACTGCATCTTGGATCGCGCGCCTGAGATCATCGTTTGGCGGCGCGGTCGTGCGCAGCAGTCTAGGCGTCGCCGTTGATGGGCTAGTCGCTGTAGCAGTCGGCGTGCGCGTCGGCGTGGCGGACGCCGTGACAGTTGGCGTATGTGTTGGCGTCGCCGTTGCTGTAACCGTCGCGGTCGGCGTCAATGTCGGCGTGGCGGACGCCGTGACAGTTGGCGTATGTGTCGGCGTCGCTGTTGCTGTGTTGGTCGCTGTTGCTGTGAACGTCGCGGTCGGCGTCAATGTCGGCGTAGCGGACGCTGTGACAGTTGGCGTATGTGTCGGCGTCGCCGTTGTTGTGTTGGTCGCCGTTGCTGTGACCGTTGCAGTTGGCGTCAATGTCGGCGTGGCAGACGCTGTGGCAGTTGGCGTATGTGTCGGCGTCGCTGTTGCTGTGTTGGTCGCCGTTGCTGTGAACGTCGCGGTCGGCGTCAATGTTGGCGTGGCAGACGCTGTGGCAGTTGGCGTTGCAGTCGCTGTGAGAGTTGCCGTTGGCGTGCTGGTCGGTGTGGACGTCGCTGTATTGGTCGGTGTGGCGGTCGGTGTGTTGGTCGGCGTAGGCGTTGGAGTAGGCGTTGGCGGAATCTGACTCGCGTCAATAGCGCGCAGCTTGTCAGGCGTGAAGCCGTTGCACTCTAGAGCGCTCGACGGCAGCCACGCCTCACGGTACTGCTCAGGCGCAGCAAGACGCACCCATTGCGCGCTTGCATCGCGCCTATCAGGGCTGTAAAATGTCACACGCTGCGAGACATCAAGCACGCTGTGCACGTCATACACCTCGCCTGGGCCTTTGCGAAGCACTGGATTAGGCTGATCGCCGCGCAGCCGACAAACAGGCTCTCTAGCTTCAAGGATACGCTCTTCATTTACCTCTTGCCCGTCTTCGCCGCGCACCACAAGCCGCAAGATAACTGTGCCAAACGGCATTATACTCGCCGCGTTGCGAGTTTTAGCAGCTTGATTGGGAAATGACTTGGTATCCTTGTTGCCTCTGTCTTCTATCACAAGCGTGACTGCCTGTGCGTTCTCAACCTGCCACGAGAAGTTAAGAGACTGTTCAACGTCACGAATGAGCGTGTCGGGCTGAACAGTGAAAGCCACTACTCTCGCTGCGCGCGGACGCGCCAACAGTATTACGAAAATAATCAGAGCGATGAGCAAGCCACCGATTAGGAAGCTGCTGAGAAAGCGGTTCAGAAGCGGTCTGACAATTGCCACGCCAGGCACAGTGGCAAGGAATTTAGACTGATCTTGTGCCTGTACAATCACGTCAAATGGAATACGTTGGCTGACGCCGAGCAGACCGCGCGACTTAGCGCGCATATAGCCACGCACGCGCTGCCGTTCGCCTGGCGCTAAGGTCAGCACTGAAGGCTGGATGTCAAACTCTAGCGCGCCATTGGCAGCTTTGCCGAAGAGCGCTATCGGCAATGGCGCACTGCCTTGATTTTGCACGTATAGATCGAAAGGCGAAGGCAGCTCTACTTCAGTGCGCGCCAATGCCATGCCAAAGCCACTGTACGGACGCACTGTGAGCTTAAACGGCACGGTCATGCTTTGCTCAGGCATGTACTTCGAGCGCACAGTCACGCGGACTGGATAGTCGCCTGGACGGCTATCACTGCGGCGCAGCGGCTTGAAGTTCAACGTAACCGTAGCAGACTCATCAGGCTGCACTTCCAGCTCTGGACGATCAACGCGCACCCATTCACGCGGCAAGCCTTCCACTTCAACGACATACCGCTCGGTTTCCTTGCCAATATTGTGGACGATCAGGGCTGTTTGGATGTGCGCGCCAGGCGTCACTTGCATGTGTGCCGACTCTAGATCAATGCGGAAGTTGATGCCCACTGCTTGAATGCGCTGTGTAGTCTCAGTTTTGCTGACAGGTTGCGTAGGCACATCTTCTTGCGGCGGATGGAAGATCAGCAGCAGATCGCCAATTTGAATCTCCTCACCACCGCGCAAGATAACAGGCTCTTCAGGCTTGATACGTTCGCCATCTACGTATGTGCCGTTGCCCGAGTCCTTATCGCGCAGCACAACTTGCCCGTTCTCGTAGGAAATGGTGATGTGGTAGCGCGAGACCGAGCTTGCATCAAGCGTGATATCGTTGCCAGTCGAGCGCCCAATAGCTACGATTGGTTTCTCAAGCGGATAGCTCTCTGATGGTCCGTTGGGCCAGTAGACATCCAGTCTGCCATACATCATCGCGCCGCATCCTCCAGTGCACAGATCAGTCTACCATCAAATTGACTGCTTGGGCAATATAGGTGGCTGAAGTGCCGCTGCTGAGCATATCTCATCCACATGAGCTACCTGTGGATAACTTGTGGATAACCTGTGGATAACTCGCCTCAAAATGTTGATAACTTCTTCGGTAAGCAACGCACTCATATAGCCTCTGTTGATAGTGTTGATAACTTGCCAAGTTATCCACGGCTCATCTGTTGATAAGTATATTTTTGTAAGTCACTCCGAAACGCCATATGTGGGCTTTATGACTCGTCATACATGCCATATATGGCGTTTTAGCACATTTGTCCGCGATTTTCAGACCGAGTTATCCACATATCCACAGGCTCTACTGCAGCTTTCAGATGATAAAGAGTATCTGTGGATAACTCTTGCGTGGTGTGCGCTGCGCCGTGCGTGTAAGAACTTGTAAAAAATCCGTAAAGATCAGGGTCGAAATGGAACGAGATGTTTGGGCAAGTCGTCCTTGTGAGAGAAAATATGTGCATGATGACCTGACCTTGAGTGCAAGGATGCGTCATGTCTGAGAAAGGCACACTTTCTGTCAGCCGTAGCGAGATAGATAGCCGCGATCCAACGCTGCGCGTGCAGCCTGACAATGGTAAGCCGTTCACAGCGCTGATAGTGCAGCGCACGCTCAACATTGGCAGTGAGGCGCACCAAGATATCTCAATCCGAGCCGCAGGCATTGCTAGTCGCCATGCACGCCTACACCAAGAAGGCACTTCCTACCGTATCTACGACCTCACAAACGGCGGCTTGCTTGTCAACAATCAGCCCGTTGACGGCAGCGTCCTGTTGCGCGACGGCGATGTCATTCGCCTGCAAGATCGCACAGGCATTGGCGCCACGCTGATTTTCTCCAATCCCATTGAGCGCGCGCTCAGCAGCGGTTCAATCGGGCGCACTTATCCGCTTGACGTCTCGCCGTACATCATCGGGCGCGATCCACAGGCGCACATTCACTTGGGCTCGTTAGCAGTCTCATGGCATCACGCCGTCATCACACAGCAAGGCAATGGACACATCATCACAGATAACAACAGCGTCAATGGGACATTTGTAAACGATAGGAAGTTGACAGCGCCGTATCGCTTGCGCCCAGACGATGTGATCCGCATTGATCAGGCGCTCTTTGCTTACAACGGCAAAGGTCTGGTGCGCATGGCAGCAGCGCAAAAGCTGGAAATTGACGCTTACGACTTGAGCATGACCTACCGTACAGGTTTGCTCAAGCCTGTGCTGCTCAATACCATGCGCGAGGTCTCTATTGCTGTGCAGCCGCGCGAGCTTGTAGCGATCATCGGCGGCAGCGGCTCAGGCAAGTCTACGCTGCTGCGCGCGTTGAACGGCGCACAGCCTGCCACAAGCGGCAAGGTGCTGATCAATGGCGACGATCTCTACCAAAACTATGAAATCTACCAGCCGATCATTGGCTATGTGCCGCAGACTGACATCGTCCAAGACGCGCTCACGGTCTACCAGACGCT
>JANWYI010000109.1 GCA_025055255.1 Anaerolineae bacterium | reverse complement strand
CTGGCAGGCACCAAGCATCCAGAGGCAGTGGCGAAGGTGATGGAGTACCTTGCCAGCACAGAGGTCAACATCGAGACCTCAGCCAACTCGCTGTTCCTCACGGGTAACCGCGAGGCGATTGAGCGCGGCGTGCCATACACTGCCAGCAAGGAACAGTTTGATGTCTTCTTGAGCAACATTCCAAAGCTGACCGAGCAAGGCTGGCGCTTGCAAGGGCATCCGTTCATTGACATCATCAACGTTGAGACGCGCGATCAGCTTGGACGCTTCTTCGCAGGCGAGATCAGCCTAGACGAGGCAATCAAGCGCCTGCAAGCGAAGGTTGACGAGGCGTGCGATAAAGAGCCGAAGAAGTGCCAACCTTGGAAGTAGTCGCTCACAAGCTCTGACCAAACACACAGGCGGGAAAACTTCCCGCCTGTGGCATTTTCGGAGCGTTCGACTAGCCAAGGCGCAGGTTATAGAAAGCGTCCATGCCGGCGTAGCGTGCTGCAGCGCCTAGGTCTTCCTCGATGCGCAGCAGCTGGTTGTACTTCGCCACGCGGTCTGAGCGCGCAGGCGCGCCTGTCTTGATTTGTCCCGCGTTCATGCCGACAACAAGGTCTGCAATGGTGCTATCTTCGCTCTCACCGCTGCGATGGCTGACCACGACTGTCCAGCCGGCGCGCATGCTCATCTGTGAAGCAGCCATAGCCTCAGTCAGCGTGCCAATTTGGTTGACCTTACACAGCAAGCTGTTCGCCGCGCGCTCACGGATAGCGCGTGCCACGCGCTCCGTGTTGGTGACCAGAAAGTCATCGCCGACCAACTGCACGCGGTCGCCATAAGCAGCGTAGAGCTTCTTCCAGCCTTCCCAGTCATCCTCTGCTAAGCCGTCTTCCAGTGAGATGATCGGATACTTGTTCAGCCAATTGCCCCAGAAAGCGATCATCTCGTCTGTGTCGAGCGTCTTGCCTTCCAGCTTCAGATGATACATCCCGTCCTCATAGATTTCGCTGACAGCTGGATCAAGTGCGATCATGACCTGCTCACCCGGACGGTAGCCTGCTTTCTCAATCGCTGTGAGGATGAACTCCAGCGCTTGCGCGTTGTATTTCAGGTCGCTAGGTGCAAAGCCGCCTTCATCACCAACAGTCGTGCTCTTACCGGCGTCATGTAGCACTTTTCTCAGGCTGTGGTAGATTTCTACGCCCCAGCGCAAGCCTTCAGAGAAAGTCGGCGCGCCAACAGGCATGATCATGAACTCTTGAAAGTCCGTGCTGTTGGTAGCGTGCTTGCCGCCATTCATGATGTTCATCATCGGCACAGGTAGCACATGCGCATGCGCGCCGCCTAGATAGCGATAGAGTGGCATGCGCGCGCTTTGTGCCGCTGCTTTGGCAACAGGCTAAAGAGACAGCCAAAATTGCGTTCGCACCAAGCCGACTCTTGTTCGGCGTGCCGTCTAGCTCGATCATGATCTGATCAATGCCGACTTGATCGAATGCGTCTTCGCCGTACAGCTCCTCGCTGATCGTCTCATTGACCGCCTCAACGGCTTTCAAGACGCCTTTGCCGCCGTAGCGCGCTTTATCGCCGTCGCGTAGCTCAACTGCCTCATGCTGACCAGTGCTGGCGCCGCTCGGCACAATAGCAGTGCCAAAAGCGCCGTCTTCTAACTCAACTTCAACCTCAACTGTCGGATTACCGCGTGAGTCAAGGACCTCACGGGCGTGAATGGCTGTGATAGCAGGCATCTGCTTAGAACTCCTTTATAGGTCTGCCAGACAGCTTAACTTTACCGCGTTCGGGCGCTTTTGGGCATACACTGCGCTCAACAGATAGCCGCAGCAATGCCGCCGCGCTCAAGTAGGAGATGTCATGTTTGAGCGAGCAAAGTGCCGCCTTCTATGGACTTCCAAATTGACTCGTGCGCTGCCTTTCTGCTAAAATGAGCGCACGTTTCGGCAACCCGTGACCAATTTTCCCCGCTGTAGCGTCTGCGGGCTGCTCACAGCGGTGTGAGAAAGCGAGAATTGGAGCCAAATACCGTATGTACGCTGTAGTTCGCACAAGCGGACGCCAGTATCGCGTCGCGCCTAACATGGTGATAGATGTAGA
>JANWYI010000108.1 GCA_025055255.1 Anaerolineae bacterium | reverse complement strand
TCCAGCGTCTCAACATCCAGCTCATAGATGTTACGAATGCCGTCGCGTAGGCTCTCGAAGACGATCTTCTTGCTATCTGGCGACCAGTATGGATTGACGTCGAGGGCGCGGTTATCAGTCAGGCGCACCTCTGGGCTGTTGCGCTGTGTCACGTCGAACACGAAGATTTCCCAGTTGCCCAGTTTGTCAGACTCGTAGGCGATGTAGCGTCCGTCTGGCGACCAGACAGGATCAATCGAGATGCTGCGCTGATTGAAGGTCGCTTGGCGCTGCTCGCTACCGTCTGTGCGCGCCACCCAGATGTTCCACGTGCCGCTGCGATTGCTCGTGTAGGCAATCCACTCGTTATCAGGCGAGCGGCTTGGATTGATGTCGTGCCAGTCAGGATTGATCGCTTGTGAGAGATTGACAGGCGCGTCAGGCTTGCCGGGAATATCGCCCAGACGGAAGAGCTCCCAGTCGCCTGTGCGGAACGTATGGTAGACCGACCATTGCGGGCAAGTGGCGCCGCCGATCTTGAGCGGCTCCCAGACGCGCTCTAGCGACTCAGGCGCGCAGGCTGCTGTGCTGTAGTAGAAGGTAGGCAGACCATCTGTTCCGATTTCCCAGAAGCCGCACGGCAGCTCTTGAGGCGGCTCAACGCAGACCGTGCTGATGCGCAGCGCTAGGACTGGAATGGTCAAGGTAACCGTGCCAGGCGCGCCGCGCACTGTAATTGTCGCGCTGCCGCCAGCTGGAATGGTCACTGTGCCAGTGGCGAGGACTGTGCCAGCAGCGTCTGTGACAGTGTACGGCTGCTCCACAACTGTGCCGCCAGAGTTGCGCAGCGTGAAAGCAACTTCGCCATCTACCGTGCAGAGACCTGTGCCTGTGACCTGAGCAGCCATTGCAACAGGCGTCGGAGTCGCAGGCGGCAAAGTTGGCGTGCTAGTTGCCGTGAACGTCGCTGTTGGCGTAGCTGTAGCTGTGAAGGTCGCCGTCGGCGTGCTAGTCGGCGTGAACGTCGCCGTTGGCGTGGCTGTAGCCGTGTTGGTCGCCGTTGCCGTGAACGTTGCCGTTGGCGTGGCTGTAGCCGTGCTGGTCGCGGTCGCTGTGAACGTCGCCGTTGGCGTGGCTGTAGCCGTGTTGGTCGCGGTCGCTGTGAACGTCGCCGTTGGCGTGGCTGTAGCCGTGTTGGTCGCCGTTGCCGTGTTAGTCGCCGTGAACGTTGCCGTTAGTGTGGCAGTCGCCATTGGCGTATTTGTTGCTGTCCTAGTCGGCGTCGCCGTTGGAGCGGCGATGCAGGTCGCTGTCACGCTTAGGCTCGCCGAAGAAAATGTCGCCGAAGTGTAGTTGATGGTCATGCTGGCGTTGCCTGCGTATGGACCGTAGGTCAGGAGCTGCCCAACACCAATCGTGAAGCTGCCGCTGCCGCCGAGTCCGCCCGGCTCACTGACTGTCCACGTGCCGCTCGCCGATGACGTGCCGCCAATGTGAGCAATCGCAAAAGTAGCGCTGCGATCAGCGTTGCACTGCACGCCTAGGCTCAGCACAGCATCAGCGCTTGGCGTATTGGTTGGACGTGGCGTGTTGGTGGGCGACGGCGTGTTGCTCGGCGTAAAGGTAGCTGTTGGCAATGGCGTGTTGCTCGGCGTGTTGGTCGGACGCGGCGTGTTGGTCGGACGCGGTGTGTTGGTCGGTGTGCGCGTAGGCGAAGGACCTGGGCTTGGCGTGAAAGTTGGTGTGCGTGTATTGGTCGCCGTGCGCGTTGCCGACGGCGTGAAGGTCAATGATGGCGTGAAGGTCAGCGATGGCGTAAACGTTAGAGATGGCGTAAGTGTCAGTGACGGCGTGAGTGTTAGCGTGGCTGTCGGCTGTGGAACGCACGTGCCAGTTGCGCTGAGCGTCACTGAGGAGAGCTGCGAGGTGCTATACTGGACAACAATGCTCGCGTTGCCAACGAAAGTGCCAATCACTACGCTTTGACCAGCTGGTACGTTCACACTGCCGGACGTGGTCGTGCCAGTATTTGGATCAAAAACGCTGTAAGTTGCATCTGTAGCGCTGCCACCGACGTTGAAAGCGATGAAAGTGGCTGTCAAGTCGGCGTTGCAAGTGATGAATAGCCGCAGCTGCGGATCAGCAGGGTTAGCAGTGACCGTTGGCGTGGGCGAGGGCTCAAGCGTGGCGGTCGCCTGAAGAGCGAGCGGCGTGACATTCAGCGACTCGGCAGCTGGCACAGGCGTAGGCGATTCAGTTG
>JANWYI010000107.1 GCA_025055255.1 Anaerolineae bacterium | reverse complement strand
GAACTTCATAATGGTATCTACGAGCATTTGCTGCTCATCAGTTGGCGTGAAAGAAAGCATTTTTCAAGAACTCCTTGTTCTACCCTAGCAAACTGACCTAACTTGAAGCATCAATGTGCCAGTTGCGGTCAGGTGCAAAGTCTTTTGTGATACTGTATTGCCTCAGACTTTACCGCACATGCTGTTGTTTCTGCAAGATTGTGCACTCGACATAACACTGCTAGAAAGGTATGCGCACAGCGCCAATTCCGACTTGTCTTTCTGTGCCGTTCACGGATATTGGCGTGCGCGTCTGCACATGGATAACTGAGAGACTGAACCACCAGTCACCGTAGGGATCAGCAGCTGTGAGTGGCACGTCAATGCTATCCACGATCACTTTACGCGGTGTCCAGCAACTAGGTGGAAAGTTACGCTCGTAGGGCATCCAGTTCAGGCTTGGGCGCGTCGTGCCATCAGGTGCTAGTGGAACTAGTGCAAACTGATAGAGCGCGCGAACAGGGCGCTCTGGTACTTGCCAGTAAAAGTGCAATACCACGCCCTGCGAGTTAGACTCGGCACGCCATCCAAGTAACTGTATTACATCCCCGCCATGAGTGAATGTAGCCTGCATTGGTGTGCTAGGCGGCACGACAGGTGTAGGTGGATCAGGCACAGGCGTCAGGATGTGAAAGTTAGCGCGGAAGGAGCTGCCCATACTCAGAAAAACAAGCACCTGCAAGCCAAGTACGATCTGGCGTGTTCTCAAAGAAGCACTTGCTAGTCCATCTGCTGCCAATAGTACCCAGATCGGTGCAAAGAAAGCCCATACGCGCGCTGTTTCACCACGTGCTGTGCCACTTAATGTGACCATCAGCAAACTGAGCGCGACTGATAGCACAAAAACGTAGGCTTTATTGTTCAGTTGCGCGTACGTACCAATCCGCCACAAGCACGTAGCAGCAACTGGAATGCCTGTGAACAGAAACATTTCAAGCGGATGGTAGACCAAGTAAATCAAGTATGGACGATCCAGAGCCAAGTGCCGACTGAAAGACGCATGTAAGATATCGAACGGCGTAATGCCTGTCAGAGCAGTGTAAACCAGCCAGATACTCGCTGCACCAGCACCAAAACTTGCCAGTGAGACAATCAGCTGCCGCAACTGCTTGCGTTGTGTGCGCCACCACCACAAGACAACGCTGAGCGCGCCAATCAGACTGAGCGGAACAGCGGCAAAGTTCATAAAGCTGCCCATGCCTGCCACAAAGCCGCCTAGTCCCAAGAGCAGTAAACGCTGCTTGAGCAAGCCTGCCCATACAAAAACTAACATCACGACACACAACAAAGCGTAGAAAGTGTTAAAGCGCGGCGCAAAAATGGCAAGGCTTGGCACGAGTGGATAGAGCGCTACTGCCCAAAGTGCTGTTTGGCAGCCGAACAAGCGCACGCCCAAGCGGTAAAGCGGCGCAATGGCTAAGCCTGTCCAAAGCGGCATGAGCATTGCTGGCAAAGCGCTTGCCAATTGCGCATCTGACCATGTTAACAAATCTGGATTTTGGCATTGTAGGCTGCGCAGGAGCGTTGCCAAAGACTCAGTGAACAGTGGAATGCGCTCAAATACAGCTGCAATGATGTGAAAGAGCATTGGCAGAGCAGGTGGCGCTAGCGCAATGCCGCCAATTGGATAAGATGCTTGATAGCGCTCCAGAAAGTTGAGCCAATCATGCAACATAGTGCTGGGATCGCCGCTGATCGCCGCTGCTGTGATGTAGCCGCCTAGGTCAGGTGAGGCAACTCGCGCAAAAAGCGTGAAGAGCGGCGCGCCTTCCATGCCCATCAGTGCAATTGGCAAGATCGCTGCGCTGCTGAATGCCCATAGCTTCAGATACAGTGCCTTGCCATGCTGTACCAAGTGCCACGCACCAAACGCATACACGCTCACGAGGGCTACATTGACGAGCAACCAGCTGAAGCGTGGTGAAAGGCGCAACCAAGGGAAATATTGCGTCTCAGGTAAGAAGAGCAAGTGTCCACGCGCTAGAGGTGTCAGATCAGCTACTAGTACTGTGCAATAAAGTACGCACACAGCGACTAGTGCATGGCGCAAGCGATGGCGCGTCATGATCTGGTTTTCAGCACCTCTGGATTGACTACGTTGCGGTATTCGCCTTTGAACAGCGCGTCAAGCGTCTGCTGGGCAATTTGGACTGCCACTTCGTCTTGTGCTTCGTAGGTGCTGGCGCCTAGGTGAGGCGTATGGATGACGCCCGACAA
>JANWYI010000106.1 GCA_025055255.1 Anaerolineae bacterium | reverse complement strand
AGCGGCGCCGATGACTTCAATGAGGCGATCATGACAGCAGTCATCAACAAGCGCGCTGGCGGCATGGGCTTGATCAGCGGTCGCAAGGCGTTTCAGCGTCCAATGGCGGAAGGCGTCGCCTTGCTGAATGCCATTCAGGACGTTTACCTGTGTAAAGAGATCACAGTCGCCTGACTTTTTTCGACCGTTTGCCGCTCCTGTGCGTCTTGCAGGAGCGGCAGAATATTTTGCGCAGAAGTTGTCGCTGCAATAGAGGTCTTTGATTTTATGCGGCTTGGTTTAATGCTCGGCTATAGCGGCGCGCGGATTGAGCTGCCGCTAGAGCTGATCCAAGAGGCAGATCGGCTCGGCTACTATGCCGTCTGGACATCTGAGTCCTATGGCTCAGACGCTGTGACGCCGCTCGCGTGGATCGGCGCGCTGACACAGCGCATTCATCTTGGCACGGCGATCATGCAGATGGCAGCGCGCACGCCTGCCAACACTGCTATGACCGCGATCACGCTCGACCAGCTCAGCAGCGGACGCTTCCTGCTCGGCATAGGCTTGTCAGGTCCGCAAGTGGTGGAAGGCTGGCACGGTCAGCCGTACGGCAAACCGTTGACGCGCACGCGCGAATATGTGGCGATCCTGCGCGCTATTTTCCGCCGCGAGTCGCCGCTCGTCTATCGTGGCGAGCTATACCGCATTCCGTATGACGGCGCCGACGCCACAGGTCTGGGCAAGCCGCTCAAGAGCATCATTCACGGACGCGCCGACTTGCCGATCTACCTCGCGGCAATCGGACCGAAAAATGTGCAGCTTGCGGCTGAGATCGCTGATGGTTGGCTGCCGATCTTCTTCTCGCCGTATCGCTACGCTGAGTACCGTGAGGCAATCGAGGCAGGCTTCGCCGCAGCAGGGAACGGCAAGAGCTACGCGCAGTTCGATATTGCGCCGAGCGTGCCTGTGGTCATCGGAAACGACCTTGAGGCGTGCTTTTTGAGCGTCAAGCCGTTTTTGGCGCTGTACATCGGCGGCATGGGCGCGCGCGGCAAGAATTTTTACTACGATCTAGCCTGCCGCTACGGCTACGAAGCCGCAGCTGAGCAAATTCAGACGCTCTACCTTGACGGCAAGAAGATGGAAGCAGCATTGAGCGTGCCCGATGCTCTGGTGGATGAAATTGCGCTGTGTGGCACGCCTGAGCGCATCGCTGACCGACTTGCGGCATGGCGCGACGTGCCGATCACCACGCTCAACCTGCAGACGACTGACATCCGCGCTGTGCGCCTGCTGGCAGAGCTTGTCCTATGAACGTACACGAATTTTTAGCTCAGCAGATTGCACAGGCACGCCAACAGTTCGAGTCTCAGCTCGGCGAGTCGAGCCTTTGCCAAGTAACCAAAGACGGACGCATCACAGGCGGCATGAAATACGCGGAAGGTCAGCTTGTGGCGCTGCGCAACCTAGAGAAACGCATTCGGGCAGGCGAATCAATCGAATCAGCGCTGCAAGCTGAGCAGGCGTTCTGGCAAGCGCTCTACGATCAGCACACTGCACAGACATGGCGCGCTTACGCACAAGGCGGACTAGATGCTTGCGCCAATTGCTCCAGCGCGCTGACACGACCTTGAGCGCAGCGTAAAGCTAGGCGCTGCGCTCAGGGACGTGCCCTTCGATCATGGCGAGCACCTCAGGCGTGATCAGCGTGCGCTGAGCAAGCGTCGAGAAGAACGGCAAGTGTCGCTCTAGCCAAGCGAGCGCATGTGTGGCAAAGCCGCCGAACTGAATCTCTTGCTCGCCTTTGAGCAGCTCATCAATGGTGTGTTCAGCGACGTACTGCGGCGTATCCACAGTGAAGCCTACGCTGCGCAGGTAATCTTGAAAGACAGGCGAGACCATGTCTGTGTCGGTATAAGACGGCAAGACGTTGACGACGCGCACGCCTGTGCCTTCTAGTTGGCGCCGCAATGCATCAGAGAACGCATTCATGCCTGCTTTAGTCGCAGCGTAGGCAGGCGCAGTGGCGTTCGGTATTTTGCCGCTCATCGAGCTGATGTTCAAAATGACGCCGCTGCGCTGTGCCAGCATCGGCACTAGGCACAGGCGTGTCAGGTTGATAGTTGAGGCAAGGTTAGTGCTGACCATCTCGCGGACGCGCTGCGGATCGTAGTTCTGTACCATGCCGTGCACAAGCGTGCCTGCATTGTTGACCAAGATGTCAATGCGTCCGTAGCGCTCAAGCGTCGTTTTGACCAGATGCTCAAGCTGTGC
>JANWYI010000105.1 GCA_025055255.1 Anaerolineae bacterium | reverse complement strand
TAAAAAGGAGCGCCCTGCCGTTTGGTGATGTCTCGGATGTCTTCGGGCAACTTTTCGTCTGGCGGCGGCGCTGTGCCCTCGTAGAGCGCTAACGCTATCGGTTTCTCTTGGGTCAGTGCCTCGCGGATTTCGCGGCGCACCCAGTCATCCGCACGGTTGATTCGCTGAGGATCGAATGTCTCTGGCGTGACGATCAGCAGAAAGGCGTCGCTCTCGCGCAAGTTGCGCAAAATGGCATGCTCAAAGTTGGACTCATCTACACCTTTGAAGTCCACAAAAATCTGTGCGTCCAGCAATTGCTCAAGGCGCTCAGCCAGCCGATGCGTGAACGCCCACGTGACACGGCGATAGCTTATGAAGAGCTTTGCCATAGCTTTTTACCCTTTACAATACTGCTGCGCTTGCACAAAAGTCTAACGCACATGGTCAGTCAGGTCAAGCAACCTGCGCGCAGATGACTTGACGGCTTGGCGCGCGTCCATTATAATCTAATGTCAGTAGGCAACCTCTGAAGCGTCGGAACGGAGCCTCACGTGCCTGATCCGTGCATGGTGAGAGACGACGACGCGCAAACTGACCTGTGCAAGGCGCCTCTCACGCAGGCAGAGAGGCGCTTTGCGTTTTTTATGAATTCGACCATACTAACACAGTGCAACATCACAACACCAAGTTAGGAACTTTAGCAATGAGTCACATTTTGGCAGAGCATGACCATGCACGGCTGATCAAGTCCTTGAAGGCACAGCGCACCATGTTTGAGGTTGCCCTAGAGCAGATCGCAGCGCCTGAGCTGTACTTGCGGCATGGCGTCTTAGGTGTGTGGTCGGTTAAGGACATCGTAGCGCACGTCACGGCGTGGGATAAGCGCGGCACGCGCTGGATCGAGGCATTCGGACGCGGCGAGCCGTTCGTCATGCCTGAGGAAGGCTACACTTGGGCAGAGGTTGATGCTTTGAATGCGCGCACTTACGCTGAACATCGCCATGATCGGCTCGAAGACGTGCTGCGCGCCTTCCACGAGGCGTTTCCGCCGCTTTTGGCAGCGGCTGAGGCGCTGACACAGGCGCAGATCAATCAGCCGCTGACTTACTATGACGGTCGCAGGCTACAGACCATTCATGGCGGCAAGCTGATCGTCTGGCGCTATCAGCACTACCGTGAACATGCTGCGCATATCAAGGCATGGCTATCTAACCTACGTGAGGGAACTTTTGTGAAGTATGGCTGAGAATCTGCGCTACCTAGAGGCGATCCGCGATCACGTCCTGATCTATGACGGCGCAATGGGCACTAACGTCCTGCGCCGCAGGCTGACCGCTGCGGACTTCGGCGGCGAGCGTCTCAACGGCTGCATTGACCACTTGGTCATCACGCGACCAGATGTCATTGAGGAGATTCATAGCAACTTTCTAGCAGTCGGCTGCGAGGTGATTGAGACAAATACGTTCCGCTCTAATCGGATCGCGCTCGCTCAATACAGCTTGCAGAATCGCGTGATTGAGATCAACCGTGCAGCTGCGCAGCTTGCACGCCGAGTCGCCGACAAATTCGCCGCAGAGACAGGTATTCCGCGCTACGTGGCAGGCAGCATCGGTCCAACAGGCAAATTGCCGTCCTCTGACGATCCTGAGCTGTCTGACATCGTGTTTGATGAATTGGCGGACACTTTCGCGGAGCAGGCGCGCGGATTGGTCGAGGGTGGCGTGGATGTCTTGCTAGTTGAGACCGCTTTGGACATCTTGGAAGTGCGCGCGGCTGTCTACGGCATTACGCGCTACTTCCAAGAGAGCGGCAATCGCGTGGCGTTGCAAGTGCATGTGACGCTTGACGCCACAGGCAAGATGCGCTGCGGCACGGACATCGCTGCAGCGCTGACCATCTTTGAGGCGCTACCAGTTGATGTGATCGGCTTGAATTGCTTGACCGAACTTGAGCACATGCGCGAGCCAATTCGCTATCTGGTGGATCACAGCACTAAGCCGATCAGCGCCTTGCCGAGCGCAGGCTTGCCGCTCGATGTAGACGGCGAGCTGGTCTATCCTGTGCAGCCACAGCTGTTTGCGAGCGTTCTGGGCGAGTTTGTGGACTGGGGCGTCAGTTGTGTGGGCGGCTGCTGTGGCACCACGCCTGAGCATCTCAAGGAACTGGTGGCGCGAGTGCGCGCGCCGCAAGCGCCGGCTGCTGACCAGTCCGCTAGAGCGCGCACATCCTCGACATCGGCACAATGCTGACAGAGCGCACTGATGAAGCACGTCTCATGCGCACGCTGACCAGAAAGTTGGCAATGAGCGTTCAAGCGCTGCTTATGTTCGATGTTGCCGATCCTGAGGTCGCAGAGGCAGGTCTGAGCGT
>JANWYI010000104.1 GCA_025055255.1 Anaerolineae bacterium | reverse complement strand
CGGCGGCAACTTCCCCCGCCTTGCTTGCGGGGCGGGGGTTAGGGGGTGGGGTTATGTGGCACTGCCTGACACCCGACGCTCAACGCAACTGGTTGCAAGTTCCAGGGCAAGAGATTTTCCAGACCTTCCTTCCAATGGGCGACAAAGATGCTAAATCGGGCAGAGAGGGCGCACCAGAGACTATCTTTGCCACTTATTCACGTGGTGTGCAAACGTGCCGCGATGAGGTGGTCTACGATTTTCGGCGCGACCGCCTGCTGGAGCGAGCTGACGATTTTATTAACGACTATCTTGCTGAACTAGATCGTTATAAACGCGCTCTGAAGAAAGGCGCCGTGGATATAGACAGGTTTGCAGACTATGACCGTCTGAAGTGGGATAGCACACTCAAGAAGCATTTGAGTGGTGAGCGAGAGACAGAATTCGACGCCACCAGAGTGCGGCACTCGCTCTACCGTCCGTTCTGCAAGCAGTGGCTCTACTTTGATCGGCTTCTCATCAATAGCATCCACCAGCAGCATTACTTCTTTCCCACGCCTCAGACTGAGGCAGAAAACCGTGTCATCTGCTTGACAGGCACAGGCTCTGAAAAGCCGTTCATGGTCATGATGACTGACCTGATCAGCGACCTGCACCTTGTCGGCGCAGGGAGCGCTTCGCAATGCTTCCCGTTCTACACCTACGCCGAGGACGGCACAAATCGGCGCGAAAACATCACGGATTCGGCATTGGAGCAATTCCGTGCGCACTACAGCGATGAGCGCATCACCAAGTGGGATATCTTCTATTACATCTACGCCGTCTTGCATCAGCCTGAGTACCGCGAGCGCTTCGCTGAGGCGCTCAAAAAAGAGCTGCCGCGCGTTCCCTTCGCGCCTGATTTCTGGGCATACGCTGAGGCAGGCAGGCAGCTAGGCGCTCTGCACGTGGACTACGAAAGCGCACCTGAGTATCCGTTGCGCGAGGTCTGGGCAGTGGGCAAGCCGCTGAACTATCGCGTGGAAAGCGCCATGAAGTTGCGTCCGAGCAGCGTCGCAGGCGAATACGTGCTGGAAGTGAACGGGTCGCTGCGCTTAGAAGGCATTCCAGCAGCAGCGCTGGAGTATAAGCTGGGCAATCGCTCTGCGCTGGAATGGCTCGTGGAGCAGTATCGCGTCGAAGATGGGCGCGATCCGAACGGCTACGGCGGCGACCAGTACATTGTACAGCTGGTCAAGCGCGTGGTGCAGGTGAGTCTAGAGACGCTGCGGATCGTGCGCGCCTTGCCGAGTTTGTTCTAATTTGCAACTGGCGCACAGCACACTAGTACTTGATCTCGACCATTCGTCCGCTTGCAGCCGACTCCAAAACTGCGTCACAGATCACGGCGCAACGGTAGCCATCTTCAAAGGTTGCGCCGTGTGGCGCGATTGGCGCGTCATTCACGATAGCGCGCAGCAGATGATCGAACTCATGCACAAAGGTGTGTTCCCAGCCGATGATATGCCCATGAGGCCACCAGTGTTGCCAGAACGGATGATGTCGCTCTGTGACCAAGACCTGTGTGAAGCCTTGAGTCTCGCGTCGCCCGTCGCGCCACATGACCTCTAGCTCGTTCAGCCGTTCCAGATTGAAGCGCAGACTGCCATGCTCGGCGTTGATCTCGAAGGCGTTGTAATTTTTGCGTCCCGGCGCAAAGCGCGTGCTTTCCAGAGTGCCGAGCGCGCCGTTGGCAAACTCAACGATTGCCACAAATGCGTCATCTACCGTCACTTGCGCGCGTCCGCCTTTGCCATCAGAGCGCTCTGCGATGAACGTCTTGGTCAGCGCTGCGACTCGCGCAGGCTCACCAACTAGGTAACGCGCGAGGTCTATGATGTGCGCGCCCAAGTCGCCCAATGCGCCGCTGCCTGCTCGCGTCTTGTCCAAGCGCCAGACCATTGGAAAGTCAGGATTGGCGAGCCACTCTTGCAGGTAGGTAGCGCGCCAGTGATAGATACGTCCTAGCGCGCCGCTCTCAATCAGCTCGCGCGCTTGCCGCACAGCTGGCACAAAGCGATAGTTGAAAGCGACCATGTGCTTGACGCCTGCTTTAGTCACAGCGTCCAGCATTGCCTTTGCCTCTTCAGCTGTGCGCGCCAATGGCTTTTCGCACAGGATGTGCTTGCCTGCTTGTGCTGCAGCGATGCACGGCTCAGCGTGCATGTCGTTCGGACCGCCGTTATCGAACAGCTGGATGTCAGCGTCTTCGATCAACTTGTGCCAATCCGTGTAATATTTTTCATAGCCGTAGCGCCGCGCCGCTGCACTGACCGCTACTTCATCGCGCCCGCAGATCGCCACTAGGCGCGGCACAGCCGCAGGCGGATAGATCATGTAGGGCAATTTTTTCAGCGCGTTGGTATGCGCCTTGCCCATGAAAGCGTAGCCCAACATGCCCACGCCGATGATCGGCGCTGCATCGCTTGTCTCTCTGCTCACCAAGCCTGAGTATCTATCGCTCATC
>JANWYI010000103.1 GCA_025055255.1 Anaerolineae bacterium | reverse complement strand
CTTGCTCAGTATAGCCGCCATCCACGCCTAACGTGTGCAGCTCCATCACCTCGCGGGCATAATTCTCATTAGGATGTTCTTTACTGCTGCTGTCATTATTCAAGTAGTAGAGCATGGCAGGACTTTGAGCCGAAGCAAACAGCAGCTCGCGGAAACGCCCTAGAGCGTGTTTGCGGATGACTTCGCGGTCATCTAGCAGCTTTTCGACAGCCGAGTCGCTAATTGGCACGTTGAAATGGTCTGTCCAAAACTCGACAACACGCTCGTAGAGCTGACGCTGACTATGCGCTGCGCGGTAAAGGCGTGTCCACATCAGTTTGTAGCTCAGCTGCCAGTTGTCCTGTTCGATGCGCTTTGCTTGGTGGTAGCTTGCCTGCAAAACTGGCTCTGCTTGAAAGAGTTGGTCAATTGCTGGGTCAGGGATTTGCTCAGGATGCAACTGCCACTCGATGTAGCCTTCAATGCCCAGCTCACGAATTTTTTCCAAGTCGTCGGGACGTGCGCCCCACGTCAGCCGATTTATCACGTGCCGCATCGGATCAGTTGCCTCTGCAGCAGCACGCCGCGTGCCGCTTGCCCATTCCAGCGGCAACATCATGCTCAGCGTAGCTAAGCCCGCTGCTTTCAAGAAGCTACGTCGGCTTACCTTCATACTTTTCGATAGCGCATCCATAAGCCCCTCACATTTTTTATGACCCTAGAGACAGGGTAGCGTAGTTTTACAGTGCACCCTACATGACAAATGTCCTGAGTCCCACATGACGAAATTCCCACAAGTCCACGTGCGAAGCAGGTCGCGCAAAAGGCAATCGTGCAGCAGATTGCGCTACAGCGCGGTTGTTACTGAATTAGGGTAGCCTAAATTGCAACAGGCGAACTTCAAGCGCAGCAGTCTGATGGTCTCGCGTTTGTGCTCAGAAATGATGACCTGTAGCGCGTCCAAATGGCGTCTGTAGATGCTAGACGAAGCAGACGCGCGTTCGACCAATTGGCGCACGATTGAGGCTGGCATTAACTTAGACAATGCTGATACGTACCCTTGAGCAGCACGACCTGCCGAGCATTCAAATTGCAGGCAAGGTGTGCTACAATCCAAGCAGCAAGAGGTAGGCTGCTGCGATGTCTGATTTGGAGGCACTGAGAGCGCTCACCTTTGAATTTCCACACCACGTTGTTGGCAATTCAGTCGTGATTCATGCCGACTGTATGGCTTGGTTAGCGCGTTTGCCTGAGAACAGTCTACATGCCATCGTGACCGATCCGCCTTATGGTGTCAAAGAGTACGAAGAAGCACAGCTGACAAAGCGCCTAGCAGGGCGCGGCGGCACTTGGCGAATTCCGCCTGCCTTTGACGGTCACAAACGTGCACCATTACCACGTTTCACGGATTTAAGCAGCAAAGAGCGGAACAAGTTAGAAGAATTCTTTGTAGACTGGGCGCGGCTTGCGCTACATGCCTTGCGTCCAGGCGGTCATTTGATCATTGCCAGCAACGCTCTGCTCTCGCAGCTGGTCTTCAGCGCGCTGGTCAAAGGCGGCTTTGAGTTTAGAGGACAGATCATCCGTCTGGTGCGCACGTTGCGTGGTGGCGACCGTCCCAAAAATGCTGAAGACGAGTTTGAAGGTGTTTGCACGCTTCCGCGCGGCAACTACGAGCCGTGGGGCTTGCTGCGCAAGGCGCTGCCGCCTAAGATGACCGTTGGCGAATGCTTGCGCGAATATCAAACGGGCGCTCTGCGGCGACTGCCTGATGGCAGTCCGTTTGGCGATCTCATTCCGAGCGGACGCACGTCGCGCTATGAGCGCCAAATTGCTGACCATCCTAGCCTAAAGCCGCAAGCCCTGATGCGCCAACTCGTCTATGCAGCATTGCCACTTGGCACTGGTATTCTGGCTGATCCGTTCATGGGCAGTGGTGCTACGATAGCAGCCGCTGAGGCGCTCGGTTTGACAGCTATTGGCGTTGAGCGCAACTCAACTTACTATCAAATGAGCATAGAAGCCATTCCACGCCTCGCTGCACTGCCAATTCCCAACAGGTACAACAATCAACTTAGGCTTCTGAAATGAGGTCAAGTGCGATAAAGCCAGTTGGCAAGCAGCTTAGCGTAGCCTGAACGCGTCACGCTTGCCGTGATTGTCCGACGGCTTGTTGCCGAGCGCCCTGAGAAAGACCAGTCATCAGCCGCTAGATGTGCGCACACAACTCATGTGAAACGAAATGGTACTGGCAACGCTTCAATTCTTAGAGAGATGTTTGTTTTTGAAGCAGAAAATACTTTAATCGAATGACTGCGGCTGTGAAGTGTCTCACAGCCGCAGTGTGCCACTAGCCTTGTGCCAGTGCATTGCGCAGGTAGCGAATTGCCTCGCCTAGCTCGACGTCGCGTCCGCTGCTGTCAGGGATCATCGAGATATCAGGCTCAATGCCCACGCCTTCCAGTGTTTTGCGACTAGGCGGAAAGAATTCGGCTGTGGTGACGTGAATAGACGACTTATCTAACAGTTGGAAGATCAGTTGAACTGTGCCTTTGCCGTAGCTGCGCTGACCAATGATAGTCGCACG
>JANWYI010000102.1 GCA_025055255.1 Anaerolineae bacterium | reverse complement strand
GCCAATGGACACCTGCTTTGACGCGCTCAACTTGACCGCGCCTGAGCGCGTGCAAGCTGTCCATCTCGCCTACATTGAGGCAGGCGCTGAGCTAATTGAGACAAACACCTTCGGCGCTAACCGCTTCAAGCTGGCACTACACAATCGCGCGTCTGAAGTTGCCGCGATTAACCACGCAGGCGTTGCGCTGGCGCGCGCAGCAGTTGGCGAGAAACCAGTCTACATCGCAGGCTCAGTCGGACCGCTCGGCGTGCGTCTTGCGCCTTATGGCAGAGTCAGCGCTGAGCAGGCTTTCGAGGCGTTCTACGAACAAATCGCTGCGCTCATCCTCGGCGGCGTTGATCTGATCCTTCTGGAGACGTTCACTGACCTCGCTGAGATTGCTGAGGCAGTTCGTGCCGCGCGCGCTGCTAATCCGAACGTGCCAGTGGTAGCAAGCGTGACGCTCACGCGCGATAGCACGACCATCTACGGCGATCCGCCGCGCGAGATTGCCCGCGCACTAGCCGAGACAGGCGCGGATGTCATCGGCGTGAACTGCAGCAGCGGACCGTCACAGTTAACGCGCGTAGCGCAAGTTCTGCGCGCCGCTCAGCCTGACCTGCCTATCTTGGTCATGCCGAACGCAGGCTACCCTGAGACGGTCAATGGGCGCGTGATGTACCCTGCCACGCCTGATTACTTCGGCGATTACGCCGTGACCTTGCGTAGCATCGGCGTCAATATCATTGGCGGCTGCTGTGGCACAACACCTGAGCACATTCGTGCCATGCGCGCTGCATTGGACGCGCCTGACCGTGCGCCGCGCATTGTGGTCACCTCAACTGAGTCCAGTGCGCTGAGCAGCGACGTCGCTCAAGAGGCGCCGACGCGCCTTGCTCAGAAATTGGCAGCAGGCAAGTTCGTCACCACAGTCGAGATGGCGCCGCCGCGCAGCTTCAATGCGCAGAAGGTACTTGCCTCGGCGCAAATGCTTCAAGAGGCAGGCGTGGACTGCATTGACGTCTCAGATAGTCCAATGGCGCGGATGCGCATGAGTCCATGGGCAGTCTGTCACTTGATCCAAGATCGGCTGGGCATGGAGACGATCCTGCACTTCCCAACGCGCGGACGCAACATCCTGCGCGTGCAAGGCGACCTGTTGGCGGCACACGCCCTGAATGTGCGCAATATCCTCGTCCTCATGGGCGACCCGACCTCAATTGGTGACTATCCTGAGGCAAATGATAAGTATGACATCGTGCCGAGCGGCTTGATCAGGCTGATCAAGCACAACCTTAACAGTGGACGCGACCAAGCAGGCAACAGCATTGGTCAGCCTACGGCATTCACAGTCGGCTGTGCGCTCAACTTGACGCCACAAGACATAGATGATGAGATCGAGAAGCTGCGTAAGAAAATTGAGGCAGGCGCTGACTTCGCTATGACACAGAGCGTCTATGAGCCGCGCAAGGTTGAACAGTTTCTAAGGCGCTATGAGGAGCTCTACGGCACACTGACCTTGCCGATCTTAGTCGGCATTTTGCCGCTCTACGGCATACGGCACGCCACTTTCTTGAACAATGAGGTGCCAGGTATCAGCATTCCAGAGTCGATCATGGCGCGCATGAGCGCTGCCGGCGATGTCGCGCCTGCTGTTGGCGTGCAGATCGCGGCTGAGATATTGCGTGACCTGCGCGGCATGGTTCAAGGTGCTTACATCATTCCGCCGTTCGGCAAATACGAAATGGCAGCTGAGATCGTCGAGGCGTTAGCGCAACCTGCTTGAAACCACGGCAGCGAGAGACCATCTCGCTGCCACATGCTGATTTCTGGCAACATACCACTGATTAGAGTGTATCGAGTGCCTCGCCGCTGCTGGCTGCTTGTGCTGCGTTTGCTGCAGCGTCAATGGCTGAGCCTATCGCGCCGCCAATCGCCATGCCTGCTCTGCCTGCTAAAATGCCACCAAGACTCGCGCCTAGCTCAGCTGGACTCATGCCGCTGATCTTGGCTACGGCGTCGCGTATGGCACTGCGCAGCTGATCCATCTTTTCTAGGCGACCAAGCGCCTCACTCAGCGCGCCTGTTGTCCCGATTCCGCTCAAGCCTGTGCCAGTAGGCGTGCTGCTGCCGCCTCCGCCACCACCAGAACCACCACCGCCGCTGCCGCTACCAGCTCCTAAGCCACCGCCACCACTGCCAGTTCCTGAGCCGCTTCCGCCGCCACCAGTGCCTGACCCACCACTGCCGCCGCCAGTGCCTGCGCCACTGCCTTCAGCGCCTGCCCCAGAGCCGCCGCCCATTGCTCTGATCATCTCGTCGGCAATTTGATTAAATATCCCTTCGCCTACGCCTTTGCTGCCGCGCAGGTTGCTGATGATGCTGTTAGCGATATCGTTAAATATGCCGCCGCTTGTGTTTTTGCGCAGATTGTCAATGATTGTGTTGGCAAGGTCGCTAAAAGACGGCTGGTTGCCGCCTGCGAAAAGCTGGTTGATGCGCGCAATCATATTGTCAACCAGCCCGTTAAAATCAGTGTTCATGCCGCCTGTGCCGCGAATAATTTTATCTACTAAGCCACCACTCGTGCC
>JANWYI010000101.1:1686-2727 GCA_025055255.1 Anaerolineae bacterium | reverse complement strand
CTGCAAATTCTGCGCGAGTACATCCCTGATGAGAGCGTAGACCTGATCTACCTCGATCCGCCTTTCAACAGCAATCGAAACTACAACGTCCTGTTCCGTAATGAGAGCGGCAAGCACGCTGAGGCACAAGTTGTTGCCTTTAAGGACACTTGGAACTGGACTGACTCAACTGAAGAGGCGTACATTGCCCTGACCACGCAGGCGCCTGAGCGCGTCTCAGACATGGCGTCATCGCTTTTCCGCTTGCTAGGCGGCAGGCGCAGCCAGATGATGGCGTATTTGGTGATGATGGGCGTGCGCCTCGTGGAGTTGCATCGCGTGCTGAAGCCGACGGGTACGCTGTACTTGCACTGCGATCAGACAGCCAGTCACTACTTGAAAATTGTGCTAGATGCAGTTTTCGGCGTTGAAAATTTCGTGACACAAATTGCGTGGAAACGCACAACCGCTCACAGTGATGCTAAGCGCCGTCCAGCGAATGTGACTGACATCATCTTGATGTATCGCAAGACAGAACGTGCCTTCTATAATCCGTACATGCCTGCTGAGCAGGCGTACATTGAGCGTTTCTACAAGTATGTTGATGCTGACGGACGCCGCTATACACTTGATAACGTTTCAAGCCCGAATCCGCGCCCGAACCTGAGGTACACATGGCAGGGCTTTGCGCCACCTAGAAACGGCTGGCGCTACTCGAAGGAAACTATGGATCAGCTGTACGCCGAAGGCAAGATCGTTTTTAGTGAGACAATGCGTCCACGTCGCAAGCGCTACGCTGATGAGGTGCTGGGCAGTATGCTTGACAACTTCTGGGACGACATTCGCCCTATTGCCTCGCAGGCGCGTGAGCGACTGGGCTATCCGACTCAGAAGCCGCTCAAACTTTTAGAGCGCATTATCCAAGCAAGCAGTCGTCCCGGCGACATTGTCCTCGATCCGTTTTGTGGCTGCGGCACGACCATCATCGCAGCGCAGCAGCTGGGCAGGCGTTGGATCGGCATTGATATCACGCACCTCGCCGCTGCCATGAACAAGTGGCGA
>JANWYI010000101.1:0-1678 GCA_025055255.1 Anaerolineae bacterium | reverse complement strand
ACCTGCAAATTCTGCGCGAGTACATCCCTGATGAGAGCGTAGACCTGATCTACCTCGATCCGCCTTTCAACAGCAATCGAAACTACAACGTCCTGTTCCGTGATGAGAGCGGCAAGCACGCTGAGGCACAAGTTGTTGCCTTTAAGGACACTTGGAACTGGACTGACTCAACTGAAGAGGCGTACATTGCCCTGACCACGCAGGCACCTGAGCGCGTCTCAGACATGGCGTCATCGCTTTTCCGCTTGCTAGGCGGCAGGCGCAGCCAGATGATGGCGTATTTGGTGATGATGGGCGTGCGCCTCGTGGAGTTGCATCGCGTGCTGAAGCCAACGGGTACGCTGTACTTGCACTGCGATCAGACAGCCAGTCACTACTTGAAAATTGTGCTTGACGCGATCTTCGGTACTAAGAACTTCTTGACTCAGATTGCTTGGAAGCGCACAAGCGCCCACAGCGATGCACGGCGAAAGCTCGGCAATATTCTTGATTACATTTTGGTCTACGGGAAAACAGATCAGTACTTCTGGCGACCGCCAACAGGCAAGTACGACGAAAAGTACTTGAGGCGTTTCAGGCGTGTTGATCCTGACGGCAGGCGCTGGACAGATAGACCTCTCACAGCCAAAGGCTTGCGCGGTGGCGGTTACGAGTATGAGTACAAAGGATGTAGATCGCTTTGGCGTGTACCGTTAGCACGGATGCAGGAGCTCGATGAGCAGGGTTTGTTGTACTTTACCAGTCGTGGCGGCATTCGTTTGAAACACTATCTTGATGAAGAAACTGGTCCGGAGCTTCAGAATCTATGGGATGACATCCCGCCTATTAACTCGCAAGCACGTGAACGTCTCGGCTACCCAACTCAAAAGCCACTCAAATTGTTGGAGCGCATCATTCAGACAGGCAGTCGTCCCGGCGACATTGTCCTCGATCCGTTTTGTGGCTGCGGCACGACCATCATCGCAGCGCAGCAGCTGGGCAGGCGTTGGATCGGCATTGATATCACGCACCTCGCCGCTGCCATGAACAAGTGGCGACTGGAAGACCGTTTCGGCAAAGACGTGCGCTATCGCGTCATCGGCGAGCCGCGCGACCTCGCCTCAGCGCGTCAACTGGCACGCGACAACCGCTATCAGTTCCAATACTGGGCAGTCTCGCTGATCAAGGCGCGTCCGCTCGGCGCCTCGCTTGGCGAGAAGAAAGGCAAGAAAGGTTCAGATCGCGGTATTGACGGCACACTAGATTTTTTTGACGACACCAGCGGCAAACCTAAGCGCGTAATCGTGCAGGTCAAGAGCGGCGCCGTCAAGCCGAGCGACGTGCGCGACTTGCGCGGCGTGATCGAACGCGAGGAAGCTGCTATCGGTGTTTTCATCACGCTTGAGCCGCCTAGTCCGCAAATGTTGGCAGAGGCAGTCCAAGCAGGCACGTACTATTCGCAAGGCTGGGACAAGCACTATCGGCGACTGCAGATCGTGAGCATTGAAGACCTGTTGAGCGGCAAAACGCCTGATTTGCCGCCTAGCAATATCACTTTCAAGCAGGATCGGCGCGCGCCGAATGGCGGCGATCAGAAGCCTCTGGTCTAGGGCAAGGTAGCTATGAGCGAGACCTTCGAAAATACGCTGTACTACGGCGATAACCTGCAAATTCTGCGCGAGTACATCCCTGATGAGAG
>JANWYI010000100.1 GCA_025055255.1 Anaerolineae bacterium | reverse complement strand
CTGTGCGCGGCGGCGCGCAGGTGATCTGGGAAAACGCGCTAGGGCGACCTGTGACCTACGGCTGCATCTTGATCAGCACGGCGAACGCGCGCGCGCTCTATGCTTGGGCTGAAGATGGCGTCGTGGTCGAGATTCAGCCGTGAAAATGAGAATTTGATGAAATCGTCGCTACTTGACCGTGAGTAGCACGATATAAATCGTAAAGCAGGGAGTGAGTCCGAGAGGACGAGGAGTAGCATATGAAAAGAACGGTCTTGTTGGGAATGGCAGTCGCTTTGGCAGTGACGCTGCTGCCGAGCATGCCGACTCAAGCAGCGGTCATGCCGTTGATCGAGCATTTCCATGCCACATGCAGTCATTTCTCAGTGCAGTTCACCATGCAGGGCTACACGAACGACGCCAACGGCTTTGATCGCGTGCGCTATGACGTGCTAGACGGACGCGGGACGCTGCTCTACAGCGAAGACTCAGTGCGCATGGTCAATGCGCTGCAGACAGCAAGCGCGGTCAATTTGCCGTATGCGCTCGCCATGCCTGCGCAGAATCCGATCATCTTCCGCATCCTAGACACAGACTACATGCAGCGTCCTGTGGGCGTGCTGGCAGAGAAGCGCGTGCAGTCAGCGTGCTTTGCGCCGATCAGCCGCGCTGAGTACTTCGCCAGTCTGCTGCCGCAGGGCGTGAAAGGCTTCACGCGCACAGAGACCGCGCTCTACGGGACGCCAAACGGCGCGCCAATTGGCATCAAGCTGCCTGCTGGGCGCGAGTTCACGGGCATCTACCGCACCATTGACGGCAACTGGATCGCGCTGTACGTCGGCGGCGAGAATCTGGTCTGGGTGCGCGCCGAAGATATGGACATGCCCATCAACGGTCTGATGTTTGAGCCGACGCGCATTGATCGCAGCCAGCAAGTGACGGGCGCCGTGGTGCCGAGCGTGCCGCTAGGCTCAGCCACAGCGCGCTTCACAGTCAACTTCCGCTCAGCGCCGAGCACCACTGCGCCGCGGCTTGGGCGTATACCGTGGCGCGCTAGAGTCGCTGTCTACGGTCGCAGCGCCGACAACAACTGGATTCTGATCAACTTTAACGGCACTTTCGGCTGGGTCGCAGTGCGCTTCTTCACGCTCAATGACGTGCGCCTGTCAGACTTGCCGATTGTCAGCTGAGCGCTCGACCTGCGCTGTTCAGCAGAGGCGGGACGTGCTTAACGTCCCGCTTTCTGTTTGGCAGGCACAGCCTGACCGCGCTCTCAGACCTCACCGCCATTTGCACACGGCTGCAGCTTGACAAACTGCCAAAATTGATATCCAATCGAGGCACATTTGCGTAAATCTCACAAGCACTTCACAGGCAAGCCAGCAGACCTATGAGCCTGATCACCATGAAATTCGGCGGCACCTCAATGGGCAACCACGACGCCATTGCTCAGGTCGCGCGCATCATCCTCGACCATCAGCGGCAAGGGCACCGCATCCTGACCGTTGTCTCTGCCATGAGCGGCGTGACTGATCAACTTAAGGAAGCAGCGCGCAGCGCCGCTGCAGGCGACGAATCAAAGCATTATGACATCGTCGCCGCGCTGCGCCAACGCCATCGTGAGACGGCTGACCAGCTGGTCAGCGATGAGATGATCAAGCAGGCGCTCTTTGACGAACTGGACACTATGCTGGACACTTTAAGCGCCTTGTGTCACAGCATCGCCGTGCTGCGCGAGGTCACGCCGCGCGGCATGGACTTGATCATGAGCTTTGGCGAGCGCTTTAGCGCACGGCTGCTGGCGGCGCACCTGCGCGATCTCGGCAACGCAGCCATTGCCATTGACGCTAACACGCTGATCGTCACTGATGACAACTTTCAGGACGCTGCGCCGCTGATGGACGAGACGCGCCAACGCGTCAAACAGTTCCTCGTGCCGTACCTTGAGAGCGGCACCTTGCCGATTGTCACAGGTTATATCGGCGCGACGCGCGACGGAATCATCACCACGCTTGGGCGCGGCGCCAGCGATTTCAGCGCCGCCATCCTCGGCGCCGCCGTTGAGACCGATCAGCTCTGGATTTACACTGATGTAGACGGCATTATGACCACGGATCCGCGCATCGTGCCTACGGCGCGCGTGATCCGCACGCTGAGCTACGGCGAGGTCGGCGAACTTGCCTACTTCGGCGCCAAAGTGCTGCATCCCAAGACCGTGCAGCCGATGATTGACCGCGAAGCGCCTGTGCGCGTCCGCAACACTTTTAATCCGAGCGATCTCGGCACGCTCATTCAGCCGCAGGCAGAGATCACGCCGGGCGCTGTCAAGGCGGTCACGCTCATCCGCGATGTCAGCCTGATCTCGGTCGAAGGACGCGGCATGATCGGCGTGCCAGGCGTGGCAGGGCGCACTTTCATGGCGGTGGCACGTCTTGGCGTCAGCATCTTGCTCATCTCGCAGTCCTCTTCCGAGCAGAGCTTCTGCTTCATCGTGCCGAGCGCGCGCACTGCGCAAGTGCTGGACGCCGTGCGCAAGGAGCTGCGCACAGAGCTGGAGCGCCGCGATGTAGATCGCGTCTGGGCGCGTGAAGATATTGTGATTGTCACGGCGGTCGGCGCCGGTATGCGCGGCACGCCGGGCGTAGCCGCGCGCGTGACGGGAGCATTGGCGGCGCGCTCGATCAACATTCTGGTCATCGCACAGGGCTCAAGCGAGTACAGCATCTCGCTCGTGGTGCGCGCTGATGAGGCAAACGAGGCAGTCCGCGCCCTGCACGACCTGATTGTCGAGCCTACAGCGTAGTATCTTTGTTTTTTTCAACACTCTCAACGGTCGCTGCGGTTGCCAGACCCCTATCCCTTGTCCTCTCTTCG